>CAMNOX010000011.1 GCA_946547305.1 uncultured Cytophagales bacterium | reverse complement strand
TAATGATTTTAATGATTCACATCCTTCAAACATACAACTCATATCAGTAACCTTATTAGTATTCCATTTAGATATATCTGGTAATGATTCTAATTTTTCACATTCATTAAACATATAACTCATATCAGTAACTTTACTGGTGTTAAATTTATCTAACCCTTTAATCTTTTGTAGTGTCTTACATTCATCAAACATACATTTCATATTAGTAACATTAATAGTATCAAAATTCCCAAGGTCTAAACTATATAACATACATTTTGAAAACATATATTCTGTAGACTTTATACCACGTGACGATAATATTTCCATTGAATAATACACACCATCACCAGCAAACAACTCTTTGAAATTCCCATCCTGTTCCGACGCATATATAAAAAAATTTCCACGAGTATCAGGACTACCAACATTCACATACACAAATGCAGCTATATATGGAGTATTCTTAATAGAATCATCTAAAATAATCTCTACGTTTTTACTAATGTCAACAAATCTTATCTTAGAGACATAACGCAGGACCAAAACCTTACCATTATTTTTTTCTTCTATAGGTTTAGATAGAATAACTTCATCTTTATTATTTTTACGTTTGAAAATAATAGTTTCCTTAGTTATTATTACCTTATTGATGATATCTTCTCTTTCCACTTCTGGTTCAACCTTTTCATCATCCTTAGCAAAATGACTAGACTTATCATCTTTAGACACTTTTCTACCTTCAGATTTATTATCTTTAATATCACCTCCTAAGCCACCTTTACCCCTCTTATTAGGATTTAGGACCTTCTTACCTTTACTAGGATTTGAATTACCACCTCCAGCAGAATTATTACCACCACCATTACTACTTCTACAACTCTTACAGCACCCAGCATCATTATTTTTACAACAACAACCACTGTTTATATCAAAGCAATATCCACTTATAGTTAATACCAATAAAACCAACTTCATATTTATAAAATAAAATAAAATAAGGAAAACTTTTTAATTTGACTGAAAAACTAATCAATCAAAAACCACAGCTAAACTAATGAGCAGACTTAAATTTGTCTGGAATTTCTTCTAATGCCTTACATCCTTTAAACATATTATCCATATTAGTAAGCTTATCAGTATTCCATTTGGATATATCTGGTAATGATGATAACGATAAACAACCATTAAACATATCTCCCATATTAGTGACATTACTAGTATTCCATTTAGATATATCTGGTAATGATGTTAATGATAAACATCCCTCAAACATACTACCCATATTCACAACATTACCTGTATCCCACTTAGATATATCTGGTAATGATGATAATGATGAACACCCATAAAACATATTACTCATATCAGTAACCTTACTAGTATCTATATTAATATTACACGTAGTTAGGTATTTACATAGACTGAACATATCTGCCATATTAGTTATACCGGCAGACGATAAAATCAACACATCAACAACACCATCAGCAAATAGGGCACTCATATTCCCATTTTCATTGTATGCTATTATAAGATACTTAGTTGAATCTTTTTCCTTCAAACTCACAATTGCAATTAAATATGGTTTCTCTTTTATCTCATTATCTACTGTAACTTTAGCGTTCATAATCAACTTACTATAGTCAAATTTATATATTTTACATTCTCCTTTATAAGTATAAGGTTTAGCTACCACCCCTTTTTTATTTACAGTATGATTCCCATCTAACACAATATTTTTACCTCCAACAGGTTTAATTGTAACACTATCAGGCCCAACCTTTATCTCAGCATCAAATTTATTACCATTACCAGGACCTAAATCATCACCTGCCCCACAACACTTACAACAGCCTTTACTATTATCATTATTGCCTTTACCACAACAACCACTATTTATATCAAAGCAAAATCCAATTAGCACTATTATCAATAAACACAACCTCATATAAAATAAGTTAATATAAAATGATAAAAATTTATGGAAAATACCCATATGCATATAAGAATACGTATTAAAAAACATAGTTTTAATTAAGCCGCAGCCTCCACTGTCCATGTCCTACCATCATCATTGGCTTTAAAATTACAACTTTTTAACTCCTTTATTAAGTATTCATTAGTTGGTTCTTCATCGAATATAATTTTAGAAATATTACTTTTATAAACGAAATTTCCTAGTGCTTGTTCATCACAATTATCAAAATAAAATCTACTTAAATCCAAATTTTTAATACCACATTCTTCAAACATACTAACCATATTATAGACACTGCCTGTAACAAAACTACCTCCTAAAACTAATTTTTCCAATAATTTACATCCGTAAAACATAGCAACCATATTATTAACATTTCTTGTATTAAAACTACTTAGATCTAGAGATTTTAGTGATGAACATCCATAGAACATAGCCTCCATATCAGTAACATCTTCTGTATCAAAACTACGTAGATCTAGAGATTTTAATGAATTACAGTTACAAAACATCTCACTCATATCTTTAACTTCATCAGTTTTTAAACTAATAATATATATCATCTGCAACTTATTACAGTCTTTGAACATCTTAGACATCGTATGCACTTTTTCAGACGATAGAATTGTTATATTAGAAAGCGCAATACCTGAAAATAATCCGGAAAAATTACCATCATTTCCATTTACAAATACAACATAACGATCATCATCTACTAATGTAATAATTGCAACAAAATACGGCGTTGCTCTCACCTCGTCATCTACAATAACATTAGTTTCATCACATACATACATACCGCGTATTTTGTAGGATTTAGTAAGGTCTACAAAATTCTCATTTACAAACTTCTTTTTTTCGTCTTCAGAAGTTTTTTCTAGATTTATGCTTTTATCACTAACAATTTCAACCTTATCATTAAAAATTTTAATTTCATGGATTTTTTCATTCTCATCTTCAATGTTATTAGGACCTACACATTTATTTGTAGTCTTATTAATATCAGAACCCTTACTTTTTTTAGGATTTGGATCTAGACCACCAGGACCTTTACTTTTCTTCTTAGGATTTGGATTTAGACCACCAGAACCTTTACTAGTATTTTTTTTCTTACAACAACACCCACTATTTATATTGAAACAATATCCAATTAGCGTTAATACAAATATAATCAACTTCATATTAATAAAATAAAATAAAATAAAATAAAATAAAATAAAATAAAAT
>CAMNOX010000010.1 GCA_946547305.1 uncultured Cytophagales bacterium | reverse complement strand
TTAACATCATTACCAGATATATCTAAATGGAATATTAGTAATGTTACTGATATGAGTTATATGTTCGTCGAATGTGAATCATTAAAATCGTTACCAGATATATCTATGTGGAATACTAGTAAGGTTACTAATATGAGTTATATGTTTAGAGGGTGTACATCATTAGATGAATCGATGATTCCAGAAAAATTTAAGTCTTAGTAATAGCATGTATTTAATTGTCGCTCTGCTAGATTAGTTTTTCAGTCAAATTAAAAAGTTTTCCTTATTTTATTTTATTTTATTTTATATGAGGTTGTGTTTATTGATAATAGTGCTAATTGGATTTTGCTTTAATATAAATAGTGCAGGAGGGTGTTGTAAAAATAATGATGCTGGGTGCTGTTGTAAGAGTTGTGGAAGTAGTAATGGTGGTGGTAATAATTCTCCTGGAGGTGGTAATTCAAATCCTAGTAAAGGTAAGAATGTCCCAAATCCTAATAAGAGGGGTAAAGGTGGCTTAGAAGGTGATATTAAAGGTAATAAATCTGGAGATAGAAAAGTGTCTAAAGATGGTAAACCTAATCCTTTTACTAAGGATTTTAAAAAGGCTGAACCAGTAGTAGAAAGAGAAGATATCATCAAAGAGATAATAATAACTAGAAAAAATATTACTCTCAGAGATAAAAAAGGATATGATGTGATTTTAGATAAACCTGATAAAAACTCAGACTATGAAGGAGGAGATTTTTATGTACGTTATAAAACTGGGATATCATACGGAGATATTAGTGAAAATGTAGAGATTACTTTAGATAATTCTATTAAGAACAATTCATATATGGTTGCATTTGTGAATACTACGTACAATGGTGGGTTTATTATATGTGCGTCGTATAAAGATGGGAATTTCAAAGAATTTTTTAAAGGTGGTGAGTATTCTGGGATTTTGGTATTGTCGTCATATGGTATATTGTCTACAGAATTGATGTTTGCAGAATGTAGTAAACTTGGGTATTTAAACATTAGTAAGCTTGATACTAGTAAAGTCGTTAATATGTCATGTATGTTTTCTCAATGTACAGGATTATTTAATTTTGTATGTTTAGATGAACTTAATACTATTAATGTTAATGATATGAGTGGTATGTTTAAAGAATGTAAGAGCTTAGAAGAATTACCAGATATATCTAAATGGAATACTAGTAATGTTGAGAATATGAGTTATATGTTTAGTGAATGTGAATCATTATCGTCATTACCAGATATATCTAAATGGGATACTAGTAAAGTTACAGATATGAGTTATATGTTTGCTAAATGTTCATTATTAAAATCATTACCAGATATATCTAAATGGAATACTAGTAATGTTAAAGATATGAGTCATATGTTTGAAAAGTGTAAAGCATTAGTATCATTACCAGATATATTTAAATGGAATACTATTAGTGTTACTAATATGAGTTATATGTTTACTGGTTGTGAATCATTAAAATCATTACCAGATATATCTAAATGGAATACTAGTAATGTTACTAATATGAGTTATATGTTTGGTGGATGTACCTCATTAACATCATTACCAGATATATCTAAATGGAGTACTGTTAATATTACTAATATGAGTGAAATGTTTTATAAATGTGAATCATTAACGAAATTACCAGATGAGATATTTAAATGGAATACTAGTAATGTTGAGAATATGAGTTATATGTTTAGTGAATGTGAATCATTATCATCATTACCAGATATATCTAGATGGGATACTAGTATTGTTAAAGATATGAGTCATATGTTTGAAAAGTGTAAAGCATTAGTATCATTACCAGATATATTTAAATGGAATACTAGTAAGGTTACTGATATGAGTTATATGTTTAGTGAATGTGAATCATTATCATCATTACCAGATATATCTATGTGGAATACTAGTAAAGTTACTAATATGAGTAATATGTTTAAGGGATGTTTTGAATTAGAATCATTTCCTGGTATATCTAGATGGGATACTAGTAATGTTACTGATATGAGTTATATGTTTAGTGAATGTTCAGAGTTAAAAACATTAGATCTAAGTAATTTTACGCCTATGTGTTCAAATGTGGAAAAAATGTTTATGGGCTGTGGTGTAAAGAAATTGAATTTGAGTGGTTTTAGATTTTGTGATAAAGCAAATTTAAACTGCCTTTTTAAGGAATCATCAGTAGAAGAAATATTATTTGGTAAAATTCTAGGTGGTTTTAGTGATAATGATGGGATTTTTTCTGAATGTAATAATCTTAAGAAAATAGTTTTTCCTGAAGTTGTAAAAAATGAGGAGTTTAAGCATTCATTATCTATCTATGGTTTTGTTAGTAGTGATAGTAAGATGTTTTCGCCTAAAAAATCATGATTTAGAAGAAGATCTGAAAAGTATTTGTTGTAGTTTGATTAATTGTATTTGGGTGATTAGGGTTTTTATTTTCAGTATTAATTAAATAATTTCCTTATTTTATTTTATTTTATTTTATTTTATTTTATTTTATATTATATTATTTTATTTTATTTTATTTTATTTTATTTTATTTTATTTTATTTTATTTTATTTTATATGAGGTTGCGTTTATTGATAATAGTGCTAATTGGATATTGTTTTGATATAAGTAGTGCGGGTTGTTGTAGTTGTTGTAATAGTTGTAAAAGGAATAATAATGGTTATGGTGGAGGTGGTGTTGGTAGCAAAGGTAAAGAATCTAAAAAAAGTAAACCAAATAAGAAAAAGAAAAACCATATAGGCAAAAGTGATTTAAAAGGGGTGCCGAGCTTTAAGAATGTCGGAAATTTAAATCCTCCTAATAGAGGGGATGGTGATGAAAGTAAAGGTGATAATAATGTGGTTGATGTTAAAATTTTTACTAATAGGGTTGAAATTATTGTTGGTAAAGACGTTAAAAAAGTAGAAGAAATAACTTCAGAGGATGTGTGCGAAGAATTAGTGTTTCTTACACATGTCCTTTCTAGCAGAGTATATAAATTTGAATCTAATGATATGATTATGAACGCTAAAGTTACAGTAGATAATGAGATAAAAGAGAAACAATATTTAATTGCAATTGTGAGTTTAAAAGGTGATGAATCAACTAAATATATTGTGATAGTATACGGTAGTGGTATGGACAATTTATTCAGACAATGTGAACTTAAAGGTGTATCACTTTTATCGTCTAACGGTATAACTAGTATGGGAAGTATGTTCATGGGCTGTAAAGACATAACTGTGTGTAATATTAATATAGATACTAGTAATGTTACTGATATGAGTTATATGTTTTATGATTGTACATCGTTACAAGAATTAAAATTAGGAGATAAATTTAATACTAGTAATGTTACTAATATGGCTTATATGTTTAGTGAATGTGAATCATTAACATCATTACCAGATATATCTAAATGGAATACTAGTAATGTTACTAATATGGGTGGTATGTTTAGTGAATGTTGCGTTAAGGAATTGGATTTGAGTAAATTTGTGTTTGATAAATGTACCGCTGGTTATCCATTGAATCATTTTTTAAATAATAGTAGAATTGAAAAAATTAAATTTGGAAAATCTATTAATAGCGGGAAATGTGTGTGTGATGGCATATTTACGAATTGTGATGATTTACAAGAAGTCACATTTGAAGAAGCACCAATTAATGATACCCTTAAAGAGGCCTTAGGAGCGGCTGGATTATCACCTATTGATGATAGTCTGACATGGGGAAAGGTAATTCGCGTTTAATTTTTTACAACATGTCGTGACTTAAAAAACTTGCATTTTTGTAAATTTAAAGTCTAATGTAAATTATTTTGTAGTCTTATTTGTATTATATGCGTGTAATTATTCTTATTTGTATTAGTGATAACTGGATATTGTTTTAATATAAATAGCACAAGTTATATTAAAAATGATGAAAGATGTTGTTGTAGAGGCTGTTGCAAGGGTTGCTGCGGGTTAGGTATTAATGATAGTGAAGTCAGTAATAATAAAAGATTTGATTTAAGTAACTCATATGATAATAATAGAAATTCAAGTCATGGTGGTGATAAAAGTAATGATGGGTCAAGAGGGGAAAAAAGTGGGGTTGTTAAAGAAATAGTAATAACTAGAGATGAAAGTAATATTTATGATAAAGTTGTCTTTAAATACGAAGATGGTGAAGAAGAAGTTCTGGGGAGGAATCTTAAAATAACATGTGAAAAGGAAGTAGGATTTGATGTATGCTATGATATAAGTCAGTATAACATTGATGATAATGTAAAAGTTACTTGTAAAATTGGTAAATTTTATGTTATTGCAATTGCAAATCTTGATAATAAAAATGATATTATTATTTGTAAAACCTGCAAGAAGAATATTAATGATGATTTTAGTGAGTGTTTTTCAGAGTATTTTGAAATGGAGAAAAGTAAAACCAGATATAATTATCTAAAGATATTAGCGGCAAATATAAATGACGCTTGTGGGATATTTGAAAACTGTTGGAGGTTGAAAAAACTAGATCTTAGAAATTTTGACACTAGTAATATTTCTAATATGTGTAATATGTTTTCTTTTTGCTATGATTTATCTGAAATTATAGGACTATGTAGATTTAATACTAGTAAGGTTGATAATATGAAATCTATGTTTTATCATTGTAAATCATTAAAAGAATTAAATCTAAGTAAATTCAATACTAGTAATGTTACTGATATGCATTCTATGTTTGACACCTGTGAATCATTGAAGTTTTTAAATTTAAGTAGTTTTTATACTAGTAATGTTACTTGTCTTGTATGTTTAAGACATGTATATCATTAAATGAATTAAATCTAAGTAATTTTAACACAAGTAAAGTTAACAATATATCCGCTATGTTTGAGTATTGTGAGGCCTTACAAGAATTAAATATAAATAGTTTTGATACTATTGCTGTTACTGGTATGGCATTTATGTTCAGCGGGTGTTCAAAATTAAAATCCATAGATCTGAGTAAATTTAACACAGATAATGTTGATCATATGTATAACATGCTTGCTGGATGTAGAGAATTAACTAAATTAGATCTGAGTAAATTTAATACGAGTAAAGTAACTAGTATGGGGATATGATGTTTATTGGGTGTGAAAATCTTGTAGAATTAGATATTAGAGGGTTTAACAAATTAGATTATGACAAGGAATAATATGTTTAGCAGATCTGGATTGAATAAAATTATAATAAATGAATCTCTTGGAGGTCCTGATAAGGATCTTTCAAAAAAAACATTGAATATGAATAATTTTAAGGATAACAGTAATAGGGTATTTACTAGATCTATTGTTGTATAACTTGCTCATGATAGTGATTAGTAATATTAAAATCATGTAATTTAATATTGGATACTATAGCTATTAAAATACCTATAGTAGGAATCTGACCGACATATAAGTATTTGTCTTGTAGTAAATAAAACTTTTACTTCATTATTAATTGAATATTTTCCTTATTTTATTTTATTTTATTTTATTTTATTTTATTTTATTTTATTTTAT
>CAMNOX010000009.1 GCA_946547305.1 uncultured Cytophagales bacterium | reverse complement strand
ATAATAACAATAATAACAATAATAACAATAATAACAATAATAACAATAATAACAATAATAACAACAGCCTTAATACTAATACTAATCCTACAGGAAAAAAGAAAAGTTTTCTTTCTTTTTCTCGGTTTTTAAGTAGATATGCACAAATTCATATTCATGATCTACTATTAGTTTCTAGAGTCTTTAACTCAATAAAGCTACACATTACGCTGATGACAAAATAACCAATATAAAAAAAATTCTAATGTAAATTTTTTGTAGAAAATAATTATTATAGAATTATAGACGACATATGAAAAATACATTAGAGAATAAATTAATATCCATATTATTAATATTAACCACTATTAATTTTATTTATCCTGCTGGTTGTTGTAAAAAGGATGGAGAAAGTGATGGTAGGGCTGGCTGCTGTAATAATTGTAAAAAAGATAAAAATAATATGGGGGGGGGAAAAAAGAAAAACAGGCCCTAAAAAGAATAGTAATCCAGTAGGAGATAAAAGAAAGTCAAATATTAAACCTACAGAAGATAAAGGAAAGTTAATTATTGAACCTAGCAAGGATATTAAAAAGATCATAAATTTATCCGAAAAAATAAAGGAAAATACTGGTAAAATTAGTAGCAAAGGTCACAAAGGTGGGAATCCAGAAATTCTTAAGAATAATAAAGATAGTGATGGATATACTAGAATTGAGATAAATAAAACAACCGATAAGTTAAAAGAAGAGGAAGAAGGAGAAGCACTGAGGAAAGAAATAGAAGAAGATAAGAAAAAGATTGAAAGCATAAAATTAAATTTGGAGAATGTGTTGAATAAAAGAGAGAAAAGACCAGCTACAATAAATGGCCGTTGGGTGTGTAAATATGATAACGGAGAACTTACACTAAACTATGGGCGTACAGAAGTTAGTTTTATTACTAGTAACATAGAGAATATAAATACATATATCACTGATAATGCATTTAATAACATTATTATCAGAAAGATCACTATAAATCGTGAAGGATATGATTTGACAATTACCAAATCAAACAAGGGAAACTATCAATATCTTTTTAACTTAAAAAGTTTTATAGAGGCTTTAACTAATTCTAGTGTGTTTGGCAATAATTTTACTTCTGAAACTTTAGAAATAAATGATAAGAATGATAAAATTAAGGCGAGTTATATTAGCCTATCTACTGGTGTGGTTTATAATGTCAGAGGAGACTATATAGTTAGAGCTGTAAGCAATTGCTCAACCCTAGATAAAAAAGATGATATATGTGACCCGCCATATTACAAAATTCATACTGGAGAATATTACAATTTAGAAAATGATAAACTTGTTAAGCTTAGTCCTGACGATAATTACGAAAAAAAACTTATAGAGTTGTTTGATGCCACAGTATATTCAGCTGATGATTTTGATTCTGCTGATATTAGACTTGGAGTCTAATAAAGAGGTATTCTAGCAATAGTAATTTAATCACATAGGTGATTAAAGATTAATATATTGCGAAAGTGATGAATTGAATTTTCTAAAAATAGCAGTCTACATAAGTTATTTTTTTATACTTAAAATAACATTCTATTTATGAAGTATATAATTAGAACAAAATTAATATCGATATTTGTAATATTAACCTCTATTCATTTTATTTATTCTGGATGTTGTGGATGTTGTGGTATGGGTAAAGGCAGTGAAAGTTGTAATAAGTCTAATTCAAAAGGCAAACCGAGTAGCCAAGATGCAGGTAAACCAGGTAAACCAGGTAAACCAGATACAGGGGTGAAACCAGGATATATACCAGCCGAAGGAGATAAACCAGAAGAAATACCAGTAATAGAGACCCCAGAGGATAAGAAAAAAAAAGAGGATGAGAAAAAAAGAAATATTCTAGTAAAGAGAAAAATACTCGACTATTTAAATACAAGAGATGGTAAACGAGTTGGTATAGATACAAAAATAAAATTTAATATAACTCAAGATATGCCTCATAATGGATGGTGTATTGCTTTTACAAATGGCAGATTTGCTGGTTTAATTAAAAATGATGAGACCAATAAGATTAAAGAAGACAGTGACAATGATCTAATTGGTAGTCTTAAGATAACAATACAGATTCATAATAATACCAAGAGACAAACTTATAACTTTACTAACAAGGAATGTACTTTGGAACAATTAGTAAAGTCACTTAACACATTAAATGAGGAACTTCGTGCTGATCCTACCGAGTACCTACACGTACGTACTAAAGATGAAGTAGGTGAATATAGGGCTTATATTAATTTAAATAATGGAATAATATATTGCATACATACTGACGCATCTGATCCTTTTAATTTACTTATGAGAGACGCTCCTTATTTAACTGACCCATTGTATTGTAATGGAATATTTTATTCACAACAATTTGATGCTTTTACACGTCTCGAGGACCAAAAAAAAGCTGCAGAGGAATTTAATAAACCACTTCCTGACAATGATATAAGTAAATACAACCTTACTATTGCATTTTAAAAACTAATAAAAACTATCAATAAAAGAATTGTACAAAAACTCTATTTAACTCTAATCAGACCAATAATCTAATTTCCTGAAAGCTTTTCTGCATTATAGGCCACTTTTAAAGCTGTTATCAATTCATCAAGGTCTCCCTCTAGAACTCTATCTAAATTGTATCTAGTGAAATTAATTCTGTGATCTGTAATCCTATTTTGAGGATAATTATACGTCCTAATTTTATCAGACCTGTCTCCATGTTTTACAATTGACTTTTTTAGACTGTCTATTTCTTGTTGTTGCTTTTCAGAATTGATTTTATATAACCTGGCCTTAAGTACCTTCATTGCCTTTTCAAAGTTTTTTATCTGCGACCTTTCATCCTGGCATGTAACAACAAGTCCAGTAGGCATATGTGTTAACCTAACTGCAGAGTAAGTTGTATTTACAGATTGTCCACCAGCGCCAGTAGAACAGAATGTATCCTTCCTAACATCATTCATATCTATATCAACATCAATATCCTCTGCTTCTGGCATTACTATAACACTAACTGCTGATGTATGTACTCTACCTTTAGATTCAGTTTTTGGAATTCTTTGAACTCTATGTACACCAGACTCGTATTTTAAAATACTATAAACCCCATTACCCTCAACATTACATATTATTTCTTTATAACCACCAGATGTTGATTCTACTGAACTTATAACACTCAATGACCAACCTTTTACCTCTATATATTTTGAATACATTCTGAATAAATCGCCAACAAATATTCCAGCCTCATCCCCACCAGTTCCAGCGTGTATTTCTAATATTATATTCCTTTCGTCATCTTGATCTTTAGGGGCTAATTCAATATTAATATCATTTTCTACATCTTGCAACTCTTTTGACAATGCATTATTCTGTGCAGTTATATATTCTCTCATTTCAACATCACTTTCCGAATTCAAAAGTAACGAGTTTTCATTTATCTCCTTTAACAACCTACACCTTTTATCATATAAATTCACTATAGGTGTTAATGCTTTTAATTCCTTATTTATCTTAGATATCTTATTATAATCAGACGACTGACATAATTCATCTAATTCCACCTTTAAACTATTATATCTCTCTAATATTTTTTCTATTTTATCAATCACAGTTAAATTCTAGTTAGAATAAAGATCTTTATAATTCCTTAAATATTTAAAAAACTTCCTAAATATCAAAAAAACACTGATATCCACCTAATATAACATCTGTTTTGAAATTTATAAAAATTTTTTATTAAACTAGAAGCTATGAAGATACTAAAGGTATTGATGTTCATATCAGTGTCATTGTTTATCTCTGTAGTTGGATATATGTACTTGTGTAATATTGGTATCCTAAGTAGCAGAAATTATTATTATTTTTACATAAGAGACGCAAGTAAGATTGAAAAAGAATCGTACGTGTTTTTAAATGGAGTGAATGTAGGATATGTCTCTGATGTAAGATTTTCAGACGAGACATTAATTTCAAAGGTAACAATTTCATTGAGAACTAAATTAAGACTAAATGAAAATAGCGAAATAATTATAAGCGGAATTGATTCACTCTATAAAAGACTCGACATAAATCTCAATGACGGAGATATATTAAGGAGTAATAGCGAAGTTAAAGTAGTCGACAAATCTTTAAAAACAACAGATGTTTTATCAAAACTTGAAAATATTATAACTAATCTTGGAACAATATCAACTTCGTTATCAAACATTTCTAAAAACGTAGATAGTGAAATTCAAAAATTAAAGGATAATAATTTTACAGACAGATTGATTGAAGCGTCTAATAAATTAACAGATATTATAAACAGGGTTAAGTTACCTTGGTTTTTAAGAAAGTAACATAATATGTCAGAGATAAGTTATAAAAAGGCCAGTGAAATGCTAGATAAAAAAAATCCAGGTTGTGCTGAATATCAGATACTTCGTTTTTCAGAGAGAATAAGTAAACTGTCTGAACACTTTTCTAAAAATAAGCATGATTACAGTGCTGATTTATGCCTACGAAAGCTAATAAATAAAAAGAAGAGAATGGTAAAGTATTTAAAATCTTCAGCACCAGAAAGATATGATATTTTCAGCAAAATGTTAGGTAAAAAATGAGTCACATTCTCGAAAAGGAGGTAAAAATAGCTGAAAATATAAACTTACTTGTCAGAAAAGGGTTATTAGCTAATAAGTGTGATTCCTCAATCGAATTAAGATTTCAGGACAATGTTCTACTTATAACATTTGTTTATAATAAACAGGATGGATTAGATGCAGAGTTCCTCCCATTAAATGTAGAATATCGTGAAAAGTTTTATTCAGCAGGTAGAATACCGTACAATTGCAAAAGCGAGTCTAAGCTTAATGACCACGAGGTTCTTGTTTCAAGACTGATCGATAGGTGTATTAGACCTTGCTTTTCAGAAGATTACAGAAAAGAATCCCAAATAATTGTATCTGTACTATCACATGATAACAAATATGATCCAAAATATTTAGCTTGTTTTGGTACATCTTTGTGTCTAATGAATTCCTGCTCTGGCTTTTACTGCGGTCCTGTTTCTGAAGTTTTTTTATATCTAATAGGCGATAAATGGGTAATAAATCCACAAAAAGACTTAATAGCTGATTCCAGTGCTAATTTAGTAGTCGGAGGGACAGAAAAATATATGTTAATGTGTGAAGGATCGGCAAATGGGATAGACAAATACAAACTTTTAGAGGGCATAAATCTAGGCCTTGAGGAAATAAAAAATCAATGCAAACTACAGCTAGAAATATTAAATATTAGTCATAATGACACTTTAGATTGTAATAATCACAAAACAAATCAAGAAATACTAAGTAAAGATTACATAAACGGATTTTATAATAATCTAAAAAGTAAATTAAATTCAAAATCCACAAATGAAAAACTAATTGGAAATACAGTAACTATCAACTCAGAAGGAATTAGCAAAAGTTTATTAAAGAAATATAGAAAAGAATCATTAAACATGTTATTATTCAATGACAGAGCAAGAATAGACGGTAGAAGATTTGATGATATAAGAGAAATTGATTGTAAAGTAGACTATCTACCATCAGTACACGGTTCTGCATTATTCACTAGAGGAAACACGCAAGCACTTGTTACAGTCACATTAGGTGACAGGAAAGACGAACAGCCAGTAGATGAAGCTTACGCTTCAGGTTATAATAAGTTGATACTAAATTACAATTTCCCTGGATTCTGCGTTGGCGAAATATCATATTCTAAAAGTATAAGTAGAAGAGAGATAGGGCATGGTAATTTAGCCTTAAGCGCATTAAAATATATTATTCCAGATGATAATTTATTTACAATAAGAATAGTCTCAGAGATATTAAGCTCAGATGGGTCTTCGTCTATGGCTACAGTATGTGGTAGCTGTATGGCCTTAAAAGATGCAGGAATAAATATAAACAAAAATATAGCAGGTATAGCAATGGGGTTGTTTTATAATAAACACAAAGATGAATATATTATACTATCCGACATATCGGCCGATGAAGATGAATTAGGTGATATGGATTTAAAAGTCATTGGAACATCAGATAAAATATACGGTATACAATTAGATGTCAAATTTGTAGGTCTAAATAGTGATATACTAACTAATGCTATATCACAGGCCTTAGGAGGTCTATTCAAAATTATTGAGAAAATGAATAGTGCGATCTTAAGCCATAGGCCAACTCCAAAGAGTTTTGCACCACATTGTACCTCAATAGATATTGAAAAGCCACAAATTAATTATATGATAAATAATAATTGGGGTAATGTCTTAAATATTCAAAAGAAACACAATTGCTGCATTACAATTAATAAGAAAACCTTAAATATTATCGGAAAATCAAAAGAGAACACTGAAGACTGCGTTAGTGACATAATGTTACTAATAAAATTACCAAGTAAAGATGAAACATATGAAGGTATTGTAAAAAAAGTTCAACCAAATTTTGCTCTAGTTGAGTTCATGAGTGGATCAAAAACAGGTATTTTAAAAAAAGAAGACGTAGATTGGTGTAAAATTGATGATCTAACAAAAATATTATTCATTGGGAATATAATAACAGTAAAAGTGATAGAAATACAAGATAATAACAAGTTCGTATTGTCACATAAAATTCTAATAAAGAACTGGACAGAACAGAATAAATCTATTCCTGACAATATTTAGAAGTGAAAAATATTTTTTTGTGAAATCTTTTTTATCCAATAAATATAGTATTATGAACATTTTTACCAGAGCTGGCAAGTTTTTGTCAAGATGTTATCATGAAATAGTAACAATGTATTGGCCTAATATATATGATTTACAGCTTTATTGCATTGTAGTTGTATTATTTGTCTTATCATTGTGTGCTCTGACATTCTTTATGGATTTTACAATAAAATACTTCCTTGACTACTTATATAATTAGAAATCATGTCTGTTGATAAAAAAGCTTGGTACGCAATAACGGTCACTGGTGGAAAAGAAATAAAAACAAGAGACTGGCTTATAGCAAATAAAAGTAGATTTGGAGTTAGCGATGATGTTTTAGATGACGTCATTGTACCTATTCAAAGGAAAATAACTGTAAAAAATGGTAAAAAAAGGATTACTGAAAGTAGTTTAATGGGACCATACATATATGTACATGCAAATATATGTGATGAGAAAGTTATATCATTCTTTTCACAAGCTCCAAATGCATATAGTTTCGTTGGCTGTAAAAGCAAAGGATTTAGGAGTGGAGCCGATGTAATTAGCGATGAAGAAATAAACAAAATCATGCATAACAATAAAAACGAAGTAACTAGTGAGAATATAAAATACTACGTTGGCGATGCAGTTGAAGTTGTATCAGGAAGTTTTTCAAGCTTCAGAGGAATAGTTAAAGAAACCAATGATAAAACTAATATTCTAAGTGTCAGTGTCATGATTTTTGGAGGAGAAAATATAATAGAAGTTAAATATTCGCAAGTAAGAAAAATAGATAAATATGAGTAATAAAAAAATTATAGGAACATTAAAAGTTCAAATAAACGGTAACGGAGCAAATGCGTCTAAATTATCGCAGGTTTTCGGTATGAAAGGTATCGGAGGTGTTATGAAAAAATTCTGTGATGACTTTAATGCTATGACAAAAGGTAGAGAAAATGAAGAACTACGTGTCATTGTAACAATCTATGAGGACAAAACGATATCATTTGTGGTAAAGAATGAACCAGTCTCTGTATCTTTGTTAAAAGCAATAAATGCAGACAAAGGATCTGGGACACCTAATATGGTAAAAAAGGGAGTTTTGTCGGCTAGTAAGGTTAGGGAAATTGCAGAACGAAAACTAGAAGAATTAAACGCCTACGACGTTGATAGTGCAATAAAAATAATTAAAGGAACAGCTAGGAGCATAGGAGTAGACGTCGAATAAATAAAATTTCCAAATCTAAATTATACTTTATATTTCAAATTATCAATAAAGGTAAAACTCAGTTATCTAATGTAGACCTTATAGGATTCGAACCTATGACCCCTTGCGTGTAAAGCAAGTGCTCTAAACCACTGAGCTAAAGATCTAAAAAGACATACAAAACCAGCAGTAGTCTGTTGGGGAGTCGAACCCCAGTTTTCAGGATGAAAACCTGATGTCCTAACCACTAGACGAACAGACCTCTTTTTATGATGTATAAATAATTTTATATAAAAATTATATAATTCTGAAATTTTTATACATATAAGAAACTTTTTATATATATTAACGAATATGGAGTCTGAGAAAACTATTAACAAAAATATAGTAATATCGCTAAGTGTAGATGAATTAAACATCATACTAAATTCACTTTCGGAATTACCATTTAAAGATGTTTATACTCTAATAGGTAAATTAAACCAACAAGCAAATAGTCAAATAAAAAAGTAAATAATATGCCAAAAATAATCCTCTCAAGAAAAAAAGCCGATGAGATAGTATCTGAAATAAATGAACTAAATAGAATTAGGCCTGAAATAGTAGCACAATTGGAGGCAGCAGTTCAGCTTGGAGACCTTAGCGAGAATGCTGAATACATAGAAGCAAAGAAGAAATTAGCAGAAAATGATATAAAGTGCAATAAACTTAACAATATTCTAAATAACGCAACTATATCTGATGAAAATATTACTAAAAAAAATTACGTAGATATATTCGCAAAGGTAGTTATAAAAGACATGAATGATAATACAACATTTGAATATACTTTAGTATCTGAAGAAGAAGCATCTATCTTTGATAACAAAATATCAATAACATCCCCATTAGGTAGCGCATTAAATCGTAGAAGAGTTAATGATATAGTTAAGATAGATGCCCCAAGAGGAGTTATAGAATATCAGATCATCGAAATAAATTACTAAAAATTATGAGTTCAATATTTACAAAAATAATAAATAAAGAGATTGATAGTTATATCCTAGCAGAAAACGACAATTTTATCTCAATTTTGGACATAAATCCCATAAAGAAAGGGCATTCATTAGTTATACCAAAAATTGAAGTTGACTACATATTCGACTTAAATGAGAGTTATTTAAAAGGGATTATTCCATTTGCAAAAAAAGTTGCGGATGGAATAAAAAAAACTATAGAATGTAACAGAATCGGAATATCGGTAATAGGATTAGAAGTACCACATTGTCACTTGCACTTAATTCCAATAAATAACTTAAATGATATGGATTTCCGCAATAAAATAGATATATCAAGTGATGAAATGCGTGAATTATGCTATGCAATCAGAAAAAACATTATACTCACTTAAATTATAATTAACATCATTATTTACATTAGAATTATACTTAGTTTTTAATCTATTAATCAAGTTCATAAATTTAAAATTTACATCGTCTAATTCCTGCATTGGCGTATCTGGATTGTTTTTCATATTATACCAATTCTTATATGCTATTTCAAATTCTCTCAAATCCTCGAAATTTAACCATAAAAAATCTATTTTTACATGCGCAGGAGAAATCTTTATAATAAATTTTTCAATAGAAGTCCTAAATTCCTTCTTCTGAAATCTTCCTGGCCAACTAGGGAACACTAACGTCAATCTACAACTGTACAAATCATTATCGCTAACTGTGTTATCACTTGGACGTAGCAAAATATTTTCTATTAGGTGAAAGCCCTCTGATTCCTCGTTAAATCTCTTAATCTTATTAAATGATTCTTTAATCATCTTATTTGCCAATTTATGGTCTGTAATCTTACAATTCTCATTAATTATTGATATAAATCTATCATTCTCTCCATTTATTAAAATTCTAATTTCTAAAGTATCATTCTCTACTTCATTTAGGTCCTCTATTAAATATGATTTTTTTTTACTTATAACATAATTACTTTGATTGCTACCATAATACAAAACAAGGTCTACAATATTTTTATATTTCGCTTTATACACAAATCTCAACTTGACATTATTTTTATCAAGTTCAGATTTATACTTGACATTATCGAAGACTTGAAAATTCTCCTCAAAAAGACTATGTAAAAATCTCCTATTAAAATTTTTTATATTAAAACAAACACATATTTTCTTTTCTAGCCCAGATATATTACTTCCCTCCCATGGAATATTTTTGTATAACCCAAAGGCTTTCCCACGCTCCTTCTCTAATTTCGCACAACATGATATATACCGCTTTCTGTCTTCAATGCCAAAATCAATATAATTATTTTTATTATCATCATAATTTGAAAAAAGTCCTAACATAAAACCTAAAATGTCTTCCCTAGATATTATGTTTGACTCCTCCCTAAGTGACCTTACATAATCATTGCAAGATTCTAAAACATTACCATTATTAACAATATTAGCAGATAAAAGGTATTTCCTCTGTACACAAAATTCTCTATTAACGTTACCATAATTCAATGAATATGTAGATGGATATTTAATTAATAACCTTAATGATGGTATATCATCTGGCAATCTATCATACACAACATCCTTTGCGTTAACATCTATCGAAAAATATAATTTTAAATTTTCTAAAACTATTTGATATAAAAAAAATATCTGGTCAAATAATAGAGTAAAACATTTTAATTGGTGAATGGATTCATCATCGCTTTTATTTGCAATATTACTACCACACTCATCTCCTACATTATAGATTAACGGGAAATCACTCTGTATCGATGTATAATCAAGAAAATTCCGATACTGCCCATCATATATACCAAGTTCCTCATCATTATTCGAATTATTTTTAATTAGAAATAAATATCTCCTTTTTGCCAACATTAAACAGCCCTGCTTATTTATCTTAACATCTATACCATTTACAAATATTTTTATCTTACTATCATGGAAGTTAAGCCTAGCTGCCTGATTTTCTGAAAGCTGAATATAATTTAAATATTCCTCCTTAGTTTTACAATTAATTAATTTAAAGGAAATCACATTGACAATATCTTCATTTTTTAAAATTCTCTCAATTATCTCTATTGTAAATATTTTTAATTTCATTTTATTCATCTCAAGGTCCTTATCGACAATAAAACCATGGTTTAACAATGGACCATCATATATTTTATCTAACGATATACCTCTATTAATTAATTCACTCAAACTACTAAACCGTATTTTAGGAACAAAAAAATTTTGAATATCAGCAAGTAAAATACTAACTAAATCTTCATATCTATTTGTATTATTAACAAATTTACCATTTGGTTCTATTTCAAGTTCAATGTAAACATCTACAACCTCAAATAATTCAATTTTATTAAAGTCCTCACATAAATTTCTATATTTATTTAATGTCTTTAATACTTCACTTTTTACAGCGTTAACATCTAAATCATCACTAGGCTCAATGTATAAATATATATCATAACATCCGACTACAAAACCGTCTTTTTTTATAGGTATTATATTGCAATTTATTACACCATCTACATCTAAGATGACTTTATAGTAATCATTCAGACATACTGGATTCATTGGCAATATTTCATCTGGTAAATAATAATTCTTTACACTATACTTCTTATGCGGATCTAAAGCCAAAATATCGGCTACTGAGAATGAAATTCTATAGTCCAAATCCATTAAACCAAAAATCAAATTTTCAAGAATAGTTATTCCTGGGTCACTCTCTCCAAAATAATTCCATTTATTATACCCAACCTTTGTAATATATTTTAAGGCTTCATTTTTTAAATCACTATAATCTAAATAATCATACAAATACTTAGTTTCGTCTTCCATATCAAAACATATAATTGAAAGTCAATGAACTCTCTTCGCTACTTGCTTTTATTACGTATTGTATATTAATATTTAACATACCATCAATATGAGAATCATCTACATCTACATTCAATAACTCAATTCTATCCTCCCATTTTGTTATAGTATTCTTTATATTATTGCTTATATATGTCTTCAAATTCAAATCCAACGGTTTAAATGCTATTGATTTTATATTACAGCCATACTCAAGTTCCATAAGTCTCTCCCCTGGAGTCGTTGTCAATAATACATATAAACTCTCTTTTATAGAATCATCTAAACTATCGACAACATCTACACTCCTACTATATTTATTAAACACTACAGGGAACTTCCAACCAATAAAACCACTAGACATTACCTATATCTAATTATATTAAAATTTTACTTAATATTAAAATTTCTTTATATTTATGACAATGTAGTAACAGTATTATTTGTTTATTCTAACAAGTAATAATGCCTTTGCTATTATGTCACCATTATCCCATTTAGATATCAGCTTAATCCATTTTTCAGGAATTTTTTCTAAAGAATAGTAAGCACCAGCCATTTGACCTACTACTGCAGCAACAGTATCTGCATCACCACACAACTTAGAGGCTACTTCAATAGCCTGTTCAAATGAATTAGTGTAATATAAAATATGAAAAGCCATTGCCATACAATCAACTGAAAATCCACCAATATATCCTGGAGTTTTTTTCACCCTCTCTGTATTATAACAAAACACCCTGTCCTTCCAATTCCAGTTTTCATACTTTCCTGGACTTTCATATGATTCAACATTATTCCTACTTTCAACTAAACCTCTTATACTTTCAATTTCGGTTTGAAAACTACTAATTTCGTTTAAAATTTCCCTTAAACTCCTTGAATTGCCTTCCTTAAAAATCTTACATATAACATATGTCAAAAGTCTACAACACTCAGCAGCTTGTACTCCCGGATGTGTAGTATAACTCTGTCTTTCAGCCTCACGTAACGCCCTTTCAAGATTATTATGATAACATATAGGTATAGCCGCATTTCTCATTATAGACCCATTACCACTACCAAATTGATCTTTAAATTGTGCTTTCTCTAATGTAGGATTCCTAATAAATCCTTCTAATGCCTTATTAACAGTTCCGCCTAATCCCCAAGATACACGTTTATTCTCATCATGCATTGAAGCATTATTATAACCACAATACCACCACGCCAAAAATCTCTTCATAAGATCTATCGGTTTTAAAACACCATTATTAACTATCAGTGAATCTGCAAGACATAATCCCATTGAACAATCATCTGTCCATTGTCCATAAGCAAAACCAGTTGAACGCGGATTAACAATTATAGTTTCAATATTACTATAATTATCATCATCATATAAATCAGCATTGACGTTAATAAATTCAAATGGCGCACCAACAGCATCGCCTATTGCCATACCTAACATACACGCAACAGCTCTTTTTTCAAGATCTGAAAGCTGATTCAATACATTTTTATCGACTCCTCCAGTAAGCGCACCAATTATCTTTCTCGCTTCATCATGCGTAGCTGACATATTTTTATCACATTCATCAAAAATCGTCATACCACATAAACTATAATTAGAACTTCCAGGACAACATACTTCCACAACATTATCAATACAACTTTGTAATCGTGTATTAGACAACCTAAATCCACCGCCTGAATTCTCTAACATAGTGTTTGATTGTTTTCTGCATGACCTACAACAATCACAACATAAAATATCAATACTCAAAATATTTGATATAACAAAAATTAAAGAAAACCTATATAAGCTCATATTTTAATAATAATATTATTTCACAATAAAACAAAACATTCAGTAAACTCTACTTATATAAAATTGTAATATTAAATTTAAATATGAACATTCTTTACACAATATGTCTATATGTTTGCTTTTATAACTTTTATTTTTGCAGATGTATTAGCTGCTGCAAACGTACTAAACAACAAAGCGTAAATAAAAGCAAAATACTAATAAAACCTATATACGATAAAGAAAAATATGAAAAATTTAAAAATGTAAAAATAAATGAATACATAAGTGAATACGGACTCGAAGAATATTCTAAATTTATAATACAAATACTAGAAAATGAACTAAAGTGGACTACTGATGGTGATGTGCAGGGAGGCGTTTACACAAAATATGCATTTAAAAACGAATGGCATAAAACAAGAATTAAATACAATACAGACAAACAAATCCTTCGTTGGTTAAGTACAACTTTGTCTAATTTATACTTAAATTCGGCTAATTCGGATACACTTACTGAAGTACAGTGTTACCTACATGAAGACAAAATTTATATAGCTACAAATAACGATAGTGACGCTAATAAAATAAAAAAAAATATATTATCAAAAAAATTAATTAACGATATCGTTGAATTCTGTAACAAAAACAGCGATATAAAAAACAATGACGAAGGAATTGAGCATGATGTAGACAAAAGAAAAATAAGACATATTTTTAAGTTAAATAAGGCACTACAATCAAATTATTATACGAATAGTACAATAACATCAATTAGTAATAATAATTTTTTTGTAATAAAATCTGAGCATCTAAATAATATAGCAAAATGGCTACACTGCGAAAGGAAAATATTTGAATACCTAAAATTGAATAAACGTCTAATTAAACTAGACATTAATAAACTTGGAGGTATAAGACGACCATGCTTAATGTGCTGGGTTTACCTATTTAATTATGAGACTGAAAACAATTGTGGAATCCTATGGGGTTCACAAGAATCGTTTATAAATACCATAGAGGATATGACCATTAATGATATAATAGAGAGAATAAAAAAAGTAGAGCATACAAACAGCCCATTTATAGTTGATGACCAAAGTGACGACGAAAAAATATAAAACATAACAAAAAATAAATTACTTATTTAAAAAAATCCTAAAAAATATTTCTAAAACAATTAGAAAATAAAGACATATTTTTATACCTCATAAACTTTTTACATTTCCACCCGAAGTTTCTACCGACTTAAAAAATTCACAAGCCATTACATCATTTTTAGATAATTTATCTAATTTATCTAATATAGAATTGAAATCAATAGTATACACACTACCATCATTAAATACAATCATGTTGACTACACAACCATAATTAATAAAAGGGAAAATAGAACTAATAGGTTTTGCATTAATATATGATGCTAACTTTATTTCAATATTACTACAAGCTATTTTTTTACTATCAACCTTAATATCATCAGTACGAGTTATAAACGTAAGATCAAACATATATTCAAGTTCGAATTTATTTAATTCTTCTTCTTTTTTGCCATATAATTCATTTTTATACAACCTATATATACGTTGTCTGCGATTAGCAGGAAAACCAACGTATCCATCAAATAAGAAATAATTTTCATTCTTTACATACTTATCTATATTCTCCTTATCGCTATTATTACTGAAGATATTAGGACTTTTTACTATCCGTGAAATATTAAAAAAATTCTCAACTACATATGATGACCCAACAAAAAATTTATTCTCACTTATTGTAAGGTTACTTAATGTAGATGCACAACCTTCTGTACTCATCACCTTACATCCCTTCGAGGAATTAAATCTATATTCATCTCTATTAGTCCAATCTATTACATAGAAATATATATAGTCATCATGGCGAGTACCACTACGCGTATAATACTTATTATCGACAAATAAAACTAAATATTTAACTTCACCAATAGAAAAGCTCAGTGGCTTATACCCTGGCGAGGAATATCTACAAAAATCCTTATTACCCTTCCAATATTTTTTACAACCCCATTTATCTTTATCTTGCATTCGGTATGACGACCAAATATCAATATTAGTAATAAAGAATTCTCCAGTGGTAATTTTAGATACATTATCTCTAATAAGAGATAATGTATTTTTATTACAAGCGTTATATTCTAATATTCTAATTCTAACATTCTTCTTTTCATTCTCTATTTTACTCTGTATAACAAAAAAATTTTTTTTGCGTATATCAGCGACAAAAAAACCAATAATATTCCAATATGAATCAAAGCTAATTAAGTCTTTAGTATTAAGAATAGATAATCCAAAATAACCTTCAGATACACGTAATCTACCTTTACCTCCATCATGCATAAAAGTGACAAAAGAATGGTTATTGCGACAACAAAAATTCTTTATATTACATGGGTTTTTTTTTGATAACCACCAATTATCCACAATACGTTTAAGGTTTATATAATCATCTTTTTTTTCAGCAATCACATAATACGCGCTAGCCTCATCTTTAGTGCAATCTACAATGTAACCAACACCGTCAAAATAACAAAGACCATTAGAACATATATGTCCAACAAATGGTTCAACGTGACATAAGCGCATATCTTTTTGAAAAATATATAAATTGTTATCAAAATTCCCAGTTTCCTCATTAATAAACTGCATATTGACTGCAAAAACACTTATTGGAAGGTTTTCATCTTGCCCAATATAAATAAACCCATGAGTGACATTATTGACACTAAAAATATGAGAATATTTAACATTAAAATCAATATTTATCTTCTCTAAAACTAAAAAATCTCGATCCATAAAATATCCATAACGTTCCTCATGACATATAGCCAGTCTATTTAAAAAATCACTTAATCGTTTTCGTAGAACATATTTGGTATTTTCACATTTTTTATAATTAACCAATTTATGTTTATGCGGCACCCTAATTTTTTCTAAAAAAGAAAGCATACTTTCGCTCGCAAACATTTTAATATAAGGATAAATAGTCGATTCAAGATTAAATGACAGAATATTAGAAATAACTCTAGATATATCGCGATATAAATTTTGACTGATTATTGAAGAAGATTTATTTAATGCATCATTTCCCTGTTTAGTACTATGATCTAAGAGAATATGAACATTAGATGGATTCTCATTCAATAAATAAATAGTGTTGGAAACATTAACATCATTGAAACTATCACTAATGATACTATTTAACATATTAATTGAATTAGAAATATCATCTATTTTGGAAACTATTTTATATCTAGAGAGTTCATCAAAGCTCATTTTACGACCATCTTCAGTTTTATACTCAAATACTTTTCTCTCTTTGTAGATATATCTAAAAAATAAATTATAAAAATTTTTAACTTTAGATGATATTTCTTCTTCTTTCTTCACCTTAGATATTTTATAAGCATCAATACCATCCAAATTAAAGATTGCATTATAAATCTCAAATACATCCTTAACATTTAAATTAATCTTATCCAAAAATAATTCAGACAAACCACATTCAAGATCGTCGCTACTGAGTTTTTCACAAATAAACAAAGAAAACAATCTAACAATAATATTTTTATAAAAGCCCATTAACCTACCATTCAATAATTTAAAATTTACATTCGCATCCATATATATATTCTTACATTCTCTTAGAATGTAATTATAATCAAATTTCAAACGCCTATAAATTTTTTTATATTCTTCAGCCGACGCCTCATCAAATCCAACACTACCAATATAATTTTCAATTAACGTCATTTTTATAATCAAACAAACCAATTTTGATAAATAATAATTTTTTGTCCCCATTTTTATTTCATTATGATTATCACCAATTCCAATATTATCAACAAATTCAAGCATTTTTTTTAATATATTAGCATCATACACGAAGTTAACAATTTCATCCTCCGACTTAATACAGTTTGTTAAATAAAAGTAATCTTCAAATTTTATTAAATCTTTTTCTCTAACTAAAATAAGCTGATCCTCCTCGTAGAGATATTTATTCACTCTATCAATATTCTGAAAGATATTTTTAAACGAAAGCATACCAGCAATTTCTTCTTTTGTTAGTTTATGCCCTTCGATCTCTCCATTATTACCAGACAGTTTAATTTTTTTAGTATTTAAATTAATTAAATTGTTAAATCTAATACTGCATGAAAATTCTTTACCTATATCATCAGAAAAAACGCTAATCTGACACGAATCATTTTTATTAAATACAGACATTTCGTTCTTTCCAACACTTTCCATCCCTTCAGTAATACTAAAATTTACCAATAAAAAGAAATAAAACTTAACCTTCATAAACACTCAATTTAGCACAAAATAAACATTAGATAAAACTGCACAAAATTTCATAAAAACAAATACAGCTAAAATATTTAGCTTCTAAAATCACTCCTCCACAAAATTATCACTATACTTATCATTCCGTATCGCCTATCTTTCCCCTTTAACCAATCCTCTTTTTATTGTTTAGTAAATTTTTACAAAAAAACAAAATCACACAACTTATTTTTTTATAATACTATTATTAACAACTCAAATATAGAACGCATTAAATATTTTTTTAAACAAAAACACCAACAAAGAATACATTACAATCAACATCATCGCAAGGTAACCAAATTAAAACAACAAAATAAATTTAAAACGAGTAAATAAAAGATTTTATATACAGTATTTAGCTTTTATCTCCTTTGATATGTAAATTGAGACACCCTATAACCGTACCTCCGTCAATATGGCTAACCCTACTGGTATCCCATTTAAATATATCTGATGATGATGATAATGATGTACATTCTCTAAACATATCATCCAACTTTTCAACATTAATAATACACCATTTAGATACATCTGGTAATGATAATAATGACGAACAATAAGAAAACATACAACATATATCTTTAACATTACTAATCCAACAATTAGATATATTTGGTAATAATGTCAATGACGAATATCCTAAAAACATACTATTCATATTAACATTATTAGTATTCAAATCACAGGCCCGTCTACTAATCATAAATTATTGCACCCAAAAATATAGAACAGGTATTAGTAATTCTACTAGAGCCAACGCTAAGTGTATTAAAACCAGTCAAGTATTTACGACCTTAACACATATAATATAAATTCGTAATTACAACTTCATTACGCACCTAGTCTCATCATCAGGGCTCATGCCCATTATTAATGTTTTCATTAATCATCAAAACGCATTAACCACATATGCCCAACTAATAAAACTATCAACATAATCACATTCTATAAAGGCCAAATCCACCTATTTTACTAGAAGATAAACTGTTTCTAAATGTGTAAACTGGCAATATAAAACAAAATTTATTCTTATTACTTAACAAACTCATCAGAAAATACACTTATTACCTTCGCATTCATCAATTTTATAAATTAAATAAAACCTACATATATTGATTATCCTCTATTGTACAATAATCTATTTATTTTTATTAACTGGGAAAAGGTATATATAAGTAGCATTCTCAATACCATAATATCCCATAGTTTTAGTGTCTTCAAAAACTTCCTTATTTTCAGAAACAAGGCCTATTTTATTAAAGTCAATATTTAGTTTATTTTTCAATTCGTTTCTAACTTTTTCTTTAATATTATAAACATAGTCATCATATCTATAATTAATAAAGATACTCTTCCCATCATACATTTTTGCACAAATTTGAAGAGAATCATTGAATACAGTCAATCTTGGCTTATCCTTCAAAGAAATTCCGTAAAACATATTTGAAGTTTCATTACGACTATTAATTTTCCATTTAGATATATCTGGTAATGATGTTAATGACGTACATGATGCAAACATATAACTCATATCAAAAACACTTAAAACTGCCCACTTAGATATATCTGGTAATGATGTTAATGACGTACATTCAAGAAATAGACATTTCATATCTCCTACTTTACTAGTATTCCATTTAGATATATCTGGCAATGATTTTAATGCATTACATCCTTTAAACATATATTCAATATTTCTTACTTTACTAGTATTCCACTTAGATATATCTGGTAAGGATGATAATGATAAACATCCATAAAACATATAACTCATATCAGTAACATTACTAGTATTCCATTTAGATATATCTGGCAATGATGTTAATGATGGACAACAATAAAACATACGACGCACATTATCAACATTTTTAGTAATCCATTTAGATATATCTGGTAATGATAATAAAAAAGAACACCCATAAAACATATAACTCATATTAAAAACTTTACTAGTATTCCATTTAGATATATCTGGCAATAATGATAATAATGAGCATCCTTCAAAGATAGAACTCATATTAGTAACTTTACTAGTATTCCACATAGATATATCTGGTAAGGACACTAATGACTTACAATCTTCAAACATACTATTCATAATAGTAACATTACTAGTATCCCACTTAGATATATCTGGTAATGACGATAATAAATTACATTCATAAAACATATAACTCATATTAATAACATTATCAGTATTTAGTTTATCAAACCCTGTAACACTATATAAATAACTACATCCTCTAAACATACATGAAAAATTAGTACATTTCCCAACTAGCATTAATCCAACTACAACACTATCCCTGTTTCCACTATTAACAGTACTTACCAACTCAGTCGGCTCACCAGCATTAACAACAATTTTAAAATTATTCTTATTATTCTCAACAAACCTATCACCAAATATCCATACTCTATTTATGCCTTTTGGACACTTATAAGTCATCGTCGCAACCACATCTCTATCTTTATTTTCCCTATCTTCCATTGCATTAATTAATGAAAAGCTCATTGACAAAATCAATCCAAACCTTAATGATCGAATCAAAGCATTTTTTACATTTCCAAACATATTACCATTACAGAACATAATTGTGTTTAACATATTACAATAAAAAAACAAATTTTACTATATTATTTTAATGCCAATAGTATTAACTTACTCCAATATAAAGAACACAAGGCATTTTTCAAGTAAAGTTACTAACTATAACAATCTATAAAATAACTCCAACGCCAAATAACAAAACTTAAAACTCAAAAGATATTACATATTAAATTTTAACTTTACTCCATTTGATATTATCAACTGAGTACATCTATCAAACATATAACGCATATCAGTAACATTCTTAGTATCCCATTTATGTATATCTGGCAATGATGATAATGATGAACATCCTTCAAAGATAGAACTCATAATTTTAACATTACTAATGTCCCATTTAGATATATCTGGTAATGATGTTAATGAGGAACATCCAAAAAACATATCACTCATATTAGTAACATTACCAGTATCCCATTTAGATATATCTGGTAATGATGATAATGACGAACATTCACTAAACATACAACCAATATTTTCAACTTTACTAGTATTCCATTTAAATATATCTGGTAATGATAATAATGATTTACAGTCATAAAACATATAACTCGTATTAGTAACATTATTAGTATTCCAATTAGATATATCTGGTAATGATAATAATGATTTACACCTTCTAAACATATCACACATCTCAATAACATTACTAGTATTCCATTTAGATATATCTGGTAATTTTGATAATGAAGAACACCCGTAAAACATATAACTCATATCAGTGACTTTACTAGTATTCCATTTAGATATATCTGGTAATGACAATAATGATGAACATACAAAAAACATACAATTTATACCAATAACACTCTTAGTATTCCAATTAGATATGTCTGGTAATAATGTTAATTTTTTACATTCATAAAACATATTACTCATATTAAAAACATTACTAGTATCCCATTTAGATATATCTGGTAATGATGATAATGATAAACATCCCTGAAACATACCATAAATATCAATAACACTACTAGTATTCCATCTAGATATATCTGGTAATGATAATAATGCTTTACACTTTTCAAACATATGACTCATATCTTTAACATTACTAGTATCCCATTTAGATATATCTGGTAATGATGATAATTTATAACATTCATTAAACATATTACTCATAATAGTAACATTACTAGTATCAATGTTATCAATCCCTGAAATATTAACCACATTTATACATCCATCAAACATATGCGACAAATCAGTAAGAGGATTATGCCACACCATTTCAAAAGATAACGTACGCTTATCTTCACCAACAAATTTCAACTTATCAGCTTTAATTATATCAACCAAATCACACTTATCCCCACCATTATCCACAATTTTTAAATTATCCTTATTATTCTCAACAAACTCCCTACCAAATATCCTAACATTGTCTACAACTTCTGTCATTTCATATGTTACATCCACTTCGACATTCTTCTCCATGCCATTAATTAATGGAAAGCTCGTTAACAAAACCAATCCAAACTTTATTGATCTAAACATTATATTTATTACGTTTCCAAACATATAAATAACACAAAACATAACTATATTTAATATATTTTTAATAAAAACAAAATTCTACAATTTATTTTAATACTACACCAAAAACAAACTAATTGAGAAAAAATAAAGGCTACATCAACCAACAAAACTATAAAATCAATACCAACTATAAATAATAAAATCTAAAACTCAAGGATATTATTGATTAAATTTTGACTTAACACCCTATGATATTATCAACTGATTACAATCTATAAACATATCAGTCATAATACTAATATTATTAGTATTCCATTTAGATATATCTTGTAATGATACTAATGATGAACATTTAGCAAACATCCAACACATATTAATAACATTACTAGTATTCCATTTAGATATATCTGGTAATGATACTAATGATGAACATTTAGCAAACATCCAACACATATCAATAACATTACTAGTATTCCATTTAGATATATCTGGTAATGATGATAATGAAGGACATTTAGCAAACATCCAACACATATTAATAACATTACTAGTATTCCATTTAGATATATCTGGTAATGATAATAATGCTTTACACTTTTCAAACATATGACTCATATCTTTAACATTACTAGTATCCCATTTAGATATATCTGGTAATGATATTAATGATATACAATTATAAAACATATTATTCATATCAGTAACATTACTAGTATTCCATTTAGATATATCTGGCAATGATAATAATGAATCACAAG
>CAMNOX010000008.1 GCA_946547305.1 uncultured Cytophagales bacterium | reverse complement strand
AACAATAATAATTTAAATACTAATAACAATAATTCTAATGCATACAAAAATACTAACAATAAAACAGATAAAAAGATATCACCTTTTAATGGTGATACAATGAAAATGTTAGATAACAAGATGAATATTAATAATTCTTACAATAATAATAACAATAATAATTTTTACATGAATAATAACAATATAAATAACAACATGAATAATAACATAAATAATTGCATGAATAAGGGGATTTGCAGTGCAAATTATTTTATAAATAACAATAATTTTAATAATAATAACAGCAATATAAACAATAATAATAACAACATGAATTATCAAATGAATAATAACATGAATTTTTACAATAACAACAACCTGATTAATATGAATAATAACATGACTAATATGAATAATAACATGACTAATATGAATAATAACATGACTAATATGAATAATAACATAACTAATATGAATAGCAATATGATTAATATAAATAATAACAGGAATAACATAAATTTTATAAACTCCATAAACATGTTTAAAGCATGGTTTAATACCAAAATGTCACAAAATCAACCATGTAATTCTCTGCAAGATATATGGTGGGAACAAGCAGGAAGCAATATCAATAATATACTTAATGTTGCTATGAATAACGCAAAAAATGTTGATTTTTCAAATCGATCTAAATATTTTAAACAAATTTCAGCCGGTGTTCAATCTGATAGTTGCTGTGGAATATTTGCCATGCAAAATGTACAAAATTATTTTTTACATCTCGCTGGTAAAGGAACTATAAGTAATTCAGTATACGATCCCGCGACTTATAATAATGCAGTTATACAAGTATATCGTAAAAATGGAGGAATATGGGATGAGACATCAGATCAACCGGGGGTAATTGACGCCACCAATATTATAGAATATTTTGGAAAAATAAATCTAGGTTCAAGATATGTAGCAATTGAAAGTTTAAATAGACCTGATGCCAAAAAAAGAGATACAGCCTCTAAAATATTGCAATTTTTATTGTTAACGCATTTTTTTTATTCAGAAACACCAGTAATAACACGAATACTGAGCGATGGCGTACAGCATTACATAACTGTCTGCGCAGTAGGTAGAGATAATAATAATAAAATAAAAGCTCTAGTTTTAGACTCAAAACCAAAAACATCACTTGGCGGGGTCAGAGACCCAGAGATTGTTGATTTGTGTCAATTGTGTAATGATATACCTATGTGTAAAAACGGTATCGATAATGGACATACGTCTCTTCTGATATTTGCCTCAAATATTAAAAAAGATTATCTCATGCTTTATAGCCGTTTTGCGGACAACATTTATAACAACTGGGATACTTTCATAAAACATGTAGCACTGTGTCTAATGGATTTTAAATAATAAAATCCTACACGATTGTTTATATTTCAATATAGCCGAACAACGCTTTAATAAAACAACCATACTCCAAAACAGATAACAAGTTAAATTTTTGGCAAATTATGTTATTATTATTTATTTGCACATAACAGATAAATACGTCTATTTATTTTTTATATACTTTTTTACTGATACAATTTACATGTGATATAAAAATAGTTTAGTTATACATATATTTTGCTAATATTTTTACATATTAATTTGTCGAAAAATTTTAAGTCGTGATAATACATATCAGTTATATTAACTTATCATACAAACTAGAATGCCTCTAATTTTAACACATAAAAACTTCTATTTAATTGTTCGTAATGTAAATTTACATCTAACTCAAAATTTTATAATAGCAAAAAAATAAACTATTTGATCAATATTCTATGTATAGAATTACTAACTTATATAATATGATGAAGTATTTACTATATGTCTTAAATATCACAATATGCTTTGCTGGTTGTTGTGCAAAGAATGGTGATAATAATAATAGCCTTAAAGTAAATAAAAGTGGTTGTTGTAATGGTGGTTGTTGTAAAAAAAACAACTCACTAGGCGCTAAATCAACTCTCAACGGAGAGGAAAGAAAGAAAGTAGATCCCACTAAAATGTCTAAATGGCAAAAAGGGAATATAGTAGATAATACTGATACAATTAAAGAAAGAAAAGATAATATTAATGCACCGAATATTATAAATACTCAAAACAATAAAAATAATAACTTAAATAATAACTTAAATCCTAATAAAACCATACAAATAGATCACATAAAAAATAAAGATAATAAATTAAGTACTGATAAAACCAACAAAATAAATCATCCAGAAAATAATAAAAATGATAGCGATAATAAAAATACTAAGATTAATGATAAAAATGTAAATAATAATAAAAATAAAAAAAACACTAAAGATGAGACTCAAAGCAATAAAAATAATAACTTAAATCCTAATAAAACCATACAAATAGATCCTTTAAAAAATAATAATAAAAACACAATTACTAATAAAGGCACTAATTTACCTGTCACTAGCGCTAATAGCAATAGTATAAACAATCCTTTCTATAATAATATCACTATTCCTAACAACCATGTTCAATATCCGGTCAATCCCGCTTTCTGTCCTAACAATACTTTTTACGGTTATAGTAACTATCCTTATAATTATTTTGTCCAGTCTGCTCAAGCGTTTTACAATACTAATAATAATTACAATACTAATAATAATTACAATAATTACAATAATTACAATAATTACAATAATTTTGGTAATAATAACAAAGTAAAAAAAGATATTATAAAAGATAAGTACACAAAACCAACATTAGTAGGTATAAATAATCTGGGATCAATATGCTATAAAAACTCAATTTTACAATGTTTAAGCCAAACTAAGCGATTAGCAAATTATTTCTTAGATGATGACAATAAGATAGATGAAAAAAATGAATTGGCTTCTGCTTTCCGAAAATTAATTAAAGAATTATGGAATAAAGATGCAGGGATAAATCAATATGGCAATGTACCACCAATTAGTCCATACGATTTTATGAATCTCATAGGTAAAATGAAGCCAGAATTTAAAACATTCAATTCTGGTGATGCTAGAGATTTTATTATGTTTATGCTTGAACAATTGCACACTGAATTAAAGCAAGATCATTTATATAGCCAACCTCTAACTCGGACTCAATATGATAGGAACATTTGTTTTAATAACCATCTTTATGATAATCCAGATGGGTCAATAATTTCTGACGTATTCAGAGGATATAATGTGTCAGCAACTGAATGCATCTATTGCAAAAATGCAAGTAATAACCCAATATGTTATGCTTATAACACTTTTTTTCTGTTAAGATTCCCTCTAAATGAAGTTAAAAACATGGTAAATAAAAAAAATAATAATTCGAGTAATAATTCGGTTTCACTTATTGATTGTTTTGAGTATAATCAAAAAACAGATGTATTCACTGGAGATAATAGAAATTATTGTAATATTTGCAAGAAATTATATGATGCTAATCATACTGAAAAAATATATATAGCTCCAGACGTATTTGTTTTAGTGTTAGAGAGAGGTAAAAATAATATTTATAATGTTAAATTAAATTTTAATGATGGTATAGATCTTAGCAACTATATAGTGCAACGTAATGGAACTCAGATAATATACAGGTTATATGGTGTTGTTACTTACATAAGTGCTGGAGAGGGGCATTTTATTGCCTCTTGTAAAAGTCCAGTTGATGGTAAGTGGTATAGATATAATGATGGCGCTGTCTATCCGATTAATGACTTGCAAAAAGAAGTTATTGACTCTGGAACTCCTTATATATTATTTTACGAAAAAGTCTAAAGTAAATAGGAATATTAGATTTTGATGAGTAATAATCTAATTTTATATAATAATCTAAAAATAATTAATACCATAAAAAAAGCCTAAAATAGTCAAATAAAAATAGACGTTTTAGCTCTATTTTTATCATAAAATTATTACTTATATAATATGATGAAACACTTACTATTTTTCTTAAATGTCACAATATGCCTTGCGGGCTGTTGTGGAAAGAATGGTGGGAATAATAATAGTTCTAATAGTGGTTGCTGTAAAGGTTGCCAATGTGGTGCTAAAAAACAAACTAGTTCACCAAAGACTAAATCAACTACTCGTGTGGGGGGAAAAAAACTTGAGGTACACGAAATTACTGAAGAACAAAGACAAACTATAATAAATAATATTGATACGCTTACTGAAAAAAATAATAATTTTAACGCATTTGAATTTATGAATAAATTTAATAATAATAGACCTGAATATAATGAAGGAACTCAGATGATAAATCCTAACAACAATTTTAATATTCCTAACAATACTGGCAATACTAATAATAATTCTAACAATAATCTCAACAATCTTAACAATAATCACAATAATACTAATAATCCTAATAATAACATCAATAATCCTAACAATAATCTCAATAAAAACAATGGTACAAATAATAAGCAACCTGCAATAGCTCAAATAAAAAATCCTATAAAAGACACCAATAATATATCGGATAAAAACAAATCAGATTTTAATAAAAAAACAATGGAGTTCATTAATAATGCTAATGATAAAAATGAACACAGTAAGAATAATAAAATGAACATCCCTGCCATTAAGATTAATAACAACAACATTAATAACAACAACATCAACATGACCAATATGAATGCTAACATGAATAACATGGGTTACATAAATAACAATTACACGATGAATGCTAACATGAATAACATGGGCTACATGAATAACAATTACATGATGAATGCTAACATGAATAACATGGGCTACATAAATAACAATTACACGATGAATGCTAACATGAATAACATGGGCTACATGAATAACAACAATGTTAAAAAAGACCCTATAAGTACATATATACAGCCAACTCTTATAGGTTTAAACAATATAGGAGCAACATGCTTTATGAACGCAACTTTACAATGCTTAAGTCAAACAAAAGCGTTAACAAATTATTTCTTAAATACGAATAATCTTCATAGAATAATTGGTAATAATATAGCAGTGAACAACAAAAATGATGATCAATTATGTCCTGTCTTCTTTGATTTAATAAAACGATTATGGGCAACAGATAGTCCAAAATCTTTTTCACCTAATGAGTTTAGGAATAAAGTGGAAAAAATGAATCCATTATTTAAACAGGGTCAACCTGGAGATTCCAAAGATTTTATTATTTTCATTTTAGAACAACTGCATAAAGAATTAAAACAACCTGTTAATCTCCAAAATCCTGTACACCAACCTGGGTATAACCAATATGACAAAGCGAATGCTTTTTCTACTTTCTTTAATGAGTTTCAGAATAACTGTTCAATAATATCAGATACATTTTTTGGCTTTAATGAAACAACGAATGAATGTCATTATTGCAAAAATATTTACAATTCAAAAGGATGTTGTAACCCTATATGTTATAATTATGGAATATTTAATTGTTTGATATTTCCATTAGAAGAAGTCAAAAATTTTAAAAATAATAATATGCAAATAAATAATAATGCAGTTACGTTATATGATTGTTTTATGTATAATCAAAAAGTAGATGTATTCACTGGAGATAATAGAAATTATTGTAATATGTGCAAGCAATTATATGATTCTAATTACTGTTCTAAGATATTTGTATCACCAAACGTATTAGTCTTAATATTAAATAGAGGTAAAAATAATATACATAATGTAAAATTAAATTTCGGTGAAATAATAGATCTTACTAATTTCGTCTTGCAAAGAGATAAACAACAATTAATATATGAATTGTATGGTGTCATAACACATATCGGAAACAGTGATAACGGTAACGAGAATCATTTTGTAGCATCTTGTAGAAGCCCAGTTGATAATAAATGGTATAGATATAACGATTCTTTTGTTAATCCTATTAATGACTTACAAAAAGAGGTTATTGATTTTGGAACCCAATATATATTATTTTACCAAAAAAAATAGCTAACATTAAGTTATTTGGTTTATAAACTTCTTCCTGACTGTATAAATTCATCATATGTACCTGGATATTCCTTGAGAACATGATTATTTATATACCATATCTTATTAGCTACTGTACTTATAAAATGTCTATCATGTGATACAACAATACATGTACCATTATATTGACTTATTGCTTGACCCAGAATATCTACTGAATTTATATCCAAGTGGTTTGTAGGTTCATCTAATAAAAGGAAATTAGCACCTGTCAGCAACATTTTAATCAGCGCCACCCTAGCTTTCTCTCCACCTGATAACACTCTAATTTTTTTATAAACGTCATCTTTAGTAAATAAGAACATACCACATAACTGTCTTATCTCATCTTCTCTTTTTGAAGGATTAGTTTCAATCAATTCAGTTACTATATTATTTTCTAGATTTAGCGATTCCAATTGATGCTGTGCATAATATGACGCAACAACATTACTTCCAAATTCGATCTTACCTGAATCTAGTTTTTCATAATTGAGATCGGTTTGATTGTGATAATATATCATCCTTAATAACGTACTTTTCCCTTTTCCATTAGCACCTATGAATGCTATCTTATCATTTCGACATATTACACCACTCGATTTATCAAATATTCTATTATTACCATAAGACTTTTCTACATCAGTCAACGTAACTACTAATTTACCACTTTGTGATTTAGATTCGAAATTGAACTTTATTTTAGGTTTTTTAACCTTTATTAATTCAATCTTATCCATTTTTTCGATACGTTTTTCCATGTTTTTAGCTTGACTAGCTTTAGATGCTTTTGCTTTATTTTTATTTATCCAATCCTGCAACTGTTCAATTTTAGCTTGCTGGATTTTGAACATTTTTTTATTTTCCTCAATTATACTAGCCTTTTTATCCTCATAGAATGAATAATTCCCGTGATAAACAACTAATTTTTCATTCTCTAATTCAATTGTCTTCTGTGTGACTCTATCCAAAAAATATCTATCGTGTGAAATAACAATAAATGCCTCCTTATATTTTATTAAATACTCTTCTAACCATCTTATCGATTCAATATCTAAGTGGTTTGTAGGTTCATCTAATAGCAATAATGAAGGTTTTTGTAATAGCAATTTAGCTAACATTACCCTCATTCTCCAACCTCCTGAAAATTCGGACAATGGCCTATCTAGATCTGATGTTTTAAACCCCATTGATTCAAGAACCTTTTCAGTTTTAGATTCTTTAACATATCCATCGTGGTATTCTATTTCTCGCAATATATGAGTAATCCTATTATTTAGCTCTTTTGGATCTATACTTATAGAACCATTAGAAATATTTTCAAGCTCATTTTCTAAGGATATAACATAATCGAAAGCTTTCATCGCCACATTTTTAATACTTTCATTGGTATTATATGACAGTAAGTCTTGGTTGAAAAAACCTAATGTAACACCTTTATCTAACGTTATAGTGCCCTCATCTGGCTTTAACTCCCCAATTATCAACTTCATTAATGTAGATTTTCCAGTACCATTTGCACCTATTAAAGCAATTTTTTCACCTTTATTTATCTCCAATGAACATTTATCGTAAAGTTGCTTATTGCCAAGAACGAATGACAAATCAGAGATTTTCAACATGTTAATTAGATAAAATAAATAATCGTAAATTATAAATATAAATAATTATTAAGTTATTATAAAGTAATATTAACCTAAATAGTCAATATACACAATTATGAATATAAGATATTTAATATTGATTGGATGCGTATGTAAAGTACATATAATTCCATCAGATTTATTAGATAATTACCATTTACAGAATTTAATAGAGACATTTCTATTTATTGGAAATTATTTTAGTAATAAAAGCAATAAAAATTTTAAAAATTGTAAAATTTATAAAAAGGAGAAAATAACTGATTCTAATTCGCTATATATTTATTTTCATGGGAATGCTGAATTTGTAGACAACATCCATACAGCACCTTTTATTAATTCAATTAATAGAAACAATGTAGATTATATTATCTACGAATACCCTGGATATTTTTATACAAAAAATAAATATAAAAAATCAAACATTGATAATTTTATAAGTTATTCAAAAAAAATAGCAGAGGATATCATAAAATCAGGGAAAACTGAAATATATATAGTAAGTTGGTCTCTAGGTGTCTGGGTAAGTCTACTAGTTTTACGGAATTTAAAGAGGTACATAATTAAAAAGAATATTAAGATAAAGGTAGTCTTATTAAATGGTTTTTACGACTTATATCAGATTATAGATGATTTTGGAGGATTAAAATTAAATTATGGATTTATGAGTTTTATGTATAAGATTATAATCTCTAGGTTGTTAAAGAAACTTATAAATAGAAATATAAACAATATAATGAGTAATTTTTATCTACTAAAATATATTTCCGATATAGCAGATATAAAATACATAATACAAGTGGCTACAGGGCACGATGGCATATTTTGGAACACAAACGATGAACGCAAAATTAATAAGTTTTTAAATACACCTAATCATAAAAATGTCGAAATAATAATAACATCCGCTAATAATGACATAATAACTGGGGAAGGGATGTTAAAAGCATTCAACGATCTAAAAAACAAAAATCTACATAACCCATCTCTAGTAAATAGAATTAATAAAAGCTTTAAAATATTTAATATAGATTGATAAACAATTACAATTCTACCTCCTTAGGTTTTTCTTTCTTAACCTACAATTTAATGGTGTCACTTCAACAACCTCGTCATCTTGAATATATGTTATCATCTCCTCAAGTGTCAAAGCCTTAGAAGGTGGTAATTTAACGGCAATATCTGCGGTTGCAGATCTCATATTAGTTAACTCCTTAGCTTTTACAGGATTAACAGATATATCATTACTTCTATTATGCTCACCTATTATCATTCCGGTATAAACCTTAACACCAGGGCCTACAAACAAAATACCCCTATCAGATAGTTTATCTAATGCGTAAGCCGTAGTAGAACCTGTGTCAGAAGAATATAATACACCATTTCTTGATTTCTCTAACTCACCTTTATACGGTTCATATCCATAAAACGTTCTACTCATAACCCCAGCACCTCTAGTATCATTTCTAAATTCAGTCTGATAACCTATTAAGGATCTAGAAGGAATATAAAATATCAACCTAACTCTACCCTCACCAGAATAATTCATCTCAGCCATTCGGCCATATCTCTGCGATAGCTTCTGTATCACAACACCACTATATTGCTCGTCAACATCCAAAACAACCTCTTCGATAGGCTCCATCTTTGTATTTGTGGCTTCATCAATTTTAAATAACACTCTAGGCCTACTAACTGACATTTCAAACCCCTCTCTTCTCATTTGTTCTATTAAAACTCCCAACTGCAATTCACCTCTACCTCCGACTTCAAATTTATCATTTGACTCATTTACGGTAACTCTAATTGCTACATTTATCTCTTCTTCTTTTTTTAATCTATCTAATATCATCCTAGAAGTAACCTTTTTACCCTCTTGCCCAGCAAATGGTGAATCGTTAACAGAAATAGTTACCGACATCGTAGGTGGATCTACAGGCGTACTCTTTAGTGGAGTTTCAACTTCTAAATCACATATTGTATCCGATACAGATGCACTTTCGACTCCTGCAATGGCCACTATATCACCAGCTTCAGCTCTATCTATTTGATACTTCTCTACACCTTTAAAACTAAATAGTTTTGTTAATTTTGTCTTCTCTTTAGTTTCTCCATTTAAGTTCAAAACCTTTACCTGTTTATTAATCTCAGCAACACCATTATAAACCTTACCTATTAAAACCTTACCAACATAACTATCAGCAGTTAATATCGTCGCTAACATTTCAAATGGTTTATTGGCATCTACTTTAGGTTTTGGAATATAATTTTCTATTAATTCAAACAAAGGACTAAGGTCTGCCTTCTTTTTACTAGATATAATTTCTTTAGCCTCTTTATAACTAGTAGTTGCCCATCCTTCTTTACCAACCGCATATAAAACCGGAAAACAAATTTGCTCTTCGTTTGCCCCTAATAGTAAAAACAAGTCTTCGATCTGTCTTAACACCTTCTCTGATGCTTCCTCTTTTTTGTCGATCTTATTTATTATAACTATCGGATTTAACCCCAACTTCAAAGATTTACCTAGTACAAATTTAGTTTGAGGCATTACTCCTTCAGCTGAATCTACCAATAGTACAACCCCATCAACCATAGACAATACTCGCTCTACTTCTCCTCCAAAGTCAGCGTGTCCTGGAGTATCCACTATATTAAACTTGTAATTTTTATAAAAAACAGATGTTACTTTAGCTAGGATAGTAATCCCCCTCTCTTTTTCAAGTTCACCTGAATCCATTATTCGCTCAGATACTTCTTGATTATCCCTAAAAATATTACTCTGCTTCAATATACTATCTACCAATGTAGTCTTACCATGGTCGACATGAGCTATTATAGCCAAATTCCTAATTTCAGTTACAGACATAAAACACTACAGATATGTTAATTAAATTTACAATAATAACAAAAAATAATTGAATATTGCTGTAATAAAAAGATACTTGAAAACAAATTTCAGAGTTTAAATGTAAAAATATACTTACTATTGACTAAACCTAATGTAAATCCAGATGAAATTGAACTAAAAAAACTTGTTAACGTCCAAAAATAATTTAATATAATAATCTCTTGGTTACTTTAACATAATATTTGTAGATCTTCTTCACTTTTTATCTCGATTTTCCCTAAGTTGAGTTCATTAAATGCATAAGCAATCTTACCACAACAAGTTTTTAAATCTAAAACTTCCAAGCTAGTACAATTATCAAACATCATATAAGTATTTTCCGGAGAAAAGTTTAAGTTTCCTAGAGATATGCTACGTAATTTTACACAATTTTGAAACATATATTTTGTACTAACATTTACTGACCTGTTGAATTTAGGCAACTCAACTGATTCTAAATTTTTACAGTCTCGGAACATTCCATCAACACATTTAACATTTATAAAATTCAAACCGGATAATTTTATACTTTTTAGTGATTCACATCCAACAAACATACCTCTCATATCATTGACACTTTTAATTGTAAATTTAAAATCCAATTCTCTTAATTTTTTACATCCATAAAACATACCATGCATATCAGTAACGTCTCCAATACAACCGTCCACGAATTCAAGAAATTCTAGATCCTCACATTTTCCAAACATATAAGCAGTATTAGTTATACCACCTGCCCACAATATACGCACCTTTTTAATACGCGACCCACGAGGTTGTCCATAATTGTTAAGACAATCAACACTAAATAAACCATAATATTGATCAGATTCAGTATTATTTGGACGATCAATAGAATAATGTATTGAATTAGCGTCAGTACAGACTATGAGATAACGTTTACTTTCTAAGTGAACTTCTACAGCCAAAGATGGTAAATTCAATATACTAGCATCAAAGTTTGCAGTAGTTATATCCACAACATTATCAGGAATTTCATACGCGAATGTAGCATCTATAAACATATCATTAACTATCTTCACTTCTTTTAGATCAATATTTTTGGTTAAATTGACCATACTCCCATGAGCCATAACAGAAACCTTACGATCACCAATAAACTTCTTCTTTTTATCTGATACAAGTATTTTCTCTTTACTTGGGTTATATATTTTGTCATTATTTATCACAGGAGTAGAGTTCTTATCTTTATTAACACTAGGCTTATTTGCCTTTTTACTGCTTGGGTTATTCTTCTTTTTACAACAACAAGTAGTAATAGGCTTACTCATCTCCTCTTCAATCTCATAAAATATAATATGACCATCATTTTTAATCTTATTTTCAGCCAGTGTTTTATTTACATCAACGACATTACCGTTATATAGATAATAGAGTGATTTATTTTTTACACTAGGATATTGTTTAATGATTTCATCTACAACATCACTAAATTTCTGATTCTCAGTATAATTTCCTACACAACTACCAATTACAGGAGATTCTACTGTTATACGCACAGGTATGCTAATATTATTTTCTCTCTCAACAGCATTAATACATATATTAACACATATCAACAAAATGTAATTTCTAAGCATTTTCATAACACACGTTTTAAACAAGTTACATAATATAGATGTCAAATAAAAATTTTTTCCCAATAATCTTCTATATCAAAATAGTGTTGATTAAATAATATTCCTTGTTTCTTGTTTTCTATAATTTTTACTTAAGTTAATCAACTTTCTGATAAAACAACAGATATGGCATTCCAAAATCTATAACCTCTTTTTTAAAATTCTCTACTTCACCAACAATTGAATCATTATATTTATACCACTTTTGATTAATTGGATCTTTACAATAAGCTATAAAATGTCCACTCATACTACTTTCACCTATATGAGTAATTACACCAAATAATTTATATTTAGTTCCAGTGCCTTTTAATTTAATATAATTAGTTAAATCTAATTCCTCAGTAAAATTTATTTTCACATCAAATTCTATTCCCTTCCCTCTATTCAGTATTAAAACTAATACATTTGGACCAGTAATTAAATCAGTTTTCATTATACAATCTTGATTTTTTTTACAAATATTACAATACATACAATTTTCACCTGTCATATAATTTACTTTCTTATCATAATCAAAACAATCAAAAATACCTACTTCTTTTATGTCATTATTCACATTATTATTCATATTATTATTCATTTGATTCATTTGATTCATTTGGTAGATTTGATTCATTTGAGCCATGTTATTCATTTGAGCCATGTTATTCATTTGGGACATTTGATTCATCATCATTGGATTTTGATTCATCATGACCATATTTTGTTGATTTTGGAATTGTTGATTCATATTGCAATATTGATTCATCATCCCCATATTTGGTTGATTTTGGTATTGTGGATTCATATTGCCGTATTGATTCATCATCATTTGTTGGTTTGGGAATTGTTGATTCATTTGATTCATCATATTGCTCGTAGTCACTTGATTTATCATATTAGGATTTATTTGATTCATCTGGTTCATGTTATTGTTCATGTTATTGTTCATGTTATTGTTCACGTTATTGTTCATACGTCCAATCTTATATTTACGAACTTCTTCCAAAGGGAAAATAATAAAGAAATATATCTGATAATTATATATGGAGTTATAACAATAAGAACATTGAGTCGTATTACGATTTATAGCATAAAATAAATCACTTATAATTGATTTATTTTTACTATATGTTTCATTAAGAAAATTTTTTAACATTGCATCCGTATTAGTTTGGTCTATAGAATTATTATTATTGTTATTACCACCATTACTTACTTCGGCCTCATTTAATTCTAAATGTAAAGTCATAATAATAAAATTAACTAAATCCTTTGCGTCATTAGCTGCAATACCATCAAATAATGGATTCAGTTTAGAAATTTTATCTTTAAATTCCTTTGGGCTATAATAATTCTTTTGATTAGGATCATTCGGATCATAATTATCCGGCCACAGATTATCCACTAAAATTTTAAATGAACTAGTTAACGAGTTTTTATTTCCCAGCGCCTCCTTTTTTTTCTGCCAACCATTATACTTAAAAAAGTTGACAAATTTTTCAATATGGAAAAAACATTGTAAGGTAGAATTCATATAACATGTCGCACCAATATTTTCTAACCCAATATGGTGTCCTCCTTTCGGATAAGCTTCCCTAATAGATTTGACCGTCTTCACTTCTGAATTTTCAGCCCCTGCTGAAATATTTTTCGCTACCTCATTATCTTTCTTTTCCTTTAAAATACTAGTCACTTGATTTAATGTTTCAGGACTAATGCTTTGAATATTTTTTTCAAAATCATTAATTTTTTGAGGGTCAAATACGGTTATTCCTTGCCCTTTAGGCGTCTCTCCTTTAGTAGGGTCAAATCCTTTTTTAGGACCACTAGTAGTACTAATTTCCCCTTTCTTAGCACCACAAGAACCACACTTACAGCAACCCACACAACTATTCTTGGAGGAATCCCTAGAGTTACCAGCATTAATATAACTTACAGAAAACAATATCAGTACCTTCAGTACCACTCTAACAACGAAACTCATATTTAAGTATAAAAAAATTTAATTAATAAATATGATATACAATGAATAAAAACAAATTATTTGCCAACTTTCTGATAAAATAGCAAATATGGCATCGCAAAATCAATTACTTCCTTTTTAAAATCTTTAACTTCATCAACAATTGCATCATTATATTTATACCATTTATCATTAAGTGGATCTTTACAATATGCTATAAAATGCCCAGACATACTACTTTCACCTAAATGAGTAATGACACCAATTAATTTATACATATATCCACTTTCTTTATTTTCAATATATTTACTTAAATTTAAATTTTCAGGAAAATATATTTTAACATTAAATTCTATTCCTTGTCCTCTATTTAATATTAAAATTAATACTTCAGGTCCAGTATATAAATTAGTTTTCATATAAGAATCACTATTAGTTCTACAATAATTACAAAACATTTGATTTTCTCCTGTCATATAATTTACTTTCTTATCATAATCAAAACAATCAAAAATGTTTACTTCTTTTATGTCATTATTCATATTATTATTCATTTGATACATTTGGCACATTTGATACATTTGGCACATTTGATTCATTTGATCCATCATCATTGGATTTTGATTCATCATCACCATATTTGGTTGATTTTGGAATTGTTGATTCATATTACCGTATTGATTCATCATCACCATATTTGGTTGATTTTGGAATTGTTGATTCATATTACCGTATTGATTCATCATCACCATATTTTGTTGATTTTGGTATTGTGGATTCATATTGCTGTATTGATTCATCATCATTTGTTGGTTTTGTAATTGTGGATTCATCATATTGTTCATAGTCATTTGATTTATCATATTAGGATTCATTTGGTTCATATTATTGTTCATGTTGTTGTTCATAAGTCCAATCTTATATTTACGAACTTCTTCCAAAGGGAAATTAATAAAGAAATATGTTTGGAAATTATATATACATTTATTACAATTACAACATTGGGTCATATTATAATTAATTGCATAAAATAATTCACTTATAATTGAATCATTCTTTTTGATAAACTCATCAGTAAAAATTTCAAATACTAATCCTTTATTAGTTTGGTCAAGTATTTCGTTTATTTGATTTTCATTTACTTCAATAATTTTATTTAATTCCGAATGTAGAGTCATAATAATAAAATTAACTAAATCTTTTGCATCATTTGCTGCAATACCTTCAAATAATGGATTCATTTTTGAAATTTTATTTTTAAATTCATCTGGAGAATAATATTTCTTAAATTCAGGGGATGATGGATTAAAATTATTTGGCCATAAATTATCTATCAATATTTTGAATGAAGAAGATAATTTATCTTTACCATTTTTGATGATATTTGTAGTTTGTGGATCATATTTAAAAAAATCAACGAACTTTTTAATATGACAAAAACATTGTAAAGTTGAATTCATATAACATGTCGCACCAATATTTTGTAACCCAATATGTGGAACCTGCTTAAAAGCTTCGTTAATACATTTAAGTGGTTCTTTAAAATTATCTTTGATATCTTTAGACACTTTACTCTTCTTAATAATCTCTGTTTTTCTTTCTTCTGCTGATTTTTCAATCTTCTCCAAAAACTGATTACCAATAGCACCAATATCTTGATTAGCATTTTTTTCAAAATTTTTAATTATATTTTCATCAAAAACAGTCTCGCCCTTACCTTTAGGCTTCTCTCCTTTAGTAGGGTCAAATCCTTTTTTAGGACCACTAGTAGTACTAATTTTCCCTTTCTTAGCACCACAAGAACCACACTTACAGCAACCCCCACAACTATTCTTGGAGGAATCCCTAGAGTTACCAGCATTGATATAACTTACAGAAAACAATATCAGTACATTCAGTACCACTCTAACAACGAAACTCATATTTAAGTATAAAAAATTAACTTATAAAAACTTTTACTATATAACTACTTTTTTTATAACCAATAGTTGTGTCCAAATATTTTTTGTAATATTTATCAATATCATTAGTAACTCACTAATAAAGTCTTCATGAATAATATACTTGACTATACTCTCGAGGATTTAGAAAGATATTTTACAGATATTGATGAAAAGAAATATGTAGCTAGCCAATTATTTGATTGGATTTATAAAAGAAATATATATGATTTTTCAAAAATGACGAATTTAAGTAATAATTTACGAGATAAATTAAGTAAGGATTTTACAATTAACCTTCCAATTACAAAAAAGATTTTAAAAAGTAAAGGTACAACAAAATATCTATTTGAACTATCCGATGGTAACTTAATTGAGTCTGTTATTATGGAACATGGATATGGTATTTCAGCTTGTATTTCCACTCAAATAGGGTGTAATATGGGCTGTAGCTTCTGTCAATCTGGAAAAACTAAAAAAATACGGAACCTACAAGTATCAGAATTGGTTGCCCAAATCATGTTTATTGAATCTAATTTAGGCAAAAAAATATCTTCTGTTGTACTAATGGGTATTGGAGAACCGTTCGATAATTACGAAAATGTAATGAAATTTGTATATATAATTAATGACAAAAACGGACTTAATATAGGGGCTAGACGTATTACAATTTCAACTGCTGGAATTCCAAAGTTTATAAAAAAATACGCATTAGAAGATATTAAGGCCAATTTAGCTATTAGTTTACACGCACCAAATGATACATTAAGAAGTAATTTAATGAACATAAATAAAGCATTTAGTTTAAAAGAAGTAATGTCCGCTATTAATTTTTACCTAGAGAAAACTCACCGAAGAGTGTGTATTCAATATATAATGTTAGATAATATAAACGATTCAAAAAAATGTGCCATAGAATTGGCAGAATTATTGTCTGGGTTAAATATTTACGTAAATTTAATAGCCTATAATAGGACTAGTAATTCGATATTTAAACCAAGCAGTGAAAAAAGGATAGAATGTTTTATAAATATATTAAAATCGAAAGGAATAGATACATGTGTAAGGGTTAAGTTTGGACATGATATAAATGCATCTTGTGGGCAATTGAAGGCTAATTTCGAAAGCAAATAAACATATTTAAAGAAAATATATTTAAAATTTTTTTTCCCCCCCCCACATTTTTATAATTAAAACATGAATGTATCAAAGTTAAGTTTAGTATTACTTGCAATAAGTAGTAATTTACCTATTTTAGGAGGATGTTGTGGAAATAAAAATAATGGTAAAAATAAAAGTTCCAAATCTACACCTGGTGGAGGAAGTAAACCAAGTTCTAAACCTAACCCTAATCCTAATCCTAGTCATGATCCTAGTCACGGTCAAATTACTTCTGAACCACATGGTCCTGTTTTAAATCCAAGTTCTTTTACACCACATGGGCCAAGTTTTTCGGCAACTACGCCAGTGGATTATAATAATAAAACATTAGATGATATTAAACTTCCTCCTAAGTTTACGCAAGAGGAGATTGGTAATTATGAATATAGAATTTTGGCTGATTTTGGTATTTCTAAAGAAAAGGCGTTAGAAAACACAAAAAATATTAGATATTTTAAAACGAGAGGTAGTGAGAAATATGATGTCTTCATATTTTTTTACAATATTTTTGACAAGAGTAGTAAAGCCCCTAGTTTATTTGAAATAACTGAACACATATATTACATTTATTATAGTGTTGATGAAAATGGTAGTTATTGGCTTTCCACAGAAAAAGAGACCCCAGAGTATTTTTTTAACAATTAATATGAATCTAAATTTACGAGTTATCGTTGCCTTATTATTTATCAGTGATTTCTTTTTTCCATTTAGCTTGATTAAAAATTAAACGATAATAGGAAAAAGTCTGATAATTTATAATTAAATATGTATTTTGTAGTTTTGTTTTTACTTTTTTTATATTTTTATTCTAATGATCTTGCTGGATGTTTTAAGTGCTGCTATTCTGGTGATATGGGTGTATTGCAGAGAGATAATAATACTTTTAAAAAAGTTACAAATACGGAAATTGATAAAACAACCATTTCTGAAAGGAAATTACTTGATAAAAATGTTAGAAAATTATTTGTAAATTCAATTTTTACTAAAAGAGAAGAGGTCTTGAAAAATAGATTAGATGAAGAAATATTGGGTGCAATTCAAAGTAAATCAAGGGACAAAAAAAGAATCGGAATGTCAGTTGGTGATAGTTTTGAAATATTAATTAGAGAAGATATTGATGGGAAAGTGAAAACACATATAGATTTTAAGATGGTTATAAGAAAAGTATCAGCCGAAGATTTATTTATCAAATATAAAAAAGTATGTAGTATTTTACATAAGTAGATTTCTTTTATTGATAAATGTTATACATATAATAGTATGATGCTAGTAACTTTAATAGATTTTACTTTTAAGTTATTTTTATTTTTATGTTTTTTTAAATGCTTCTTTTCCTTGTAAAGATTGTCGTTGTAAAAAGAAAACTAGTGCTAGTCAGAAGACTCCTAATATGAGTAAAAGTAAAGGTAACAAGTCTACTGAGGAGTGGTAATCCAGATGATCTTACTATTGGCCATAGCCAATATGATGATAAGAAATTGAGTGATATAGTAATGTCTAATATGTACAAAAAAGTAGAGCCAAATGGTTTGACGGATGAGCATAAGGATGCGATATTTTTTTGTCTTAACTATTTTAACCATTAATAAAGAAGATTCAAACAAAGTGTGGGAATATATTAAAAATTATTTGATGATGAGAAATTAGTTTTACATGTACTTAAAGTAGCATCTGGTTTTCAGTATCGGTTGTTTGGTTATAAAGAAGACATGAGAAAAAATAGTCAGTTCTTCATTTTTTTCTTCAGATCCTTGCCAATTAAAAGGTGTAAAAGAATTGACAAATAAAATAGTTGCGATAACGATTCATTGTATGAGCATTATTGGTTCGAAAACTCACAATTATATTGACGATGATTCTTTAACCGCAAGTGCAGTTTTCCAAAAATAAGTAAAATTTAATTCAATTGTTTTTTATCTTATTTTTTAATTCGCTTAGTTTATTTAGAGCTTCGATTGGAGTTATTGTATCGATATTTAAATTTCTTAGTTCACTTTCTAATTCATTTGTTTTAATATAAGTATTTATTTTTTTATTTGTATTATCACATTTAGGTTTATTTTCAAGGCTCTGTAATATTATATTAGCTCTGTTTATAATATCTGCTGGTATTCCAGCTAATTTAGCAACATTTACGCCAAAACTATATTCACATCTAGCTTTTTCAAGTTTTCGAACAAACGTTATTTTCCCATTTTTTTCAATAACACTAAGCCTATAATTAACTACCCTCTCTAACTTACCTTCTAAGTCACATAACTCGTGATAATGTGTAGAAAATAATGTTTTTGGTCTATAATTTGAATTGTGTAAATATTCTAATATAGCCTGAGCTATTGAAAGCCCATCATAAGTACTTGTGCCCCTACCTATTTCATCAAGTAATATTAGACTCCTACGCGTTAGATTATGAATTATATTAGCTGTCTCTGTCATTTCCATCATGAACGTTGACTCACCTGAAGATACATTATCAGAAGCCCCTATTCGAGTAAAAATTCTATCTATAATACCTATTTCAGCAAAGTCCGCTGGAACGAAAGATCCAATCTGAGCCATTAATACAATTAATGCAGTTTCCCTTAATAAAGCCGATTTCCCTGCCATATTTGGACCTGTAATCAACATTACCTGTTGAACATTTTCATCTAAAAAAATATCATTAGGGACAAAAAAATCTGGCATTACTAATGTCGGTTCAATTACAGGATGTCTTCCTCGCTTTATATCTATTTTATTTCCATTATTTACGATTGGACAAACGTATTTATTGCTTTTTGCTATGGCTGAAAAATTTATATAACAATCTATTTCGGCTATAGTCTCAGCATTTTTTAATATTTCCTTATTAAATTTTAAACTATATTCAACAAGTTCATTATATAATTCATTTTCAATTTCAGATATTTTAATATCGGCATTTAGTATTTTCTCTTCAAATAGTTTTAATTCGTCATTTATAAACCTTTCAGCTGATGTCAATGTTTGCTTCCTAACCCATGAACTTGGGACCTTATCTTTTTGAGATGCATTTACTTCAAAATAATAACCTAGAATTCTATTATATCCTATTTTTAATGAGTTTATATTAGTTTTTTGTATTTCTAACTTTAATAGTTTTTCTAACTCAACATTAGTAGTATTCTTGATCCTTTTATATTCATCTAACTTATCATTAACACCAATTTTTATAAAATTTCCCTGAACAGGATTTGTAGATATAGTATTTTCAATCCTTTCAATGAACTCTTTACATTGAAAAATAACAACATTTAAACCTAACTTTTGGAGAATTATCGATATATTACAACAGTGTTTTAATGAACCTTTTAATGTAATAAAATCATTTGGAACAGATTTTTTTATAGATATTTTACTTATTAATCTTTCAATATCCATTATTTTACTTAATTCAGATATTATTTTAGCAGTTTCGTCTGGATTATTATAAAATATTTCGACATAATTCTGTCTATTTGCTATTCCTTTTACATCTACTAGCGGTAACGTAATCCATTTTTTTAACATTCTACTTCCCATCGGGGTACTTGTCTTATTTAAAATGTCCAATAGGCTAAAACCATTATCGTATTGAGGTTTTAATAATTCTAGATTACGTATTGTGAATTTATCAAGATACATGTACTTATCGTATTCTAACTTCTTTAATGTAGTAATATGACTTATATTTTTATGTCCTGTATCATTTAAATATTGTAATATAGCACCACTAGCAATTAATGATAACAGCCTATCTTCCAATCCTAAACTTTTTATATTTATGACTCCAAAATGTTTTGTTAAAACTTCTATAGCGTTAGATTTTTTATATATCCAATCCTGCAGACCATTATTAATCTTCTTTTTATCTATATTTAGTTTCTTATCATTTATTAACGCCACTATATAATTCTCCTGTTCCTTTGAATATATTATCTCATTTGGATTATACGAATCCAATAACTTTTGTAAATTCGTTATATCACATTCACTAGTGCAAAATTCTCCAGTAGAAATATCTAAAAATGAAACACCAAACATATTTTTATAGCAATATATTGAAGCTAGATAATTATTACTCTTATTGGATAAAACATAATCCTGCGTTATCAATCCTGGTGTAATTACCTCTGTAACTTCCCTCTTAACTAACCCTTTAGCTTTTGCTGGATCTTCAACTTGGTCGCACAGTACTACCTTACATCCATAATTAACCAATTTTGATAAATAATTATCTAGAGAATGATATGGAAACCCACTTAGCTCTAAATCATATGAATCAAGACCTCCAATAGATCTCTTGGTCAATGTTATACCTAAAATTTTACTTGTCTCAATCGCTATAGATCCATACGTTTCATAAAAGTCTCCAACTCTCATTAACACAATGGTCTCAGGATACTGTCTAACTATGCTAAAATACTGTTTTAATAATGGTGTCTGATATTCCATAATAAATAGTTTATTTTTAGTTGAGAAATTATCCTATAATATCAAAAAAATTTTATTAACTACCAATTAGTCGTGAGTTCTAGATTACGTTTAGCAATTTGTTTTATTACCTTCACGGAATGTTTTTGCAATTTAAAGGAAAGACCTGATTGTAAAATTTTTAACAGCGATGACATTCATGAAATCGCAAAAAATATCATTAATAATAAACCAACTGGTAAAATCAGAATATATCCATATGTAGAAATCGGTTTAAGACTCCCATTTTGGCTTACAAAAGGACTTTTTGAGATTGTAAACCCATTTACTAAAACTGAATATATGTCTTTAGATAATTTCGACTATGGTGCTAAAAAATTTTCTGATGCAATACATTTGAAACCAATAGACGAAATAAATAAATATTGTTTCAGTAGTAACTATGGACTTTGCCCTCAGGTAAATTGTTTCGCTAATGAAGATGTTGGTGGTAAAAATAGTGTAAAGGAACTTTATGATTCAATAAGTAGTATTTTTAGAGGTATTGATGGGAATTCATCGAATAATAAATTTAAACTTATTCCCAACAAAGATCTTTTAAATAATATAACAGACATACTTGATATAAACAAAAGTACGAATGTTGAAAGAATAGAAATTCTCAAAAAATCCAAAGTGTTACAAGAGCTAATAAAATCCATGACAAATGACGTCAATAAAGACAACACTATTTCACTACTAAAAAATAAGGACATGGCACTATCACAATCAGCATTTATTAATCTTTTAAAATTTTCATTTATAAAAGCAGCTAGTGACAATTATGTATACCAATATACCGAAAAATGTATAAGCGATTATTGCACAGAATATAATGAATCATTTGAAAATTTAGATAACAACCTATCAAAGTTACTATTTGAGTCTGGATTTGTCAGTCTTAACACATTAGATGATATATGTACTAGTGGTCTTATTAGTGATTCCAGTGAGAAAAATGCAGTTATTGATGCAAAATCCAAAATAATTGATATATTATATAACACAAAGCTACTAAAAAGCAAGGATGATAAAAACATGTCTAACAAAACATTAAATGAACTTGGAGTATACATAAATGATAAGAACGAGACCGAAGCATATATCACTTTTTGTGATGAGCGTACTAAAATAAATATATTATTAGAAAAAAATTATAAAAACATATTTAAAAACATCCTTGGTGATACGGAGGCTTTTATTAATAAGTTAACCAACAAAAAATTATTACCAGAACTACCTAATGATCTAAATGAAGAAGATAGAGAGGCAAAACAGAAAAAAGATTTACTAACTTTACATCATAAATTACTTACATTAAAAAAAATTAGAAAACATAAAGCTATTCTGAAAAACGCAAAAAAAGAAAATACAGAATTCCTAAAACCGTTTAATTACAGAGCAGGTGTCAATTTTACATACTATTTTAACAGGTACATCGGGTTAAATGTTGACCTATCATTATCATACTCGAGGTTAGGTTTTAATAAATCGTTATTCTTACCAAATAACTTTTTACCACTCTATTTTTACTATCTTTACGCGTTACATGTTCCAACGTTATATGGTAATATTTATAAGAGCGATAATTTAACAGTAGATGATGTTCTTTACCACAATACTGAACTAAAGATAAGTAATATAGTAATTGAAGGGATTATTGGAAACATAGCAAAGAAAACACCTTTTATCGGCGATACGCGATTTAAGGACAAATATGCTTTTGATAATTATTTAAATGTTATAAATTACTATTCAGAGGTAGACTACTCATTGTGCGATATTAAAGTAAAATTAGAACAAATTAATCTTTGTTTAAAATTTGGACTTGTTTTTAACTTAAATTCGATAATTAATAAAAAATCAACATTAACCGACAATATAATGAATGAGATTATAACAAATTTTGGACTATACTTCAATTTCCAGAGAATTAAAATAAAGGCATCATTAAATAATAATTACAGTTCTCCATTAGATAACAGCGACATGAAGTATTTTACAACCGATATTCTTTCAGATGCCTTAGTGGATGTACTAATAAACCTTGGTATTTGGGATACAGATACAGCATTATATAATATGAAGTGTGCTGAAATGATACTTTTTATATCTAAAAATATATATAATCCAAGTAATATAATCCCAAAGAACAATAACATTTTAAGGTACATAAATAGTATATTCGATGATAATTTGCCAGAGAATTCAATGACTAGTGTTTTCAACACATTCAAAGTAAGGTACCTATTTGAGATTGCATACAGACTCACAATATTTGGTTATTCGATTGTTTTTGGCTGCGAATTTATTTTCAATAATCCATTAAATATGAAAAACAAACAGAACCTAGACGCAGAACAAAGGAAAAATAAAAATATAACGAACATAAAACTACCTGTCAACATTGAAATCCTACCTAATATTGGGTTTTCGAAAGTTCTCTTATTCTAACATAATTATTTACACACTCTACACAGAATTATCTCAACAATAGATTTTTTTAGAGACTACTCTTTCTTCTTAGTATCTTTCTTCTTAGTATCTTTCTTCTTAGTATCTTTCTTCT
>CAMNOX010000007.1 GCA_946547305.1 uncultured Cytophagales bacterium | reverse complement strand
AAGAGAAAGACAAGAACAATTAGATAGAGAAAAGAAAGAAAGAGAAAGACAAGAACAATTAGATAGAGAAAAGAAAGAACAAATTGAAAGAGAAAGAAAAATGCAGAAAGAATTCGAAGAAAAAAAGAAAAAACAAAAAGAAGAACACGAAAAAAACATGAAAGAAGAGGAAGAAAAAAAGAAAAAACAAAAAGAAGAACACGAAAAAAATATGAAAGAACAGAAAGAAAAAGAAGATATTGAAAACCAATCTCATGCTTATGAAATGACTTGTCTCGATATTGAAAAATACTACAATAACCCCCATTACCCAGTTGATAAAAAAATCAAAATAGAGAACATTAAATCAATAAAGGAAAAATATAAAACATCAGAACAAATAAAAAAAGAAGTAGAAAAACTTAAAAAGATTGCAGAAAATGCTGAAATTATATTAAATGCAGCAATAGAAAAGGATAAAAAGATAACAGATAATAAAAATAAAGTAAATAATATGGTATCGGATGCACGATACAATGTAATGAGAATATTAGGATCGAATAGTAAGGAATATAAAGATGTAGAGAAAACTCTCAAAAATATAAAAGAGAAATACAAAAACAAATTTGATAACGATAACATATTTAACTTGGTACAAAATGACATCAATAAACTGTTAGAAGAAGCAAAAAATATAAAAACGAATAAAGAGAATGAGGAGAAAAGAAAAAAGAAAGAGGAAAAGATAAAAAAAGTGGACGAATATAATAAAAAAGTAGATAAAATATATAAGGAAACGATAGAGATATACTCAAAATATGTTAATGAACTTAAGAATTATCTATTTAATTTGAAAAACACAGACAGCGATAATTTAAATGGATTGAAAACATACGGCGATAACGCAATAGAGGCTTACTGTAAAATAAAAAAATGTGTCAAAGATTATATCGAAAATGAAAAAAATATAGATCGTGATTTAAATGTAAGTAACAAGGAAATAAAAGAATTAAAATTAACAAAAAATACATATGTTGAAACTTTTGAAAACCATAAAAACTGTAAGCAAGCTTTAATAGATGGAATTGTTAACAAACTAAGTGGTAGTAATTCTCTTAACCAAATCAATTATGAGTTTAATATGGCAATAGAACAAAAAAAAGGTATTATAAAAAATGCAGATAACAATATAAAAGACATAGAACTCTACTCATTAAAAGATCTAGAAGCACTCAATGCTTTGGCTTTAAAAAAAGAAGATCTTAAAAAAAAATATGAAGAACACATCAAAAATCTTAATCCACTTATAAATGAACTAGAAAAAAAATACTCCGCCCTTGCTATTAAAATTGAGTATGACGGAAATCTTAATCTATTAGAAAACTTAAAAACAAAAATCGAATATAACGAATTTCTCAAAAATCTAAAAAAATTAGATACAGAAAACTGTAATGTATTCATAACAATCAAAAAAGATATAAACACCTTTAACGAAACCTTTGAAACACTAAAAAAGAAATATGATAAGTTAAAAACTACAGATAAATCTAACATAAATGAAAATCTTGAACTTCAAAATGAGGTACATACTATGTTTATAGGAGTTGAAAGTACTAAAGGCATGATAGAAAAAACAATTGAAATTTATGAATTGAAGAATAATGAAAAAATCTCCAAAATGTTAACAGAAATTAATAAAAAGTTCAATTCAATAGATAAAAATTTAATTAATAGAATAAAAGATGATATTAATAAACAAATTAATGAAATGAGTGTTGATAAAGGAATAAACTTGCTTAAGAAAATAAATGAAACATCAACACAACCACAACAGGTATACCCACAAGGATATGGACAACCAGGATATGGACAACCAGGATATGGACAACCAGGATATGGACAACCAGGATATGGACAACCAGGATATGGACAACCAGGATATGGACAACCAGGATATGGACAACCAGGATATGGACAACCAGGATATGGACAACCAGGATATGGACAACCAGGATATGGACAACCAGGATATTATCCACAACAACCGGGACAATATTACCAACAGCCAGGATATGGACCACAAACAGGATATGGACCACAAACAGGATATCCACCTAGGTATTAATAAAGTCACAGATAAGAGAATAAATGCCTTATAAACTTTAAAACAAAATAATACTAAGGAATAAGCAAAAAACACCTTCAATAAAACAATCCAAAAAACAACAAATTCTAATATCCAAAATGAAAGAGGATTTGATAAAAGATCAGATATATATATTTATAAAATAACAAATAGAGGAGGGAAAGGTGTCAAGACAATGAATATAACACCAAAAACAGGACGTTTTAGTATCTATTTGTGATGTTAAAAAGACGATGAATTGATGATCATTAACAACTCTGGGGTAGCTATTAGAATATCTATAAACAATATTAGAATAGCTGGTAGGAATACACAAGGAGTTACATTGATAAAAGTTCCAAAGACGACGTTATAAAATCAATCGCTAAAATATTTAATATTGAAGAAGTACAATAAAAGTATTGAAAATAAAATCATACAATTAATTTAAATGTTTTTTTAATTTAGATAATAAAATTTAGATTGTAAAAATTGCAATAAAATTACAAGTTTTTATAAAACTGTAAAACTGTCCATAAATGTATCAAGGTCATTTACACCAAGAAATGAACAACCAGAAATCCTATATTCAGATTTATCATTTGGAGACTCAAACTCAATAATACCATATGATTTGATTTTCCCTCCGTCAATACTGAAAACACAAAATAATGAGTTAGGCCCATATTTAGCATTACTTTTTATTTTTCTTACATTTTTTTTAAATATATCTTCAAATTTCTTTTTATCTTTATCAGTTGGTTCTTTTAGAACAAATAAACCCGCTTTTAAAAACTCATCAGTATTTAGTTCATTAGTATGACTTATAATCTTATTTTGGTCAATTTTATACCCTTTTAATTTTTTTATTATTTCTTCATCCTTTTTCTTAGCTTTATCCCTAAATTCGCCAATTACTGCATCTTTTGCAGATTTACAAGATTCCCCGAAAACTACATTTGCTGATATAACACCAACACTAAGATATTTATTCATACTCTATGTATAAAAAATATTCTTTCTTAAAAAAAAAATTTCATATATTTTTTTACGGAACAAAGAGATTTGTATCAAAAATCAAATTCTAGAATCTACAACTTTTATATCCAAAAAATAATAATATAGAAGATGAAAAAGATAATAAAAATATTCTAGTTTTTCATTATCTTAAATACATAATGACTGGTATTGAATGTAGAATTTATGACCCAAAAGAGGATTTTATTTTCAAAATGCTATTTGGAACTGAAAAAAATAAATCAATTTTAATCTCATTATTGAATGCTATATTAAAAGGTAGCCAAATATTATGGACCTCACTTTAGAAAACAATGAAATTTCAAAGATATTTAAAGACAGTAAATCTTCAAGGTTGGATATATTAGCTGTCGACGATAATGGAATAAAATATGATATTGAGATGCAATGCCAAAAAACTAAAGATATTCCGAATAGGGCCGCCTATTATGCCTCTAAATTATTTACTAAAGATCTTAAAGAAAACGACGATTATAATAAAAGTAGAGTGATTTCAATATGGATTTTTGCAGAAAATGTAACAGAAAGGAATGAACCTTTAAGTGAAGCTTTTATGACTTTTCAACCAAATAAATCAGATAATTATGAAATAATGACAGATAACATTAAAATAATCTATTTAGAGCTTAAAAAATATCTTATTAATAGTCATAATTACAATGATAAATTAACAAAATGGGTTGATTTTCTGACAAATCCAATAAACCTAGATAGAAAAACTATTGAAGACAAAGACATTGAAAAAGCTAAAAAAACATTAGAATACATAAGCACCAACGATGAAGAAAGATTGATAATTGATAAAATAGTAGAAGGTAGAAATGATTTTTACAGTGCAAAAAATATAGCAAAAGAGGAAGGTATAGAAGAAGGAGTAAAAATAGGACTAAAAGAAGGTCTAAAAAAAGGTATCAATAATGGATTAAAAGAAGGGAAAATTGAAATAGCAAAAAATATGTTGAAAAAACAATTAGACATTAAATTAATTTCTGAGCTATCAGGTCTAACAATCGACGAAATTAATAAATTAAAATAAAATTAAAATATGAATTTAAAGTTTTTATTATTATTTTTCAGTTTTTATTCTCTTAAAGAATTGTTTTGTGGATGCTGTTATAATAAGAACAAAGATGATAATACAACTAATGACAATAGAGACGAATATGATTACAATTATTTCCTAAATAGTGGGGCACAATATGGGTCTCCATTAAATATAAAATGGGATAATTGCAATTGTGCAATTTTATCTGTTATTAGATTTCTTTTGTCAGATAAAGATCTTTTAGATAAAATATTAAATAAGAAAATAAGCGATCACATAAAAGATGATCCAAAAATTAACTTTCAATTTCTAGATAAAACTTCAGAATTATTTAAAAAAATACTAAAAAATAAAGGCAATTATAATGTAGAAATAAACGAAATTATTAATATTCTCGGCCTTGAAAAAACAATTGATGCTCATTCATTTTTATGGAATTTTATTAATATATATTTTTATGAAAACTTCGAAGTTACTAATACTACAAATATAGGTAGACATATACAAACCGTTATAGATCCATATATTAATTTATTAGAACAAAATGATACAAATGATTACCTGGCAATTCAAAATCCAAGACAACCAGCTAATAAAGATATAAATAAAATTAAGTTAGAAGAATTTATTGATAAAAAGCAAAATAATAATTCTATAAAAAAATATGAATTAATAGGTGTTATCGGTGTTTGTGGAAATTTTGATAGTGAAAATGCATTAAAAGACAGAGATTTTGTTTCAATATTGCCTTGTTTTGATGAAAATAAACTTAAAAAAGGATACATAATTTACCAACTTAACAGTAAATCTAAAGTAATGTCAATTGATGAATTAAATAAATTAGAAAATTTTGGTGGCTGGGGCAATCCTAGATTTTATATTCTAATATATAAAAAAGTATAAAAATCTATAAAAATTTAATTTTTATTAATTATATTTTTAACTTCATTTTATGAAGACTATCAAGTATTTTATAATAATATATTTTGATATTACCATGCATTCAATCATACTCTGTAACTGCTGTAAAAAACGCACAAAAGGCCAATCAAAACAAACACAACCTAAAAAATCTATACCTCCAATAAAAACTAAAATAACACCTCCAATTTATAGTAAACCAACAAAAACGAAAAAGACGAAATTAAGTGAAGAAAAACTACCCCCACAAGTAGATATAAGTAAAATAACAAAGGAAAAGACTAGCCCAAAAGAAGATAAAACTAAAACCAAAGAAGACAAAATAGAAAAAACACAAATTAATATAAAAATAAATGGATCAAAAAAAGTAAAAATCAAAAAAATAGATGATATCTCATCTACGGAAAATTCAATCATAAACAAAAACTTCCATAACGCAACAACAATATACGAAACAGATATAAAAGATGAACAAACTAAAGAGCAAGTAGAAAATCTAGGAATAAACATAGAATACGAGGGTTATGAGTCAAAACCATACATATTAGCATTTGTCTTCTCAAATAACAAAAACTATATAATATTTTGTGAAGATGCAAACAAAAAATTTGTCAGTTGCGATTGTGGCCTCTTCAGAGAAACAAGTATAGAATCCATAACTATATGTGATTCAAAAAATTTAGAAAATGCAACTTGTCTATTTTATGCCTGCAAATATCTCAAAAATGTACATATAATAAATTTTAATACACAAAAGTTAAAATGTATAGATTTTATGTTTGCATACTGTAGCAATTTGGAAAAAATAGATGATCTTAAAAACATAAATTTTGAAAATGCAACAACTGCTGGTAGGATGTTTTTTTGCAGTAACATAAAAGAAATTGAAATAAATTTAAATTCAAAAATTGAGAGCCTATTCCATATGTTTGAAAACTGTAATAATCTAGAAAAAATTAAACTCAAAAACTTTGTTTTTAATAGTAAAATTGATGTTAGAGGAATAATCAATATGTCATATAATATTAATACAATTGAAGTTAATATTAACAGCGAAGATGGTAAATCTAAATTCCTAAAAGAAATAGGTAAAGAAAAATATAAATACGATAATTCAGACAAGGCGTTTATTAAAAAGAAAAAAAAAGTAAGATATTAATCTATGAATAGTGTTATAAAATTCTATGAATTAAAAAGATTATAAATATACATTACTAGAAATAATAAAAAAAATACTGAAGCTACAATATTTACCAAAAATTTTTCAACAATACACCTACACTTCCTGTGCGTTATCATTCAATTTAACCTCCTCTGTTTTGTTATCAATTATATCACTTACACCAGTATCCTGAGTCTTATCACGTTTTATGAAAGATATTAATTCAGACAAATCAATATGTAAACTAGGAACAAATATCGATGCAATAATATTAGCCTTCGCAAATTTTACGATTTTGCCATAACGCTCCTCATTTCTAAACATATCACTCGAAAAAAGCACATTGACAAGATAAACAAACTGACCCAAATTTACTTCAACAAAATTTATTCTAAAAAATAAAACTCTTAAAAAAAACGATCCAAAAACAACATTTGTCATAAAACACGCTTTGAATACATTCCAACAAGAACCTGACAAAAAATCATCATATTTAAACCTAGTAACATCACTTTTAGATTTGTACAATATAAAATCAAAAATCGTATTTAAAATATCCATTCTAAATCCACATGTCCCAATTTCAAGAATTTTTGAAAGCTTCCATTTTTTGATATCAAAACCAACTGTTGTACCAAAGAAAAAATGATCAAGTATCGCTACTTTTGGCTGATAATATACATTTGGTAATAACCCCTTCTTTGCAGCCTCATAAAATACCAATTTAGCTACTGGAGGGTTATCCAATACATCATCATTATCAGCAAATATATTAACGCCAACCATAAAAAACAGGCAAAGTAACAACTTATAAAACATATTCAATATGTTATATAAAAAAATACAAAAACCTTTCTACGCAAATTTTTTTACATATGTAATTGGCTAATACCTGTATAATCTTAATTTCGTTATAATTACGGTCAAAATAATTTATGGCAATATTGTATAATTTTATAAGAGAGAATGGGGCAAGTTATGTACTTACAATGTAACAGTAGTTTGGCGTCTTGGGAAGTAGAAGCATTTGTGAGATTTTCTGCAGGAAGTTTTGCATATCAACTTTAAGTTGATACTTTTTTAGTAACAGATGATATATGAAATTAAAATTTTTATTGCTTCTTTTAAATACTGTTTACTGTTATTGTGGTTGTGTAAATAGTTCTTGTAAGGCAAAATGTTGTTGTTATTATAAAGAAGAACAAAATCTAACTATAAAAAACAATGAAGAACCAAAAACAAATAAAACTTATAAAAAAAATTTACCTATGAAAATAATAAACTACGAAAAATACTTCCTATATAGCGGTCAAAATGTATTAGTCCCATTAAATATAAAACACGGTAATAATAATTGTTCATACATAGCAATTCTCAGATTTTTTATATCAGATGGATGGCTTTCATACAAGTTATCTAACAATCAAACCACAGATATTGATCAACTTCCAGAAAAAACAAGAAAAAGAAAGGAAAAACAAATAGCACAGGGAAATACATTCACCAATAAACTTTCAGCAAATTTTAATAAAATACTAAATAATAAACTTGAAAATAATAATGAACTAGACAAAATTTTTAATAATGGTATATATCATGGAGATCCTTACAGCCAACTCTGTGATATTATGGGCTTTTATTTTTTAGAAAGATTTTGGTATATAAGTCCAAAAAAAGATATATTTTACCCATGGCCATTAGGTAACGAAAAATGTAACACAAATAATTATTTTATATTATACAATAACGACATGTTCAAAATTAAAATAGATGAGATTATTGAAAGGAAGCAACTAAATAATGATATAAAGAAATATGAATTAATAGGAATTATTGGAATTTGTGGGGAAACATCTTTATGCAAAACATCATTAGGAAGTACTGATTTTGTTACGATATTACCAGTTTTTGATAAAAACGATAATAGTAGGAAAAAAGTTGGTTATGTAAAATACCAATTTAATGAAATTTCAGAAATAAAAGATCTAGAATATTGGAATAATGTAGATAATTTTGACGGATGGGTAAATCCTCGTTTCTATATAATGATCTACAAGGAAATAATTTAAAAACATCACCTAGTCAAATAATAGATATAAAAATGCAATAAAAATCAAATTTAACTTACAGAAAATTATTAAATAATAACAAATTTCCTTAACTATATAATATGTCACAAAAAATTACTAAAAAGACTATTGTAATTTTTTTAGTTTCAATATATTTCTTAAATATTAACGGTTGCGTCAGTTGTAAATGTTGTAAAAAACCACAATTAAATAATAAAAAGAGCACAAAATTGAATCTACAAAAAAATAAAAGTACTAAGAAAATCATCAAAAACGGTGATGAAAATACTCCAGAAATAATAAAAGATATAAATAGTATTACAATTCCTAAAATAACAAATGATAATTCAAAAACTGATGACGAAATTTGCTCTATATATGAAAATTATCCAGATCTAGTTGATGAAAATATAAACACAACTGAAATAGCTTTAATTTTCGAAAAAGAAGATGATTTCTACTTTGGAGGTAATAATGAATATAGAAAAAAAGCATTCGATAAAACATGTGAGTTCATAAAAAAATTAATAAAGAAGAAAAATTTAAGTGGGACTTTTAATGTAAAAAAAATTGAATTCAAAAATACAGGTAAGAATGATATAAAAAAAGCAGAAATAAAATCTCAATCCGGCATAACTTTTCATTTCTTCATAAAAAAAGATAACAACATATCTATAACTGAAACATATTATATGTTAAAAGGTGCAGAGATGCTTAATCTATTGCCATTTAATTATTATTATGACCCAGACACATCAGTTGTAATTACTGAAGATGTTACTGAAAAAGGCTACATATTTCTAGATTTTGGGACTGACGTAACAACAAGAAATAAAAAAATCTTGAATAGCAGGGTAAATATTAATGAATTTAGATTTTGGTGTTACATTCTTGGAATAGATGACATTGATCCATGGTATAAATATGATAATGTTTGTTTCAAAAATAATAAAGTTTATGCTCTAGACTTAAGACAAAGCGATGAAGTTGAAATATATAATTACGAAAAAGAATATAGAGAACTCTTTAAATACATGTTCAGATCAATAAACACAAATAAAATATCGGAAGAAGATAAAAATACTGAACATTATAAATCCTGGGAAGAGTCAATTGATAATTTTACAGATTTCACAGATGAAGAAAAAGCTGATATTAATAAAAAACTAATAACACTACTAATCTACTTTACAAAATTACTAGAAAAAGACAAACGTAATGGATATTTAGAATCAGTTTTAACTAAAATATATAACTTTTTTAAAGATTATATTAAAAAATACTCTGCCAAAAATGGTAAAATGAAATTCAGTGACAGAGAAGACTTTCGACAATATTTAGATTATATAAGATTTCAAATTGGTGGATATACATACAATAAATTAAATAGTATTTTTAAAGAATACATTAAAAATAAAACAGAATTTAAGAGTATTTTAACAAAAGAAACAGTCATTAATATGTTCGATATTTTTTGTCATTCTTTCATTCTTAATATCTACAGTAATAATAACATAATATCCTTATTAAAATAACATTAATTTTTATCAAAACAAGTAGAAATTGTAAATTATTTCAGATAACAATTCATATTAATAATAAATACAAACTAATATAAATAAACACCATAAGTTAAAATTAGATCAAAAGATACAACTATTAAAAACGTAAGACATTTACTTAGCAAGAACAAACTTAAATCTCTTTATATCTTCTTTTTTAAGCAAATTCTCATTAAACACCTCTTTAGCACCATTACCTATACCAGAGAATCTACCATCAAAAGAACAAGTGGAATCATTAACTACACTTCCATCGTCATTTATCTTAACTCTATACAACCCACCCATTGCTTCAATTGAGTATAATACTCCATTCCTTAAATTGATATAAATATTCATATTCCTAATATTAGTATTGTTAATGTCTCTTACACATAAATATTCATCACAACCATCAGAATCATTTCTTACTGGGCGATATATCGAAGGAAGGCTATTAAGAGATTCACACAACCCTTTTAAATCAAAACCATGGCTATCATCAAAAATATAATTGACACCTGAAAACTGTGGAGAATCTGGAGAATAACGCACCTCCTTAACTGTAACCTTAATATCACCAAATTTACCCTTCTGAACAAGAGAATATAATTCGTCAATACTACTATATGTGATATTAAAGTAACAACAAGAGTTCCAATTAATAAAAAAACATTTATAACAAACATCATAACCACAATACATCATAATTTTTACACCACTACGATTAGTACCATCAGTATCATTTATATATTTACTAATTGCTTCTATTATTACTTTTTTCATTGTTTCCTCATCAACCTTAGGTAACTTCTTTTGCCAACCAATCCAGTTTTTAGCCCCTACTGACTTACTTGTTAGATAACCTAACTTTCCTTTCCCGCTAGTTTTACCTTTATCTCCACCACCGCTCTTTTTACCATCACCATGCGCTAAACCATCTTTTTTTGTATTCGCTAGATTTTCTTCGGGTCTACCGACTGGATTACCTGGATTACCTGCTGAATTAGTTTTACCGCTACTTTTATTACCACCATCATTACCTCTCTTTTTACAACAACCAGTGTAAATAAAATCAATAGAAGCTAATATTAACAATATAAATACAATTTTATCTCTTAATACATCTTCCATATCATTTAATTTAATATAAAAAAAATTCTAAAAAAAATTAAATAAAAAAATACTACTCAATCAAAACATCTATTTAATAAGATACATTAAGTAACCATTCTAAACTTAACAGCATCTAACTGTTTCTGGAATTTATCTCCACCTCTAGTCATCATTTTAAACTTTGAACTAGCCGTTTTCTTGTCAATTACTTTATACCCCAGAGGATTTTTATCTGTAATCTCATCTCCTTCTTCGTTAGAATAATACTCCCCATCTCTGTAATAAGGAGGTTCTTCCTGGTTAATGTATCCGTCTTTTGTAAAAACAACCTTTCCTAAGTAGTAATTATTCTCAGAGTCAACATAATGCCAATAAAGAAGAGAATTAGACAAATTAATATAGACCATTACAGGCATATCACCGCCTAATTTCCCGTTTGTCACACACAGATACTCATCCCCATCTACTCGTAATATATCTGGAATGAACTTAAGTGACGATACTAAACCATTCAACGTGTATTGCGCGTCTTCAAATTTGTATTTAAATAAATTATATTTTTCTGGCATAACAATAATAAAATTACCAACATCTCCACCTGCTTTAACAACATCAACCAATTCATTTATTGTCTGATAAATAGTAAAAGAAAAATTACAACAATCGATATAAATTCGGCCACTAGAAGAACTATAGCCAAAAGAACAGCGTCCGCCCATTCCTTTGGTACCTAAATACTTATCTACAGCATCTTTCACCTTTTTTACATCTTCCTCAAATTCTCTCCTACGTTTTTCTTCTTCTTCCTTTCTTTTTCTTTCCTCTTCCTGACGCTTCCTCTCTTTATCATCAGGATTTACTTCAACTTGTCCATCCCCATCTGCCTTTACTCCTGCCTTCCAACTACCTGTCAGTTTACCTTTATTTCCTAATACATCTACTGGTTTACCTTCTGGATTAACTAATGGATTAGGCCCCTTAGTTGAATCCACTGGTTTACTTCCACTACCACAACTACTTATTAAATTAGTCTTACTCCCACCGTTATTCTCATTCTTTCTACAACAGCAAGATCCAGAATAAATAAAATCAATAGAAGTCAATATTAACCACATAAAAATAATCCTAGACATTAACATACATTTCATAAATGCTTTAATTTAAGTATAAAAAAATTCTAAAAAAAATTAAATAAAAAAATACTACTCAATCAAAACATCTATTTAATAAAACATATTAAGAAACCATTTTAAATTTAATTTTTTTTAAAAATACATCTGATCCAGGAGAACGTTTAAAGAGTAGAGCAGGGTCAATCCCGTTCCCATTAATAGGTCCACGCAAAATTTCATATCCAGAAGGATTATCATCTGTCTTTTCAGTAGAACCTTCCTTCCCTTTATAATACTTCCAATTTCTATAATAAATAGGATCAATCATAAAATTACATCCATTATTTGTAAACTTAAAACATGTTAAGTAGTAATTATCAAGACCATCACCACTTAAATAAAAAGGAATACAGTCTGACAAATTAATATAGACATCAATATCATCACTATCTGTTAATTTCGCGTCAACGTCCCTCACGCACAAATACTCTGCATTGCCTACTCTTAATACATCAGGTATTACACTAATGGATGCTATTAGACTATCCAACGTATATAGTTCGTCTACAAAATTGTATTTATATGGGCTATTTCTTAATACCATTTTAATACTAAAACCACCAATATTATCGTTTCTATCAAGAGCCGTAACTATTTCATTTATTGAATGATAAATAGGAAAATCAACAGACCCTCACGTAATAAAAATTCCACCATTATTAGCAGCAACCCTATATGTACAAGAGCATCTATTCTTCATGCCATTACTCTCCAAGTAAGTATTCAAAGCATTCTGCACCTTTTTGGCTTTTCCTTCAAATTCATTCCTATCCGCCTCACGCTTTTCCCTTTCTTCCTCCTGACGCTTCTTTACCTCATCCTCTTGGCTTACTGGTTTATCTACTAGTTTACCTTTATTCCCTAATACATCTACTGGTTTACTTCGACTGCCACGACTACTTGTTAAATTAGTCTTACCCCCACCACTATTACCATTGCAACAACCTGAATAGATAAAATCAATAGAACTTCCAATTAACATAAGAGCTATTATTATAGATTTCAGCAAATTTCTCATAATTTATCAATAATTTAAGTTTATCATTTTCTCTTCAAAATACAAAAATATTGATATTAATTACATCACCTATTTTGGTACAAACATTAATACACTTTAGTGTCTTTGATATAAATAATCTAGGAACTAATATTAAATAATGAACATGAATTCAGATATATTGCTCAATCAAGCGCCACTCTACCATAACCGCCAAGTAGTAGGTGAAAAGAAAGAGAAACCTTTCCTTCCCTTTTTATCCCAATTTTTATTTACATCAGTGCTAACAGGTACACTACCAGGAGTAGACTCTTTGGTATTACATGTTAAATTACCTTTTTGCTCTACTTCTTCATTACTGAAATTAAGATTTTTCGAATATTTAACAGACATAGGAATAGGTATAGACTCACCAGTCATTTCATTAAACTTACTTTCGGTGCTTTTAATATTATTTTCTCCTCCTGTTTGTTGTACAGTACTACTACACAAATTTGTAGTATTTCCCACAGTTGTAATAATAGATGAACTAGGAATAGAGGGACCATTCACACTACTAGACGAAATATCTCCATCTTTTTGTAAAACATTCATATTTTTTTCTGTATTATTCTCAACATTAAAATCATTCACTTCAGAATGCTTAGAAATGTTAGACATAGGTTCATTGTACACATCATCATTCTTAAATCCACCATTTAATTCACCTTAAGATTGTAGTGCTTCCACAGTCTGTTCTTCTATAGATTTTTTATCTAAATTTTTATTCACACTGTTTGAAACACCAGGATTTTCTACAATCTTCCCACTATCATCTCCAGCTTTGTTCTTTATAAACTTCCCACCAATATCTTCACCTTTATTATCTGTTGAGATACCTTAACCCCAGAATTACCTGAACCTTCTAAATTACTTTTCGACTTAGCACCACCTTCTCTACCATGCCTACCACACCCACAACATCCATCAGAATAAATAAAATTAATAGAAATAAATAATAATGATATCAATATCAATTTAGCCTTTAATACACTTTTTATAAACCATTTATGTTTAAAATATAAAAAAATTATTTGAAAAATATTTAAAAACTACTATATTATACTGTTCTTATCTTAAATATGAAATTATTCAAAGTCTCATTTTTAAGTATTGGTTTTACAAAAATGACTTTAGGATCACCACTCTTCTTAGAAGCCCAATGTACATATTCTCCATCTACATTACCAAGCGCGTAATAATTATTCTCTCTATAAAATGGAGTAAACCTTCTAGAATATTTGTCATTGTTAATATTATTATTTCCCCTACCAATATATCCTTTTTTATCACACTTATATACCAACCCATTATTTAAATTAATATAAACACCATTACCAGAATTATCTAATCCATCAAAAGAAATACATAATCCATTAACATCCTCTACAGCCAAATATTCTTCATTATTTTCATTCCTAGATACTACTTGCAATAAACCAAGAGCAGCTACAAAGTCTCCTAACTTACACTTGTCCCTATTAAAGATAATAATATTTCCATCAAGGCGAGAAATTTCGTCAATTGTAAGTTTTGAATTAGTAATATTATTAATATCAACATCTCCTATTTTAATACTGCCAGTAAATCTACCATATTTAATAGTAAATTTATCTCCACTCTCCACTACTACAAAATTATCTATTATATTAACTCTATTTGTACCAGTTCTATTATTCAACACATTTGTTATAGCAACTGCTATCTCATTATTTTTAGTTTCTGAATTACCTTCCACTTCAGGTTTAACTTCTGGATTAACTAATGGATTAAGCCCCTTAGTTGGATCCACTGGTTTACTTCCACTACCACGACTACTTGTTAAATTAGTCTTACTCCCACCACTATTCTCATTCTTTCTACAACAGCAAGATCCAGAATAAATAAAATCAATAGAAGTCAATATTAACCATATAAAAATAATCCTAGACATTAACATACATTTCATAAACCGATTATATATTAAGTTAAGAAAATTTAGTTAAAAAAAAATAAAAAATAATTACCCTCTAAAATCACACTTAATATCCTTTAACCCTTCTATCACTATACCCTTCTTCTTTGAATAATCTAATAAAGCTGCATTTATTGCCTCTTCTGCTAATAATGAACAATGTATCTTGGTATCAGGTAGTCCATCCAATGCATCAAGAACAGCTCGATTAGTAATTTTTACAGCTTCATAAATAGTCTTCCCGATAACCATCTCAGTTGCAATACTTGAAGTAGCTATAGCAGCAGCACATCCAAAAGTTTTAAACTTACAATCCTTAATAATCTTAGTATTATCGTCAACCAAAATATACATTCTCATAACATCTCCACACTTAGGATTTCCTACAGTTCCAATCCCAGAAGCATTTTTAATCTCACCGACATTTCTAGGATTCTCAAAATGATCAATAACCTTATCAGAGTACATAATTTATATAAATATAGGCATTATTAAAGCAATAAAATCATAATTACACGACTCTTTATCGTGAAATGGTTTTATTATAGTCGCATTATTTGATATCATATTATCATTCGGATCAGAGAACATCATCAAAACGGTGTCAGTTTTTATATCCATCAATATTTCTAGCAAATACTTTACATTATATGAAATCATCAAATCCTGATAATTATAATTACATTCAATTTCTTCAACACCATCATTTTCAGAATTAGTATCTTCTGCTATCAAAGTCAACTTATTTGTAGAAATACTAAACTTTATCTGAAAATTAATACCATTTGTAAACCCAGCCAATCTCCTTAACGCACCTAAGAGTTCAAGCCTATTTATAAACAAAGTATTCTTATAATTTCTTGGAATAACACGTTCATAATCTGGATATTCTTCTTTAATCAAAGCACTTATAAACACATCATTACCAGATTCTAAATACATATACCTATCAGTAATACAAAATTGTATATCCTCGTGAATCAAAATATTCTTTAGTAAAACCAATGCCCTCTTAGGAACCACAAACCTAATATTACCATAACAATCTCCTAAGCTAACACTATATTTTATCAATCTATGAATATCTGTTGCTACAGACACTAATTCATTATTATTCACTTCAAATAAAATACTATTAATAACAGGTTTTAAAGGATCACCACTAGCAACCACTATAGTATTTTCAATCGATTCAATTAACTTCTTTCCAGAAATAGATATTCTATTAACCTCACCGACATTTACTTTAACATCTTGAGGATAAATACCTGGATCATCACACATTATTTTATACTTTCCACTCAATGACTTTATTGTCAAAATATTTTTTACAGGATCATTAATCAATTCAATAGGCTGCTCAGGTAAATTTTTCAATGTCTCCAACAATATTTTACTAGGAACAGCTATTTTAAAATTACCATAGTTTCCATCCAATCCAATATTTGTATACATAGTTGTACTCATATCAGACGTAGTAATAGTCAACACATCACCATTAATTTCCAACAAAAAATCCTCTAATACAGGAACTAATGGTTTATTTACAATCACACCAGAAACACGTAATAATGATTTATACAAACATATAGAAGAAATTTCTATTCTATCGACTCTATCCATAGACTAACCTAGTAGTTATACTAATAAAAAATAATTCTAAATTATACTTTTCTATAAAATAGTAACTACAATATTCTTTTTTTACAACGCAAATTTTTAATCAATTAAAATATGGATAAAGATAGAAGTAAGATTTATATATTCAATTCATACTCAAATAAACTAGAAGAATTTAAGCCAATAGATAAAAATACAGTCAAAATGTATCTCTGCGGACCAACAGTCTACGGATTAGCCCATATAGGCCATGCAAAAAGTTCAATTACATTCGATATACTAAACAGATACTTCAAATATTTGGGATATAACGTTAAATTCATTAGAAACTACACCGATGTTGGGCACCTAGAACACGACGCAGATGATACAGAAGATAAAATACAAAAACAAGCCATAAAAGAACATATAGAACCAATGGAAATCGCACAAAAGTACATGAACTCATATAGAGAAGACATGGCAATATTAAATATATTACCGCCAAACATCGAACCACAGGCAACAAGTTACATTAATGAACAAATTGAAAATGTAAAAACAATACTAAACAAAGGATTTGGGTACGAAATAAACGGATCAATATACTTTGATGTAAAAAAATATAACGAAAAATTTCAAAAATATGGAATCTTATCTGGACGTAAAATTGAGGATATGATGCCAGAGACACGAGAACTAGACAATCAAAATGAAAAAAAGAACAACATAGACTTTGCATTATGGAAAAAAGCAGATAGTAAACATATTATGCAATGGAACTCTCCTTGGGGATACGGATATCCAGGATGGCACACAGAATGTGTAGTTCTAAGTACCAAATATCTAGGAGAACTATTTGATATACACGGAGGCGGTTATGATTTAAAATTTCCACACCACGAAGCAGAATTAGCACAAAGCAATGTCATACATAACACAAACCTAGCAAATTATTGGGTTCATACAAACCTAGTAAACATTGATGGGAAGAAAATGAGTAAAAGTGCAAACAATTATATAACACTAAAAGATCTATTCTTCAATACAAACAACATTTTTAACAAAACATTTTCTCCAATGGATCTAAGGTTTCTGATGCTACAAACACATTACAGAAGCACACTGACAATAACCAAAGACAGCCTAGAAGCTGCTCACAAAGGTTATATAAAATTAATCAACGCACTGAAAGATATTAAAAACATAGAATATAAGACTGAATACACAGGCAGCAATAATGATATAAACAACATAATTGAAGATAATATAAATGATATTTTCAACGAATTAAATAACGACATAAACACGCCAAAAGTAATTTCAAACATCTTTAATCTAACAAAGATTATTAACGACATCAGAAACAATAATCTCGCCATTAATAATATAAACAAAGATACATTCCTAAAAATGAAAGATAGTTTTATCAATGTCGTCGAAAATATATTAGCCCTACAAGAACCTAAAATCAATAAAAACATTGTTAATATCCTTCTAGAACTATACAAAAACGCAAAACAAAAAAAGGACTATATTGAAGTAGATTTTATCAGAAACAAACTATACTCTATCGGAATCAAATTCTGCGACTCAAAAAACAATATAAACTTTGAATATATCTAAAAACATCAAAACAATACAAGTTAAATTAGAGATAATTATATGTCATTGTAGGTTGTTGTTCTAACGTAACGGTAGTGTAATAAAAGAAGAAGAAGAGGTCAAAAAAAACTTTTATGTGACTTCTTTAGAATTCAAACTAATAATATAATGTACATAACCTCAGAACCAGCCAATAAGACGGATGTGTGGGAAAAGATATAAAAAAAGAAAAGGATAAAAATTTTTTCAAATTTTTTATAACAACAAAAAAATATAACAGTTATACAATGAAGTCATTCAGAATTTGTCAGTATTTAATATTAGTAGTCACAGTAGAAACTTACATTATCCCTAAATGTACATGCTGCTGTAATAATAAAAAACAAGACGAGAAGCAAACCGAACAAGATCAAAACCTAGATTTCATTTTAAAAGCTTTTAAAATAAAAAAAGAAGACATCATTGAAACGCGGACAATCCAAATAAAAAATAAAGAAGCAGACAAAAATAAAACAGAGGAAAACCTTTTTAAAGAAGTAAATAAAAAGTCTAAAGTTGAAGTCATACTATCTCACCGCAAACGTTTAAAAAGTAATCCAAATGGTAGACTGGTTAAAATTTATTATCTAAAATCAAGAGTAAATCCAGATACAACTTTATTAGAAAATATTTATGGGAGCAATGGCTTAGATATGTGGTTTACAACAGAAAGATATGATAGTGTTAATAAAAAACTTGGATTAGTTGGCGCCTACAAAATAAAGGCTTCACCGGATCACGCTTAAGAATTAAATAAAAAAAATATCGCAGAGAATTAACCACCCACAAAATCCTTCCTTTAAAACAAACATTACAAAGAACATACATAAGAAGAATATAAAATACTCAATAAAAACATATAACAAAGTCAAAATTTTAATATAAAAATTAACCTACAATAAAAAAACAAACTTTATACACATACAAAAAAACAACACACAAATTAAGAAATACCAACAAATTCAATAACACTTAAAAAACAAAATAAAAATACAACACAATTCCAACTCTACAATCCACAAAACAATGATAAACTACATTATATTACTAAAGTTCATCTCTTCATTTGGGTATAATAAAACATAGGCTTTTTTATAAGTAGTAATCCTTTTACTTGTTTTATAACCTTTATTATACCGTGTAGAACCTTTAGTTAACATATTAACTGTATTGACAGATTTCACCTTAACACCAAACAAACTCTCAATACAATTCTTTATAGATATTTTATTTGCATCTTTATATACCTTAAAAACGTAACAATTATTAGAGTTTAATAACGAACTTTTTTCACTAATAATATTCTTACTTAAACAAAAATTCTTTTTCATAACCTATATTTTCATTCTATCTAAAAATCCTAAAATCGCCTTCTCCTCAAAAAATATTTTATCGGACAAAACTACGTCATATGTGTTAATAAAATTAAATAGCTTCACATCGACATTTTCCAAATTCCTACTACCTAAAACTAAATTATTGTTTTCAGAACCATATATTAACAAATTCCTTTTACCTGACATCTTTAAATCATTCATAACATTAACAAAATTCTTTGTCTTATGGTCTGAAATCATAAAAGAATCAACAATATTTATCACATTATTCTCTAATTTAGATCTAAGTGAAGAAAGTATAGCCAATCTCTTTTCATTTTTATTCATTTTAAATCCATAATCTCTAGGTTTTGGACCAAATACTCTTGCACCTCCCCTCAACAATGGACTCGTTGAACTACCTCTTCTAGCTCTACCAGTTCCTTTCTGCCTAAACAACTTCCTGGTAGAACCATTTATTTCACTTCTCTCCTTTGTTTTATGTGTTCCCTGTCTCTGATTAGCTAAATAACACTTAACAGCTAAATATATTAAATGCTCATTCAAATCTATATTCTTAAAAGACGACAAATCAAAAACCCTATCTGTCTTCTCACCTTTAATATTATAAATAGGCAATTTATAATCAATTTCGCTCATAAACTAATTTTTTTCTAATACAACAATACTACCAGTGTCTCCTGCAACACAACCTTTAACTGCAATCAAAGACTCCTCTGGGAATATCCTAACAACCTCTAAATTCTTTACTTTTACCCTATCCATGCCTGTCCTTCCAGCCATTCTAGTCCCTTTAAACACTCTCGATGGGAAAGAAGAAGCGCCTACAGATCCTGGTGCACGCATCCTATTATGCTGACCATGAGTTGCTCCACCTACACCACTAAACCCATGTCTCTTCACTACACCTTGGAAACCTTTACCCTTACTCTTTCCAATAACATCAACTACATCCCCAACACTAAACAAATCAGATATAAGCAACTTCTGACCCAACACAACATCTTTATTAAAATCCCTTATTTCTCTCAATACCAAGCAAGAATCAGCACCAGCAACCTTCAAATGCCCCAACACACTTCTAGAAATATTTTTACTCTTTTTAACCCCATAACCAAGTTGAACTGCGTTATATCCATCTTTTTCGATATTTTTTACCTGAGTTACGACACAACCCGCACTCCATATTACAGTACAAGGTATATTAACGCCATTCTCATCATAAACAGAACTCATTCCAACTTTCTCTCCTATCAATCCAACCATACAAACAAATCTAATTAATTAGTTAATCAAATATTTCTAAAAAAAATTATTATGTCTAATTTACATCAACAATCTCTATATTCCCGATAGGGCAACCATTACAACACCTTCCACAACCAACACATTTCTCGGTATTAACAAAATAGTGTTCATCATTTACAACCGACTCATCACTAATGCCACTACTATCTCCAGCTTCATTAATTGCACTAAATGGACATACCCCATAACATACACCACAATTTATACAACTATCCCCTATCTTAGCAACCTTTTTCTCAACCATAGAACCAAAATAATTTTTTAAACAAAGTGGGATCACTTGGACTTGAACCAAGGACCGCATGATCATAAGTCATGAGCTCTACCAGCTGAGCTATAATCCCTATTAACTAAACATCCTCAAGGCTCTTTCTCCTTTGAAGATAAAGAGAACTAGATAATTCCCTCCTCCGCATAACATTAGGCTTTACATAATACCTCGCTGCCCTCATTTTCTGCACAATTTTTGACTTCTCCCATTTATTTTTTGCGTTCCTTATCAACATTTCGCTCTCGTCCTCCATATTACTTTACTATAAAAATTATACCATTAAAAAAATTTATCAATATTAATCATACAAACTAGTAAATAAAAACTCCGAATTCAAACCAATACACGACCTACCCCAACATTACAAAACTACACGTTAAAAACAAGACACACTAACCCTAAAAGCACCACTATTAAGACGATATAATCCAAAGCCACTAAACCTTGAATCTGTAAAGCATTCTATGTTTATTATCATCATAATCTGATGCACGAACATATATACCTTCATTCAACTCTAAATCAGGAGGTGGAATAGACCTCATCTCTTCAGTATCTTTAAATTCATCAGACTTAGGTTTTATATTCCCTTTAACAAAACAACACACATACTTTTCTTTCTTCCTATGGAAAAAAGCATACTTGAAACCATTAATTTTTTCTACATTCATTTTGTCCTTCTTTGCCTTTTGATTTAAGTCCTTTCTATCATAAAAAAACATATGCGTACATCTAGAATCATACAAAAGTAAAATATCTTTCTCCTGAACACCAAAACACTTCATAACAAGCTTCTTAAACTCCAATTGTAATTCAACATCTTCCTTCTCACCACAACAACATTCCCCAAAAATCACTACATTACTAAAAAGACACCCAAATAATACTAAACTTTTACTCATAAACTTAAGGTAAAAAAAAAAAAAAAATAAATCCAAATTTCTATCTAAAAAACATTTAATAATTAAAAATAAACTAAAAACAAAAAACGTCTAAAAACGAATCTAATACAAACATTATCGTAATATACAAATGATAACTAGTCAACTTTAACATAAAAGTTAGGACCTCCACCATTAAAGTGTTTTACATAAAGCATTGACCCTAGTGTAGATTCATTAACAGTATCATCTACATTTATGTTTATAACCTTATCCCTAATCGCGTCAGTAGGCAAAACACAACTAATAGAACAAAAAATAAACTCATTACCAGCACGACGACAAACAACACACTTGATTTCATTCATACAATCTTCATTTTCGAGTTTAACCTCGTTATTTTCAATACCTCTATTAAAATCACCTCTCGACCACACTCTAACAACATCACTACATTTAACACCAAAAAACTCACTAATAAATTTCTTAAATTTAAGTTTCTCTAATAATAACCCATCTTTATGAAATCCCTCTGAATCACAACACCCAGCAAATACCGTATTACTTACCAAACACCATAATATTAAATACACTCTCTTCATAACAATAATATAAAACAAACTATCTCTTAAAAAAACTAAACAAAATCATACTTAACTAGACTTGAAACGATAATAATGACTATTTTCATAAGAATACACAAACAACCCTTTTGCTAACATCTCATAAAACTCAGAATCAGTACTAGGAGCATCCTCTTCTAACTTATTCAAATTAGGCTTCACATCACAACTACAAGCACAAGTAAAATATTTATTGCCAATCCTACAAACGACATAACACCTCTCCCCACCTTTTTCCTGAAATGTTGTAATATCGATTTTAGAAGAACTACTTATCCACAATATATCACTATCTTTAATACCTAAACAATCAGACAAAATCCTCTTTAACTTACTCTTTGTACAACACCCAGCAAACGCTACATTCCCAACAAAACAATAGAATATTAAAAACAATCTGTTCACGAAAGTAAGATAACAAAAAAACACACAATAACAAAATTCCCAAAACAATTTACTACGAATCACCATCTTTACGAAAATTGTCAAACTTCTTCAATTCATAATAATCCTCAACCCCCATTTTTTACATACAGAAAAACCTTTATGAAGGTCCTTCTTCTTTTCAGACGAAGAATTAATAAGCCTTACTTTGTTAAGATCAGGATTAATATCAGACCTAATAAAACAAACTAAAAGATAACAACTAACCTCATGCTTAATCCACCACCTACAATTCAACACCTCATTAGACGCCTCTTGTTCAATATAAGTTTCAAAATCTCTATCACCATACCCATAATACACTCCAACAATATCACTCTCTTTTATACCAAAACACTCACAGACAAGTTTCTTAAACTTTTTCTTCTCAGTAGAACCACAACAACCAAATACTGTAAAACTATTAACCAAACAACTAAGAATAAAATACAACTTACGCATATATATACCAATATAAAAAAATATTCATAAATAACTCAAAAAATTATTTTGTATACCTAAAATATAAGTTTCGGAAGCTCTTTAATCTGTGACACGTACAAAAATTTAAGTCCTGAAATATAATCTTTTTTTATCTCAGAAACATCTTTTTTATTATCCTTACACATTATAATTGTTTTTATACCTGCCCTCTTAGCTGCTAAAACCTTTTCTTTTATCCCTCCGACAGCGGTTACCTCACCTCGTAATGTTATCTCTCCAGTCATTGCTAAAGAACTCTTTATAACCTTACCAGTCAATAACGAAAGCAATGTTGAAAATAAAGTAATCCCAGCTGAAGGACCATCTTTAGGCGTTGAACCATCAGGAACATGAATATGAAAATCACTCTTCTCAAACATTTTAGAATCCAAACCCAACTCTTCTACGTGCGACTTAATATAAATAAATGCCAAATTAGCAGATTCCTTAATTACATCTCCCAAACTACCAGACAACGTTAATTTCCCTTTCCCACTCATTTTCACAGACTCCAAAAACAAAATATCTCCACCACCAGGAGTCCATGCCAAACCTATAGCAACTCCAGGTTTTACTAATTTCCCTGCACGGTCATTGTTATATTTAACAATCCCTAAATACGATTCCAAATTATCAGCAGTCAAAACCTTATCAAAATCCTTCTTCTCGACAACCCTAAGGCATACCTTTCTTATCAAACTATTCAACATCCTTTTAAGTCCTCTAACCCCTGACTCACGTGTATAATCAGTTATTATCTTCAAAACACAATCATCAGTTATTGATATACCTGCAGACCTTAACCCATTCTCCTCTATTAATTCAGGAATTATGTAATCCTTAGCTATTTGAAGCTTTTCCTCTACGGCGTACCCACTAACATCGATTATATCCAATCTATCTTTTAGAGCAATAGGAATGCTGCTATAGTCATTAGCAGTGGCAATAAACATCACTTTAGATAAGTCATAGGGTGTCTCAACATAATGATCTACAAACTCACTATTCTGATCAGGATCCAAAACCTCCAAAAGTGCTGCAGCTGGATCACCTTGGAATTTAGTCATCTTATCAATCTCATCTAAAACAAAAACAGGATTAGATGTTTTAAGATGTTGTAATCCTTTCAAAATTCTACCTGCCATAGCACCAATATAAGTCTTTCTATGGCCTCTTATTTCTGCCTCATCATCAATACCACCTAACGAAACCTTAACATATTCTCTATTCAACGCCTTAGCTATTGATCTACACAATGAAGTCTTACCTACTCCAGGAGGTCCAATTAAACATAATATATCTCCAGATACAGCTTTATTCCTCAATTTATAAATAGACAGATACTCAAGAATCCTCTCTTTTACCTTATCAACACCAAAATGATTTTCATTCAATATATCCCTTGCTTTATCTATCTCCAAACTCTCAACATTATATGTCTTCCACGGTAACTCTAAAATAAACTCCGCCTGATTAATTAAAATCATATAATCTGCACTATTCTGAGTAACCTTCTTAGCCTTTTTTAAGAGTTTATCAACAAAATCACGAGTGCTTTTACTCATTTTCTTCTTAGCAGCCTTTGCCTTTAACCTACTTATATCATCGTCGTCACCAGAATAACCAAGATTAGACAATTCACTTTCAATTGTATCAAGTTGCTGCCTTAAAAAAAGCTCTTTCTGACGACTATCAAGTTTCTCTTTTGTCTTCGATAAAATGTCTTTCTTTATGCCAGAAAATTCAACCTCTTTATTCAAAAACTCTATTAACAAAGCTCCTCTCTTAAGTAAATCCGTCTCCTCTAAAATCTTCTGCCTCTTATTATTATCGAGATTAACACATAACGCAACAATATATATAAGCAAATTTAAATCGTTATTCTGCTCAATAAAAAACTTTATCTCAACAGGAATACTTTGATAATCTACTAACTTAGTCAGCAATTCCTTTATTGCCGAACAGATAGCCATAACCTTGTCCAAGTCTTCATCATATTTACAGTCATTAATAATTTCTACACTACAGGTTGAATTACCATCTATATCATCACTTTGAACTCTAAACTTATCAATACCTTGTAAAATTACCTGAACACTATTATCTCCTACATTAACCAACCGCAATATCCTAGCAGTCGTTCCTACTTTATAAAAATCACCATTCCCTGCATCTAACCCAATAACTCCCAATAATTTTGAATTTTTATATGCATCAGTAAAAACATCAATCTCATCTCTATTAGACGTAGATACAGGAATACATAAATTTGGGAATAACACATTCCTAACCTTTACTAAATATAAATCTAAAACAGTCCCATGTTGCAAAGATTTAACTCCCTGTTCATTCAATAAAAACTTTATAAAATCAAATGATGTAATAACACCACCGAAAAACACATTTTGGTCGTCTGTACTCATATAAAACCTGACTATAGCAAAAAAGTTTCCAACTTATACATATTGAAATAACACTTCGTTTATCACTTGTAAATATAGTAAAAATTTATAACCTCTGAATTGTTAGAATAAACATATTTTTTCATTTCACAATTATGCCGCTCCTTAAGATAATTATACAACGACAAGATATATCCCCTAGAAGCAACATTCATATCGTCAGAAAAAATCTCTAATGTGTTAACCTTCTTAAGTTTAAAAAATAACTCTTCTATAAATTTAAACCCAATCTCCTTTAAATACCCCTTCCTTCTATAAGCTTTAGCAATCCAATATGACAATGTCAATACACCCTTACGTAAAAACTTAAAATTCAATTGTCCAATAACCTTGCGCTTACCATTCTCATTTAACTTTATAGCGAAATAAAAAACATTAGGTCTAAACTGTCTCCCCTCTAAATACCCTAAAACCTCTTCCTTAGTTTTTGGCCAATTTTCAAATTCATCATAATAATGCATATCATCTTTATCAAGGAAATTCGGCCAAAATTCATTCATATCCTCTTTAGTAGTTAAATTCGCAGTAAGCCTTTCAGTTTTAAACCCGTTTTTAATATATTTTGACATAACATCCATCTCAACGTTTACTTGTGAACACCATTGGCAAAAAAAACTTATATTAAAAAAAACAAATATAAAACTTATAACCATATTACTCTAAAAACACAATAAAATAATTCTTCTTACCTTTTTGAACAAGAATAAAATCATAATTTAAAATATCTTTATTAAACGCTTCTTCACGAGATCTAACTTTAATCTTATTAATAAATACACTATTACTAGCAATAGAGCGCGAAATATCACTCTTTGATTCAAAAAAACTATTCAAACAAGCGGTACATAAAAAATCATAACACGACACACATTCAGACAACTTACTCCTAGATACATGCACATTTCTAATATATTTTAGATTGTCAATAATATCTTCAATATTCCTAAAACATTCAAAATCTCTACTACCAAAAAGGACGTCAGATATTTCTAAACACTTTTTCATCTCACTATCTCCATGAATAAAACTAGTCATCTCCTTCGCTAACTCTCTCTGCAATACGCTTCTACATTTATTTTCCACCTGATTGGAAATATCAGTATCAATTGAACTAATATCCCTTAAAGAGAACATCTTAGTAACCTCGATTATCTCATCATCAGGTATATTAACCCAAAACTGAAAAAACTCATAAGGAGACGTTTTCTTTTTATCCAACCATACACAACCTCCTTCAGTCTTTCCAAATTTACAACCATTGGATTTAACCAACAACCTAGTTGTAATACCATGCACCTGATTGCCGTTTTTCTTCCTAATAAAATCAATACCAGACGTCACATTTCCCCACTGATCACCACCTCCAAGCTGCACATTTACATTAAACTTACTATTCAAATAATAAAAGTCATAAGCCTGTAATAATTGATAAGAAAACTCAGTAAACGAAATACCATCAGAAATTCTTCTTTTTACGCTCTCTTTAGAAGACATATAATTAACGGTCATATATTTCCCCTCCCGTAAGAAATCTATAACATTCATCTTTGAGTACCACTCCGAATTATTTACGATATTTACATCACAATTATGCATGTTAAACAGAGATTTAACCTGATCACATATACAACAAACGTTCCTATCTATCTCACTCTTTTCTAAAAATACTCTCTCGACTGATTTAAAAGATGGATCACCTATCATCCCAGTAGCCCCACCGATAAGTAAATAGATATTATTTACGCAAACATTCTTCAACCTCATTAAAGTTATTATAGGAACCAAATGTCCGACGTGCAACGAATCACCGGTAGGGTCAACACCGCAATAAATATTTACCTTATTTTTTAAAATAAAATCTTCAACACCAACACTCTTATCCTTCAAAACACCCCTAACAACCAATTCCTCGAGCACATTCATACAAAAAAAGGAAAAAAGAAAAAATAACCAATACCTAAAACAACATCAACAAAACAAAATTATAAATTCTTATCACTACTTCCAATGTCTTCACTAACCTCTTCAACCTTCAACTTAGAACACTTAAATTCATCCATAGCCACAAGTTCAGGCTTCTTAAGATTCTCAAAAAACTGCGATATTTCATCCTGTGCATCATCATTAAAAGCCTCATCAGAAGGGAACTCCCCAACATAATTTAACCAATCATTCAACTTTCCACTAAGATCCTCAAACCTATCTAATTCAATTTGTCTAGCCCTTATTATACAAGTCGATACATTCTTATACAAATTTCCACGTGAAAATGTAGACATATCACACGGCGCAAGAGTCAAATCATCAAAACTAGCCATACTACTATGTTATCACATTTAATCTTTTATTCGCAAATATAAATAAAACTTTTTTCAACACACACGGAAAAACAAACAAAAAACCAAAATTCTATAATAAAAAGCGGAGAAAGAGGGATTCGAACCCTCGATATAGTTTCCTATATCGCAGTTTAGCAAACTGCTGGTTTCAGCCACTCACCCACCTCTCCTTTTACAACATCATTAACCAACTTACCAAATCTATCAACATCAACCATCGCCAAATTTGCCAAAACCTTCCTATTTATCTCGACATTAGCCTTTTTTAGAATACTAATAAATTTAGAATAGCTAAGTCCAAACAACCTAGCTCCAGCATTTATCCTTTGAATCCACAAAGACCTCAAATATCTCCTTCTCTGTCTAGAATCCCTACGTGCGTACTCATTAGCCTTATTATAAGCATTCTTAGCAATAGTCCAAACGTTCTTTCTACGACCATAATATCCCTTCGTTTTTTTTAATATTCGCTTTCTCCTACTCCACGAAGATACAGAATTAACAGATCTAGGCATAAAAACAACTATTGTAGCGGGAGAAGGACTCGAACCTACGATCTCCGGATTATGAGCCCGACGAGTTACCAACTACTCTATCCCACTATAATATTTTTTATACCATAAAAATACGATTATAAAAATTTTTACGCAAAAATATTTTAGAATTAACTGAGGACGTCAAAATACATGGGTGATTAACTCAGTGGTAGAGTGTTTCGTTCACATCGAAAAAGTCATTGGTTCAAATCCAATATCACCCACTAAATATGCTTATATTTAGAGTAAAAATATTGATAGCTGTTATATTAACAATCTTAAACGTAGCAGCAATGTCACATCAACAACTACTAACTGATAGGTATAGTCTAAAAGCAATTGAACACTGCTTACTTCTATATAATGGCTTTAACGATAAAAACACCAAAAAAAAAACTGGGGAAATAGGCTACGACTTCAATTTTATAAATTATTTTGAAGATGAAGATATAAAGTCAAAAATAAATCCATACACTTCAATAAGCGATTTCTTCTCAACATACAGTACCATACTTGAGGAAAATGATTTATACAATGATATCAAAAATACTATTATTTCTGATGATAATAAAGAAGAAGACACTGTGACTGAGATATGGTTTAAATTTATAATCATAGCAAAATACATATACAAAAATATAATTACAATCCTCGATAATAAAATAACTGAAAGCAATAAAAAAAGGAGGAAAAGCGAAAAAGATGTTAAATTACATGATTCATGTACCTATTTCAAAAAACTTTACCAAACAAGAATAGAGGAATACGAAATGATACTAAAGCACTTTAAAACAATCTATGAAAATGAGTTTAAAAAAAAAACACCAGTTGGAGGCGCCAATACATATAATCTGAGCGACGAAGAAAAAAAAGAAATCATAAAAACACTAAAAAAATATATACTAAACAACATGAAGAACATTAACACAGAAAAATATAAAGATTTACTATTTATAGAATACAGACGAAAAGGGACAAACCATGAAAACGATAAAGGGTTTGACCCATTCCCAACTGAATTATTTGCTTAATCAACGCTATCTAAATATATCTATTATTCTTGCAAAATATTTAAAATATTCAAAGTTATACCTTCCCTGGAAAAAACTGAATACTGTATTTCCCTATACCCTCTAATTAAAATATTCTTACCATTAACAATACCACAAATAGAACCATCACCAAACTTTATTCTACAAATAGTATCTCGATAATAAAACATAGACCCAATAAAATAAACCGTACTTTCAAAAACAGGCGAGTAATTTCCAAAACCAAACGGAGACAACTTCAAGATATCACTATAAAATTCACATGTAATATATCTTAATGGAATCTTAATATTAACATCCAAACTCTCACCAAAACTACTATTTTTCAATAAAGCACTCACTTTATCTTTGAACGAACTTACAAATTTATATATATTCTTCCTCTCTAATAAAAGCCCAGCTGCCATTTTATGTCCACCAAACCTAACTAACAAATCTTTGCATTCACCAAGTACAGTCACTATATCTAACCCCTCTACTGAGCGTACAGATCCAACAATATAGTCACTATCTTTGTCTGCCATCACAACAGATGGAACGTATTTCTTTTCAACACACTTGGCTGCTAAGATCCCCAAAATTCCTAAATTCCAATCACTTTTATAGACAACTACAGGTTCACAACATTCATTATTAACACTAATCATACTATCAATCTCGCGCAAAGCTTCATTACATAAATCCTTCCTAATACGATAAATATTATTTATCTCTCCAACCAATTCCACAACTCTACTTTCATCATCGCTAGTAAACAACTCTACACATACCGACGGATCACCTACCCTACCAGGTGCATTTATTCTAGGGCCTATTTTAAATAATATATCATCGACTCCTACATTTCCTTCTAACCCAGAACTACAAATCAAATATTTCAACCCCAACTGCGGATTTAGATTTATCTTCTCCAATCCTTTTACAAGCAACACTCTATTTTCGTCAACTAAAGGAACAATATCACAACAAATACTCAAAGCTAACAAATCAATATATTCATAAATATCATCTTTGGCACCCAATAACCTAACATTAAGTGCCTGCAATAACTTAAAAACCACACCACACCCAGATAAGTCCTTAAACGGATACGTTGATTCAATCCCTTTCGGATTCAATATCACATTTGCACAATTCTGTCCATCTCCAAATTCATGATGATCAACAACAATAACCTTTATATTATTCTCAACAGCTAAAGATATGGCTTCATAATCCTTCGTTCCACAATCAACAGTTATAATCAAACGCACACTTTTATCAATTGCAAACTTCACATCATCTACAGATAACCCATAACCATTGCCAAATCTACTAGCTGTTCTATAAATTAACCTCTGTGCTAATTTAAAATTCTTCTGCAAGAATCTATATAATATAGAAGCACTAGTAATACCATCAACATCATAATCACAATAAATCAATATATTCTCACAATTCGTAATCGAATGTTGAATAATATCAATACATTCAACAATACCAGTCAATAAAAATGGATCATGCAAATCATTAGCACTAGGATTTAAAAACTTATATATTTCACCTACATTACATCCAAAACGCTGAATCAACACCGCAGAAATGTATTTATTTACTCTAAACTCTCTAGAAATGAGTTCTATTTTGTCTCTATTAGGAATTAATTCATATTTATATTTCAACCAACTCATCAATAATTACTAACACCTAATAGTATAACCTTTTTGACACTACAATAAACAATTACAATACTTTATTGCAATCATTTTTATTTTTCAAATTTTTTAACTATCAAAAATATAAATGCGTAACAAAAATTTAATACTGACCTTAACATTAATTTTTACATCGGTATCGATGTACTATCTGACATTTACAGTACTAAATATAAAAATAGAGAGAGATGCCGATAGAGTTTCAACATTTAATGGTGTCATAGATTTAAATAAGAAAAAAGAGTACCTAGACTCGATTTATGACAAACCAGTTAAAAAAATATTATGGAAGAACTTTACTTACAAACAGATTAAAGATAAAGCTTTAAATTTTGGATTAGATCTACAAGGTGGAACAAGTATTGTAGTTGATATTGATATAGATGAATTGATAGTACGATCGTGCAATAAAGAATATAGAGATACAGTAGAGGATGCATTAAAAACAATACCATTAAATGGGAAAGCAGATATTAAAAAATACGTAAAGAGAATAAAAGACATTATAAAAGATAATAAAGATCCAAATATATTCGTTAAATGTTTCTCTAATAAAAGGAACGGGATTGATGCAAATAGTAAAGATGAAGATGTAGAAAACTTACTAATCGACAAAATAAACAGTTCTATAAAAAAGACACACGAGGTAATTATATCGAGAATAGACAGTTACGGAGTATCACAGGCAAATATTCAAAGATTAGGTGATAATAGAAAAATACAAATAGAAATACCTGGTACACACAGTAAAGAAAGTATAAAGAACCTATTACATGTAGGTAACCTAAAATTCTACGAGACGTACGATACAAAAAATATAGAACAATTAATAGATTCTGCAAATAAAATTATACAAGAAAAAAATTACAAAGATAAAAAAAATGATCTAATAAAGTTAAATTCGGAAATGGTCTATAAATCGGATATAATCGACGATATAATAAACGTCATCAATAAAAAAGAAATAAAAGAATTGTTTCCTGAGGACCTACTTATCTGCAGATTTAAAAAAGAATTTATTAAACAGGATGAAAATGAAAAGGAAGAAAAATTATACCTTCTTAAAACTGATAAAAATGGGAAAGAATATCTAAATGGAGAAGTAATCACAAATACACGACAATCACTAGATGAAAACGGTAGACCAACCGTAATAATCGAAATGAACGCAATAGGTAAAAAAATATGGGCTGAACTAACCGGGAAAAACATAAATAAGCAAATTGCAATTACATTCGACGACGAAGTAATAACTGCTGCTAATGTAGCTTCCAAAATCACAGACGGTATTACACAAATATCTGGGAACTTTAGAAACGAAGATGCTATTAACCTAGCTACAATATTAAAAACAGGATCATTGCCAACGTCAATAAATATTGTAGATGAGATCATAGTAGGCCCAACGTTGAGTTTAAATATGCAAAAGCAAGGACTAAAATCTATCCTATATGCCTTTATTACAATATTTTTATTCATGATCGTCTTCTACAGTAAAAGTGGACTAATTAGTAACATAGCACTGATATTGAATTTCTTATTTATTATAGGTATTTTAGCACAAATTAACGCTGTTTTAACACTACCAGGAATAGCTGGATTAGTACTAACTCTAGGAATGGCAATAGATGCAAATATAATAATTAATGAAAGAATAAAAGAAGAAATAAGTTCAGGTACTGGAATAAGGAAAGCAATAAAATTGGGTTATAATTCATCTATGAGTTCAATTATAGACTCAAACGTAACTACATTATTAACTAACATTGTTTTGTACATATTTGGTAATGGCCCAATTAGAGGATTTTCACTCACATTGATAGTTGGAATAATATGTTCCTTCTTTACATCAGTACTATTTACAAAATACATCTACTACATAAAAGAACAAAATAAAAACCTCAAAGATATGAAATTCAGTTGGTCAAAAAATAACCAAAATAATCAAAAAACATATAATTTCACAAGATTTAGGCACATATGGTACTCTATTTCTGCACTAATAATTACACTAGGAGTAATAGCTTTGTACAAATCAGGAGGATTTAAATATGGTATTGAATTTACTGGAGGAAATAACTTTGTAGTTAAAATGAGTGAGAGTGTTGACTGCACAAAGCTATGTGATGAATTGAAATCATATCTAAAAAAAGATGTCGCAGTAAAGCTTTATGGTGAAAATAATATGATAAACATTACAACAGAATTCAATGAACATGATTCAAATATTGCAAATAAGAAAATAAGCGATGCTATTAGTAGGGTAACAGAATTTAAAAATATACATGAATCAATTGACGTAAATGATAAAACATTTGAAATAGTAAAGAACGAAAGAGTAGAATCAGTTATGGCTAACAATATAAAAAAAGACCTAATTAAATCAACAATCATTGTACTTCTAATAATATTTTTCTACATTGTACTAAGGTTCAGAAAAATCGGATACGGACTATCATCATTATTAACATTATTACACGATGTATTACTGGTATTTGCAATCTATGGTATATCAAAAAAACTTGGATATTCAATAGATATTAACCAAGTATTTGTTGCATCTATATTAACCATACTAGGTTATTCAATAAATAACACAGTTATAATATTCGATAGGTTAAGAAAAATTATAGGATCAAACAATGCTAATAACCTAACTACAAATATAAACAACGCTATAAATAAAACACTAAGAAGGACAATAATGACATCAGTCAGTACCATAATGGTAGTATTGATAATATATATATTTGGAGGAGTGGCATTACAGGATTTCTCATTTATATTACTTTCAGGGTTTATAGTTGGAACTTATTCTTCAATATTCATAGCAGCACCATTGTTAATGGATTTGAGGCTAAAACGGTAACTAATTAATGAAGGAATAAAATATTAACAACGTAACATATAAAAGAGTAATGCTCAATAATAAGATTCTCTTTACGGAATGCTACATTTTATCTATATAAATAAGACCATACAAATTAAATTTATTCACTACAACTACTAAAACATTTTAACAACGTAAATATAATATTCTTAATACAGCAACACATTCAAGGATCCAATAGAGAATATATTCCCTTAGTAATATATTCTAAAAATTCTACACTATTCACTGAAATATATATAATATATAAAAACTACTTTACAAATTCTTTAGCAGCCGAATTATAACTAAGACCTAAACTTTCAATATATTTTCTAAAACTTCCTGAATAAGTAGAAACAATAGAAATCTTCTTTAGGTTAGAACAGCCTTTAAACATATCCTGAGTATCATGTGCTTCGCAAAATGAACTAACAGACCCATATACAGCCTCCAAATCAGCACAACAGTTAAAAAGATTTACATAACTGCTGGATTTAAATAAACCAAAATAAATTTCAACACATCTAGTAAAAATAGAAACAGTATTATACGCACAATCGTTACAATAACACACATAATACTTTCCATTTGTACACTTTACAAGAAAAAGATTATTTTTACCAGAACTAGTTTTACAAGCAAAAGATTTCTTTCCCTCTCCAAAAACCCTATCCCATGTTTCTTTAGGAACTTCATAACACAAAGCATCAGGTTTATTACTCAAAACCTGATTTGAGTCAACTTTATTATTCAATTCAACACCATTGAGCTTTATAGTCTTTCCATCAGTTTCAAAACTAATACTCCCGGATTTTGAACCAGAACTATCTTTACAACATCCACCAAAAATCACTATATTACTAAAAAGACACACAAATAATATTAAACCTTTATTCATAAACTCAAGGTAAAAAAAAAAAAAAATAAATCCAAATTCCTACCTAAAAAACTATTTCTTACCGTATGTATTTATATACTCTAACTTCTCTTTCAATTTATCTGCCTTTATAAAATTCAGATTTTTAGCGGCGGTATGCATTTCTTTTTTTATCTTCCTACTCAATTTATTTATCTGCTTCTTCGACATATTTTTAATATCAACCTCATCAAAATCAAAATTAATCTTCTCGTCCATTTTATCTGTTAAAAGGTTAGCCTTAGCGATTTTCTTAGTAGATTTAGGTATAATATTATTTTCCTCATTATATTTCATCTGTATATTTCGCCTTCTATTAGTCTCATCGATAGCTATCCTCATCGAATCAGTAATTATATCTCCATACAATATAACCCTACCATGTACATTACGTGCTGCACGTCCAATAGTCTGGATCAATGAAGTTACATTCCTTAAAAAGCCTTCCTTATCGGCATCTAAAATTATAACCAGCGACACCTCAGGAATATCTATCCCTTCTCTTAATAAATTAACACCAACTACAACGTCAATAACACCTTTCTCTAAATTTTCTAGAATCTTTACCCTATCTAATGTCTTAACCGATGAATGTAAATATTGACTTTTAATACCCTTATCAACTAAATACACATTCAACTCTTCAGCCATTTTCTTTGTCAATGTCGTAATAAACACCCTCTCATTCAATGCCACATTTTTATTTATCTCAGATATTATATCATCTATCTGCCCCCTTGAAGGCCTAACCTCAATTTCAGGATCCAATAACCCTGTTGGCCTTATCAACTGTTCAACAGTCGCATCAGATTTCCTAATTTCATAATTGCCAGGAGTTGCACTAATAAAAATACACTTATTAACCTTAGTTTCAAACTCGTCAAATTTTAAAGGTCTATGATCATAGGCACTAGGCAATCTAAAACCATTATCTATAAGATTCCTCTTTCTACATTTATCACCCTCATACATTGCCTTTATCTGTGGAATTGTAACATGACTTTCGTCAACTAACAACAGATAATCCTTGGGAAAATAATCAAACAAACACGCAGAAGGCTCCCCTACTTTTCTACCTTCAAAATGCAATGAATAATTCTCAATACCACTACAATACCCCATCTCCCTAATCATCGATATATCATACTCTGTTCTCTCTCTTATCCTCAACGCCTCATTATGCTTCCCAACAGACTCAAAATACTCAACTCTATCTTCTAATTCCTTTTCAATATTCCCTAACACACTATCCAATGTCCCTCTAGTAATAGAAAACAACATTTTAGAAAATACAATAAACTCACTCTCTTCAGAAACAATACCACCACTCATCGGATCAATTCTATAAATATTAACAATCTCTCCATTCTCAACTATGACCCTAAATATAATATCATCGTGAGATACATAAACATCAATACCATCCCTAAGCAACCTATACTGACTATTAGTCAACTCAATATCACTCTTTTCATAATATAAATTATCCAATTCAAATACCAAATCCTTCAAATCGATCAAATCTCCTTTTCGCAATAAAATTCTAGACTTTTTAAACTCACTAGGATTCTCAATACCATAAATACAAGAAACAGAAGAAACAACTATCACATCGCTCCTTTCAGTAAGTAAAGAAACAATAGCACCCATCCTCAATTTCTCTAGTCTATGGTTTATCTTCAACGTCTTGGCAATATAAACGTTACTGGCTGGCAAATATGATTCAGGCTTAAAATAATCATAATAAGAGACATAATACTCAACCAAATTATTTGGAAATAAACTCTTAATTTCATTATACAACTGAGCAGCTAACGTTTTATTATGTGACAATATCAATGTAGGCCGATTATATCTAGCTATTATATTAGCCATCGTAAATGTCTTTCCAGAACCAGTAATCCCCAACAACGTCTGAAACCTACTACCTTCATCTAACCCACTAGTTAATTTCTCTATTGCTTGCGGCTGATCACCTGTCGGTTTATAATCAGTAACTAAATCAAACATTACTATAATAGTTATTAAAGTATTGATTACAAATACAATACTAGAGAAAACATAAACATAATTAACTAAAAACATAAATATAATTAACTAAAAACATGAACAAGATTTTAATACACATATTAACTTTCATTACAATACTCACAATATATCCAACTGACAAACAAATATTTATAAAATCTGAATTAGTAAAAACCACTGTCGATCGAAAAGACGAAGAAATGGACTACATCCAATACAATTTCTACAAAAGTGAAGACAAGCAATATTATAACAATCAACACACAATAAAAATAAAATTAAAAGACATATATAACGAAGACGTAGAATACCAGATTCCAATTGTTATAAACGTTTATAAAAATATAATCAATGATAAACAAAAATTAAACGAATTCGAAGAGAACATGGACAAAGAAATTAAAGCTAATATACAACCACTTCTCAATGACGAATACCTAGCCTTCAATAAACTAAAAGAACTTAACTTTAGTGGGGTTAGTTATTTCATTATAGATAATTGTAAACAATATGGAAACTATCGGATGGTTTACGATATATCCCAAGGATATTATTCTGAATATAATAATATAAGACTCGAAAAAGGGGAAATACTAACAACCATGCGTATACCGACGGATATCTATGATTCCCACCACTTTGAGGTCCCCTTAAAAGTTTTTGATAATTATATAAATGAAAAACACAAACACAAATATCACAGAGGCAACACACAAAATGCATGTCTCTACATTATCATCGACAAATATGAACTCAAAAACGATAAATTAAAAATAAATAAAACCACACTAAAGGCTGATGTTGGAAAACCTGATGAAAAGACGATGAAAACGACAAGCAAACTAAAACCTCGCAAAAATAAAAACAAAAAGAATAATATCAAAACCAAGACTACATCAATCAAAACAATAGACAAAACAAAAAGTAAACCTAAAGATAGTAAGGGCAATAAAACACAAAGCCCAATAAGCCAACCAAAAGCATCTCCATGCTGTACCTCATGTAAATGCTGCCAAAACTAATAATTATAAATCAACAAAAAAATTAAGTAACATAATACATATGAATAAGGCTTTAGCACACATATTAACTTTCATCACAATGCTAACAATATATCCAGCTGATATAAATGATTTAAATTTTAAAACTATAGAACATGAAAGCTTTCATGACCACGGGGTCTCTATGAATGAAATAAAAATAACAAAGAAGAATGAAGAAAATTTAAAAATAAAAGTAATATTTAATAGGCCAAACCTTGAAGAACACAAAAATAAGGACCAATTTGATCTTGAACTTCCAATAAAATTTTACTATGACAGAAACACCCACCAACAAAAAAATGTAGAACAAATGTTAAAAGAAAGACTAGAATATATAATAAAAAACGGAAAATCAATTGACAAACTAAAAGACACTTTCTACGACTCATATCTACTCATAGATTTCGGTGAGTGTAATTGGAACACCTTTGCTATTTTTAGTATAAACGACAACTGCTATTATTCATCTACATCATACATAAGCGCCCCTTATAAATATTATGAAGATATGCTCGAAGCAGATAAGAATATGATATATCGTGACTATACATTTTCTGAAAATTTAAGAGATTATATTTATTATATCCAACCAAAAGAAATACATATCCTCTTAAAGAACAAGACAAAAGCATCAAACGTGAAAATGTTAGACTTTACACAAGAGGAATTATACCCTAGTAATTTAGATAGAATAAAAATAACAAGATTTGGAAAAGAATTTAGAATGCACACAGCTTTCAATGGTCCAAATATTAAAGAACACCCAATGAAAGATAATAAATATAATATCTGGCTTCCAATTGAAATTTATTACAACAGAGACGACAAAGACAAAATAATAGAATACATAAAACCACGTCTGAATAATATAATTAAAGATGACACCTTAGACTTTGATAAACTAGCAAGTGAATTTCCAGATTCATTCAAAATAATAATATTTAAGAAGTGTCGTGGCCAATATTGGGACATGTTTAACACAGAAAAAAGAGTTTACCATTCCATAATAAATAAAAACGACAGTGAATTTCTACTCTATAGTGATATGTGTACGCAAAATTATGAAATACAAGAAATGACTAATGATGACCAAACAAATCACTTCAAAAGTCCAGAAGGTATACGCGTCATACTCAAAAAATTAAAAGAAGAAAACAAAACCACCAATATAGATAAAATTAAACCTAAAGATATCAAAGGCAGTGCAACACCTATACCAGACATAACTAAAAGTGGCAAAGATGACACAATACCTATACCAAACATAACTAAAACTAAACCTAAAGGTAGCAATGACAATAAAACACCAGATAAAACACCTAAAAATTCAGGCTGCTGTAAATGTTGCGGTTATTGTCCCTGCAATAAACAACCTAACTAATATCACGTAAAATAAAAATAAGAATAAATATATCTTTAAATATGATGCTATTCACACTGCTACTATTAGTTTTTAATACAAATACACACGCAGAAGAATACACAATTGATAGTAAATTTTTTTTAAAGACAGAAGAGAACGGTTATGCAACAAATTTTTATACATTCAAATATAAAAATAAAGACTCAGATGTAAAAATAAAAAGCACAATAAGTTACGAAGGTAAAGACGATGAATCTGAAATCGATTTTGAAATAAATATCTATTTCGCTAATGAATTAAATACAACTGAAGAACAAGAAACTTTTAAAAAATATCTAGAAGATAAATATGTCAAACCAATATTTGACAAAATTAAAAACGGAATCAATAACGAAGTAGTTAATACTCTCAGAACCATTTATAATACATCCCCAATTATCCACCTATATTCAGAAGATAACTATCACTTTTTCTACAAAACGCCAAGAGATCTTATATATATAGAAAGCGATTACTGCGACATAATAAATAAAGAATTGTTAATACGCGAAACAAGCTGCGCAAGTAATAAGTTTTGTTATTTAGAAAACCTAAAAAATAAAAATAAAACAACTCAAATCAGCAATTTCTACAAAAAATTAGCAAATAAAGATATCCATCAAAAAAAACTAATTATCACAATATACGATGGAATTATACTACGCGGTGAGATTACAGCAACTAAAACATACTACGTCCCTCATTTTGATACTTTTGAAGACATGACAACCTACGTTAATGATAAAATAGGTGAGAATACAAAATTATACTATCGTAAAGAAAGGCTCAATAATAATGAAAAACCTTACATTCAAATAAATAATCAAACCGACCACACTAATTACATAATTCGAAATAAAAACCACAAAATATACTATATAACCCCTATAGAACTCGAAAATTTTATCAAAGACATAAGCGACCGAAATGGGAAAGAATTTGTAAAAAATTTTTCTAAAAAAAGGCTTAATATAGACATAACAGAAACAGATACAAAAGATAAAAATAAAAACATCACTACAGAGAATGATGAAAAGATAGAAAATGCAACTAAAACCACACAATTAGAAAGTGTCAAAACTAAAAAAGAGAAAATTGACATACCAAACAACGATTTATGCTGTATGCAATGTTGTTTTAAATTATGTTCATGCTGTCAAAGATGAGATAAAAAATAATTAAAATATAATAAAGTTTAAAATAACAAAATAAAATATTAACAAAACAAAAGAGCTATAAGAACAATGAATCTAATAAGATTAACACTGATACTACTAACAATAAGTAAACCGTTAATCAATTATTGTGACAAATGCTGTCAATGCTGCTGTTGCAAAAAACAAAATAATACCAATAAAGAATATAAAAAGGATACAAAAAGCAACACTACACCTCCTAATGAAAATAATGACGAAGACTATTCTAAAATAAATCTAGATTATATTGAAGACCATACATTACCACCTAGTTATTTTACCAATCAAGAAACAATAAAAAACAAAAACACATTTATAGAGTCTATATTAGATAAAAATTCACAAGAATACATCAAGACCCTTACTACAGAAAACAAAATAGTTTTTTATAAAATGCTATCAGAATATGCAAAAAATAATAAACTAGACCCAAAAAACTTTCAAATATTTAAAACCAATGGACAACATGCCGTACAAATCACCAATGGAGACAAAACAATCTACGTCAAACAAGACAACTGGTACCACAATTTCTATATAGACATTCTAAAACACCTAAATCTAACAGACCTCGAATATAAATATACTCTCAATTATTTACTAACAGAAGAAATCAAAAACATGACACCAATTAGCCCAAAAACATATGATAATTGGAAAACATTTAAAAACAATATAGGAAAAATAACAAACATAGTCCCTTTCTTCATAGTCATATGTTTTCTAGAAATAACAGACGTAAACCTATTCAACCACAACAACTTGTATTTAACAAAAGAAAACGGTAAAACATTAATGAAAACACTCGATGTCGATATAAATGAAAAACTAAGTCAAAACTTTACAAAAGTAATATATGAAAATACGCGCAAATACTTCGACAGTAAAGATCAGCTAGACATATTAAAAAGTGATAAATTCGACGATGATACAAAAAAATTCTTAATAAAACTATCATCATTTGGAATCAGCGAAAAAGATAATACTATATATGATAAATGCCCTTTCGATGATGATACAGAAGAAATTAAATTAGATAAAAATTATATACAAAAAATAAAAAAAGCATTAGGAAAATCACAAAAAATAATACAAGACTACGTTGATACTTATTCAGAAGAACTTAATATTAATATCCCAAACTACATATACAAATTAGAAAAAATATACCACGAAAAAAAATACAACTATAATACTTTTTTCGATGATTTTATAAATAGAACGTGGGATAAAATAAAAGATAAAAAAGATGATAACAACAACAAACTATTCAATGATGTAAACGAATATAAAAAATGGTTAAAAGACTTTATTACGAAAGCTGAACCTATTTACAATAGTGTCAAAAAAACAATTGAAATATATGTATTCAGAAATGAAGAAATTCCAGGTAATAGAATAAAAAATATAACAGAAGCTGAAAAGAATGACACAATCATAATCTTTAAAAAAATGCTAGACTGGTTAATTGCCAACAAAAACAATCCAAAGTACAGCAAAATGTGCTACAATAAAGTAGTCGCAAAAATCAAATACGTACAAAAAAATGGATTATACGAATCAGAAGGAAATCTAAATTTCTTATTTGAAAACAGCGAAATACGAAATAAAATAAACAAATTATAAAACAAAATAGCTATACTAAGCTAGTGGGTATAATTGAATATAATCAAAATCTAAATATATTCTAACACAATTTTTAATAACTATTAATAGATAAATATGAATCTACTAACGAGTTCAAAATATATAATAATAGCCTTCCTTCTAAACATAATTATCCATGCAACTGCATTCGATGAAATGGTATTATATAAAATAGACACATATTACAACGTTAATCATGCAAATATAAACTATGGTATAATACTACGAGACAGTAATAACAATAGACCGGCAACTTTTCAAATACCAATTACATTACTTAATAAAAACTTAGGATTTAAAGAAAATGCTTTTCAAGCAAAACGACTTTACATTGTTCTAAATATTCCTAATCAACTATATAAACTAGACAAATTTAATGAATCTATCGAAAAAACATACTTGAAAACTTATAAAGATATCATCACAAGTATAATACAAAAAAAAGATGATGAATATATAATTAATTCAGAAAGAATAAAGAATACAATATTCAATAACAGAATACTTTTAAACATGATAAAAAATAACAAAGAGCGTACATGTTATTGGTACGATATTTCAAGCGATAAATGGGAAAAATGCACAGATATCTATGATGAAAACAAAGCAAACTATCTAGAAGAATGCAATGACAAGAATATGAAAGAAATAAAAACTCTAGAGCTCCATTACCAGTCCCTTTCAGACATATATATATTCCCAAAAACCACAAATGTAAAAAATAAAATCACAGTTTTCAACAAGGACGCAAACATGCTAGAAGACCTAATTTCAAGTAAAGACATTAACAATTTCGTAGATAAAAATATCCTAGATATACTAGATAATAAATACAAAAACATAGGAATAAACACAGCACAAAGTCGATTTAATTTCACCTACGACAAAAATAACGATTCAATGTCAGGGAACCATATTCTAAAACTTAACACACAAATACAAAAAGTCATCGAGAAAGGTAATACATTCTATATTATTCCACTAAGCGTCAATATCCAACAAGGAGTAAAAGATGATGGGGAAAATCAAAAAGAAATAAAAGTAAAATTCCCAATAGACAAAAAACTAACAAATAATGCATTAAAACACATAATCGAAGAATACTACGGTATCAAAATAGAAGACAACTTAGAAAATTACGGATTCCAAATAAATGAACTGCCAATAGATCCAATATTTTTCTTTAAACGAGATGTAATGACAGAAAAACATTTAATTTACTCACCACTTATTTACGACGAATACGATGATATTTACAATACCGAGGATATAAACTATTCAGAAAAAGATATATACCAAACCTGTGACAATATTTTTACAGATGAATACGAGAATATGTTAAAAAATATAAATGACAAATCAAACGATAATTTTTCTAAATTTAATGATAATAAAAAAATAGAGTTAATATTGAGGAATTTAACAAACTACTACAGCACAGAGAAAGAACAAATAGACCCCAAAAACCTAAAACTAGAAATAAAGAGTATTCCGCTATTTATAAAAGTATGTGAATTTGAAAAAAAAATACAAGAGGCAAACGTAATATTAGAACAATTAAAAAAAGCAATCCCTATAGTAAATAATTACAAAAACGAACAAATAAAAAAAAACTGCGGCGTCTCCCATTTTCAAAAATATACAATTAACATGACAAAAAAAAATGAACAAATAAGAAAACTAATAAATGAAAGCCTCACAGACTACTTCAAAAACAACCCTGAGAAAAAAAATTCTAATGATACAAACTATCAACAATCAGATAATGATAATTATAATAATAAACATAAAGATATCAATGACAAGACAACTCCAGATAAAAGACCTATACCAGACATAACTAAAATTAAAGATCAAAACATAACAACTACAGATAAAACACCTAAAAATTCAGGCCGCTGTAAATGTTGCGGCTGTTGCCCCTGCGGTAAACAAGAAATATAATTCAATAAAAAATTACAAATTAACAGAAATATATTTTATCTTAAATGTATGAAAAACCAATGGGGGGGGGAAAAAAGAAAACTACAATTTTTTAAACTAATAATAACATTTCTATTTCTGAACAATACACACTCTGCAGACACAACTAAGAAAACTGGAATAGACTTAAATAATATTCTCATTGAAAATGGATTTCAATATAAATATAAAGATACAACACTACAAAAAATAGTAATAAAATACAATAATGAGGATTTTACAATAAAAACAAAATTTGATCAACCAAAGAGCGATAAATTTGGAGTAGCAAAGAATGCTAGGGATAAACAATATGACTATGATCTACCAATTGAAATTTATTATAACGTAGACACACATCCTGACAAGGAACAGACACTAAACGACGTAAAAAACAGATTAAGTGATATAATAAAAGATGAAGTACTAGATTTCAAAAAGCTAATAAAAAACTTCCCTGATTCAACCCTATTAATATATTTCCACTATGACGATAATTATTCAGACGTATATAACATAAAAAATAATACCTACTGCTCAGTACAACAATTTCACGACCGCTGGACTGATCTATATACACTCTGGCAATTATATAAAAACGACGAGAAAATAAAAAAGGAAAGAATACCAAGCGGTTCAACAGGACATTTTATACGCCCATTGTATATACACATCATTCTATGGGATCAAAAACCAGAAGATAAATCAAAAAATGATATAAACAATTTAGATTTTATATCTGAAACTTGCGTATCTGAGGAAATAAAAATGAAAAAAATAAGAATAAAAAATAAAGAAAATAAAATTTTTAGAATAAAAACAAACTTTGACAAGATAAGTAAAACAAAATGTAGCGGTCTTAACTGCGATAGAGATGGACAATGGAACCTCGATCTACCAATTGAAATTTTTTATAACGAAGCCACACACCCTGACAAGGAACAGACATTAGAGTATATAAAAACCGGACTAAGTAATATAATAAAAGATGAAGTATTAGATTTTAACAAGCTAATAGAAAACTTCCCTGATTCAAACCTCCTAATACAATGCAATGATGATTATGCAGACATATATGATATAAGGGCCAATACATACCAATATTTATTAAAAGGAATTAACACTGATTATACAATGAGCAATGTATATATTGATCAATATCTATACAAGAATATAATAGACCCCTACAAGAATATAATAGACCCCACAGAATACATACCAGAAAAAAATCAAAAATATCACTTCGCTTCTCCACAAGCAATACATATAATCCTTTGTGATGAAAAAAAAGAAAAAAATAAACCACACAAAAATAACACAAAAGATGGAATAAAGAACAAAAAAGATGAAGGCGATAAAAGTAACAAACCCAATGATTTCAGAATACCAAATAAGAGCCAAGGCAAAAATAATAAAAAAAACAAAAAAAACATCAATCCAACTCCAAATGGGACATCAAAATCTAACCAATGCTGTAAATGCTGCAGCTGTTGTTCCTGCTGTAAACAAAAAACATAATTCGCAAAATATAAAAAACCTCCACAAAGCTTAAATCACTACAATTATCCACAACAACTCAAGTTTTTAATTAGACTAAATATTAAAGAGAGATGGCAGAGTGGTCTAATGCGGTAGTCTCGAAAACTATTATACTTACAAGTATCAAGGGTTCGAATCCCTTTCTCTCTGCAAAACAAATATACAGACTAAATTAAAAAAACAAAAAAATACAATTAAACTAATTTTTTATTAACTAGAAAGAATGAGTATATTATTTACATTCCCATTTATATTTTTATTACTATCTGTAGCGATAGTACCGGTTATTTCGACGCCATTCTGGGAAAGAAATTATAAAAAGATCATCTTTTCATTCACAGGTATAACTATACTGATGGAACTTTTTATTCTAAAAAATTACACACTTCCAATTATATCATTTATCGAATACACGCAATTTATAACATTCATAATCGTACTATATGTAATTTCAGGTGGAATAATGATAAAAGTAAATACAAAAGGAACGCCTATAGTAAACTCAATAATGTTATTCTGCGGTTCAATCCTAACAAATTTTATTGGAACTACTGGAGCTTCTGTACTATTAATAAAACCTTACATGAAGATAAATAAAAACAGATTAAAACCATACCACATAATATTCTTTATTTATATAGTTTGTAATATCGGTGGATGCCTATCTCCAATTGGAGATCCCCCATTATTCGCTGGATTCTTAAAAGGAATACCGTTTTTCTGGACATTAAAACACAATTTCTTACCATGGTTATTAATAAACATGACGTTAATAACCATATTCTACATATTAGACAGTAGAAATAAAAACAAATCTGCTTACGAATCAGAATCAAATAAATTAATAGAGCTTAGTGGAGCAAAAAACATTATATTTATAGTCCTAACAATAATGTCTATATTTGTCAATCCAATGGTTTTTAAAAGCCTACCAACATTTAATATAGGCGAACACGAAATATGTTTTGTTAGAGAAATGCTTTTGGTAATAATTGGCGTACTAGCTTTTAAATTCTCAGACAAAAAAGTATTAAAACAAAACAATTTCTCTCTAGAGCCTATTACAGAATTAATAGTTTTATTCGTAGGGATATTTATAACAATGAGCCCTGCCTTATTAACAATAGAAGAATATTCAAATAATATAGACAAAAGCTTAGTAACACCTACCTTGTTTTACTGGGTTATAGCATTTTTCTCATCATTTTTAGACAATACACCAACATTTATAAACTCATTAGCACTGATAATGTCAATATATGGTGCAGATATATACAATAGACTTGATGTAGTTGCATTTTCTAATGGTTTTTATCAAAATTCTATAACATATCTAAAAATAATATGTCTAACATCTGTCTTCTTTGGTGGATTTACATACATTGGGAATGGCCCAAATTTTATAATAAAAACAATAGCTGAAAAAGAAAGCGGTGTTAAAATGCCATCCTTCTTTGGATATATTTTTAAATACAGTTGTTTATATCTATTGCCGAACTTAATCCTAATATGGCTTATATTCTGCAGATAAACACGATATATCAAGAAAATAAAATTTTTATGGATAAATTTTTTTTATTCAAACATTGTTGATAAACTAATAAGTATACTGATCACTGAATTTGATCTTTAAAGTTTTTAGATCTTTGGAATAATCGGTAAGTTTGCATAAACGCGAATTATACAATGAAGAGTTTGATTCTAGCTCAGAATTAACGCTAGCGGCAGGCTTCATACATGCAAGTCGAGGGGTAGCATGATATAGCAATATATTGATGACGACCGGCGTACGAGTGAGTAATGTGTACATAACCTACACCGCATTATGCAATAGCTCCAAGAAATTGGAATTAATGGCGTATATGTTTTGAGTTGTGATACTTAAAATGAAAGATTTTTTCGATGCGGAATGGGTGTACATTCTATTAGCTAGTTGGTAGGGTAATGGCCTACCAAGGCAAAGATGGATAGCGGCCCTTAGCGGGGGATCCGCCACGTTGGAACTGAAACACGGACCAAACTTCTACGGAAGGCAGCAGTAGGGAATATTGGTCAATGGGGGCAACCCTGAACCAGCCATGTCGCGTGCAGGATTAAGGTTTTTTTAAATTGTAAACTGCTTTTAATATATAAAAATGGGATCTATTAGGTTCGTTGATTTATATAAAGAATAAGTACCGGCAAATTCTGTGCCAGCAGCCGCGGTAATACGGAAGGTGCGCGCGTTATTCGGAATTACTTGGTTTAAAGGAAACGTAGGCGAATATTTATGTCTTCAGTTAAATGCTGACGCTCAACGTCAGTAGGCTGTGGAAACTGGATATTTTGAATTATAGATAGGTAATTAGAATTAATGGTGTAGCGGTGGAATGCGTAGATATCATGAAGAATACCAATGGCGAAGGCAGGTTACTATTTATACATTGACGCTGAGGTTTGAAAGCGTGGGGAGCAAACAGGATTAGATACCCTGGTAGTCCACGCTGTAAACG
>CAMNOX010000006.1 GCA_946547305.1 uncultured Cytophagales bacterium | reverse complement strand
AAATTAGAGGCACTAGACTTAAGTTGTTTTAATACTAGTAAAGTTGTTAATATGAGTAGTATGTTCTTTATGTGTAAAAAATTGAAGAATATAAACTTTGGTAATAATTTTAAGTCTGATAAGATTCAATTATTATCATTTATGTTTTGTGGCTGTGCTGTCTTATCTAAATTAGATTTTAAAAATTTTGATATTAGTAAAATTGCGCGAAATAAACGGAAAGAGATGTTAAAATATTGTAATTCATTGAATGAAATAGTAGTTTGTAGGGCGGATAAAGATTTAGTAAATAACTTTTCGAACGCTGGTTTTACGTCAGTTGATAATAAAACGTGGAAGAAAAGTACTAAGTAGTTGATTTATATAGATTTGTACTTTATTTAAGTGTTTTTTAAAAAATAATTGTTATCTCTATTCCGTGGATGGTTTTTATTTAGACTGTTATAATAAGAAGTTTTGGCATTCAAGTGCTCATATATTAGCATCGGCACTTAAAGAAATTTATGGTAATAGTATTAAACTTGGTATAGGCCCTGCTATAGATAATGGGTTTTATTATGATGTTGACTTTGGAGATATCGACTTTACTATTAGTGATTTTAAAATGTTAGAAGATAAATTTGTTGAGATAGCTAATAGAGATGATGAGTTTATAAGAAGAGTGGTTTCTAAAAATAAGGCGTTAGAGTTTTTTAAAAATGAGAACAATGAATATAAGTTGGAGATCATTAATAGGTTAAATGATGGTGAAATAACGTTTTATTCTGTCGGGAAATTCGTTGATCTTTGTAAAGGACCACATATAGAAAGAAGTGGTGTGATTAAGTGCGTAAAGATATTAAATATCGCTAGTGCTTATTGGATGGGAGATGAAAATAATAAACAATTAACTAGGATATACGCAATATCATTCCCTAATAAAGAGATGTTGGATGAATATATTAAAAACCTAGAAGAAGCCAAATTAAGAGACCACAAGAGAATAGGACAGGATTTAAAGTTATTTACGTTTTCAGAGAAAGTAGGATTAGGGTTGCCATTATGGTTACCTAGAGGTACTGTTTACAGGAATTTATTGACAGAGTTTTTAACAAATGAACAGATTAAACGTGGTTATAAACATGTAGTAACTCCACATATTGGCCATAAAGATTTATATATAACATCAGGGCATTATGCAAAATATGGTAAGGATTCTTTTCAGCCTATAAAAACACCAAATGAGGATGAAGAATATCTTTTAAAACCGATGAACTGTCCACATCATTGTGAGATATATAAGTCTGAAATAAGATCTTATAAGAATTTGCCATTAAAAATAGCTGAATTTGGTACTGTTTATAGATATGAACAGCATGGAGAGTTACATGGTTTAGCTAGGACAAGATGTTTTACTCAAGATGATTCCCATATATTCTGTAGAAGAAATCAAGTAGAACAACAGATAGAAGAGGTTATAGATTTGATACAATTTGTATTTAAAAAGTTAGGGTTTACAGAATTTAAAACGAGACTGTCTTTTTATGATAAGAATGATTTTTCAAAATATATCGGTGATAGAAGTGATTGGGATAAGGCAGAAATGGCTTTAGAAGAGACAGTTAAGAGGAAGGGGTTAGAGTATGTTAAGGTCGATGGTGAGGCTGCTTTCTATGGTCCGAAAATAGATTTTATTATTAAAGACGCGATAAAGAGAGAGTGGCAATTAGGCACTGTACAGTTAGATTATAATTTGCCAAATAGATTTAATTTGAGTTTTATTAATGAAAATAATGAAAAGGAGACACCTGTTATGATACATAGAGCACCGCTTGGATCTATCGAAAGATTAACAGCTATATTGATAGAACATACATCTGGGAAATTACCATTATGGTTAGCTCCGGATCAATTAATAATATTACCTATATCTGAGAAAACTATTGACTATTCAAATAATATCTTTAGAATTTTAGAGGAGAATAAAATTAGGGTTACATTAGATGATCGCCGTGAAAGTTTGAATAAAAAAATTAGAGAGGCTGAAATGATGAAAATACCACTTATTGCAATCATAGGAGAGCAGGAAATAGCTGAAAATATGATTTCAATTAGGGAAAGTGGTTCTAAAAGAATTACAAAATATAATATTAATGAGTTGATTGATGAGATAAAGATAAAATGTTCGAATTAGTTATTATTTTATTATCCATCTCGAAGATATTTTGTTGTTGTTGCGATTGTTGTAATTGTTGCTTGAAAGTAGAAGTTAATAGGCCTAATAACAACAGATCAGATAATGGTAAATCTGATATAAAGTTTTCAAGGAGGAGAATTGATTTTAGTAAATTACCTAGCCACTACTCAAATAATGAATATTTTAGAATTGAAATACTTCCAAAGATGAATGATATTAATATATCGATATTTAATACATTAGCTAAAAAGAAGTTATACTTTTCTGATGAAGACCGAAAAGCTCCGGGATTTAAAAAATTTGAATTTCTGAAGAATTGTTTCCCAAATGGAGATAATAGGTGTTGGTTGATATCTGAGATAATGCTTTTTGGTAATAGTCCATTTCAAGAAATACTTTTAAATAATGACGTCTCAGATAATATATACTTAGAGACGTTGAAGAAGTTATTTATTAAAATGAGAGAAGAAAACGATAAAAAAGGGTATTTAAATTGTGATGAATTGGTAAAATTAATTGATTTTTCAATAAGTAGAAATGGACGGTTTTCTCCCCCTTTTTATGGTTTGGAACAGACTTTTCAGACGTGTAGAAGGGAACGTTATAGCGAATTAATATTTGTAAATATTTTTGATTCTGATATTCCATGTACAACAGGATTATTTAATAAGGTTTATACAAAAAAGTTAAGGGATTTGTGCCCAATTTTATATTCTGTACAGATATCATCTGGGTATTGTATTGACATAGCGGAAGCCAGAATGCAAGAAAAATCGAGAAAAAATAAAGGGTGTGAATTAAAATATTGTCTTATTGGTGATGTTTGTTTAAATAGGCCTTACCAGCATAGTACAAAAGGTGACATTTATCCAACTGTAATGTATCTTTATGAAGATGAACAAACAGAAAAAAATTTTTTAGATATACTTTTTAGGAGATATAAAATTAGGGAAAATGAGGTTAATGGTAAGATCTTTGAAACTGAAGAAGAATTATACGGGTTCTATGAAAGTATGTTAAATGATATTAAAGGAAATTTTGAATTCTTCTGTAATGGCATTATTCTAACAGCTGCTGAGTATCATTATTTTGCAATTTGTCATAATAAACAAGATGATAATTGGTATAATTTTAATAGTCTTGATGGAAAAAATGGTGATATTTGTAATGATTTAATTAGTAATTTGGTTAGAGATAAGGAAATTAAAATAGGGAGCCACGTATATATCCCTGACTTATTTCTTATAACTGTAAAAAAGAAGAATTAATACAATTAAAGCAGGTGTAATTAAAAATTCTTTTTTTATTTGATTAAATGTGCTTGTATCTATAAGATTGCTATTACTTTAATTGAATTGATTTTACGTAATAATACGCATTTATTGCTGCATTATATCCATTACCGGCTGCTATTATAGCTTGTTTATAGGTATTACTTTGTACGTCTCCTCCTGCAAAAACACCATTAATATTTGTCTCATTTTTTGCGTCTGTGATTATATAGCCATTGTTATCTAAATCTATGTATTTACTAAATATATCTGTATTTGGAGTAGAACCGATCATTACAAAGATACAATCAATATCTAATCTGGTATGTTCCATATTTTTAATTATATCGATGCTTTCTACATAATTTTCGCCATTTATATTTTGAATCGTTGTATTATAATGTATTATTACATTTTGGCATTCATTAAGACCTTCGACTAATTTATTATTTGCCCTAAGTTTATCTGACCTAACTAATAAATGGACATTTTTTGCAATTTTAGAAAGGTGTATTACACCTCTAATAGCCGAATCTCCACCACCAACTACACATACGCTTTTATTTCTATACAAAAAACTATCACACATAACACAATATGAGATGCCTTTCCCGACGTAAAAATCTTCATTGTTTATATTTAATTTATTGTAAGACTTCCCCGTACAAATTATAACAGATTTTGATTCTAGTAATCCTTTATTCGTTTTTATTTTGAATATATTAGTAGAAAAGTCAACATCAATAACCTCATCATAAACAAAATTATCAGTCCCTACATCGTTTTTTACAATATTCATAAAATTAATTCCGCTAATACCTACCTCCGCTCCAGGATAATTTTCTATTTGAGTAGCTTTATTTAATTGTCCTCCAATATTATTTATATTGCCAGTTATCAATTTATAACCACACGAGAGCTGATTTAAACACATTGCAGCCGAATAACCAGCTATACCTGATCCAATAATAACTATTTCTTCCACTGAACAGACTGTTTAGTTTTTAACGCAAAATTTCGTATAATTTTCAAATGTGATACTAGATTTTAAAAAATCATCTAACTCTTTATTGCCAGATTTAAATATGTCACTACATGGACCATTCCACCCTAATTTTTTATTATTTACAAACAATATATTCTCTCCTATTTCAATAATACTATCTAAATTATGACTAACAATAACAGTAGTAATTTTGCCTTTTTTTGAAACCGTTTTTATCAAATGATCTATTTTTTTTGAACTCAATGGATCTAAACCTGAGTTAGGTTCGTCGCAAAAAAGATATTTAGGGTTATTGACAATAGCTAAAGCAAGTCCAACTTTCTTTTTCATTCCTCCACTTAATTCATTTGGATACATATTGTTACATCCACTCATCCCGACTTGTTCTAAACACGAATTAACTCTAGCTATCTTTTGATCCTGAGTCATATCAGTTAAAATGTCAAGATATAACATTATATTATCCTCAATCGTTTTTTCTGGAAATAAAGCCGGTTTTTGCTGTAATATACCTATATGTCTTCTAAAATTGTCGTAATCAACACTTTCCTGACCATATACCATTTCATTATTGTCAAAATATATTTTACCATTATCTACTGGTATTATTCCCAAAAGACATTTGAGGAAAACACTTTTACCGACTCCACTATTGCCGATAATCATATTAATTTTCCCAGATTTTAACTCTCCAGAAATGTTGTCTATAATTAATGACCCACGAAACGACTTAGAAACATTTTCAAAAGTAATCATAAACTGTTAATATTTAATAATCAAAAAAAACGACTTAAATAAATTAAGGAAAATATCTGCCAATAATAATACTATGCTCAAAACTGTAAAACAATGCTGGCTAACATATATAATATCAACACTATTTTCTTCATAATAGCAATACCCAAGGTAAGCTGCTATTGAGCTACATAAAAACCCAAAAACTATAGTTTTAAAGAAGCAGAAACATAAAAAACCCTGATTTAAGTATGTTATCAAAGCACCAAAAAATACACTACTACTCATACCACTAATAAACACACAATAAATATATGATCCTATTAAAGAAAAAAGACATGAAAATACAGTTAATAATGGAAAACAAAGTGTACATGCTATTATCTTTGATAAGCAGGAAAAAGAAACAGTATTTACTCCAATAACACTAAAATTATCATAATACCCTGATCTTTTTTTGTCAAATATATTACACGCCATGGCAGTAACATTTCTTCCTAAAAATATAAAACATAATATTGTTGGCGCAAACTCTAGGAATATAGTATTCTTTATACCTACTATTATCAAAAAATCTGGAATAAATACACCTTCTAACATCGTAATTAACTGCAGAGCGGTAACAAAACCTATAGAGAAGGCTAATAAAGACATCAAAAAGACCGATTTACTTCCGATTGTATAAAAATCATTAAAAAGCTGCGAGAAAAAAATTGATAACTTAACATTATATTTAAATGCTTTAGCTAAGAAACTAAAATACCTAAAAATATGATGGCACATCATCATATAACATATGTTAAATAATTTTGTGATAAAAAATTCTAAAACTAATTTAAGATAGATTAGCATAGCTATAAAAGTCATTTTAAGTCACTTTGTTTTTGCAATTAATAGATTAAAAAAACATGGATGTAGATTTAATTTATCATATTTTTTTTTAAACATAATTATATCTGTTTGAGAATGAGCTTAAACGTTTGTAGTTTGTTTGATGGAAAAACGAAGAAATTTTGTTTATTTAAACGGTACGGTATAAAGTACATTGATTATAAGAATGCTTCTTTTTTGAAGTTGTTTATAAATGAACAAGGTAAAATATTGCCGAGGAGGTATACCGGTGTGAGTATGAAATATCAACGTAAACTTGCCAAAGCAATAAAAAGGGCTAGACACATAGCTATATTGCCATTTATAGGTGATAATTTAAGACAGAAAGTAAAATATTAGGATATGAAGGTTGTTTTATTGACAAAATATAAAAATTTTGGTTATCCAAATGATATTATTGAAGTTTCCGATGGTTTTGCGAGGAATTTTTTAATACCAAATAGGATTGCTGTGTATGCAACTAAAGGTGTGATCAAAAACGCAGAGGAAAACAGGATACAAGGCGAAAAGAAGGAAGAAGCGATTAGGAAGGAGGTTCTTAACGTTGTAGAAAAGTTGAAAAATTCTAATATTGTTGTAAAAGTGAATGCTAAAAATGATGATAAGTTATTTTGTGATGTTACAGAACAACTTATAAAGAAAGCTATTTATGATGAGGTGCAATATGACGTTGATAGAGTAATTATCGGTAAATCGATTAGGAGCTTAGGAAAGTCACGGGTAAAAGTAAAACTATATAAAGATATTGTAACAGAAATAGATATAGACGTTGTTAAAAATTAAAATTTAAGTTAAAAATATAGGTTTGAAAATGTTTTTTTTAATAAAAACATTTGGATGTCAAATGAATATTGTTGATAGTCAGATTGTAGCTGCAATATTAACTAAGAATGGTTTTAGTGAGACTTCTGATATTAATGAGGCTGATATAATTTTATTTAACACATGTTCCGTACGTGATAAAGCAGAGCAAACCTTATTTAAAACTCTAAGATATGTTAAGTCTCTGGGTAACTCTAAGAGAAGAATTGTTGGAATCTTGGGATGTGTTGCTCAAAGAATGAAATCCTCATTATTAGAAAATGATATAGTAGATTTTGTAGTTGGTCCTGACTCATATAGAAAACTCCCATCTATTATTAATGAAGCATTGAAAGACTTGAAAGGGTCATATACTGATTTTGATTATTTAGAGAGCTATAGTGACATTGTTCCAAAATACAATAACGAAATTTCTGCATATATCCCTATTTCTAGAGGATGCGATAATATATGTTCCTACTGTATTGTCCCATATACTAGAGGGCCACAAAAAGACAGGGATGTAAATAGTATTATAAAAGAGTTTGAAAATTTATCAAAGAAAGGATATAAAGAAGTAACGCTTCTTGGTGAAAATGTAAATTTATATAAATATAAGTCTGAAAATGGACAAAAATATGATTTTGCTGATCTTTTAGATATTCTTTCAAACATAGATAGTAGAATAAGATTACGTTTTATATCATCATATCCTAAAAATTTTACAGATAAGTTAATTAATATAATTGTTAAGCATGACAATATATGCAATCACCTACATCTCCCATTGCAGAGTGGAAGCGATAGAATTCTCAAATTGATGAATAGACATTATGATAGTAGTGAATATGTATCGTTAGTTGAAAAAATAAAGAAAACTATTCCTAAATGTGAGATAAGCACTGATATAATAACTGGATTTTGTAGTGAGGAAGACATAGACCATAGAAAAACCATGGAATTAATACACCAATGCAGATTTAGTCAAATTTTTTCATTTATATATTCTGTCAGAGAAGGGACGTATTCAGCAAAGTTTTTAGAAGATAACGTTCCGCTGGAAATTAAAACGAATAGGTTAAATGAAATTGTTGATTTACAACATTCAATTAGCCTAGAAGATAATAAAAAATGTATAAACAAGTTATTTGAGGTGTTGGTTGAGGGGCATTCTAAAAAAGATAGTAATAAATTATTTGGAAGAACTTCAGGTAATAAAGTGGTAGTTATTGGAAATAGTACTGGTTCTGTAAAAATAGGAGACTTTATAAACGTTATTATAACAGATTGCACTTCTGCTACATTATTTGGGAATAAAATATAAAAACAACTAATATTAGTAAATTTTTACAATTTAGAGATATTTTTTTTATTATTATATATGTCTGTTAAGACGCGAAGCGAATTAAAGAATGCATTCAGGAAGGGAGAGATTCCAAAGGAAGAAGATTTCCATAATTTGATTGATTCGTTTTTACACATAGACGAAGATGCGTTATATGATAAAAATGATGGGTGGAGGTTGACGCCTAATGGTATTTCAGACAAAATGATTACTTTTCTTAATAATATATCAGAAAAATCTAGTGTATGGACATTGTGGAAGCACAATGATAATATAAATAATAAATATAGCCTTAATTTGGCTAATTATAATGGAGAAACTGCCATTTATATTGATACTAATTGTAATATAGGCATAGGAAAAGCAAATCCTGAAAATAGGCTAGATATCAACGGAAATATTGCGTTTAATGGAAGAAAAGGAATGTTTGCCTATGGTAAAGTAGTAGCTAATGGAGAGTGGCATAAAATACTAACAAATCTGAGTGATTGTCATTTATTTGAGGTAGTAGCAAAAATGAGTAAATACCATAAAGGAATTCATTCTATATTGTATGCGATAGCCGCTAATGCATTTAACGGAAAAGGAAGGGATATAAAAACTGTAGATTCATATTATGATAGTGAAAATGACAAAATAGAATTAAGATGGACTGGGCAAACGTTTAATTACAATTTGGAAATAAGGTCAAAAAAAAATCAAGGTGAGGAAGTATTTGTAAATTATAATGTAACCACACTATGGTGGTGATACAAATAGAGATTTTTAATAATTATTATTAAATTAGATTTATTATTCAGATTTCTCTAGAAGATTCTTAGCGTCTTTGTTAACAGCATCGATGAATTCTTTACTATTATGACTACTGATATCTTTCTTTATTATAAACCTGTATACATAAACCTTATAGATTTTATACTCTAATTGCGCCTTTATAAAATCATTATCAATGTATGATTTAAATATCTGTTCGTCATTTAAACTAAGGTCTTTTTTGTCATTTATAATTGATTTCATTCTCAAAAGCAAGTTTTTCCTTGATATATTTAATAATGAGTCAATCTTCTCCTTAACAATATTTTCATTACTTCGTGAAATAACTTCAGCAATATCCATTTTGGCAAACTTAAAGTTTTTGAAATACACGTAATACAGATGAGAGACTAATAAACATACAATGTTACCGATCATTCCTGGGAAAAAGGCAAATTTACAATATTGAGTATTTAAGGTAAATAGTGTAAAAATAAATGACGCTGATAAACCAGCAATGACAGATATATAAATACAGTTTTTATGTGTCTTAAATCCTAATATTGTCAAGGTAATAGGTACCACTAATACTGGGAAATTACCACATGAAGAATAAAAAAATAAGTCAATTGGATCTATATCAAGCATTGCGATGAAACAACTAATAAATCCAATGAATATAACGCATATTTTATTCAAAGTTTTAATATTCAGGTTAGGTGCTAGAATTATACTGAAGAAATCATTTACCATTAAATTTGATAATGATTTTATAATACTAACAGACAAATGGAAGACAAAATAAAAACATGTCAGAATGAAAAAACTGTGAAAAATATAATGATCAGTAATATGTAGGAAAAAACCCAATATATCATTTTCTTCCAGATTCTGATTCAAGCAAAACATAATTAAACCAGTAGCTACAATGAAGAAAGAATAAAACATTACTGACAAAAATGAAACTATAAAACTTGAATTATTATCTTTTAGCTTGTCTTGAACGGTACTGTTATAAATCTCAGAATCAACAAATGGGAAAATAAACCTAACAAACATAGCGATATAAATAAATAAATCACCAGTGAAAAAAGATAAGTTAAATATATTCATCTTATAACTTATACAGGAATAAATATATCCAATTGATGCCTGATCACTACAATTTCTTATTATTATGAAGACACATATAAAAGGGATAACCAACAAAATCAAAGATTTAACTAATGATATGATTAACGAATTATTTTCACCATTATCGTTCAATGAGTCGATAATAACAACTAATGTAAATACTAAAATCACTAAGCAATTATATGCATAAGGTAAACCAAGAGCTTCTAATATATTCTTAATGATACAAATATTTACAGAAACGAATAGAAAATTTGCAACCAACTCTCCGATTATAAAAATAACCTTAATTCCATTGCCATAGAAATAGCAAACCCACTCATAAATTGACGTCATCGGTGACTTTACCAACTTATTTATTAAACAAGTATAAGTCAAAAGGTAACTTAATGGTTCACAAAATACAAATAAAATAAAACCTAGAACCCCATTTAAATACGACTGCCTAAGTGCAATTAAAAATATAAAAACACTTAATATAGACATTCTGACGCTTGAGGTGATGTCAAAGAAATTTTTTTTACCACAACTAACATCGATACAATTACTAGTATTACTTCTCTTACAAAACTTAAGTACAATATATGATATATATAGTATAGACACACCACACACGATGACGAAATCAACTGCCCCCATAAATTTTGTATAAAAATTTTTTACTTAAAATGAAACTTATAACCATTATTTTGTAGATAACGACGTAAGTTCGGCAGTAATATTAATTAACAATATACTAGTAAAAAGCCTTTTATTTATTGCATTTTTGTACAGAAGTGATGAGTTATTTATAAGTTTTATAATCTTTTCAATGTTGGCAATTTCTATATTCCTCGATGTTTCAACAAATTTATTTATTAACACAGACGATTTAGTAATTAACTTAGATGATTCAGTATTTTTTGCCAGATATAGGTTTAAAAAAAATGATAATAGGCCTTCAATAAAAGAATATTCAGAAAATCCTAAATGTAAAATTTCGTTGTAATCAACTAACACTTTATCTTTTGCATTACTCATCATATGTCCTAATATTTTAAAATAGATATCATCGTCAAGTATATTAAGTACTTTTTTAACAATATCACAGTTAACCTCGTTACCTGAATATGATGTTATAGAGTCTAAAATAGATAATGCATCACGCAGCCCACCTTCAGCTTTTGTAGCAATTATTGACAGTGTCTCGATATCATATTTAATATTTTTGTCACGAAGGATTTTTTCTAACTCCTTAACTATAATATTATCATCGATAAGTCTAAAATTATATAATTGGCAACGTGACAATATTGTCCCAGGAATTTTATTTATTTCAGTTGTAACTAGTATAAATAATGTATTTTTAGGTGGTTCTTCTAATGTTTTAAGAAATGAATTAAATGCCGATTGCGACAACATATGTACCTCATCTATTATGAATATGTTCCACTTAGCAAATATAGGCGTAAATTTGATCCTTTCTATAATATTTCTTATATCATCTACAGAATTGTTAGAAGCTGCATCCATTTCAAATATATTCATTCTTGAATCAATACAATATTTACATTGATTACACGGATTAGAATCATTATTGACAGAATTTTCACAATTTATGGCCTTAGCAAAAACCCTCGCTGTTGTAGTTTTACCAGTACCTCTTGGTCCGTAAAATAAGTACGAATTAGCAATAAAGTTATTTTTAATTTGGTTTTTTAATGTTGCAATAATATTTTCTTGCCCAACTATTTTATCAAATGTGTCTGGCCTGTATTTCCTTGCTGAATTTAAATTTATAACACTCATAATTATTTCGATAATACATCTAAATAAATAAATACATAAAAAATAGTTGAAGTTTTTAATTGATAGATATTTTTGAACTTGCAGTTATGTAGTGTTATGAAGTTATATACCATTTTATTTGGAGCAGGATTATTCTATAATACTTATTGCGGATGTAGTTCATGCAGAAACCATAAGGAAAGCCAATCTAACCTGAAAAAACTAAAATCTGGATCTAAACAAAAATCTATAGTAAAAATAATTTTTAATAAAATGGATAAAGAGTTTGTAGATGAGGCGAATAAGCGTTGTGTGGCAGCACTTGCGCCAGGAGATGGTGCTGTTTTCTAGGCGCAATAAAGAATTTACTATTGTGTCTCTCCTTTATGTTAATAAAGATAGTGGTGTGAGATGTGGGGAAAAACAGATACCAGCAGATGATGTAATCAGGGTTTTTATTACTTATTGTATTACACTAGAAAAAGATAATGATTGGAAACTTAGAAAAAAGGAGGATATCTATGAGAGTGAACAGAATTTGGGTACCGTCAAATTATTAATCAAATTCTTGATTTATTATCAATTCCTATAAACCACGCGTTAGTAATTTTTAAGGATGGTAATGGGCTACTTGATTCTGTTTGCGTGAAGATTGTGAACGAATAAGTGTAGTCGACCATTAAGCCATTTGTTTCTACGTGTGGTGCTTATTATTTTATTAATGCAAACAAGAGGTTTGGACAAAACAAACTGCCTATCGTCGCTGGACAGATTTTAAATATTATGATGAGAAAGGCCAAGAAGTTAATAACCCTTGGACCTTGGGTAGAAATCTCAGAGGACCTTATGACTGCTAAACCTATTACTAAGTAGGTATTGAAACTTTATATTGGATGCATTATATATAGTAGATAAATATGCCTTTTTATTTGGAACTGCATTATGTCAGAGTATTTATTGTGGATATTGCGGATGTTGTAAAAATAAGGAACCTACAAATAGTAAGAATAGTAAGCCTTTAACTAGCGAAGTCCATAGTAAAAAATCAACACCTCCTTTAAAAATAAACCTGATAAGGTGATTGAACCTGGAACTGAGGATTTCTTTAATGAATGTTTTAGTGAGTTTAATGGTAAATATAGTAATTTGTTTAATAAGATTACAAATAAGGTTTTCATAAAAGAACTTCTCAAGTATTTAAAAGATGATTGTGTTAAAGACAGTGATCAAAAAGATGGTGATTTAGTGATTTAGAATTAGCTAAGAAGAAATAAAGTTTACGATCAAAATGGTACCATGAATAAAACATTAAAGCTTGATTAATTGAATAAAATTCCTTCTATTTTTGATCTTATTTCCAGGATAATTATCTTAAGTAAAAGAAATATATAAAAGTTTTTGTTTTTAAAAATATATTTGTTATACATCAAATATAAAACTTATGTTTAAAGTAAACAAAAAAGGGGCATGCCTAGTATTAGGTGTGTGTGGTTCAACAACTGTAATTAATGCATGCAGTAATAAGGATACGAAATGGGATAAGGAGGGTATTTCAAATTGGTTGAAAGATAAAGTAAAACTAAAAGATGAGAAAACTAAAGATAAAAATAATAAAGCATTAGGAGACATTGCTGAAAATATTTCTAAGAATGAGGATATCGATGGATCTAGACTTGCCGCTTTTAAGGCTTTGTATAAAGCTGCTAACAAAATTGACACATGGATTCTTGAAGGTGATAAGAAATTAATTGATGCTGGTAATAATCCTGACAAGAAGAAATATGCTGGGAAAAAAGCGTATCATATTACAGGTGAAAAAGATAATGAAATTGATATAGCCACGGAGGATTTTCCAAAAGCAAACTGATAGGTATTAATAATTTTGCTTACTAATTATTTTAAAGTTAAATTTTCTTCAATTCTATTAATCCTTGTTATATTTAATTGTTTTTTCTTATTTATTTATCTGACATTTTACATTTTATTTTACATTAAATATTACTAATCAAATTTTAATATAACTATTCATTAATGGCTTCTATAATTTTACTAGGACCTCCAGGTGCAGGGAAAGGGACTCAAAGATCTAAGTTGGTAGAAAAATATGGATTTAAAGAGATTATTCCAGGAGACCTTATGAGGGAGGAGGTGAGAAATAAGACTTCTGATGGAATTATTTTAGCTCAATATATAAATAATGGATTATTGGCTCCTCATGATTTAGTAATGAAGATTGTAAAGTCTAAGATAGATACATACTTTTCGCAGGGATTTAATAATATTATATTTGATGGATTTCCACGAGAGGTTGAACAATTTGAGGAGCTAAATAAGATTTTACAAGGTTATGATATATTCAAGATTATGGCCGTGTTTTTATTAAAAGTAAACAATGAAACAGTTAAAGAAAGGATAAAAATAAGAGGCTTGACTAGTGGTAGAGCAGATGACATATCAGAAGATGTAATTAATAAACGAATCGAAATATATTATCAAAAGACAAAAAGGGTCGTAGATGAATATAGAAAACTAAATTTACTTATTGAAATTGATGCTAATAAAGAAATAGATAATGTGTTTGAAGATATAGATAGTTTTTTGAAAAATTGTATGATTAAATAAATGGGACTGTCAGAAAATTTTATTGATAGAGTTGAGCTTTGTGTAAGGTCTGGAGATGGTGGTGATGGAGTAGTACATTTTAGGCATGAAAAACATGTACAAAAGGGAGGACCAGATGGAGGTGATGGAGGCAAAGGGGGTAGTGTTATATTTATAGCTAATAGTAGACTATCTACGTTAAATAATCTCAGATATATACATCATATTTTCGCTAAAAAGGGCCAAAATGGTGGTAAAAATAATTGTACTGGTAAGAATGCACAAGATGTTATAGTTGAAGTCCCCGTTGGAACAATATTATATAACAAGAAGACACGTGAAAAACTTTGTGATTTATCGTTTAATGAAGGAGAATATATTATAAAAGGTGGGGAAGGTGGGTTAGGTAATACACATTTTAAATCACCTACAAATCAGGCTCCGCTATATGCACAGAAAGGCCAAAATGGAATCGAAATGGAGTTGATATTAGAATTAAATATTTTAGCTGATGTTGGTATTGTAGGATTTCCGAATGCAGGAAAATCTACATTATTAACAAAACTAACAAATGCTAAAGCAAAAATTGCTAATTATGCCTTTACGACATTGTCTCCACAGTTGGGGGTATTAAAACATATAAGCGGTAGAGAATGTACTATTGCAGATATACCAGGGATTATAGAAGATTCATCATCTGGGAAAGGATTAGGTATTAGATTTTTACAACACATCAGACGTGTTAAATTGATAGTCTTCCTAATCGATATAAACGATGACACTGATAGGTCTATAAAAATATTACAGAAAGAAATGAATAATTTTGATCCTGAATTAAATAAAAAACCATATATTACTTGTATTTCGAAATGTGATTTAGTAAGTAATACAATACATAACGTTAAATATATTTATATATCGTCATTTACTGGTGAGGGAATTAGTACATTAATAGATAGAATCTTTGCTAATATTATGTAATATCTTTTTTGTTAAAATGTTTTATCCTCAGATAGTGGTGGTTTGTTAAATCTATATCGAACGCTAACATAATATCTGTATTTTTGATATTAAACAATATTGATTTTATCTATTCTGGTTGTTGTGGATGGTGTTTAGCTTTAGGATGGTTAGGTGGTTTAGGTACGAACGGTAGTAATGTGTCTAGATTAGGTAACCAAATATTTAATGGTATTGGTGAGGATAAGACGGCAAATAATTAAGAATTCTATAAAGAATCGAAATATTTAAGAGAAAAAGATGAGAAGGAACGAAAAGAAAAAGAAGAGAATATAATAAAAATGCCTTGTCATGGTATATGAATAAAAGAAATAATGCTAATCAACAATGAATAAGAGACATATGATCATGTGAAAAGAATAAAGATGGTAAATACTATATCAAATAGAAATTTAATAATATATTAAACGATAACAAAGAATCATTAATTACAAAAATTAATATTAATGATGATATTAGCAGGCTTAAGATCGATATATAGTTGAAGTTTGACGAATGTTATTATTTTGTTTTTAATAATCATGAATGTACATTGGGCGACCTAGTAAAATCACTTAGTTTATTAGATAAGAAATATAGAATTAATAAGGATGAACATTTTGGCATAACAGATTCAAATGGGTTATTTAAACCATATCGCTATATTAATTTATCAAGCGCTATTATGTACCGTTTTAAGAAGGATCATATTTTTAGGCCTTGTATATTCAATGGAAATTATGATGCATATACCGTTCCATATTTTGATGGAAATATCTTTTATAACAGGAATCGCAAGGAAGAAAATATTGATCAAGATCCAAATAAAAATGGTTTTAATCATCAACCATTTTCCACAACTGATATAGATAAATTCAAATTAATCCTTAAAACTTCATAATTTATTTAGGTAATTTATTTATTGAAGGAAAAGATTTTTATAATTAAGATATAGAATGTTTTATGAAAAGTATATTAAAAACTAAAATATTAGTTATATTGCTGGTATTAATTTCTATTAATTTTATATACCCTTGTTGTTGTGAAAAAAAGACTGGTAATGGTGGTAATAATGGTAATAAGTCCAAAAAAGAGCCATATCTTATGTGGGAGAAAAGAAGCGTAAAAACATCAGTAGATATCAAAACTGTTACTCCAGATAAAACCAAAATAATTAATAGTGTTGATAAGAAAGCCCCTATGGCTAAAGAAACAATTCCTAGCCTAAAGAAAAATCCATTAGATACGAAGAAGGTTGAAGAAGGCGAGAAGAAAAAGAAAGAGGAAGAAAAGAAGAAGAGAGAAAAGATTGATTTGATTATAGACGGAATAAAAAAATATATAAATAATAAGGACAAAACTAATCGTTCTTATGTGAAATATCCTTTTAATGTTTATCAAGATTATTGGACAGAAGAAATTCACCTTGGTTGGTATAATGGTGTTTTCCGTATTAAAAAATATGATAATATTGACGAATTATTGTCTCTGGTTCAAGGAAATGAATTTGATAAGATTAAGATTAAAATTGAGGTAAAGCATGCAGGTGTTTGTAATTATATTTTTGCTGATGATGTTGATTTTACGATAAAGGATTTGTTTGATTCTCTTAAAGTGCTTGATAAATCTTTATATCCAGTACTTTATGATAATGATGTTAATGAATATTTATGTGTAAAAGATATGAAGAGCTCAAAAAACAAGGAAAAATTGTTCATTGATTTAAAAAATGGGGTGTTGTATTTTGTAAATCCTGGACCAATTCCTGATTTATGTAAGGTTTTTGGTTTTACTGACGAAGGGGTTATAGAATATCGCCATGGGTGTTATTATAACATTATCTCGGGGCTAAAATGTAAAATTGAAGAATTTATAGAGCCCGTACTTACTAAGGGAAAAATTGAGAACCTTAAGCTTGCTCTTGACAAATAAGTCAATATATAGTTCTATCCTAATGTTGTTGATTTAGTTCATATTGACTATATTGTCACGTGTTAATTGTTATTTTTGAGCCATTATTACTTTATTATTTTTAAATTATTTTTCATACGAATACGAAGAAAATCTTAAAAAAATACGACAGTAGGATCAAAATCACCATAGAAAATATTATGGCTTATCTAATTGATTGTCTCAAAAAAGATAGTTCATGGATATAAAGATCAGCATCAGTGTATCATTAATCGACATTAAGAAAATGTACCATGATATAGAAATACAAGGCGAATACACATTAACAAATCTCAAAAAATCTCTCGAAATAATTGGTACAGAAGACTTCCGACCTTATAGTACTGAATGGCTATGCTTAAAATATACTTATCCTAAAGATAATTATACAAACTTCAGATGCTTTGTCAATTTAAAAAATGGAATACTTTAAAACATCGATTTACAATTTTTAGAGAGTGGAAATAATAATTTCCTCGGTAGAGTATGTTTGCATAGTAAGCGCAAAGATTATACTATAGCCCCATATTTCCACTACTATGAAGGAGATTATTATCTAGACATCACTGGATGGAGTAGAAAGAAATGTAATAAGCAAGACGATTGGTGTCTTGACAAATGTTATATCCCCTTCGATGAAGAATCTTCTCTTGATAGCGATTTTACACCACAAATATTCCTTCTTTTACCCTAGATAAATAAAATCAAGCTAATCTGCACAGCAAAATAATTAAATTCACAATAAAAACGAAGTGTAAAGAACCAATAAGGACAAGACCATCATAACCTAAAAGCGCATAAAAGAAAAACAAATTAAATAAAAAAACAATAAAAACACTACACTCTACACAATCTAAAATAGCAAAACTCATAAAAAACAGTTATATAATACTGGTAGTATTCAAAATAATCTATACAAAAACCACTAATATTACACAAATATGTGTTTATTAAAGATATAGGAAATCAAAGAAATTGCTAAATTAATCTGCTTTTTAATATAAGCGTTATAATATTTAGCAGATAATTTAACATATTTTTTGTCCTTAAACCTAAGATCATAATAAATAGTCTTATTAGAACTTTTATAAATATCAAAAATATCTAAATCCTTCTTAAGAATATCTTCTGATTTTTTATAAATTTCAACCATTTTAGAAAATATATAATCATTCAAATCATCTATTACTAATTTTACAGGAGCTATCTTATATTTTTTAAAAAACAATCTTGGAATCACATCCTCCCACATCTTATGAATACCTGTTTGACTTCCATATTTATAATCATCACACCCATCATAGTTCTCATTCAAGTGCAAAGGAGTACAAAAATCAGTAATATAATGAGCTAAATTAATACATTCTGAAAGTATTTTATTATCTATATCATCTCTATCAATATCACTTTCAACAACCCCTCTATCTGCCATCAAAGACTTCAACAACACAATTTTATCTATAATAACCCAAGGCAAATCACCATGTCTCTTTATATAACCATCAACATCTCCAACGTCTTTATACTTACCTGACTTTTTACCATCCAAAATCTTCTTTTTCAAATCTTCCCTACTTATATATCTAGAAAACTCACCAGGTTCATATGCATTTACATGGAAGAAATGCTTATATCTCTCACCAAGATCCTTCTTCTTCCTCTTATCAGGTTCAGCAGCGTTCATGACAAAATTTTCAAGCATCCGCTTCTTTTTGAAAACACTTAAAAATTTCTTATTCTTCTCACACTCAACTAAAACACGTTTATTAACAATCTTATGAACAAACGCCCCGAAGTTACAGAACAAAAGCACTATAACAGATGCAGATATTACCTTCACATATTATTTATAAACAAATATTGTAAATAATTAAAATTTTTCTTAACATAATCACAAGAATATGGCAATCGATATAAAGTTCAAGAAAATTTTATTTGGTAATAATGTATCACATGCACACAACAAAACTAGGCGTAAGTTTAAATCTAATGTGCACAAATATAAATTTTTTTTACAAGAATACAACTCATTCATAACGATAAAATGTCCAGCTTCGATGATGAGAAGTATTGAAAAAATGAAGAAACCATATTAATTACAATAATAAATAGACTATGGCAAAAAAAACAAAAGAGAATAGGAAACACATTGTACTAGAATGTAGTGAACAGAGACAAACTGGAATTCCAGGGATTTCTAGATACACAACTACAAAAAATAGGAAAAATTGTCCTGATAGACTAAAATTAATGAAGTTTAACCCGTACTTGAAGAAGTACACACTTCATGTAGAAGTTAAATAAAACTAAAAAATTTATACAAATATGGCAAAAGACGCAAGTAAAAAACCACAAGTTAATGTGGAGAAGATGGCTAAGTTGATATTCTTTAAGAAAACAAGTAAAAAATCTATCTATAATTTTGGCGAAACTCTGATGACATATCAAGAGGCAATCGATAAGGCAAAAGAAATAACAAAATAACAGTATTATATAGCCAATCTAGCCTTTCTTGATATATGCACATAAAAGTAGGTCTTGTTGGACTGCCTAATGTCGGGAAATCATCATTTTTCAACGCACTTACTGGTAGTTTTGTACAATCTGAGAATTACCCATTTTGCACAATTAATCCAAATATATCAAGGTTTATCGTAAATGATGAGCGAATAAATAAATTAGTAGAAGTAGATTGTCCAAATAACATTGTAAGTCCTACAATAGAAGTATATGATATTGCAGGATTAGTGAAAGGAGCCAGCAAAGGCGAGGGGTTAGGTAATTTATTCCTATCTCATATTAAGGAAGTCGATTTAATATTACATGTAGTTAGATTCTTTGATAATTCAAATATAATACACGTAGAAAATAGAGTCGACCCAATCAATGATATAGAAATCATAAACCTAGAATTAATTTTTAAGGATATAGAATTAATAGAAAAAAGAATACAGAGCGTAAAAAAAGACATCGCAAAAGGTATTAAAAAAAATGACGAATTAGATGTACTAAATAAAATTAAAAGCAGACTAGAAAACCCTGAATACATCAATGTACGAGAAGATTATCTAGACGAAAATGAAAAAAAGATGATCAAAGATTTACAACTATTAACACTAAAACCAGTTGTATATGTTGGGAATGTAGACGAAAATATAGATGACAATACACATTTGCATCTAAAAAATATTCCACAAACGGATATTGTATATATACCGATAAAACTAGGGGCAGACATAAATACACTCAGCAATGAAGAGAAAATCGCTTTTGATAGCGAAGTCAATAAATGGAATAAGTATATAAACCAATTAACAAAACTTATATACGAGAAACTGAATGTAATAACATTCTACACAAGCGGAAAAGACGAAGTTAGAGGATGGCCAATATACAACGGTACACTTGCCCCAAAAGCCGCTTCAGAGATACATTCAGATTTTGAAAAACACTTTATAAAAGCAGATGTATGTAAATTCAACAACTACTACAACAAAAAAAAATGTGGAGAGGCACCTGAATTTCTAACATATGGGAAAGACTACAAAATATGCGACGGAGACGTTGTTAACTTTAAAGTCGGAATATAAATACCAAAAATATGAAAGTCTTTTAATTATTTTTCGCGTATATTTATTAGCATAAAAAAAGGCTTACGTTATGGAGACCAGAAATGAATCTTGCTTTAATAAAAAAATAATCAATGCAGCGAATCATGATAAGAGTGTGATAGATTCAATATTAAAACAAGTAGAACAAAAAAGTTTAAATTTATTTAATAAGTTCCTAGTATCTGCTAAAATAACTGAAATTTACGACACATTTATAGTAGTTAATTTAAATGACAAGTACGACGCTACAATAAAAAAATCAGAATTGAAGGATGTCGAGAATCCAAAAGTAGGAGATTATCTAGATGTCTTTATAGAAAAATTGTACAACAAAAAAGGTCAATTAATAATATCTAAATCTAAAGGAAAGATCGTAAGGTCGTGGGCCAATGTATATGAATCTAAAAATAACAATCTGATTTTAGAAGTAAAAATTACAGAAAAAACACAAAATGGGTTCATTGGAGATTATAATACAATAAAAATGTTCATATCATTTAATCAGATAAGCAACTACAGTGAAGGAGACGATCTAATAGGAGAAAAATTAAATGTTATTGTAACAAAAATAAATAAATTCACATATAATGTCATTGCGTCAAATAAAGCCGTACAAGAAGTTAAGAGAAGTAATATTGAGCAGAATATAATTGAAAGAATAGAAGTAGGACAAATTATTGAAGGAATGGTAAGCAGTATAACATCATATGGTGCTTTCTTAAACATTGGAGGAATAGATTTTCTATTACATATTAATGAAATTTCATGGAAACATATTGACAGTCCGAACGAAATACTAAAAATTGGAGACATAATAAAGGTCGTGGTATTAAATGTAAACAAAGAAAGTGGAAAACTAAATCTAAGCTTAAAACAGTTAACTCCAAATCCATGGGACAAAATAATAGGAGAAAACAAAGTGAAAGTTGGAGATGTATATGAAGGGAAAGTAGTAAGTATAGTAGACTATGGAATATTCGTTGAGATACTTGATTGTATTGAAGGATTAGTCCACATGTCTGAGATAACATGGTCAGAAAAGAACGTAAAAATCACTGACTACGTAAAGCTAAAAGATATTATAAAAGTAAAAGTAATAAATATCGATCTAGAAAATAAAAGAATAGGCTTGAGCATTAAACAGCTAACAGAAGATCCTTGGTTGTCTGAAGAATTTAAGAAAACAATGGCAGAAGGTACCCAACACAAAGGTAAAGTTATTGATCTTAAGGAATCTGGGTGTATTGTAAAACTTGAAAACGGTACAGAAGCATTAGTACATACTTCAGACTTCTCATGGACTAAGAAAGTAACAAAAGTGTCTGAATTTGTTAACATTGGAGATGTAATTGACGTAGTTATATTATCAACTGATAATAAATTGAGGAGAATACTTTGTGGAATAAAACAAGTAACTGAAAATCCATGGAAAACATTTGCTAAAGAATTTGAAGTCGGTACATTACATAAAGGTCTTATTGTACACAAAACACCTAAATATAGTATCGTAAAACTAGAACATAACCTAGAAGGTGTATTATATAAAGACAAATGCGATGATGCAAAGAATATAACCAATGGATCTGAAATTGAAGTAAGAGTTATAGAATTTAATCCAGACGTACCAAAACTACATCTAGCTGGTAAGAACGTAAAAGTCACTAAGAATAACGAAGTAAGTGAAAAAAACAAAAAAACAAAACTAACAATAGGTGATATAGCAGATTTAAGCAATATTGGCGACATCTAGCTCCACAAAGAACTTTTTCACTAATTAAATAATATTCTTATTGTATAGTAATTTTACAAAGTTAAATAACGTCTTATCTCCATAGATATTACCAATTATCTGCACGCCAAATGGCATTCCGTCTTTATCGCAAGAGCATGGTATAGATATTGCAGGATAACCTGTTATAGATGCAAGAGTTGTCAAAATATCGTCCCAATCTGACCTTTCACTATCATGACTACCTATTTTAAATGCAGTTGTAGTCGTCACAGGCAAAACTATAAAATCGTATTTACTAAATATATCAACAAACCTATCAATAAAATATTTACGCAATGAAATACTTTTATCAATATACTTATTTACATCATTGGTTTCAAATAAATAATTCGCCAATAACAATCTCTTCTTCACCTCAAAACCAAACCCTTCCGACCTGGTATTTATCAACATCTCGTCATAACTTTTATAATCCATAGACCTATATCCATAATTCATCCCAGTGTATCTTGCTAAATTAGAATTAGCCTCAATGGTCGTTAGAGAAAAATACACAGCAGAACAATACTCAATTCTATCAAATACAATCTCGTCTAAAATAATGCTAGATCCTAATTTATTCAAAAAACTACTTATACCTTCCTTCACCTCCTCCTGCAAACATCCTAGCTCAATAGTATTTTTCAAAACACAAACCCTATAATACACCTTATTTTCAACATCTGAGCAAGAATGTTTACTCATAGACAAATCTGAGCTATCGCTTCTAGATATAACTGAAAATACATCAGAAATATCATCAATATGTCTACCTAAAATCCCAACTGTATCAAACGAAGAAGCATGTTCGATAACGCCAAATCTCGATATAACTCCGTATGATGGTTTAAACCCTATAACGCCACAATAGGAAGCTGGTTGCCTTACAGATCCACCAGTATCTGTCGCTAACGAAATATGACACATGTTAGCCTGCACAGCCAAAGAAGATCCACCTGAAGACCCTCCAGTCGTTCTAGAATAATCTAACAAATTATGAGACTCACCGTAAATACTATTTGTTGTACTACTCCCCATCCCAAACTCGTCACAATTTTGGTGCCCAATAATTAACCCACCCTCTTCAGATATTAATCTAACTACAGTGGCATCATAACTCGGGACAAACCCCTCTAATATTTTACTTGCAGCCTGTACAGGATGATCCATATAACAAAACAAATCCTTTAAACCTACAATCATTCCAGCTAATTTCTTATGTTTATTTTTTAAAATACTATCATTTATCCTCTTACGATTAACATTAATATCGTCATAATAAACCCTACAAAAAGCATTAAACCTATCATTATATATTGCAACATTACCCAATGCAATATCAACATTCTTATCAAAAGAACTAATGTCATTATATCTCAACAAATCATTTATTTTATCCATCTCTCTACCTTTAAATAATAAAATAATAATTTTTTTTAAAAACATTTTTTTATACAAACTAATATGAGGTGCTATACTATCTTTTTTATAATTTCAAGCCTATTTATCTACATAAACAAAAATATTTACGGTGGTAATAACAAAAAAAATACTGTTAATAATAAGAAAGAAAACGTAAAAATTAATGCAAATAATGTTACAGAAGTAAATACAAATGCCAAAGTCAATGAAAATAAAAAAAATACTAAAGATAACATAATTAATGAGAATAAAGAGAATAATATAAATAAGGGGGATAAAAAAAATAAAGAAGTTATTGCCTCAAAAGAAAGCAATGAGGGTATCTCTAGTGAGGGAAATATATCTATAAAAAACAATGACAAAAAGGAAGAAGATAAAACTCTATTAAAAAACAATGACCAGAAAACTGATATTCCCGACGACTTCCTATCTGATATTGACGAAAACTTTAATATGTTCTACGAAAGTAACAAACAAAATATACGAGATAATATCCCATTCACTATATCAACTTATAAAGAATTTATAAACTTCAATCTATATGTGAGAAAGAAAAATGAAGTACCAAATACATACAATAAAAGCATTCTAACATTGCTTAAAATGTCAAGTAGCTCAATAGATATTCTCTTTAAATTAAGATCAGTCCACAACAAAATATGGGGATCCTTGGAGAATAACCATCCTAAAAATAAATTCGTTAAATACGTTAAATCTCATTTCGAACCTTCTATTGGTTTATTCTATGAGAACAACTCACACTCAAATTACTACAAAATGATAGTAAAAAGTAAAAATAACGATGATATGAAAAAAGATATAACTGTAGATGTCAGTACAAAAATATTAAGGATCGGCCCAATATTCAAATTAACATGGTTTATAGACGATACAAGAAAATTTAACTCATCGTTTATGATAAGCGTAGGATGGCAAACTAATTTGTACTGGAACAAATGTTGCTGTCATTATAAAGATGTATGGCTAACAACAAGAACTGAATATGGAGGATTTGACGATAAAGGCTATAGTGAATGCACAACAAAAAAAAGTATTAATATACTCCCAGTATATTTGATGTTACATCTAGACTTCGGATATTACTTCTTCAAACTTTATATAAGGTTTTACAGTCCAATTTCCAAACAAGACAACATAACACACCCATTATACACGACTGGAGACAAAAAATATAACTATTTTGATTCTAAAAATACCACAATAAATGAGAGTAGCAATGAGAGGAAACTAATACTTAATAAATGGACAATGGCCTTTGGAGGTTCACTAACATTATAACACACCACAACTGAATTAAATATAAGTAGATATTAAATTTCACTATTTAACTATTATACTAAGTGATCCTGGAGAGAATCGAACTCTCATCAATTGTTTAGAAAACAACTACTCTATCCATTAAGCTACAGGACCTAATCTTCAAAATAATCTACCCTATATTTACGTATATCACAAAATTTCTTTCCATCTATATTTCTACGCACAAAATAATAAATTTCCTCACAAATATTAGAAATCCTTACAATTTTTATATTAGATTTAGAAAAACATTCATCAAAAACACTATCTAATAAAACAACCAATGCATTTCTAACAGACACTAGCAACTTCTGAAATTCAAAAATACTAATCTTAGTTACAACTCCATCTACCAACGTAAACAGATTATTATTACTTGCATTAATAATAGGATACACAATATTGTAAATATAAATATCTTTTAGATACGAATATACAGCTTCCAAAATATTAAATACTAACATCTTCTTATTTAGTGCCTGACATAAGCCAACAGAAAAGGAATAACCAACCCTTATGCCGGTATACGACCCAGGACCTACACTAACCCCAACATAATCAATATCATTTACACTAATACTAGCATTATTTAACATCTCATTAATATATGAAACAATAGAATTCGAACATAAGCGATCAGAATTAGTAAAACAACAAACCAAATTATCATTATGGAACAACGATAACGAGAAACTATTACTCGTGTCTACAATCAAAACAACACCCATTTACTATTTATCAATAACATTGATGTATTTAGTAGAATGCCTATCTAAAACATTCCTATCTGAGTGATAACCTTCAACATTATCTCTAACTATTCTCCTAAAATACATCAATGAATATGGCATAAATGCATAATCAGCAGCAGCAATCTCACTACACAAATGTTGCTTAGATATATATTCACCCATCGAACTAGCCTTAATCGAATCATAGTAGGTTCTACTATACCTTGGATTCCTATACCTAGAATAATTCATATTATCTCCAACATAGAGCATTGAATAATTACTCGGTAAATTATAATCAGCAATCCACCTACAGTTCATAATTTCAAAATCATATTTATTCATCTTCGCCAAAAATGTCCTACGATCGAGAAACTCAATTTCACAGACAACCAAACCGTCAAATACAGATTTAAAGTTATCCTGAACCGCAGTCGTAATACTTCTAAACAAAACGTCATTACTTGATAATATCGACACTTTTAGTGGTTTTTTAACAGAGTAACCAGCTTTCTTAATTAAATCAATAGCAATTTTTTTCCTTTCTTTCATACCCAAATTCACCCAATCATAATCCACAAACCTCTTCACTTCATCCTTGAACTCACCACCATATACCTGTTCATGAATAACTGAATATGAATTTGTAGCTCCTTTCAAAACAACTTTATTAATAGCATCCCTATCCAAAGCAACATTAAAAGCCTTCCTAACATTTATATCCTTAAACTTCTCACAATCCAAGTTAAAAACCATCCTCAACTGACATAGTACAGGAGTTTTCTTATACATACTTCCAAATTCCTTTACATAATCACTCTCCTCCATTATTGGAATATTAACATTAGTTATATGTTCATCTTTAGACCTAAACATATTCAAATCAGAAACAGCATTCTCAATCATTAAAAACTTCACGCGTTCAACATTCCCCATATTCTTCTTATCCCAATAATTATCTGACCTAACCAATTCAATAGAACTATTCCTAACCCAAGATACTATCTTATAAGGTCCATTTGACATTATAGATTCAATAGTAGAGAACGATTTTATACCATATTTTTCGATAGTTGCCTTATGTATAGGTAAAAATATTGGCAATGTTAAATAATGTAAAAACTCAAAATTAGCATGTTCTAACTCAAATACCAAAATATATTTATCTTTTGCGTAAACACCTAATTCGCTACAATCAAGCTCCCCATTGACTATTTTTTTAGCATTTTTTATATCATAAAGATTTGACAGATAAGCGCCTCCTAAAGTAGAAGGATTAACAGCTCTCCTTAATGCAAAGACATAATCACTAGCTGTTACAGTGTCTCCATTAGCCCACTTCGCTTCCTCAACCAAATAAAATGTATAAATCTTTCCATCATCAGAAATTTCATATTTTTTAGCACCAGTCAACCTTAACTTTGCATCAACATCATAATCAACCAGCCCTTCATAAATATCACTAGCAACACGCCAAGATTCAGCAGCATCAATCAAATGTGGATTCAATACAACATCAGCCCCAATATTTTCTACAAGTGTAACAACCTTAGAACTTTTACTGCCATAAAAAAACTTTTTTACCAAAAAAGCAAACAAAACCAAACCAACCGCTAAAACCAATTTTGTGTTCTTCATAGTAACAACCATATGTTATGGTTTAATAAATTTTTTTATAAAAACTTTATTTTTTCAAATAATCCTTATAACTAGAAGATATGAATATACACTTGCAAATATTTGAAAAAAAATGTGCTTCTGATTATAAGATAGATAAACTTACAAAATTCCGACGTGGAGACACAATCGAAGTAAAAACTAAGACGGAAGAAGGAGGTAAAGTGAAAATACAAACTTTTCAAGGTATAGTCATACAAAGAAGACATCCAGGAAGTACAAATGAAACATTTACAGTTAAAAAACTCGTTGGAGATATTGCAGTAGAACGAGTTTTTCACATATCTTCACCATCAATAGTTAGTATAAATGTAATAAAGAGTGGAATTGTTAAAAGGGCTAGATTGTTCTATTTAAGAGACAACAATTTCAAAAAGAAAATAAAAGTTAAATTCTTTTCAAAGAAGAATAAAGACAATTCTGATAATATAAGTGAAAACATAGATAATAACAATTCAGCAAACGTAAATTCAGATAACGAACAACAACCACTAAATGAGCAAGAGAATCAACATCCTAGCGATTGAAACATCCTGTGACGATACATGTTGTTCGGTAATAAGTGACGATATTATTTTATCAAATATAAGAAATACACAGAAAGTACATGGTAATTACGGAGGTGTAATTCCAGAGATAGCATCAAGAAACCATCAAGATAATATATCAAAAGTAGTAAACAGTGCATTACGGGCTTCTAAAATCAAAAAAAAAGACATCTCGGCAATAAGTTACACATATGGCCCAGGATTAAAAGGACCATTATTAGTCGGTTCAATGTTCGCAAAAGGATTTGCACTCGGACTAAATGTTCCAATAATAGCGGTAAACCATTTACACGGACATATTATAGCGAATTTCATAGATAAACCACACCCAAGATTTCCATTTTTATGCCTATTAGTCAGTGGAGGAAATACACAAATAGTAAAAGTATCTGACTACAACAAATTTGAATTACTAGGCCAAACACTTGATGACGCCATTGGTGAAGCATATGATAAAATAGGTAAATTACTTGGTTTTAAATATCCTGGTGGACAAAAAATAGATTATTATTCTCAATTCGGAAATGAAAATAAATTTAAATTTCCAAAAGCACATGTATACAATTACAATTATTCATTTAGCGGAATTAAAACAGCAATCAAATACTTCCTACAAGATAAAACACATAAATTTATAAAAGAAAACATTCAAGACCTTTGCGCATCCATTCAAAAATGTTTACTAGGAATGCTATTAGACAAGTTTATATTAGCCATAAAAGATACTAAAATAAAAGACATTGCAATCAGTGGCGGAGTAGCGTGTAATAATGGATTAAGAAACATGTTAACTGATATTAGTAGTAAAATGGATTTAAACCTATTTATCCCAGATCCACAGTATTGTACAGACAATGCAGCAATGATAGCAAAACTTGGATACATTAAATATTTAGATGGCGATTTCTCTGATATAAATATAGACGTAGAACCAGACTTAAAATACTGATATAAACAATAATCTAACAGCGACAACACTTCTTTGAACTACTTTCTTTACCATTACTGCCAGAACTACTACCTGTATTATTATTATTTTTCTTGCCAAGAGCAGGTGGCAGAGGACCTTTCGTTGGAGCACCAGTACGTTTCTTCTTAAAACGAGACATATCATCAGTACTTACCGGACCAAAACTTTTATCCGTCTTAATACTTCTAAGATCACTAGAACCTTTAAATACATATTTAGTTTCCATCAAACTAGTAGTAGAAGAAGGAACAGACATTTTAGGCAGCATAGAATCTACACCATCCTTCCTACGCTTTTCATGTTCAAGGAATGTATCATAGTCAGCAACAACATATTCCAATCCCTGTATTTTTGCATGTCCCAAATACACCTTACAACCTTCTTTTAAAACATAATAATTAGAATCATTCAAACAGCGGAAAAATACAACGTCTTTATCTGTCCCTAAAACATTTTTTTTCAATACATAAAAAGTACAGTAACACATATCCACATCATCCATATTTTTATAAAAATCATCTTTCCCTTTCATTACAAAAGATTTCCCGGCTTTAGTATAAAGAATGTAACCATTAAATTTTAAACATAATTTAGCATCTGGCTTACCATAACTACTAAAACAGTTCTGAATAAATTTCTCTAAATCTAAACTTGAATAACTTAACTGTATTTGTCCAGCAAATTCGACAGTTCCCAACACAAGACCAGCACCATCTGAGTCGTTAAATTCAATTTTCCCAACGCTTCTTTCAATATCTTTAAAAATACCATCAAAACAAAATCTTATCGCAAGCTCTATTTCCTCATTTTTAAATAATTCAAAAGTATCAAAATAATTACCAGCAAATGTCAAATAGATAGAAGTCAAAAAAACTTGAAAACTCTTTTTCATAACTTATAACTTTAATATAATCAAATACAATCAAATTAACAAAAACTAAAACACTAATATAAACAATAATCTTTTAACAGCAGCAACAACACCCCTTTGAGCTACTTTTTTTACCATTACTGCCAGAACTACTGCCTGGACTGTCATTATTTTTTTTGCCAGGAGTATACGTTACAGGTCCCTTCGTTAAAACATCAACATCTTTATTTTTTAAAGGAGTTGGAATTTTTGTAATCATCGTCGGATCAACAGTAGCAGAAGTAGAAACAAATTTTTTACTATCAGCCACTTCTAACTTCTCCAACTCTTTCATCAACCAATTGTTCTGCTTAATAACATCAGAAAAATTACAAGTTTTTACACATAAAGCATCATCAGATAGAAAAGAAGCATACACATTACAACCTTCTTTTAAGAGGTACACATTAATATCACCAATTCCGTTTACTTGAAAAAGTACAATATGATTAGTAGTCCCTAGAATACTTTTATGAATAACGTAAATAGTACAACCAAAAAGATCCACTTCATCTCTACTATACATCTCTCCATCACCTTTATTTTCGATAAAATCTCTCTTATCTTTTGTATATATGATATTACAATCATCAAATTTTAGAATACAATTTACACCATTCTTCATTCCACCTAGTTCACTTTTCGCAAAACAACGCTCTATAAACGCATTTAAATCAAATCTATAATAATTTATGTATGATGCAAACATGTTACTCTTAATCTTTACATAACTTAATAAATATTTCTTATTTTCAATTAAGTTGAAATCAATCTTAAAGCTTCCCCTCTCATAATTTAAGTACCAACATTCATTACTAATCACATCCCGCGCCTCCGGACTAATTTTTTTAAAACCATCAAAATACATACCAAATGCTAAATAAATAGAGAAACTAAAAAGAATCAAAACTATTCTCAAATAATTCATATATTAATAATAAAAAAATTAATCAAAAAAATATTAATAAGTAAATATAATAATTATTAACTAAAAAACAAATAGTGGTTGGTTCATCGCTTTTTTTAAAAGAGGAAAGTCCGAGCAACATAGAGTAGCCTACTTCTTAACGAGAAGGATATCCAATCGTGAGATTAGATATATAGAAAGTGCAACAGAAAATATACCGCTAGAAATAGTAAGGGTGAAATTAGTATGAGTAAGACAGTACTTGGATTAGTAGAAATATTAGTTCATTGCAAACCTTAGGTGTTGAAAGGTCAAATTTTGTTAGGGTTACTCGCCTGTTTGAAACAATGGTAGACTGATTGATGATATAGGTAACTATATTACTAGATAAATGATGGACGCAAATGTAAAAATTTAGTACAGAACTCGGCTTATAGACCATTATTTATTAACCTTAAAGTGGTAGAAGTAACTCAGTTTGGTAGAGTATCAGATTGTGGTTCTGACGGTCGCGAGTTCGAGTCTCGTCTTCTACCCAAATAAAAAAATCATGATAATAAACTTCGTTAGTGGGAACCCAGGAAAAGTAAGAGAAATCTCAGATATCATAAAAAATTCCATATCTAACATAGAAATTAGACAGTTAGATATGGACCTACCAGAATACCAAGGAGACTCAGAATTTATTGTAATAAAAAAACTAGAGGAAGCTAGAAAAAATGCGGGAAATATTGAAGGAGCAATACTAGTAGAAGACTCTTCATTATTATTAAATGTATATAAAGGGCTTCCTGGACCATATATTAAATATTTTCTAAAAGCAGTTGGGCCAGAAGGAATATATAAAATGGTAACACCATACGAAGATCACACCGCAACAGCTCAATGTATTATGGGATTACAGTTACCCAATGACGAGCCAAGACTATTTACAGGTAAAACAGAAGGAGAAATAGTAAAACCTAGAGGAAATAATGGATTTGGGTATGACACTTGTTTCCAAATTAATTCAATAAACAAAACATACGGAGAAATAACCGAACAAGAAAAGAACGAAATAAGCCATAGGATGAAAGCAACAAAACTAATGATAGAATTCTTAAAAAATTTATAAAATAACGGAATAAATAGATTAACACTAGTTTTTAGTAGTGCAACATTAATGCCATTCACTACTAATATACATGTATCTTTATAAATATATTTTAGAATAAATACACGTGTAAATTTTTATTTTTTTGTAAAAGTAAAAATTGTGCCATAAAAAGAGGTGGGGCAGAAGCAAAAAGTCAAATATATCTTTAAAATCTAATGGACGATCTTATGATGAAGAATTAAAAAAAACAATAAAATTATACCTTGAAGGTAATAGTTTTAGAACCGTTGCAAGGATTTCAAATATTTGAATAAACACATGTATAAAATAGATAAACGAGTTTTCTTAATAGTTTTATTTGAATAACATCGTCAAAAAATAGTAGGATTCGATGTTTCTTTTAATAAAAATCCAAAAACAATTCAGAAAATAATAGATACATCGCAAAAGGCAAAACAATAATGCTCAAATGGATATAATAGGTATTTTTTCACTAATTATCATGGTGAAAAATATAAATCTTTGAATAATAAAAGTCAAACACATAATATTGAAAGCGTAAATTCAAATATGATAATTTTTTATTATTGAAAAATAAATTCACAAATTTTAAAAAAAAGTGATTTAATAAATTCTATATAAACGACCAATGGAAACTCATCATTTTTTTATAAACTAAAAAGAATTTAAATTTTAGTTGAAATATTGTTAAAAATAATATCTTATAAAATTTGTAAAAAAGACTAAAAAATGCATAATTTTGTTTAAATGTTATTATAAAATAAAAAATTTTTTTCATAATTGACATCTTAAATTATACGCGTATGATTAGTAAATGTTCAATGTGTAATAATTGTTCAGAAATTTATAAAAATAATAAAAGCATTTATAACGTAGATAATTTATTATTTGAAACAAAGAATTTTATTGTTAATGTTGATAGTTATCCTGTTGCTAAAAATCATATTTTAATAATTCCAAAAGATCATTATACCTCATTTTCCAATATTGAAATTGAAAAAACAGATGAATTACAATGTATTTTAACTCGTCTTGATATTACTTTTGACATGAGTGAATATGTTATTTTTGAACATGGTACAAATATTGTTGATGATAATAAAAAAATTTGTGGAAACTCTATATTTCATGCACATTTACACGTTATACCTAAAAGTAATATTGACCCTAATGCTGCTTTTTCTGATTTAAAATTAAAAAAAAATAAAAATATCGATGATCATTCTTTAAAAAATGATAAAAATAAATATTTTCTTAATGTTTTAAAATATGATTTACCTTCAAAAACTAATTATCTTCTATTGGTAAATAATAAAAAATATTATTGTATTCCAGAAGAAGATATAGAAGGTGAAATAACATCACAGTTTTTTAGAAAAGCTTTAGCAAAAAAATATAATAATGGTGTTTATAATTGGAAAGATAATGATAATTTTGAAAAAAATAAAGATTTATATAAAATTAATATGGATTTAACATTATATGAATTTAAAAGAAATAATACTAATTGGACACCTTATAGAAATGTTAAATTAATTAGAGACAACATTATCGATATTATAAAAAAAGAAGGCCGTGAAATTGATTATTATATTGCTGAAAATGATGAAGAATATATGTTTTTTTTAAAAAAAAAATTAAAAGAAGAATGTAATGAATTTATCGAATCTTTATCTTTTGATGAAAAAAAGATAAAAGAAGAATGTGCCGACATTTTAGAAGTTATTGACAATATCTTGTCATCAAAAAATTTATCTTTTGATGACATTAAAGAAATAAAAGATCAAAAAAACACTAAAAACGGTAGTTTTAAAAAACGTTATATTGCCTTTACTAGATAATAAATCAATTTTCTAGTAGTGCAATATTAGTGCTTTTTTATTAATAAATGGACTTTTTTATAAATATATTTTAGATGGAATACATGTATAGAAATTGTATTTTTTTCTAAAAGTGAAAATTGATTATAAAAAAACAAAAGCAAAAAGTCAAAGATATATTTGTAAAAAATGCTCAAAAACATTCATTTAAAAATCTAATGGACAATCTTATAACGAAGAATTAAAAAAAATAATAAAATTATACTTTTTGTAATAGTTTTAGAGCTGTTGCAAGGATTTTAAATATTTGAATAAACACATGTATAAAATAGATAAACGAGTTTTCTTAATAGTTTTATTTGAATAACATCGTCAAAAAATAGTAGGATTCGATGTTTCTTTTAATAAAAATCCAAAAACAATTCAGAAAATAATAGATACATCGCAAAAGGCAAAACAATATTATTCTGATGAATATAACGACTATTTTTCACTAAATTATCATGGTGAAAAGTATAAATCTTTGAATAATAAAAGTTAAACACATAATATTAAAAGCGTAAATTCAAATATGATAAGTTTTCTTTAATAAAAAATAAATTCACAAATTTAAAGAAAAATTATATAATAAATTTTACACACCCAACCAATGAAGTATCAAAAAATTATAATTTGACAATCTCAAACGAATTTACAGTCGCTTTATTCTCATTTAAGTAATCCTTCACTGTCTTACTATTGTCAATGTACAACTTCTGCTCCAACAAAACCTTCTCCTGAAAAAACTTATCCAAACGTCCATTTAATATTTTCTCTCTAACACGTTCATCACTTTTGAGAACATCATCATCAATTAATTTACGCTTCTCTTCCTCCAAAACACTACTATCAATCGAATCTCTATCAATAAACATCGGACCAAATGCCGCAATCTGAACTGCAATCGTCTTCCCAACATCATCAGCACAACAACAACACTCAGCAGTAACATCAACTAACGTACTCAACTTCCTAGAAAAATGGTTGTAACAATAAATATTACTACCAGTCATGCACTTATAGTCAAGCTTAATATTCTCACAAAATTTAGCAATCAGCCCTGTAACACTATCACTAACCGAACTCCCATTTACTTTAAAATTATTCAAACTATCAAGAGAATCTATTTTATTATTACAAGCAACATTAACTAACCCAGAAACAAAATTACCATATTCTTCAGTTCTAGAAACAAAGTCAGTTTCACAAGACAAACTAACTATAGCACCAAACTTTTTATCACCAGAAACACCAGCTACAACAACACCTTCGTTTGTACTATTACTAGCTCTTTTATCAGCTACCTTCAACCCTTTATTTTTCAATATAACAACAGCTTTATCAAAATCACAATTAGAATCAATTAAGGCCTTCATACAATCTGAAAAACCACATCCTGTCATTTCCCTGAGCTTTACTATATCATCTTTATTTATTTTCATATTATAAAACTATTACTTAAAATCTTAACTAAGCATTATCCTTCTTACCTGAACCAACATCATTAGAATTCTTACTACTATTAAATTTTTCTAAACCTTCCATTATAGCAACCTTTAAACGTTCAATTACAAACCTAATAGAAGATAATGAATCATCATTACATGGAATTGGGTACGTAATCTTATCAAAATTAACATTTGTATCAACAAGTCCAAAAATTGGTACACCAGTTTTAGAAGCTTCTTCAACTGCAATACTCTCCTTCATAATATCAACTATAACTATTGCATTTGGAGTCCTATACAACTTCCTATTTATACCATCCAAAAGTACATTCTTTTTTTCTATACTTCTTCGTAAAATACTCTGATCCTTCTTAGACAAAAAACTATAGCCAGCACTATTAATAATTGCATTCAATTCCTCATTCTTCTTTATCATCTTCTTCACAACAAAGAAATTAGTTATCAATCCAGCAAACCACCTCTCAGTTACATAAGGCATCGATAATTCACTAGCAACATTTTTTATATAACTACTAGCAATCCTCTTAGTACAAACAAACAATATTCTACCATTAGAAGCAGCTATTTCCTTTAACTTTTCGCAAGCAACATTAAGTCTCTCAGTTACTATATATGGGTCTATTATATCAACATCTGAAACATCCATCAATATATTACATAGACTCTTAGGATCGCGCCTTCTTGTAGTATGACCTACAATAACATTCTTGTCAATACAATCCTTTATTTCTCCTTCATTTACTGTACTCATAATTCAAAATTCTACCTCTTACTAAACTGGAATCTCTTCCTTGCCTTCTTACGTCCTGGTTTCTTTCTCTCAACAATCCTAGAATCAGTTGTCAAATAACCAGAAGACTTTAATAAGGCTCTATTCTCTGGGCTAATCTTTGATAAACATATCGAAATACTTAACTTTATAGCATCAGCCTGAGAAGAAAAACCACCACCATACACGTCCACTTTAATATCATAATCCTTTTCACTCTTTAATAACTTCAATGGCAACAACACAACGTGATAAAGCAACTGGTTATTCTTAAAAAAAACAATATAATCAACACCGTTTACATATATCTCACCAGTACCTTTAGTCAAATAACACCTCGAAACAGCACACTTCCTCCTACCAACGCCATGGAAAACAACCGTATCCTCCGACACTTTCTTAATAGTAGACAAACTCTTTTTAGCCTTTTTCGATCCAACACTACTTGATTTTTTAGACGATTTAGCAACAGAAACCTTTTCCTTTTTATCATCTAAAACACCTCCTTTAACATCACTGTTAACAACAGCTTCTTCAACAACATCAGACTTCTTTTTTTTCTTACTTTCAGCAGGGGTCTTTTTTTTAGATTTCTTAGTTTTAACAACTTCCACCTCTAATTCATCTTTCTTATTTGACGACATACTTTATTTACCTTAATACTATCTTTTCAGGATTCTGACTCCCCAAATTATGCTCACCACCATCAAAACACCTAATATTCTTTAACAACTTCCTTCCTAATCTATTTTTAGGCAACATTCCTTTTACAGAATGCATAAGTATCCACGATGGACGTTCCTTAATTAAATCCTTAACATAACTAAGTCTTTGCCCGCCAGGATAACCTGTATATCTTAAAAACGACTTACTATTCATCTTATCTCCTGAAAATTTTAACTTGCCACAGTTGACCACAACCAAATTATCACCACAATCTAGAAAAGGAGTATAATAAGGTTTATTCTTACCTCGTAATATTTCAACCAACTTACTTGCGATTCTACCTACATATAATCCGTCAACATCAACTAACAACCACTTCTTCTTTATCTGCTTTCCAGATATATACTTCGTACACACTTGTGGATTCATAACACCTGTAGCAACCATAATATCTGTATAATGCTAAAAATTTAAAAAACAATTTTATAAAATTTTTTATTATTATTTATGTTTTTACCTATTAATATATACACCGTGAAAAAAGGATATTTTAACTTACTTTATTTTGCGATATTTGCAGTTATCGCACCAGCAAACTATAATATATTCGGCAAAGATACAATAGAATTTAATGAAATAAATACATTAAACAACGAGAATGTTGAATACTATTACTCAAGTACAATATCAGTAGGGGGGGCATTTAATGCAACAAGGGGATTGTTCTCTAAAATCGATAACACAGATAATAAATTAGAAATGATAGACTCACCATCATGTGATTTATCAGGTTTAAAAAATAAGATCATTCTTCCTCTGGGAATTAATTTTTCATTTAATTTCCTATTTTCGACTCCATTCTTTGCAAAAAGATTAGGTATATTCCCTAGATTCGGTATGAATTTAAACCTAATTGGACAAAATATTCTAACACGTTTTATGCTTTATTTCTTCCCTAATGTTGGAATAATGTTTTACAATGGGACACTGAGCGTCATTGATTTTGTTGGAAGGAATATACATAAAGTCTGCTGCTGTTGTATACGTAACAGTTATGGTTTATCGTCACAAACAAGTAAGAAAAAATATAAAAAAGCTTTTTTGTCAAAGCCAAGCGGAATTTTAAATATACCATTCACTTTTGAACCAGAGACAAATATACACGAAACGTTTAAAGCAATTCCACAAATAGGATTCGGTCCTGCTATAGTGTTCCTTGCAAGAAATTCAATAGCAGAATTTTTCCCAGCTGATCAAGATAATTTCGAAAAGAACAACGACGATCTTCTATATAAATATTTAATTGATATGGTTTTTAGCTTCAAAATGATTTTTAAAATTACACCGACAAAAAATCATAAGAACTCACTTCATTTAGAACTTGGATATACATATAATCCTTTAATACTAGCAAGACTATCAAACAAAGAAAATTCGATTGTCGAAGGTGGACTATGGAGTACATCACTTTCGATTAGCTACGCTAGGAATATGAATATAGGATTAGAAACGGTAGACTTTTTAAATCCACAATTAGAAACAACATTATATCAAGATAAAAGTAAAAATAAGAAGGAATCAAAAACCACATTCTTTATAGACGCAGGTATAGGATTAGGAAAATGGGTAAATATAGCCACAAACAATGCAATTACAGATACATACAGTCCTAACATAAACCTCTCGTTGTCATTTCCTTATATAGGTGTAAAATTATCCAATTACCACCGTTTAAGTTTTGTAGGATTAGATATAACAGAAGATATATTAACTGGGCCATACCACAACAGGGGACATAATATAATATGGAAGGTATTTAACAACCTATCTGTAAATTACAATTTTATAACACTAACTAGCGACTATAAAGGTGTAAAGTTCGTACATAAATTAGGAGTATACGTCCCATTCCTAACAAACCTAATGTCGTTTCTAGAACATCCAGCTAAAGGTAGAGCCTTTACAAGATCAATGATAGCGCTAGAAGACGAGGGTAACTTCTTAAACGACGATAAATTTAGCAAAATATTTTACAGTAGACTATCTTATAAATTCAGATTCTACTTCGACTTCCTTAGATTTTTGAATGTTGACCAAAACCTTAATAGCCATTTTTACATTGGACTAAACACAGTCTTATTTAATAGGAGATTAGACTACCCATGTAACGAATCTGTTATGACTGATTTTGAGTTTATAAAAGTTGAATCTATAACAATCGGAATAAGTTTTAAAATTAATTAGCAAATAATCACTATTTATATTAACATAAAGTATGCCAAATCATAAATCGTGCATAAAGAAATGTAAAGTCAATGAAAGAAGACGTAAATGCAATTTAGATAGAGAACAAAGATATAAGGCAAATGTAAGAAAGTTAAAAAAAGAAATTAGTCTTACTAGTACATCTGATAAAACTAAAAATACTAAGGCGGGTGCAGCTAAAAAAGCCAGTGTAAAAACTAACATTAACGACTTAGTAAAAACAATAAAAAAACAATTAGATAAAATAGGGGCTAAACATATATATCACAAAAATAAAGTTGCCAGACTAAAATCTAAATACGATAAAATTGTCAATAATTTCAATGCTAAGCAGGCTCAAAATCAATCAAAATAATAGATGGATGATAATGATGCAAAAGCTGAGATTAAAAGACTAACTGATAAATTAAATGAATGTAATGTAAGGTATTTTGGTAGCGAAGGATCGCTACTGTCTGACTATGAATACGATTGCTTACTTGACGAACTAGTAAAACTAGAAGAAAAATATCCACAATACAAGCTCGATAATTCACCAACTGAGGTACTCGGAGACATAAATATAAAAGGTTTTAATAAAATAACACACAAAATTCCGATGTTATCTCTCAAAAAAACATATTCATTCGACGACCTTAATACATTCCTAAATAATGTCGAAAAAAACAACGACAATATAACATATGTATGCGAATTAAAATTAGATGGCATATCCATTGATGCAAACTATATAGATGGAACACTAAAAACCATATCTACAAGAGGAGACGGAAATCAAGGAGATGATATTACTACAAACAAAATTTATATCAAAAACCTACCATTACATATAGATTGTAAATCAAAGAATATCCATCTAAGAGGAGAAGTTATAATGAAGTTTGAAGACTTTAATAACGCTAATAAATCAATAAAAGACAAAAATACAAGAGAGTTACTTTCAAATCCAAGGAATACAGTTTCAGGAACATTAAAAACACTAAAGAAAAAAGACTCCGACGAAAGGAGCCTAACAGTCTTCTTCTATAATATAATATGTGAAGACAACCAATACACAGATATAAAAACGCAAGTCGATGTATTAAATACATTAGATAGATTTAACGCACCTATATGTAAACTATTTAAATACTGTAAAACCAGAAATGATATATTCAGCTATATTAATTACTACGAAAAAGAAAAAGACAATTTAGATTTTCCAATAGATGGAATTGTAATAAAAATAAACGAACTAGAATACTCAAATAAACTAGGGAATACTAGTAAAAACCCTAGAGGGGCTATTGCATTTAAATATAAACCAAATGCAACACCGAGTAAATTAATAAACGTCGAATTTAATGTTGGTAGAACAGGAATCATCACACCGGTAGCTAACTTCGAGCCCATAAATCTAAATGGAACGATAGTAAGAAGAGCAACACTACATAACGAAAATGAAATAAATAGGCTAGGGCTCAGAGAAGGAGATACAGTCCTAGTAAAAAAGAGCGGAGAGATAATCCCTAAAATAATAGGAATCGATATAACAAAAAGGAATATCGATAATAAAAAAATAGAATTTATAAAAGAATGTCAATTCTGCAAATCTACCATTATAAAAAAAAACGACCTATACTACTGCCCAAATAAGGAATGTAAGGGGAGAATTATAGAATCAATCACACATTTTGTAAGTAAAAAAGCCTTAGATATAAAAAGTATAGGTAGAAAAGTAATCAATTTTCTAGTTGATATAAAACTACTAAACAACATAACAGATATATACAAACTAAAATATAGAGATTTGGTAAGATTACCTAGATTCAATGTGCTCTCTGCGCAAAAAACGATTGAAGAAATAAACAATTCCAAAAAACAACCATTCTACAAATTAATTTATGGTTTAGGAATAGAAGGAGTCGGTGAAGTTGTCGCAAAAAATATATCAGAAACATTTAAAAACATCGAGAATCTAAAAAACTGTAAAATAGAAAATCTAGTTGAAATACCTTTAGTTGGGCAAGAAGTAGCAAAAAATATTACCGAATACTTTCAAAACGAAGGAAATATAAAACTAATAGATGATCTAAAAATTTTCGGACTAAACATGAATACAGAAAATGATAAAGCAAAAATTTTTTTAACGTAAAAGTAACACAATATGACAAATCTAATGTCGAAATATTTTAAAAAAATATTACTAATAAATGCCATCCTAACACATATACACACACTCCATGCTGACACTAACAATAATATACATTTTTATGTAAACGATATAGAAATTTATCAAGAGGAAATATCAAAACGAAAAAATGCAACAACTTACGAAAGAAGCAAAATAATGTTTAACGTAGGAGATGAGATAAATGTAGAATCGATAAAAACTAAACTTCTCAAACTAATTAAAGCAACATATTCTGGAGGAGGAAACAAGGGTATAAAAATAAATAGTATAGAAGAAAGTGAAATAGAGAACACAGAACTAGTTTTCGTTGCCGCTACTAAAAATGAACATAGTGGGATTATAAATGTACCCAAGACTAAAACGATAAAAGTCGAGAAAGAAGCAATACATTTTCACTACCTAACACAAAGACGTATTAACACTATAAAAAGACTAAAAATCGAAACAATAAATATCAATGGTGAAAAAATTGATATAGGAAAGCATAAGCAAAATTTAAATTTTCTAGAAAATATAGATATGATAAGTGACTCTATCATAAAATATAAAATTATAGAAAAAATAGAGGAATTAAATGAATACAAAAATAATGTAAAAAAGCAAGGTGTTAATAGTTATAGTGGTAGTGAAGTTATCTTTGATGGTGGAGATTATTACACTATGGACCATATCATAAAATATGCGGAAAATTTTGAAAAAATATCGATTAAACTTTCTCTAAAATATAGTGAGACGTACAAAGTCGAGTATGAAAAACCAGAGGGGACAGAATTTAGAGAGAATAGTATAAAAAATGGTAGTCATATATTTAACAATGATAATTTTGGGGAAAGTTACGCAAGTTTTCCAACGAGTATAACCTGCAATTATAAAAATAAAGAAGAGGCTCAAGAAAATAGAAAAAAAGAAATTGCAAAACAAATTAAGAGTAGATGTTACAGTGAATTTGAAACAGAAGAATATAATTTTAACAAATTAGACAATGATATACATCAAAAAGAAGAAGAATTCCTAAAGAAAATCAATAATGGTGACAACATCAAACCACAAGGAGGAAAAAACTGGAAATCTTTAAAAGAAAACGATACAATTAAAGTAGAATTGACAGAAAAAAGCGAATTCATCAAATCAGTAATAGTGCCAGTCAAGATTAATCCACCAGAAGGACATCAACTAGCAGGAATATTGGGAGTAAACAACACAGTTAACGTTACAGTAAGTGGAATAAATGACATTAATAACAAAGATGCTATAAAAAATGCACTAAAAAACAAACTATCTGAAATGCGAATAGATGTCAATGGTAAAAGATTAGAAATACCTCAAGAAACAATAGAGACAATTACATCAAATATTACCATCGGTAATGAAGGACTAACAAAGACATGCGAAGGCCAAATCCCAATCGGAGCTGGAGACTTTATAGCTACTGAACAAGAAATAAAACAAAGAGAGCAAAAGAAGCAAAATAAAAATAAAAACCCTCAACAAATTGGAATGTCAGAAGGTACCGCTAGATGTTGTGCCTGCTGTAGTAAATGCTGTAAAGGTGAATGTTGTAAAGAAAGATGCTGCAAAGGGTAATAATAATGACAGATAACTAAGATAATAACATAAAAAACATTTTACTCATTAAAAACAAAGTTTTTTTATTATACTAAAATCAGGACTGAACATATGAAGACATTAAAAACACTATCGGTAACAGCAATTTTAATAATATTTACTATAAATATACACTGTAAATGTTGTGAAGGTTATAGAACAAGAACATGGAACGATAATATAGACGAAGAACACAAAAAAATCAAATCTAAGAAATATAAGAAATCTAAGAAATCTAAAAAAGATGAAAAAGATAAAAAACTAAAAAATAATAAGACAGATAAAACTGAAATACATATAAATGATAAAAAAACTGGAAATTTAAGTATTATAAAAGAAGAGAATAAAGAGGAAGAAGATGATAAAATAGAAGGCTTCACAATAAAAATTAAAAAAGTCACAGTAACGGCTAAAGTAAATGAAATGGATGAATACAATTGCAACGTTAAAGATATTAAAGAATCTTTAAATGGTCTATGCGAAATAAAATATAAAAATAAATACTATTCAAAGTCAATATACAATGATTTAATGAAAATTTTAATTGATGATTATAATAGTAAAAATAATAGTAAAAGACTAAATGAAGTATATTTATACGATTACAGTAAAGATAAAAAAATTAAATTAACCGTAAGAACACAAACAGGGAAAGATGTTAATATAAAAACTACATTTAATGCACCAATAAGACTAATAAAAGAACTTTTTTCACAAAAAGAAGGAGTACAAATAAGTCAACAAAGGTTAATTTTTGCCGCGAAACAATTAGATGACGATAAAACAATTGAGGAATATAATATAACGCAAGATGCAACTTTAAATATGGTTTATAGAATCCCAAGGAATGCACAATTGTTCCAAAACAATGAATAGAATTATATCAAAAAAACTATTACTTGTACTAATATTTTCTAATGCATTCGTTACCAATTACTGTAGTGATCACAATAGGGAAATAAAAATTTATTTAAATAATCAGGAATTAAAAGAAAACTTTTTAGAAAACTACTACTCTAAAACCAAAACTAGCAGCGAGACACTGAGTCTAGAAACTATAAGGAACGAACTTGTAAATAAATTTTACAAAAATAAAAAAGAATCGATATCTGAAAATGACTTAACAAACAATGATATTGAATTTGCAAGAGCTGAAGGTATGAATAATGAAATCATAAAAATAAAAAACGATATAGTACCAACAAACGTAAAGGAACTTTATTTTCTAACAAAAAGCTTAATAGAAGCTATCAAAAAACTAAAAATCGATGAAGTATACATCAATACTTCCAAATCAGATTGGATAGACGCAAAAAACATCACTGGGGAGTTTCAAAAAAGAGTCAGCAATAATAACAATGAAATTATAAAGCAAGGACATAAAGCAATTAAAAATCTTATATGTCAACTAATAAAAAATTCTGAAAACTTTAAAAAGTTATACAATGAAAACTCAAAAGATAGTATGTATAATTATACAGACAATGAGGTATTTATATTACTTCACAACAAAGAATTTAAAAATAAGTTTAGTCTCGCAATCATCGATATAGAAGATTATAACAACAGCAATGATCCTGAAAAAAAATGCTCTGTTATGTTGCCGTGTAAATATAAAATAAGCTATAATATTACCTACACCACTCCAAATAATACAGAACTTAGAAAACATTATAAAAACGGTGACAAATATAAAGTCGACAATGATGGTTTTGGGAGCACAGATTCAAAATTCTTCCCTGCAGTAATTGAGGTTTCATATGATGACAAAGACAAATATGATAATAGAACTACTGATGAGGAAAAAGATAAAATATTTAAATCACTCAAGTGCATCTACAATGAATATGAAAATGATACTGATAATTTTAACAATTTAGACAAAAAAATATATAAAAAAGAAAAAGAATACAAAAGAAAAATTAATAATGGAAGCAATATTATCATACCAGAAGGTAAAGATTGGAACACACTAAAACCAGGAGACACAATTAAAGTAGAACTATCAGAAAAAAGCGAATTAGTAAAATCTAAAATAGCTAAAATTAAATTCAACCCTCCAGCAGGACATCAACTCAAAAACGAACTACACAATAAAGAAATACCTGTTGTTTTAACAAAGGGAGATTTTGGGAAAGAGTGTCTAAAAGAAGAATTATCAAAAATGGAACTAGACATCGACGGAAAAAAAATAAAACTAACAGCAGACATCATTAATAGTATAACTGGTAACTTTGACAACACAGACGAAGGAGTAATAAATGGATGTAACGTTCAAATCCCAATCGGAGCTTCAGACTTTATAGCTACTGAACAAGAAATAAAGCAAAGAGAACAAACAGAAAAAGAGGGCCAAAGAAAACCAAATGGACAAGGCAAAAAACATCAACAAATTGGGACGCCAGAAGTAGCAGCTAAATGTTGTACCTGCTGTGGTGGATGTTGTAAATGTAATGGAGGATGCTGTAAAGAAAATAATAATGACGGATAACTAAGATAATAACATAAAAACATTTTACTCATTAAAAACAAAATTTTTTATTATACTAAAATTAAAGAATAAAGATATGAAGACATTAATAAACGCACTAATCACTATCATTACAATGATATTTAATATTCAGTATCTACACTGCAGGTGCTGTTGTAAAGGATCTAAAGGTAGCAAAACAAAAAGTACGAATACAGAACAACTTGCAGGTTTTAAAAAATTTACTGCAGAAAATCTAGCACAAGACATAGGAGGTTTTTTTAACTATACCCTTGGCAGTTCAGCAGATGTATTTGCCAAAAACATTTTTGAGAAAGTTAATAAATTTATTGAAGAATATACAGATGACGATGAAGCTGAAATCAAAGAAATGACTGGAGGTGAAACTACCTGGAAGGAAGGAGAAAAGCCATTTCTGATGCTCTATAAAGATAAAAAATACAAAATAATTGATCAAAGATGTATAAGCCCTATAAAAAAATTTTTAAATAATAAAGAAATAATTATAACCTTTGGAATAGCCAAACCTGGTAATATGGTGTCATACACAATAAAGTCAGAAAATATTCCTAAATCACTAAAATAAAAGATAAAAATATGAAAATACTAAAAACAATATTAATAACAACTCCCTTAATAGATCTAACAATGACCAAATTATACTGTGGGTGTTCCTCGTGCAAATGAAAAGAAACAAATAAAAAAACAACGAAAACAAAGGAAAATAACGGCACCATTCCCAGGTTCGAAAGATTTTAACGCAGAACCTAAAAAAAAGACATATGAAATTATTCTCATTTATGCACTTGACAAGAATGAACGAAGCTTTATAAATGAATTAATTAGCGATATTAAAGCATGGATTGGTAAATATAATAAAAATGATTCAACACCACAAGAAGATAAAAAAATATAAAATAATCTAAAATAAAAAAACAAGGCTAAATTATAAGATTACCTAAATTCAATGCCATCTCTAAACAAAAAGCGATCGAAGAAACAAATGTCCTTTTAAAAAACATTCTTCTGTTAAAATACGAAATTTTTTATTATTATTAAACTATAAGAGTTAAGATTATGAAAATGTTAACAAAAGGACCCTTAACAATCATGTTAATACTTTCTAGCATTCAATACCTATGCGGAGGATGTTGTGGATGTTGCAAAACAAAAACAGAAAACAAAACAAAAAATACAAAACCTACACCACCAAATAAAACTAAAACTCTAGGTAAGAAAACTTCTACACAGCCAGATAAGACAACAGAACCAGACGATTCCGGCGACAAAAGTAATAATCCATCAACAAAACAACCAAACGATTTAGAAAACAAAGTTCCTGACAATTCATTTAAAGATTTTAAACCAGATGATTTTAAAAGTGAAATTAACAATTTAGCTAAATGTAGTAAACAAAAAGGCAAAAAATTATTTGGTAAATGCAAAGCTATATATTCAAACAGCGTAGAAATAACTGAAAGCTTTGATATCGGTGAAAACAGTGTACAAACTTTTTCCGTTGTAATTGAATTTGAAAACGCTGAAAAAGCTCAATACAAAATTGTAACGGATGAAAGTAATTTAGACAAAAAAGAAGGACAAATGATTGTAAAATTCGAGAAAGACGTTAAAACATGCACTATCATTTATACGCCAAAAAAGAAAAAGAACTAAATAAATAATCAAATCTCAGAAATTAAGTAAATAAAAGTTACACGAAGAACTATAAATAATAATCTCACAAAAAAACCAATCTATTCAACAAAAAAATGAAACAATTTATTACCATAGAAGTAAAGAGTATCATTATGAAAACATCTATAAAAACATCTTGTCTAACACTAGCAATATTTAACAATGTAAACGTATTCTGCAGATGCAGTTACAGAGATAAAAAAAACAATACTAATAGTTCAAAGGGGGGGGGAAAAAAAATACCACTCATACAACGAGGAACACAAGTGGCAAAGATACAACCACAAAAGGTGAAATTATTACAATACACGTCAGAGCTCTTCCTAAAATAAAGAAAGACATAAAAATTAGTACCAATGAGACCTATGGAGATTTAAAGAAAAAATTAATTAATTCTGATACTAATTTTATCCGTGATGGCTGGCTAGTATTCGACAAAAAAAAATAAGACTAGATAGGACTTATAAAGATAACAATACAATAGAAGAAATGGACATCCACGATAACGACCAACTTACATTTGTTTTCGAACCACACAGAGAATAAATCAATCATTAATAATACATTTATAGACTACACAAAAATTTTACGCCAATAAAACACGATGCAGAGAGTGAGGGATTCGAACCCTCGATACCTTTAAAGTATGATAGTTTTCAAGACTATTGCTTTCAACCACTCAGCCAACTCTCTATAAAGTACCTAATATCACCCGTGGATACTTAATCAACCCATCTCTATACAATTTATTTACCAACGCAACTGCCACATTTTTAGACATATCCAATAATTCTGATTTCACATTAGACTTCTCAGGTATGTCTACTATATTATTATATCTACTAAGTTTATATGAATATTTCAAATCTCCACCATTAACATCCAAATCCATCTTATAAACTGCTACATTACTATAAGAATTTGCCAGAACTAATGAATCAATACAGTGCGACGAGAATAATGTAACGACATTATTGTCATTCTTCAATAAATACTTCAATATATTGACTATAAACGAATTAGCAGTTTCATTATTAGTACCAGAGAACAACTCATCAGATAAGAAAACAATAAACTCTTTCTCCTTCAAATTAACTACCTGATCTATCAACTTATCAACAGCAATAACCTCCGACATAAACTTACTATGCCTCTTATTAATATCATCAACAATATTCATAGCCAAATAAAGCCTCTTAAATTTCGTCATTTCTACCTCTTTAGCAAAACAAATACCTAAAGACATTGCTAATATATAGTTCGTAGATATAGTTTTTAATATAGTACTTTTACCAGCTGCATTCATCCCATAAATATAACCCAAGGACATCCTTTCTGAAGTATCCTTACCCAAAATAATATCATTCCTCACGGCTGTATTAAAGTCTAACATAGGATTAAACGCATCTTTTAAGACCATATAAGGAGTATCTTTATCAATAAACTTCGGAATACATATGTTATCTTTATTCTTCTCATCATTTAACATCTTATAAATACAAATATAACGCTCTAAATCAGCAATTTCAAATAACGCATCTACAAACAAACTCCTATGTTTATCAAACAATAAAAAGAATTTACACAAATCAAAAATATTGCCCTTCGTCAATCTAAACTTCAGTTTAGCAGGGATCATATCTAACAACCTTAACATTTCTAACTGTTCTTTAGTAAAATCTTCATTTTCATAAAATAAATTTCTACACTTCACTAACTTATTAGAAAAAACACTAAAAACAGACTCTTGACTCTGAATCACATCATATATCTTTTTTACTCCTTCCAAATATGTCTTTATAACATAAAACCTCTTCCTAAGTTTATAATAAAATAAATCAGGACTAAAATACTTATATATACGTTTAAAAACATTATATAACATAAAATAATTCAAACAAGAAAAAGCAATAGATATAATACTATCAGGGTTTTTAATATTTCTATAATTAGATATATTAAAAACCCCACCATAAAAATTCTTATAAAAAAAACATGACTGCGCAGATATAACTGGAAAAATGTTTAAAAATAAACTAATAATAAAATAAGGATTCAAAAACAAATATAAAAACTTCTTATTCAAATGATTAGTCCTTTTTACATTCACTCCCCTAAAATCAATAAATGCATTATAATCATTATCTCCAATTTTATACCTTTTCTTTGATGACTTACATGAAAACAAACTTATAAATCTTAACTCGTTATCTTTCAACTCAGCATATAACCTCTCTAATTCATCAATATCGATATCAGACAAAACACTCAAATTAGAACTAATCAACTCATCTTCTTCATGAATCAATGCCAAAGAGTTCATTAAATATCCAATCATAGTAAAATTTAAATCAAGTCTCCCAAATAAAGATTTAAAATTCAAAGAATCACTAAAAATACCCAATTCCTTTAATTCATTTACAGTCCAACTTGAATTAGACTCCATTAATTTACTAAACAAACCACTATTTTCAAACAGTGAAAATAAAACTCTAAAATTATCATTTATACCAATTCTACTCTTCAACTCCTTAAACTCTTTCATTTTAGCTTCCAATTCAATATCCTTCTCGCTTTTATTTTTCTTACTCTTTTTTCTCTTCTTCCCAAAATATGCTGACAACTCATCTAATAACGTAAAATACCTAGAATAATCAAAACTTAATAACCCAACATTATTTAATAATTCCAACTTTACATAATTATACATCTGACGAGAATTACTATCAATACGATCACTATCTATATTTTTTAAGTTCTCAGAACAATCAACACTGATAAATGTAAATACCAAAACTAAAAGTCTAAACAACATTAAACTCATAATAACAGTATAACATTCTATTCTTTAATAAATAATTTATCACACTGTATCTTATTCTTCACAATAATTTTCCCGTCATAAAAGTTTATATAATCATGTATTTGATTCCTAAATATATTTCCAGGACTCCAAACATCACCATTCCAAGCAAAGTATCTAATAGTATATTCACCATACGGTACTTTCTCAAATACAAAGCTTTTAGAACCTTTTGTATCAACATCTGTAATATCCTTTATAACCGAAAACTTTCTATCTAACAACTGTACCCTAAAATGCTTAAATTTTAAATCAATCTCAATAGGGACCGAAGAATATTCCTTCAAAAATAATACAGAACAAAAAAACTCCTTGTTACGCTCAAAATTACTATAATATATAGCTCCTTCCTGTACCTCAATCCTAACATCCACATCACTCCTTAACAATAAATCATATTTACAGTCGTTACCATTCTTTAAATCCTCAACCAAGTCTCGCACTTTCTTGTCAGTAACTATATAAAAACAGTCAATATCCTTTAAAACCCTAAAACCCTTAATTTCACTAGTCTCTAATGAATATTTGTCTGACAATACAACTTTCACCTTCTCTTTATCAACCGACAAAATATTATTCTTACTAATAACTTTAAAATTAGCAATAGCATCAACGGTAGAATCATCTGACATAGGCTTTACGCTTAATTCAACATCATCTTCATTGTATTCATTCAAATAATACTCATCGACGTAAGACATATCTTTAAATTCAATATCAATCTTATCTCTAATTTTCTCACCAAATTTATTAGTTATCTCTATAAAACACGGTAGAATATCATTTGAAATAAGCCCAACAATTTTATTATCTATCATTATTTCGTTATTCTTCTCAACATTTATTCTAGAAGCGCTTTCTAATAAATTATTATACTCAGAATAATCATTAGCAAATTTATCAATAACCTTTAACGAAAATGACTCTAACTCACCATTCGTTTCGATTATAATTTCATCATTCAATATTCTCTTCCCTACAATTTTAAACTTAGAAATACTATTTTTAAATACGTACAAGTTTATATCCTTCAAATCGCTATTCCCGTCAGTAAAAGTAATAAAATCATCCAAGAACCCATAACGATATGTCTCTGCATTTGATACAAAATTATCTATATCTATCTCTCCAGCACATATAAAATACGTACCTTTAGATATATTATTGACCTTAAATTTCCCAAATTTATCACATTTACAAAAATAATAAGGTGTATTGGAATTTAATATATTCTTATTACTAATCTTCTTTTTTATCTCGTCATCAGTTAATTTATACATAAAAACATATGCATTAGGTACCTGTGAATTGTCAAACAAATCAATAACAGACCCAGAAAAAACACAATCATCTAATTTCTCACCAGTAGAAAATACCAAATTAAAATCTTCTAGCAAATCCCCATCAGTACTTATTACTGACCTATTTAAAAACGTAATTATATATGTTGTATTCTCCTTCAGCGCCTTTTTAAATAAAACTTCAAGTTTATTAGATTCAGACCTTACCAAAAATAAATCCTCCAATTTAGAACCACTTGCACTCGATTGTAACTTTATGTACGTACTATTAGTAAAAATCTCTTTATTAAAATATAACTGTATCCTATCTTTCTTAAAATTAACCAAACCTTTAGATAACATTTTCTTAGAACTCTCAATCAGATGGAAATCGCCTTTCCCGCTTTTTACTTCACCATCACTTTCAGTTTTCTCGGTACCGTCAGCCCCCAATTTCCCTGGCTTTACAAACCTGATATTAGCAAAAAATAACACCTCAATAAGCGATATTAAAAAAAACAATAACATTTTTAACTATGTTTCTATTATAAACAAAATATTTTTATTATACTAAAACTGTAATATAGACTTAACAATTTTGATATGAAAAAAGGTATACACCCAAACTATAGGTTGATGGTAATTTGCGACACTGCATGTGGATATATGTTTTTAACGAGATCTACGAGCGAAACTAAAGAAACGATAATGTGGGAAGGTTATGGTGAATTACCACTTTTAAAAGTTGAAATAAGCTCAAAGTCACATCCTTTTTATACAGGTAAAAAGAGTAGCTTTAGTAATATAAGTAGCGTTGAAAAATTCCGCAAAAAATACGCAAACGTTAAATCTGTAAAAGAAAATTAAAAATATAGAATATGGCACTACCTAAAAGGAGACATTCTTCAACTAGAAGAGACAAAAGAAGAGGAGGACACAGAGTAAAAAAGATTGTCCTAGAAAAATGTAATTTAACAGGTGTTTTTCATAAACCTCATATAGCTTATTTTCACAATGGAGAGTTATATTATAGAGGAAAACGTGTACTTACAAGTACTGAAAAGTAAATAGATCAATTTGAAATCACAAATAGATAAAATATATTAACGTTTTACCTTATAACGTGTAAAAGGTAAATTATTAATAGTTTATAAAATGAAAAAGTAAAAAATTACGAAATAATAAATACTAATCTAAATAAGTAATTTCAAATGTCTTATCCTTTTTATTTTTCTCCCACTCTGAAATCTTGGTATTCATTTTTGCCTCATCTAATGTTCCTTTTTTTACACACCTACTCAAACTCCACTTCAACATTATACCAGCTTTTGATAATATACTTCTAACGGTATCGCTAACTTCTGCACCTAAATCAAGCCACTTCAATGTTAAAGCCTCATTTATCCTAACAACAGAAGGATTAGTGCTTGCATTATAAGTCCCTAACTTTGCAATATACTGACCATCCCTAGCAGATCTCTTATTTGTAACTACAATACTACTAATATTAAATCCTTTTCTTCCTATCCTACTCAATCTTATAACGACCATAAATTCAAACAGATATTACGTTTACAAATATTTTCCCTCCCATCCTACTCACAAAACTCACAATACCATCCTTTAATGCAAAAAGAGTATGATCCTTACCAAGTCCAACATTTATACCAGGTTTCTTTGCAGTACCCCTTTGTCTAACTATTATATTCCCAGCCTTAACACTCTCTCCATTAAATTTCTTCACTCCTAACCTTCGCCCTATCGAATCTCTACCATTTAATGACTTTCCACTACCTTTCTTATGTGCCATATTGATACGATAATAAAAAAAAAGATATAAAACTATACACCTTTATTATTTTTTTAGTTAACGTCTAGAAATAGGGTCTATTAGTCTAATTGGTTAGGACGTAAGATTCTCAGTCTTATAGTAGGAGTTCGATTCTCCTATAGACTACTTTTGAGTTTATTAGATGATTAAAATATCACGTAACTTCTGCAGATATTCCACTGTATTAAGCTACTATGAATTTTACATAAACAAAACAGAGTGCAACGATACAATATTAACAAACAATTTCTACACGCACCTTACAAGAGTAATTAAAAATACGTTCACAATAATATACTTTATAGATTTTCTAGTAGAAGTAATCAATAATGAAGAAGACAATCCATATGAAGGCAATTTCGAATTTGGAATATTAAAAAACAATACATACAAAGAAATATTATCAATTTACAAAATATTTTCAGATAAAGACTTTGAGCTAACAAGTGACATGATAACAATATTTAAGAACTATCAAAGGAATGCACACTCCCTAAGTGAACTATTTGACAATATTTCAGAAAATGAAAATATAATAAATACATTAGACATAGACCCATCTTTCTACTCAAAATACAATAAAAACATAACAACACAAATTATTGATATTACAGACGGAGATAACTATACAGAGCTACAATCACTCATTAACATCAAATCAAATTACAAAAAGAGTAATGATTTCTGTGAAAATATTCTAGAAGAAATGCAAAAAAATATCGACGATATAAAAAATGAAATATCGACAACCGCACAAAAATGGACAGATAACAGAATACACACATTAGAAAAAATAATCATTGGACTGGCAATTAGCGAATTTAAGGTATACCAAACTCCGATACAAGTAGTTATAAATGAATACATAAACATATCTAAAGAACTATGCGGGCAAAAAACCAGCATTTTTATAAATGGGCTATTAGACCCAATTTTAAAAAAAATACAAAACAATAGCAATATCAACCAAGAAAAACCTTAACATTTAACTGTATTTATGAACGATATAATAAACGAACTCAAAACAGAATTAGACAAAGTTATTACAATCATTAAAAAGGAACTAAACAAATATAAGTGTGGAAGAGCCGATGAATCTATAATTTCTGATGTAAAGATTATCTATTACGATAACCTCACACCAATATCAAACATATCACTTATTTCTGTAACAGATGCAAGAACAATTACAATAAAACCATACGAAAAAAAATTTATTAAGAACATTTGTAATGCTATTATAGAAAAGAAACTAGGATTAAACCCACAAGATAACGGTGATGTTATTAGAATATTCTTCCCACCGATAACTGAAGAGAGACGTAAGGAACTGGTAAAAATTGTAAACAATGAAGCAGAAAAAGCTAGAGTGTCGGTTCGAAATACAAGAAGAGATATTATTGATAAAATTACAAAAACCTCTAAGCAAGATAAAATCTCAAAAGACGATGTAAAGAGATTAGAGAAGGATATTCAAAACACCGTTGACAAGTACATTAAAGATATTAACGACATCACAATAAATAAAGAAAAAGAATTATTATCAATGTAAATAATGGAGTGATGTCCGAGTGGTTTAAGGAGTACGCCTGGAAAGCGTATATACAGTAAAATGTATCAAGGGTTCGAATCCCTTTTACTCCGCACCGTCATTAAAGACTATAATTACAATAGTCTAATCGATAAAATTACAATTGAATTGAAACAAAAAAATAAACATAATTAGCCACACCACTCAAATACTATTCATATTCTTACTCTAAATTATTTTTTTCCTTTTTTTTAGGTAAAAATATCCTACGATCACCACTATCGTATAAACCACGGAGTTTTAATGCGGTTTCTATATTGTCATCCTTTAGATCATCATGGAAAACTACTTTCATAAGATTATTACACTCATGAAAAATATTATCAGAAGTAAAACTACCTTGGATTTTACCAAATGTTATTTCTTTTACTGATGACCCTTCAAAAAGGTGACCTAAATCTGCACCAGTAGTAAATGTAAAACCACTCAAATCCAATTTCTCTACACCACAACACTCAAACATTCCTTGAACATTTGAACAATTAGACTTAAATTTGCTCAAATCTAATGTTCTTAACTCACTACATTCTCCAAACATACCGTTCATATTAGTAACATTACTAGTATTCCATTTAAATATATCTGGTAATGATTTTAATTTTTCACATCCTTTAAACATATACCTCATATCAGTAACATTACTAGTACTCCAATTAGATATATCTGGTAATGATTCTAATTTTTCACATTCATTAAACATATAACTCATATTAGTAACATTACCAGTATCCCATTTAGATATATCTGGTAATACTTCTAATTTTGAACATTCTCTAAACATACTACTCATATCTGTAACTTTATTAATATTCCATTTAGATATATCTGGCAATGATGTCAATGATCTACATTCTCCAAACATATAACTCATATTAGTAACATTACCAGTATCCCATTTAGATATATCTGGTAATACTTCTAATTTTGAACATTCTCTAAACATACTACTCATATCTGTAACTTTATTAATATTCCATTTAGATATATCTGGCAATGATGTTAATGATCTACATTCTCCAAACATATAACTCATATTAGTAACTTTATTAGTATTCCATTTAGATATATCTGGTAATGATGATAATGATGAACAATCTACAAACATACTGTTCATATCAGAAACTTTACTAGTATTCCATTTAGATATATCTGGTAATTCCGATAATAATTTACATCCATAAAACATATAACTCATATTAGTAACACTAATAGTATTCCAATTAGATATATCTGGTAATGATTCTAATTTTTCACATTCATTAAACATATAACTTATATTAGTAACTTTATTAGTATTCCATTTAGATATACCTTGTAGTGATTTTAATGATTTACATCCACTAAACAGAAATGTCATATTAGTAACTTTACCAGTATTAAATTTTCCTAAACCATCAACATTATGTAGCCGTTCACATTCAGAAAACATACCAGCCATATTAGTAACCTCACTAGTATCAAGCTTACTAATGTCTAAATCACCCAGTACACTTTCTGAAAACATACGCTCTGTAGACGTTATACCATATGACGATAATACTCTCATTACAGTATAAAGACTGTTCTTAAAAAATAAACCTCCGAAATTTCCTTCTTTCCCAGACGCATATATAATATATCCACCATCTTCACGAATATATGCAAATGCAACCATATATGAATTATTCTTAATAGAATTATCTAAAGTAATCTCTACATTTTCACTAATATCTAAATCTGATAAATCAGTTTTATAACGCATGTGTGGAACAAAGTAACCTAATGATTTTTCTTCTTTAGGATTAGTAAGAATAACTTCATCTTTATTATTTTTACGTTTAAGAATAATTTTTTCTCCAGTTATTACTATCTCTTTGATAATATCTTCTCTTTCCATTACTGATTTAGCCTTTTTATAATCCTTAGCAAAAGGACTATGTTTATCATCTTTAGGTCCTTTTTTATCTCCAGATTTATTACCTTTATCTCCTAGACCACTTTTACTACCTTTATCAGGATTTGGAATACTATTACCTTTACTAGGATTTGGATTACCCCCACCAGGAAAATTATTACCGCCAATATTCCTACCTCCTCCACAACACTTACAACAACCTTTACTATTATCATTATTGTCTTTACCACAACAACCACTATTTATATCAAAACAATATCCAACTAAAGCTAATAAAAATAAATACAACCTCATATAAAATAAAATAAAATAAAATAAGGAAAATTTTTTAATTTGACTAAAAACTAATCTATCAAAACCACAACTAAATTTAAACTAAAATAAAAATCTAATTAATCAGACTACCACAAATACTCTTCAACTTCTTACTCTAAATCATTTTTTTTAAGTAAAAATATCTTACCATCACCACTAGCAAAACCATAGATAGATAATGTGTTTATAAAATCTTCATTTTTTACAACTTCAGGAAAAACTATTTTCTTAAGATTATTACACTCATAAAAAATTCCAGTAAAAGTAAAACTACCTAGGATTTTACCAAATATTATTTCTTCTACTGATGATTTTTTAAAAAGGTCACATAATTTTGCTCCGTCACAAAATCTAAAACCACTCAAATTCAATTTCGTTACACCGCACTCCATAAACATTTTTTCCACATTTGAACAGCTAGGTTTAAATTTACTTAGATCTAATGTTTTTAACTCTCTACACCTATAAAACATACTACTCATATCAGTAACTTTACTAACATCCCATTCAGATATACCAGGCAATGCCTTTAGCTTTAAACAAAGATAAAACATACTCTTCATATTAGTAACTTTACTAGTCTTCCATTTAGATATATCTGGTAATGATTCTAAACTACTACATCCAGAAAACATATCACTCATATTGATAACATTACTAGTATTCCATTTAGATATATCTGGTAATGATAATAATGATGAACATCCTTCAAACATACATTTCATATCAGTAACATTACTAATATTCCATTTAGATATATCTGGTAATGATAATAATGATGAACATCCTTCAAACATACCTTTCATATCAGTAACATTACTAATATTCCATTTAGATATATCTGGTAATGATGTTAA
>CAMNOX010000005.1 GCA_946547305.1 uncultured Cytophagales bacterium | reverse complement strand
TAAACATATCACTCATACTATTGACATTACTAGTATTCCATTTAGATATATCTGGCAATGATAATAATGAATCACAAGCATTAAACATATCACTCATACTATTGACATTACTAGTATTCCATTTAGATATATCTGGTAATAATTTTAATAATTTACATCTATTAAACATATAACTCATATTAGTAACATTGCTAGTATCCCATTTAGATATATCTGGTAATGATGAACATCCATCAAACATATAACTCATATTAGTAACATTGCTAGTATCCCATTTAGATATATCTGGTAATGATGAACATCCATCAAACATATAACTCATATTAGTAACATTGCTAGTATCCCATTTAGATATATCTGGTAATGACAAACATCCATTAAACATATAACTCATATCTTTAACTTTACTAGTATTCCATTTAGATATATCTGGTAATGATAATAATGATTTACAGTCATAAAACATGTAACTCATATCAGTAACTTTCTTAGTGTTCCATTTAGATATATCTGGTAATGATATTAATGATTTACATCCATTAAACATGTAACTCATATCAGTAACATTAATAGTATTCCATTCAGATATATCTGGTAATACTCTTAGTGATTCACATCCACTAAACATATTACCCATATCGGTAACCCAGCTAGTATACGAGCTAGGTATTACTAGCAAATTTGATAATAATTTACAGCCAACAAACATACAACGCATATTAGTAAACCTCCTACTATGTTCAGAAGGTATATGTATGGAAATACTATACAATCCACCACAACCATAAAACATATATGACAAATCAATATAATTATGAAGAAACCTAAATTCAACTTTTACTGTATTATTTTTAAATCCATTAATAGATTTCAACTTATCGACACTAATTACATCACACAAGACACAATTATTACTATTCACAAACATCTCAACTTTACCCATATTATTATTAACAAAAGTCCCACCAAGTACCCTTAGCTTATCAACATTAGCATTAATTTTATATGACACTATTATTTTCATAACAGACTTAATACATTTGCTTTCCATCCCACTAATCACTGGAAAACTCACTAACAAAATCAATCCTACCTCTATTGATTTAAGCATTTTTCTTAAATCTCGTATATATAACTGACACAAAACATAATTGTATTTAGTATAATTTTTTATATAAACAACATACTAGTATTTATTTATTTTATTATAATAAATACAAATGTAACACCATACACATAATTATGATTGAACGAATTAAGAATCTAAATAAAAAATATATTATAACCTCTCTATTTTTACTTGCTTTTGTACTTGTTTTGTATTTCATTTTTAGTTTTAATACTTATAACGTTAAATGGGTTGGAAGAGAAGTAGAAAAAAATAATAATAGGTTTTACGTTAAAAGTTATTATCATACTAATAGAAGAGGGAAGAGAATAAAACCGAATAAAATACTTGTATTACTTAATTACAATAAATGGGAAGAAAATGGTGGATTTAAAATGTTCCTCAGAAAACAGTTTTTAAGCCATAATAACATTCATATGATTTCAATACTGAGTGAGAGTGACTCTGTTTCTGGCTTGATTGAAGATATTCATGATATTATACGTAAATTAAATATAAATAAGTATTCAATATTTTATGGAAATATTGATAACGACATATTAAAATCTTATATTGGAAAATATGAAAAAGAAATATTAACTATAACACATCTTATTACGAAGTAAGAATATAATGGTTATGTCTTTTAAAAAAATATTATATGTTTGTTGTGCCGGTGTTTTTTTATTGTTTTTAGTAAGAAAAAATATATTTTACACTCAAAATTGTAAGAAAATTTATATAGGAAAAGAGTATTTTTACATTTATGATTTTGTTCCTAAAAAAGAAATAAATAAAACATTCATTATTTTGCCAAGTTATAGTTATTTTGATGCTTCAATATATATGAATACTAAAAAGTATATTAAGTATGAACCAAATAAGGACTTTAAATTGTTAATAGATGAATTGGTAAAAAACAATAATAGAGTTATTGTTGTTAAATATTTTGGATATAATAATAGTGGAGAAACTTCTAGAACACGTGATAGCAACAATATTTGTGAAGAAATTTATAAAGTTATTGAAATATTGAATATTAATAAATATATACTTTTAGCACATAGTATTTCTGGACTGTATTCTTTAGATTATTTAACAAAATACAGAAATGAAGTTGAAGGATTTGTGGGTATGGATATAACATTACCTTATTATTTTTTAGAAGAATGTAATTCTAATGAAAAATATTTAGAGCATAAATTTAATGCTGATGGTCAAAAAATATCGGAAAGTTATATAAATATGCACAAATATTTTTGGGAGACAGCAAAAAAACTTGAACACTTTAAATTCCATAATGATTTGCCAGCAATTTTATTTACATCAACAATGTTAATAGATAATATAAATGAACAAATAAAAGATGGCTTGTTAAGAACTAAAGTAATAGACCATTTAAATAATATGATTACAAATAATAATATTCAACAAATACATATTTTAGAAGGGACACATTATCTGCACCATTCTCAAAGTAAGAGTATGGCAGAATTTATTAAAAATAAATTTTAATTTTTTAATAAAAATTATTTACAGCAACTTATTTGTTTTATTACAATTAACCTGAATACAATAAAAATAAAACCTAATCAGATTAAGAAAATTTCACAACTGACATACACATATCAGATATACCTTCTGTATTAACATTACTAATATTCCATTTAGATATATCTGGCAAACATGACAATGACAAACAACCATAAAACATCCTAGTTATATTGATACCCCTACTAACATTCCATCTAGAAATATCTGGTAATAATGTCAACGAATTACATTTACTGAACATATAAATCATATTAATAACTTTACCAGTATTCCATCCAGATATATCTGGTAATTTCGATAAAGACAAACACCCATTAAACATATAACACATATCTATAACATTACTAGTATCCCATTTAGATATATCTGGTAATGATAATAATGACGAACACCTATAAAACATATAACTCATATTAATAACGCCACTTGTATCCCAATTAGATATATTATCTGGTAATAATGGTAATGATGAACACCCACAGAACATATAACTCATATTTTCAACATTTTTAGTATTCCATTTAGATATATCTGGCAATGATAATAAAGATTCACATCCATCAAACATATAACTAATATTAGTAACGTTCTCAGTATTCCATTTAGATATATCTGGCAATGATTTTAATGATAAACATCTATAAAACACATCATTCATATTAACCACATTACCTGTATTCCATTTAGATATATCTGGCAATGATTTTAATGATAAACATCTATAAAACATACATCGCATATTAATAACATCTCTAGTATGCCATTTAGATATATCTGGCAATTTTAACAATAATGAGCATTCATTAAAAATATAACTCATATTCTTAACACTCTTAGTATTCCATTTAGATATATCAGGTAACGATGTTAATGATGAACAGCCTCTAAACACACAACTCATATCAGTAACTTTACTAGTATTCCATTTAGATATATCTGGTAATGATGATAAACCATCACATTCACTAAACATACCACTCATATTAATAACATTACTAGTGTTCCATTTAGATATATCTGGTAGTTTTGATAACCAATGACATTCACTAAACATGTAACCCATATTAGTAACCTTACTAGTATTCCATTTAGATATATTTGATAATGTTGATAATGATTCACAGCCAGAAAACATATAACTCATATTAACAACATTACTAGTGTTCCATTTAGATATATCTGGTAATGATAATAATCTACTACATCCATCAAACATAAAGCTCATATCCTTAACTCTACAAGTGTTCCATTTGGACATATCAGGTAACGATGATAATAATTCACAGTAACAAAATATAAAACTCATATCCTTAACATTACTAGTATCCCATACAGATATATTTGGTAATTCTGATAATGACCTACAATACTGAAACATGTAGCAAATATAAAAAACATTACTAGTATTCCATTTAGATATGTCTGGTAATGATGCTAATGATGAGCATCCATCAAACATAGAGCTCATATCAATAACACTATAAGTGTTCCATTTAGATATATCTGGTAATGATGATAATCTACTACATCCATCAAACATAAAACTCATATCAATAACATTCCTAGTATTCCATTTAGATATATCTGGTAATGATAATAATCTACTACATTCGCTGAACATATAACTCATATTTATAACTTTACTAGTATTCCATTTAGATATATCTGGTAATGATGATAGTCTACTACAACCATCAAACATAAAGCTCATATCTGTAACTTCTCTTGTATCAATGTCCATAAGTATCGAAAACTTAATCAAATCATCACATTCACTAAACATGTGTGATAAATTAGTAGGCATATTATTGTCTTTTATAACCAAATACACGACTAACTTTTTATATAAACTCCCGCTATAAACATAAACTTTACTCCTCAACTCAGTTACATCATCACCGGCAATTATATAAAAAACATCCTTATTATTCTCAACAAACATATTAGAGAATATCATTATATTACCTACACCTTCGTAAACCATTCTTGCAAATTTTTTTACACTATTATTTCTATTCTCCATTCCATTAATTAATTGGAAACTTACCACAAAAGACAATACAGCTTTTATTAATTGACCTAAAGTATTCCTTAAATCAACATAAGCACTATTAAAGTAAAACATAATTTATATATAGTATAATTTTAATAAAAATAAAATTATACTAGTAATTTTTACCCAATTTCACACCAGACATGAATAGGTCAAAAAATAAAAATAACCTCTACTAACAAAATAAAAACAAATTCAAAAAACAGACTGGATCTAAAACATCGAATGTAAAATCAAAGAAAATAATTATGATTAATAGTATTGCAAAATATACACCTTATTGTTTTTTAGTTCTGCTTCTAATTTATAACACCAATCAAACATAAAATTTATATCAATAACATTACTAATATTCCATTTGGATATATCTGATAATGACTATAATGAGGAACACAATTTAAACATCCTCCTCATAAAATTATAATCGCAACAAATAAAAATATTATAGCTTGAGTTTTGACTTTATATTATTTTAATTAAGCAATCTATCGCATCCTCTAACTATATTCTACACATATTCAACATTACTAGTGTCCAATCTAGATATATCACATAATTTTTCTAATGATAAACACCCATCAAAAATATAACTCATATTTGTAACATTCATTTTGATTAAATTAAAAAATGCTAGAATACTCTGTATATATTTACAACCACTAAACATATAAGATAAGTTTTCAATAACACAACCTTCTGCACACTTCAATCGTATTTCAGCACAATCACTCCTTACAAAGTAACTGAGTAACCCATAAGAAAATATTTTATCAATCCGATATTTAGGACTAATTTCACAATTTTTGCTGGAATCTACATTACTATCTATAATATCATTATAATCAACAATCTCAAATCTAAAATTCGTTTTCCTTTTATTACCTGCAGACCTATTTATAAAAACACTCGAAAAAAGAAAATGCCTCTCTCTAGATACACATTTTAGATAAATAGTCAGAAAATTTTTACTATCCTACTTTTTTTCATTCTTGTCACAAGCCTCTTTAAACTTACGATTTATTTCATCAATTTCTCGACAATAGTCATTTTCTTTAAAGCGATCGAATATATTAATAAATGTCTCAAGACTACTAATATCCCAATTAAATATATTTGGTAATGGCGATAATTTATCACATCCATAAAACATATAACTCATATCAGTAACATTACTAGTATCCCATTTAGATATATTTGATAATGATTTTAACTTTGAACATCCACTAAACATATAACTCATATTAGTAACCTTACTAGTATTCCATTTAGATATACCTGATAATGATTTTAATGATCTACAATCTTTAAACATAAAACGCATATCTACAACTTCACTAGTTTTCCAGTTAGATATAATTAAGCTCTCTAATAAGCTACATCCACTAAACATATAACTCATGTCTTTAACTTTACTAGTTTTCCAGTTAGATATATTTAACTTCTTTAATAATCTACATCCTTTAAACATACAACTCATATTAGTAACCTCACTAGTATTCCAGCCAAAGTATATATTAATTAATTCCGTTAATGACGAACACCCTTCAAACATATGACTCATATCAGAAACTTTACTAGTATTCAATTCAGCTATATCTGGCAATGATAATAATGATGAGCATCCATAAAACATTTTACTCATATCATGATCATTACTAGGGCCCAAATCAGATATTCCTGATAATGATGATAATGATACGCAACCATCAGTCATATTATTCATATCTGTAACTTCATTATTAACAATATTGCCAAGTCCACTAACCTCTCTCAAATTTTCACATTCACAGAACATTTCTGACAAGTCAATTATATTAGCATTTCCTTTTATGAATAACGATACTTTTGCTCGCTCTTTACTAACAAGCAACTTAATAGTATTACTTTCTAGATTACTAACCAAACCCTTACTGTCAAGAACATAAAAATTATCTCCATACCTATCAAAAAAAACATCTGAAAATACTTTTACAGCACGTCCAATACCATCATTGACTTTTGGTATATTATAAGTAATTTCTATTGGTGATTTATTACGTATTTTTTCAATATTCTCTTTTTTATCCACAATATAGTATAACTTCCTATTTTTTATATTAGATAATTTACAATCCTTAGCTAAATACTTAAAAAATAATTCATAAAATTTATTTACTGGTTTACTAAGGATAGCACACTCATCCAATGTATAATTCTCAATAGAATTATTACATTCCGTAATAATCTGATACTCTTTAAATCCACTAACACAACTAATTTTCTTATAAATTTTTTCAACACTTTTAATATTTAATACAATTTCGTCCAAAAACAACTCCTTAAAAATTTTTTCAGCACGCTCATAATCAATATCCTTATCAATGTAACCCTTTAGTACCTGTGTGATAAAATCTACATAAAAATCAGCCAAATCAACACTATTAATTCTGCTGGCAATATTATTGAGACACCCTAAGTCTTTGAAATATTTCTCCACATCAATATCTATACTTTTCTCTAATTCTGATACTTTCTTTTCATAATTAGACTTATTTCGTCTATAATCAGCATTAATGAAACCAATACAGCCATTATAAAATATTGCTTTAATCCTCTTTAAAATTATTTTTTTAAGTAAAGGTAAACTATTCAAACTCAAAGCTTCATCAATCTCTCTAAAAATACCATCGTTTATCTTAACAACACACATATTCCTATTCAACGCCTCAACCAAACACGCCAAGTAATAATAATCGCAAAAACTCCGTATATGCTTCACTCCAATTTCAAAATTCATATCTGCAATATATAATAAATCTCTAACACATTCAGAATGAGTATAAAAAAACCTCAATAACCCAATAGTTATATTATTTAAATCATCTTTACAATCGTCTAATATTCCTTTTAGCGTTAAAAAGTCGTCTGACTCACACTTCACATAAATGTCAAAAAAATTAGATTTATAAGATAATACCTCATTTCTCAGTGCATTATTATTCTCTACATCGTGGCATATAACAATTTTTTTACTTCTCTCCATTGCAAGCACAGTATTACATAAAATATAACATATAAAAATCATACTTTTTACTCCAAAAACAATACATTTAAGTCTATTCATAACTCAATCAACAATTGTTAGTTAATAAAAAAATCTATTAATAGTGAAAGTTAACAATCTTTTTAGACATAAAAAATAAAAATTTAAAATAAACCAAAAAAAAATAATAATAACCATAAATTATTCATAGCGGGCTTTTTAAAAAAAACAGAAAAACATTGTTAAATTTCCAACACTGGCCGAATCATTACAACCATCAAATATATGCGACAAATGAAATAATATAGTCAGACATTTTCCCCTTAAAGTAAGCTCAACTTTATCTTTATCAGCTCTTTCAATTCATTAACATTAACTTCACTAACCAACCAACAGTTCTTACCATCTACACACATCTTAAAATTATTCTTATTATTCTCAATAAACTCACTACCAAGTACATCTACATTATTTACACATTCATTCAATACATATGTCGCTATTATAACCACTTCGATATTCTCATCCATTCCATTAATTAATGAAAAACCCATTGACAAAACCAATGCAACTTCTATTGATCAAAATATAATATTTATTTACATTATAACCATCAAATGCATTAAAGATAAAAACTACCAATAATAACAAAAGACTAAAATCAAATCTATATAACAAAACCTAAACTCAAAATACAATCTCAAAACAACTAGAGATTCATTTTTCGCAGTTATTTAAGCTCTTAAATATCAATGAATTACATTCAGCAAACATATAACTCATATTTGTAACATTCTTAGTATCCCATACAGATAAATTAGGCAAATACAACAATGAATTACATCCTTCAAACATACAACTCATATTAATAACATTATCAGTATTCCATCTAGATATATCTGGTAATGATATTAATGATGAACATTTACAAAGCATATAGCACATATAAACGACATTGCTAGTATTCCATTTAGATATATCTGGTAATGATAATAATGAATTACATCTATTAAACATACCACTCATATCTGTAACATTACTAGTATTCCATTTAGATATATCTGGTAATGATAATAATGATTCACAATCTCTAAAAATACCACTCATATTAGTAACACTATTAGTATTCCATTTAGATATATCTGGTAATAATGATAATGTCGAACATCCTCTAAACATTGCCTCCATACTAATAACCTTATCAGTATTCCATTTAGATATATCAGGCAATGATAATAAGGCTTTACATAAAAAAAACATTTCACCCATATTAGTAACATTACTAGTATCCCATTTAGATATATCTGGTAATGATTTTAATGAATAACACCCATCAAACATAAAACCAATCATAGTAACATTACTAGTATTCCATTTAGATATATCTGGTAATGATGATAATGACTCGCATCCATAAAACATACCACACATATTAGTAACATTACTAGTATTCCATTTAGATATACCTAGTAATAACGTTAATTTTTTACATCCACTAAAAATACCACTCATATTAGTAACACTATTAGTATTCCATTTAGATATATTAGGTAATGATAATAATGAATTACATCCATTAAACATAAAACTCATATTAGTAACATTCTTAGTATCCCATTTTGATATATCTGGTAATGTTGATAATGACGAACATCCATAAAACATATAACTCATATTAGTAATCTTTCCACGTATATTAAATATTAAAAGGCACTTCAAATCAGAACCCATAAACATAGACGAGAGATCAATAGTAGTATCTTTTACATTGCTAGGACATACAGTGTACTTCAACAAAATATCAACCTTATTTATAACCCTACGAAATTTAATATAGGATCGCAATTTTCTCTTTTTGCCATTATTAACAAACATATCAAAAATACCATCATATTTGCTAACAAACTCCTTTGAAAATAAATTAACCATCACATTAGAATATCCAGGCTCAAAAATTGCCCTCAGCACTACACCATTGCCATCACCCATATCATTCTTATTAATAACATTCTTACCACTCTCCATACCATTAGCTTTATACAAACCAATAAGCAAAAATAATACAACCCACATTAACAAACTTGAAGTACTTTTCAGCTTCCAAACAATATCGATTACACAAAACATAACTAATATGTAGTATAATTTTAATATAAATAAAGTTATACATTTTTGTTACTTATTAAAACAGATTCTAAATATTTAACGAATTAATTAACAAGCATCAAATAAGACGCTAAAACTAATGTACAACAAAATAAAACCTAAATTTAACAACAAAACCTAAAACCAATATATTATTAATTAAATTTTGACCCTACTTCCTTTGATATTATCAACTGAATACATCTATAAAATATACCACCCATACCTGTAACATTACTAGTAGCCCACTTAGATAGATCTGGTAATGATGATAGTGATTTACAACTATCAAACATATAACGTACATTAGTAACCCTACTAGTATTCCACTTAGATATATCTGGTAATGATGATAATGACGAACATTCTTCAAACATAGAACACATATTAGAAACCTTACTAGTATCCCATTTAGATATATCCGGTAATGATGATAATAATGAACATCTTATAAACATGGCCTCCATATTAATAACATTATTAGTATGCCAATTAGATATATCTGGTAACGATAATAATTTACTACAATCTCTAAACATATTGTTCATATTAATGACATTATTAGTATGCCAATTAGATATATCTGGCAATGAGATTAATGATGAACATCCTTTAAACATATGATTCATATCAGTAACATTACTAGTACTCCATTTAGATATATCTGGTAATGATGATAATAACCTACATTCTTCAAACATAAAGCTCATATTAATAACATTTTCAGTATTCCATTTAAATATATCTGGTAATGATGTTAATAGAAAAAATTTTCTAAACATACCACTCATATTAATAACCTTCTCTGTATTCCATTTAGATATATCTGGTAATGATTTTAATGAACTACTTTCATCAAACATGGACATCATATCTGTAACATTACTAGTATTCCAATTAGATATATCTGGTAATGATGATAATAACCTACATTCTTCAAACATAAAGCTCATATTAATAACATTTTCAGTATTCCATTTAAATATATCTGGTAATGATTCTATTTTACTACATCCTTTAAACATACCACTCATATCTTTAATATTACCAGTATTCCACGTAGATATATCTGGTAAAAATGATAATGACGAACATTCAAAAAACATATAACTCATATCAGCAACCTTACTAGCATTCCATTTAGATATATCTGGTAATGTTTCTAACCTTGAACATCCACTAAACATAAAACCCATATTAGTGACATTACTAGTATCCCATTTAGATATATCTGGTAATGATGATAATAATTCACACCCTTCAAACATACTGTTCATATCAATAACATTATTAGTATTCCATTTAGATATATCTGGTAATCTTACTAATAATAAACACCTATGAAACATATGACTCATATCAGAAACTTTACTAGTATTCCATTTAGATATATCTGGTAATGATAGTAACGATGAACAATAAGAAAACATACCTCTAATATCAGTAACATTACTAATATCCAACTTAGATATATCTGGTAAGAACGATAATGACTTACATCCAGTAAACATACAATCCATATCAGCAACATTCCTAATATTCCATTTAGATATATCTGATAATGACAATAATGACGAACAATAGGGAAACATACCACTCATATTAGTAACATTACTAGTATTAAACGTACCAGAAAATTTAACATCACTCAAAACATCACACCCGTAAAACATATCTGACAAATTAGTAACCCTAACAATACTTCCATCTTTATAAACCAATCTGACTACAAGACTATTACTATCAGCATTAACTGCATTAACATTAAATTTACTAGACAACTCACGCCCTTTACCATTTACATATATCTTAAAATTATCCTTATTATTCTCAACAAACTTACTACCAAATATATCTATATTATTTACACCTTCACTCAATTCATATGTCGCTTCTACAACCTTGTCAGCATCATTATAGTTATTTTTAATATTACTATCACTTTCCATTCCGTTAATTAATAAAAAATTCATTGACAAAATTATACTAAACTTTATTAATCTAAACATTATATTCCTTATATTGCTAAACATAGGACTAACACAAAATATAACTTACTTAATATATTTTTTAATAAAAACAATATACTACTAATTATTTCAATTCTACAACCCAAGAATCTAAACAAAATTAAAAAACAAATACTATCTCGACTGACAAAAATTAAAATAAATTTAAAAACAAATACTAGCCTAAAACTATAATTTAAAATCAAAAACGAACGACTCAAAAATATCATTTATTAAATTTTTCCATACCCTGCAATATCAAAAAATTACACACATCAAACATCTCATACATATATTCAAGACCTCTAATAAACCATACAGATGTATCTGGTAAAGATAATAATGATGAACACCCATAAAACATATTATCCATGTCACCAATATACCTAGCATCCCATTTAGATATATCTGGTAAGGATGATAACGATGAACATTCTTCAAACATACCAGACGTACTAATAACATTACTAGTGTTCCATTTAGATACATCTGGGAATGTTACTAATGATGAACAATTAAAAAACATATGACACATATCAGTAACCATACTAGTATTCCATTTAGATATATCTGGTAATAATGATAATGATGAACATCCATAAAACATACTATTCACATTTCTAACATTACTAATATTCCATTTAGATATATCTGGTAATGATACTAATGATGAACATCTATTAAACATATAACTCATATGGGTAACATTACTAGTATTCCATTTAGATATATCTGGTAATAATGATAATGACCAACATCCTTCAAACATATAACTCATATTTATAACATTACTAGTATTCCATTTAGATATATCTGGTAATGATATTAACGATGAACATCCTGCAAACATACTACTCATATTAGTAACTCTACTAGTATTCCATTTAGATATATCTGGTAATAATGATAATGACCAACATCCTTCAAACATATAACTCATATTTATAACATTACTAGTATTCCATTTAGATATATCTGGTAATGATATTAACGATGAACATCCTGCAAACATACCAGTCATTTCAATAACATTACTAGTATTCCATTTAGATATATCTGGTAATGATGATAATGAAGAACACCCATAAAACATGCCCATCATATTAGTAACATTAATAGTATTAAACTTACCAGAGAATTTAACATACTTCACACCACTACACATCCAAAACATACATGACAAATTGTCAATATTAGTATTCCTTCCATATTTATAAGACAAACTGACGGCAAGATTATTACTATCAGCATTAACATCATTGACACTAACGTACTCACACAACTCACGCTCCTTACCATTTACATACATATTAAAATTATCCTTATTATTCTTAACAAACACACTACCAAGTATATTTATATTATTTACACCTTCACTCAATTCATATTTCGCTTTTACAACCTTATCAACGTTATTATAGCTACTTTTAACATTCTTATTACTCTCCATACCATTAATTAATGAAAAACTCATTGACAAAATCATTCCAAACTTTATTAATCCAAATATAATATTCCTCATATAGCTAAACATATAACTAACACAAAACATAATTGTATTTAATATAATTTTTAATAAAAACAATATACTAAAATTTATTCTACCATCTACACTCAAAATGAACTAAATGTACCAAAACAAAAACTACACCAATATAGAAACCTATAAAGCCAATACAAATACCAAATAACAAAACTTGAAACTACAAAAATATTATTTATTAAATTTCTCTCGTACTCCCTTTGATATTATCAATTGAATACATCCACTAAACATATCACACATCTCAATAACATTACTAGTATTCCATTTAGATATATCTGGTAATTTTGATAATGAAGAACACCCGTAAAACATATAACTCATATCAGTGACTTTACTAGTATTCCATTTAGATATATCTGGTAAAGTAGTTAATGACCTACATATAGCAAACACATAACCAATATTCCTAACTTTTCTAGTATCCCATTTAGATATATCTGGCAATGATAATAATGATGAACAACCAACGAACATTCCACCTATATATTCAACATTACTAGTATTCCATTTAGATATATCTGGTAATGATATTAATTTTGAACAATTATAAAACATACAACACGTAGTAATAACATTACTAGTATTCCATCCAGATATATCTGGTAATGATGTTAATGCTTTACATCTATTGAACATATGATTCAAAAAAATAACATTATTAGTATTCCATTTAGATATATCTGGTAATGATGTTAATGATGAACACATATTAAACATAGCACTCATATTTTTAACTTCTTTAGTCATACATTTATACATACCTTTAACTGATACTAAACTACTACATCCATTAAACACAGAATGCATACCAGTAACCTCAATAGGGTCCCCAAGAAATTCAACACTATATAAATATGAACACCCCATAAACAACTCTGACAAATCAATAGCACACATATTTGCGTCCCTTAATAACTTTACAGAAATAATAAAATCTCCATTACTATCTTTCTTTTTACAAATTTTAACACGAAACGATTCATCCCAACGTTCATAAAGATGAATAAAATTATATTCCTCTTCACATTTATTAGTAAGAACAAAAACATTTCCAGAACCAACTTTTTTACAATCTTCATAAAATGCAGAGTCAAGACATTTTAAACAATTTTTATAGAAAAAACGCTCGGAAAATAATTTAATTACAACACCTAATTCATGGACCTTATACGAAATATCTAAGAAAGCTATAAAGCCATCCATACTACCATACGATTTACCTATTTCATACACATCCTTAAAATTATTATATTTTCTCGCTTTGAAATAATAAGGACACGAATTGTTAAGATAAAAATTACACATCCTAATACACCTTAACCTACTATCAATGCATGGGGCCAATAGCGATAAACAACCATTAAACATTCTTTGCATACCAGCACCATCACAAGTAAGACTATTACCAACGCTCAAAACATTACTAATATTCCATCTAGATAAATCAGGTAATAATTCTAATGCCTCACATCCTTCAAACATATTACTCATCTTAGTAACATTACTAGTATTCCATTTAGATATATCTGGTAATGATGTTAATGATATACAATTATAAAACATATTACTCATATTTTTAACCTTACTAGTATTCCATTTAGATATATCTGGTAATGATGATAATGACATACACTCATTAAACATATTACTCATATCAGTAACACTACTAGTATTCCATTTAGATATATCTGGTAATGATGTTAATTCCTCACATCCATTAAACATATTACTCATATTAGTAACCTTACTAGTATTCCATTTAGATATATCTGATAATGATCTTAATGACGAACATTCTCTAAACATATAACTCATATCAGTAACATTACTAGTATCCCACTTAGATATATCTGGTAACGATGTTAATCCTCTACATACACTGAACACAGAAGCCATATATTTAACATCACCAGTATTCCATTTAGATATATCTGGTAAGGATAATAATGATACACATTCAAAAAACATATTATTCATATTAGAAACCTTACAAGTATTCCATTTAGATATATCTGGTAATGAGGTTAATTTACTACAATTTCTAAACATATAACTCATATTAGTAACATTACTAGTATTCCATTTAGATATATCTGGCAATGATGTTAATTTTTTACATTCATAAAACATATAACTCATATCAGTAACATTACTAGTATTCCATTTAGATATATCTGGTAATGATGATAATTTCTCACATCCTTTAAACATATAACTCATATTAGTAACACTAACAGTATTACATTTAGATATATCTGGTAATACTTTTAATAATTTACATCCACTAAACATACCACTCATATCAGTAACATTACTAGTATTCCATTTAGATATATCTGGTAATGATGATAATTTCTCACATCCTTTAAACATATAACTCATATCTTTAACATTACTAGTATCCCACATAGATATATCTGGTAATGATGTTAATAATTCACATCCATCAAACATACCACACATATTAGTAACATTACTAGTATACCATTTAGATATGTCTGGCAATGTTGATAATAAATTACATCCATCAAACATTTTACTCATATTAGTAACCTTACCAGTATTCCATTTAGATATATCTGGTAATGATTTTAATAATCCACATTTATAAAACATAGACTGCATACTGGTAACATTATCAAAAAAACCATTAGAACATTCAACACGATATAAAAGCGAACATCCTCTAAACATATCTGATAAATTTATATCAGCACATCCTTTCAACACAAGCGACAATTCTATATCTTCATTATATTTATCCACTTTAATTTGACTACATAATTCTTTTACTGCACCATCAATACGTATATAAGCATTGCCATGATTTCTTTTAACAAAATCTTCTGAAAATATATTCTGCTCCTTTTGACACGAACTCTTACGATAATTAATCTTCATATATACTTCCTTTCTCAAATATTTAAAAAGCAAATCATAGAAAAACAGACCTTTATTTCCTTCACCACACGATTCAGAATTTTCATATTTTTCTATACCGGCCAACCTAAAAATATCTTCATAAAATAGCACAAATATCTATATATCTTAGCCTAATTTTATCCAAATACAAACTCTTTAAAATATCTTCAAGATCATCCTTTTTAATTTTTCTTCCATTTACACCATTAATAAAAAGATTAAACGACTCAACTATAATATAACTATAAAAATCAACCAATTTGACACCACGCAATTTAGATACTATATCTATCCCAAAATCATTAAAATATTTATTACATGAACCTAAATCCTCTTTATAAGTTTTCTCAATTTGTTCATAAATTTTGTTATATTTACTCCTAATATTGCCTACACTGCTACTAACATAATTTCCAAAATAATTTTCAACCAAAGTCTTTTTTATAATATCGCAAATCACTTTTGACAAAAAACCATAATTAGTATTTGAATCTGACGATTTATCATTCTGTTTTATCTCATCACCTTCAAATACTTCACCAATTATTTTTAGAAAATTTTTAAATATTTTATCAAAAGTTTCTTCATTACACATAAAATTAAGACAATCTGTATTTGTCTGAATACAGTTCACTAAATAAAAATAATCCTCAATTTTTTTTAAATCAGAACTAACGAATTCAATCAAGACATCTTTTTCAAAAAGCTCTGTATGTAAGTTGGGTCTGTAAATATCCTTAAACGTTACACCCTCAGCTAACATACAGACCGACGCATTATTCTCTTTATGTATTAAACTATCTAAATCCTTAACACAAACAACTTCTGAAGTACCACCTATATAAAAAGAATTATTTTTATTAACCTTCTCGTTGAAATTAATCTTTTCCATTCCACTAACAACATACGGAATACAAAATAAAATTAACCACGAAATAACCATACCTCTGCCTAACCTTCTAGGTTTATTAAAACAACAAAACATGCTATCTCAGATAATATATTTTTTAAAAAAACAAAATTTTACTGTTTTTTTACAATTAAAAACATCCACAATAAATAATTATGCTTTCTATCTTAAATATTAGTATTAAAAATCTAAGCTTATTTTAATTGTTTTTCCTATAAACAGATACAAAAAAAACACAAGCGTGAGAATAATGATTTAAATTACAATTACCATTCTTACATTTTTTACAAGTTGTATTTTCAAGAAAACAAAAATTCTCTGGATCTAAAAAATCATTAGGAATTTCTCTAGAAAACAGACCATCACATTCATAAGATGCATGTAAATCATAAGTCTTATTATTTTTATTATCCTTTACAACTGATATAACATGAAGGCCACCACAAATCACAGCGTTTAACTCATATGTATATCTATCCATTTTCTGCTTCATCTCAGCAAAAAAATCGCTAATAGAACCATTTTTACTACTTTTAAAAAATTTACGACCTTCTTTCATAAAGTACTTTCCCAACTCCTTGAACTCTTCTACTATATCCTTTTCCGCTAATAAAATAAGATTTCTATATCTCCCTTCTATCGGAACACCATATTTAGGCTTATCGCCTTTTCGCTTTGGAACAAAAAATAATGGATCAGTAAAAGTTATATATATTTCTTTTAAATTTTTATCATCAGAATCATTAATAATATATTCAGGAGTGCCATTCTTTGAAAGGTAGTTAGAGATAATGTTGTTTAATACAATATTAAGAATATATAACGGTGGTGAATATTGAAGAAACTCATTAAGTTGTTTTTTAAATAAAACATCATTAGATAACAAATTTGTAGCAACTTGACAAAGGGAAACCAAATAAAAGTCAAAGTAACAACAAAAAGGAACGTCTTTTAGTATATACAAATGCATAAAATTAGGATCATTAGAAAAACCTCCATGATCCTGTGGCTTATAAAATTCTTTATGATTTATTTTTCCATCCTCAATAAACCTTCTATAATATTTATCGAAATCAACATCATAAACTCCTTGCTTAGTTTGCATGTCATTAAATAAATCTTGAATTATTTTTAGATAATAATGCTCTTGCTTACCATCATATATGTAATTTTTTATAGCGTTTTGGAAAAAAGGAATATTAAAGGCTGATAATAAATAACTTGTTAACCAACATGCATTATCTTTTTGTAAAAACGAGTAATTTTGAAAGCAAAACTCACGTTGCAATGTATCATGGTCGTAGGTCGAGCATTGTAATACCTTAATATCATTTTTAGGTTTGCGTTTTGTAGGTTTACCTTTTAGACTACCTGGACCATTTGGCCCAATTTTAGTACAACAACAACATTTACAAGATTCACAACAGTTTCTACAATATAAATAATTGCCACTAAAAACAATATTCAAGATAACCAAATAAAAAACAAACATATTTATTGTTAATTAAAAACATAAAAATTCTTTTATAAAAAAACAAATTCCTACACAACGATACTCACAATCTTATCTCTAATTATTAAAAATTTCTTTATATTTCGCGCATCTAACCACCTTTTTACAATCTCATTACACAAAACAATATCCTTGATTTTATCATCAGAAGACTCCTTACTAATATTAATTTTAGCCCTAATCCTACCATTTATCATTACTGGATACTCAACTGTATCTTCAATTAAGTATTTTGAATCATATTCTGGAAACTTCATTTCATCCAAATCCTCTACTTTAAACAATTTAGGCCATATATTTTTTACAGTTTGTGTAGCAAATGATTTTAATAGCAATAAGTAACTTTTAAATACATCAAGACTAATATACTCTAAATCACACAGTCCATTTAAGCATATCATCATCGAACTAATAGCAGTGTTAAATAAGTAATTTTCAATATCATCCTCGACATTTTTAATACATCTATTGATTAATTTGAGTTCATTATCTTCTGATTTTTTATCAACAACTTTATTTACACAATTATTTACCTTCCTTAAAAACCTAGAAATACCTTCAATATTTTTAGTACTCCAAGGTTTTTGCTGATCGATAGGCCCTAAAAACATCAAATACATTCTCAATACATCTGAATCATACTTATCTATAACATCGTCAGGATTAATAACATTGTATTTCGATTTAGACATTTTTTCGACAATCCTATCGCAAACAAACTTGTTACCTTTATTACAAAAAAACCTAGCATTTCTAAAATCATCTCTCCAATTACGCAATTCATTTATATCAACATTATTATCCATATCAACAAACTTTACATTAATATGAATTGGTGTCAAATTATTATCTCCTTTAATATCACTACTTACAAACTCATTATTACTATTTCTATAAATTATTGCTGACTCACCAAGAATCATTCCCTGATGTATTAATTTTTTAAAAGGTTCTTCGAAATCAATATATCCTAAATCATTTAAAAATTTTGTATAAAACCTACTATATAAAAGGTGTCCTACAGCATGTTCAGCCCCCCCAGAATATAAATCCACACTTCCAAATTCCTTTAATTTATCTTTAGAAACTATTTCACTGTCGTTTTTAGGATCAAGGTATCTTAAAAAATACCAACTACTACCAGCCCATCCAGGCATTGTATTAACCTCTAAATTATTACCTTTATATTCCCAATTCTTTGCCCGCTTCAAAGGTGCATGACCTGTAGGTTCAAATCTATCTATATCTGGTAATTTTAATGGTAAATCACATTCAGAGACTGTAAACGGTAAATCTACAAACTCGCCATCTATATTAACGCTTTTATAATAAACAGGAATAGGCTCTCCCCAATACCTTTGACGACTAAATATTGCGTCTCTAAGTTTATAAATAGTTTTTTTATTCCCAATTTTTAACTCCTCAATTTTATCTAAAATCCGTTTTCGCCCATCCTCAACATCTAAACCATTTAAAAAGTCTGAATTTATAAAACACCCATCATTAAATATATTCTTAACTATGATATTATATTTATCAGCGAAATCTTTATCTCTATCATCTAATTGTGGAACTCCCATTATAGCTCCAGTACCATAATCAGACAATACATAATTAGCAATCCAAATAGGTATCCTTTTATTATTAATAGGATTTATAGCAAAATAACCAGTATTCACTCCTATCTTTACATCCACGTCTTCTTTAACACTACATATATCCAAATCATTACAATACATTTTCACAAAATCATTATCCTTGGAAATTGCTATAAATGTTACTCCAAATATTGTTTCAGGCCTTGAAGTAAATATTGTAATACTATAATCAACTCCATCAACTTTAAATCTAATTTGAGCACCTTCTGACTTTCCTATCCAATTCCTCTGCATCTCCTTAGTCGATTCAGGCCAATTTAATTCACATCTTCTTATATTGCTTCTAACCTTGTCGAAAATATAAACAAAATCTTCATCTTCTAGATATTGAGCAACATCAGCCTCATCTACAAAGAAATATGTCTGTTTACTTTTTTCTTCATCGCTAATCGGTACTTGCTGATCATTTTCTAATTCAACATAATAGTTTATAGTATTTGACGAAGCATTTACATTTTTCCTATGAACATATAAGGTACACCTTGTTTTACACACAAATTCAATACGTCTTATATTTATAAAACCAGTTTCCTCTCTAATCTCCCTCTTTAAAGCATCCAAAGAAGTTTCACCTTCCTCAATTTTCCCTGTCAAAAAACCTGTAGAATTATCTATAGTGTACCTTAATATCAAATATTTATTCTCACTCCAATGTTTAATAACAACCAATATTATATTCGACTTGAATACAGGTAATCCTTCCTTTATCCCAAAATCAAATAACTTTTCAAAAGACAAATCATTACCTAAAATATCTTCCTCAGTAAACTCAATACTCCTATTTCTTACATTATCTAATCTCTCATAATAATAATCTAAATCCTGTAATAATCTATCAGCAAAAGCAGTTATACGTAGAACCCACTGCCGCATTTTCCTTTTAGTTACAGGATATCCTCCTCGTTCAGAAACACCATTCTTAACTTCATCATTAGCCAAAACGGTTTTTAGTTCTTCACACCAGTTAACCTCAATGTCATCTAAATACGCAATTCTATAATCTAAACTTATTTTATATTTCTTATCGTCACTAAAATCATTCCACTGCTCAGCTGTAAACGCATATATAGAATCCTTAAAAAATGCATAATCTCTTATATTAGCCGTACCATTCTGCGAAAAATACGTGTAAAGATCTTTTATATTATGAGCCTTATTATCCTTCTTACAATAAAAACTATTAAACATTTGAATAAATATCCATTGAGTCCATTTGTAATAACTCGGATCAGATGTTCTAATTGTACGTTCCCAATCAAAATCAAGATCAACATTCTTCATCTGCTCAATATAATGTGCAGTATTTTTATCAGTTGTAACTGATGGATGTTGACCAGTCAATATAGCAAATTGCTCTGCAGGAAGCCCAAAAGAATCAAAACCAATAGGATTAATAACACTATAACCCTTCATCTTTTTATATCTAGCAAATATATCACTAGCCACATATCCCAGCAAATGTCCAACATGCAATCCCTCACCTGAAGGATACGGAAACATATTAAGTACGTAAAACTTTTTCTTCTCACCCATGATATTAACTATTTAAATTTAAAATCATGCAAAACAAATCCTAACCAAGTAATATATTTACAACTAGTGTAAAACATCAAATGAGATGACAAAAAACTGTTTAATAACTAAATGACTACTAAAATATAAAAAACTATAAAAAATAACCATGCCCCCCAAAAAAAATACAAAATGAATTTAACAATAGAGTACTAACTTTTTTCAAATAAAACTACGTCAATCAAGAAAAAAACTTAAAAACTATCTTAGAGAATTTATGACTTATGATTAATTATTGGAAATCAATTAAAGAGAAATGGTAATTACAAAAAACCATAATTAAAATTATAATCTTCTATAGGAACACCTTTGGAAAATAAAGACATAATTTTTCCAATGATACTATCGTTACTCTCCCCATTTTCCCCCTCCTTTTTATCAGAATTCCCTTCTTTGTATTTAGTAGAATTAGTAATACTATTATTATTGTGTCCTTTGCATGCCACACTAGTCTTAGCTTTAAGATCATCAGCAGTAAACTCAGATAATCTTGTGGCATTATCTAAGATAACATCATCCATAGATTTCTCAATAACATTACTTTCAACGGAAATAGAATTATTATTTTTAGAAATATTTTTATTTTCTAGAATATTACCTCTCATTCCCTCAATATTATCATTGACCAATTCAATTTCATTATCACTATCTACATTATCACTATCTACATTATCACTATCTACATTATTATTATATAGACTAATTTTATTACTAAAACAGTTAGACACATCCTCGTGCTTTTGGTTAATTCTACTCAGTCCAAATTGGTTAGGTAAGCCAGACTTATCACTCATTTTCACAGAAATTCTACTTTTATATGGGATATTTTCTCTACCTCTGAGATCACTATTAATAACTATTTTCTTAACTTCTTCATTCTTTCTTGGGGTTACAATTGGCCTCCTAATAGTTAATTTACTCAATTCATCATGGCTCTTCTTGTTGTTTTTTTCTTTAGAACTATCTCCTACCTTGTCACTACTCTTCCCACGTACCCTACAACCAGCACAACCAGAGTAAATAAAATCAATAGAAACCAATATCAATAGTATAGATGCCGTCTTAGCTTTTAACACACTCTTCATAACACTCACTAATATAATAATAAATTTAATTAACCATAAAAAAAATAAACTAAAAAATTTCTACTCATCAATATCAACACATAACTACGCAGTTTTAAGAGTGAACGTTAACTTTTTTATATAATTTTCACCAAGTGCTGTTACACCCATTAGATCCAAACCTGAATGATAAGATATTGACTGTTTCCCATCAAAATAAAAAAATTTATTACAATCATACAAAGGTAAAGCATACTTATATGTGCCATTAGTAGGCCTACCTATAAAAGAAAAACAGAATTTTCTTTTTCAGTCACGTACAAAACTCCATTACTCAAATTAAGATAAAAAGCATCATAATCATGTTCAAAATCTTTTAATTTATCTAAACATAAATATTCTGTTTTATCAAATCCTCTATAACGTGAATCTAACACAGTAAGTGATTTTATTAAATCTCTTAATTCACATCTTCCATCATCATAAAAACAAAATTTAACATCTTTCGCACGTTCCACAGATATCGTAACAACCAAATTATCAAATTGAGACATATCACTAATATCTGTAATTGTAATAATTTGCTCATCCGAAATAGATACAGTAATTCTTCCAAAAGTCATACGTGTTACATTATCATCTCAATTACATATTTTCCATTGCTCTGTTATACCATCTCTCTTAGAACCAGATCTATTATTCATATACCCAGACAAGACATTTCGTATGTTTCCTATACTTAACTTAGCTTTCTCCTTTGGTTCACCAGCACTATCTTTATCACTAGCACCTCCACTTCCTTCAATATGTGTCACGTCATCATTATCATCTACATGCGAACTTGATTTATCGTTATTAACTTTATCACTCGAAGAAATAGTAACCTTCTTTTCCACTAATTCTTTAACTACTTCACTATCCAACTTTATCTCCTTTATCTCCTGTGGACCTACCGGTATTTTTTCTGGGTTACCTTCCTTATCTCATTGACTGCCTGTTAGATTAGTTTTACTGCTACTTTTACCTCCACCTCCTTTATTATCACCATTATAACCTCTAGGCCTACAAGAACCACACCCAGAGTAAATAAAATCAATAGAAACATATATCAATAGTATAGATACCATTTTAGTTTTTAATACATTTTTCATAAATCAGCTTTAATCAAATATAAAAAAAATTAATTAAGAAAACAATTAATAAATTTACAAAAAACACTTTTCACCAAAACGATTAAACATTAAGAAGTAATTTGAAATTATCTATATCATTTTCATTGTATATCTTTTTATTAAAATCACCTGCACATTCTATTTCTTCGCCTAATTCAAACTTGTCTCCTAATTTTATATAAAATTTTCCATCTTCTTTATTATATAAAGGGTTAGAACACATTCTAAAAAAATTACCATTCTTACCACCCCTAGAAATATACACTTTTTGATAAATGTCATACATAATACCATTAGTTAAATTAATATAACGTGCACTTGTAAATGTTTTACTACTGTCTATCACACACAAATGTTCATCTTTATTATACCTAAATCCTTTATCTAATTTATTAAGCGATTTCACTAGATCTGACAAGGTACATATATCTTTATTAAACGTATAATAACCACATCCACACCCACTAAGCGTTAAAAATAACTTAACCTGGAGCTCACAAATTTTACCACTTTTAATCTTACTAATTATCAATTCGTCATTATCTATAATAGTCCCAGAAAAACATTCATATTTAACATAATAATCACCATTCCTGTCCGTTCCAGACGTCCATACTTTTATTATGTCTTTTCGATTAACACCATCCCTTTTATTCATATATTCTGCTAAAGCATCTGTTATCTCCTTAATGTCCGCCTCAGTCGCTTTATGAGTAACAACCTTACTTGGATCTGGTTTAATAGGAACTGTTTTTGTTGTATGTGAACCTCCTGGAGTTTCACTTTTTACCTTTGTTTTTATTGGATCTCCTTTATCCCCCTGACTACCTGTTAAATTAGTTCCTCTGCTACTTCTATGACCATCACCACCATTATTACCTTTCTTTTTACAACAACAACCAGAGTAAATAAAATCAATAGAAACCAATATCAATAGTATAGATGCCGTCTTAGCTTTTAACACACTCTTCATAAATCGCATATATCTTAAGTATAAAAAAGTTTATTTAAAAACAGTAACGATTATATAGAGTTTTATGAGTAAAATACTGCATTTTATATTATACGTCGTTTACAATATCAAAAAAACGATTACTGATACTAGCTGGGAATGATTTAAAAAAACTTGAACAAATAAATTAATAAAACATTAAAATATACGATTTTTGCAAAACTACTTATTACTTATGTTAAAATTATTAATTGCATTCACAATATGAATTTTCGCAATATTTTTTTCAGAAATAGCATCTATCAAATCTGCTTCAAGTGTGTCTATCCGGCCTCCCTTTTTTCTCTCATTATTACAAATTTCATCCAATTCAGCTAATATCTTGCACTTCTCATTGTAAAATTCTACCAATTCTTTTGCTTTATCAACAACTTTATGAGCTTCTATTTCATTTCTTATATTCTCTGGGATTTTACTATAATCATCATATTCGTTACTACTGTCTTTAAAGAAATTATTAATGGCACTTAAGAATTGTGTTCTATAAATATATGTTAAATCTATATACACCATTTCTATAGGATGATATAGTAATTTAGCTGCAGCCATTCTTGAATCATAAATTTGAATGATTTTATTAAATGATACTCTTGCCGCTTTATTGTCTCCTGTGGTCTTATAATAATAACCTATCAAGCCTTCGTTTTTAGCTTTCGCAGCATTGTCTTCAATATTATTATAGGAACTCAAAGCAGTAGATAAACTGCTGTCATTTGACAATATATTGTTGATCACATCCATATCCTCAGGGTGAGAACTAAAAAACTCTTTTTTATTATACTTTTTAGATGATTCACAACCATTGCAATATCTACTGCCATAACTACTTGAACTACCATCAAATTTGACGTACATATTAAACTTACTAACTATATCATTTCCCAATATGAAATTATTATCATTAATATTTATATTAATATTTGGTAAACCATTATTCGATATAAAAAATAATTGCTTGAATAGTGCCCAATTGCTGTCAGCATATACTTTCTTATATTCCACATATTTGTTTACTTCTGTGACCAACTTCTCAAAAAAATCTGTAAATTTCTTAAGGTCAACCCTTTTCTTTAGTTTTTCAATGTTACTATTTATATCCGCTTCTTTAGCTAAAGCCGTTTTGTACTCATTAATTTTTTCGACAACTTCACTACTTTCAAAATATTTAAGATCTATCGAATTTAAATAGTCATCCATGAGGTTATTTACGAAATTAACTGTAATATTTTTCCCTCCCTTGTCTTTTATTATTTTTCTAACTGGTTTAAGTGAAATTGGTTTTTCTTCATCTTTTGGATTATCATCGTTTTTACTCTTTATCTTACTACTTTTATTACCACCATCACCACCATTATTACCTTTCTTTTTACAACAACACCCAGAGTAAATAAAATCAATAGTGGTAAAAACTATTAATATTACAATTACTGCAGATTTAAATATATTCTTCATAACTAATAACATATTTTAGTTAGTAAAATAATTACTAAACTATTAAAAATAGTTAAAATATTTTATTTAGATATTTTAAAAGTAAATTTAAATTTATCTATTTGACCTGGTTTTAGGGATGTGTTATTAAATCATTGTTATGATTTAATTCATCGTTAATTCCGTCATATTTATGATTTGTCTTATCCAATTTATAACATATGTCGTTAAGATAGAAAGAACCCATGACTTGATTATAATGTTTCCAATCACCTTTTTTATTATACAGTCTGCCGAAATAGACTTTCTCGTTCTTAAAATATAATAATCGATTATTCAAATTGATATAACAGGCACCATTAATAATTTTTAAGTCACTAGTATTTTGAATTTAAGTAAATAAATAGACTAAGAATAGTCTAATTTAAAAATAATCTTAGTTAATTGAATAGTACTCTAATAAACCTACTCAGTTTTTAGCTCAAAATTAAAGTTTTTTATATCGTCCGATTCAAATAGGGCCTCATTGTATTTCACCCTGGGGTTTCCATCTTTTATATCCCATTTAACATCTTCAGCATAATATTCACCTTTAAAGTAATAAGGATACTTAACACCAGAAAAGAGGTCTCTACTCATGGTCTTTGATGCCCTACCAATCATACAATTGCTAGATATTTTGTACATCAACCCATTATTTAAATTTAAATAACAACTATATATAAATTTTTTATTGAGATCTTCCATCCTCAAATATTCATCAGTATTATTATTTCTAAGATTTGCATTTAATGCATTAAGAGATTTCATTAGATCTCCTAATTTACATTTTCCACCATTATTAAATATAAAATTAGTTACCTTGTCCTTACGAGTCATCTGCATAACCCCTTCAATATTATCAATTTGCGTTGTATTCACAGGACTTGTAATCTTTTCGATTTCACCTTTTGCTATAGTCACTTTGAATAATTCAAACGTAATAATATATGAACCATCAGTGTAATTTCCCACTTTCCAAGTTGTTTCCAAGCTTGTTCGATTACCTGTTTTGGTATTTATATAATTTTCTATAGCTGTTTTTATAGCCCAAACATTGGTTTTTTATCTGGTTTACCTGTTGAATTAGTTTTACTGCTACTTTTATCACCATTATTCCCTTTCTTTTTTACAATTATTGCAACCAGAATAAATAAAATTAACTAAAATTAACATTAGCAATATAGAAATTATTTTAGCCTTTAACACATTTTTCATAAGTCACTTAATTTGAATATATAATTTTTTAATTGAAAAAAATTATATTTGTTTTTTTTAATCGACATCGATATCGATAAAACCGCCAGAAACGATGAATTTGAGAAGTGATTTTGATTTTTTACCATCTAGTACTTTTAGATTTTTCCTTGGTACTAGATATGTTTCCCCAGATGCTAATAGACTAAAGCTTGTCGGAACAAACACTGCTACTTCCCCATTATCACATATTTCACCTACGTTTTCATTTGTTATAAACCCAATTCTTTTTATATCTTTTTCTCCTACACTAACATTAACTGATATTAATACTGGTTTATCGAATTTTATTTTTTTTTCTACGAAAGCAGATGTTAGGTCCTTGAATGATGTATAGACAAAATTAACACCCGGAATACGCAACACTATAATTTCTACTAGATTGTAAAAGAATCTTATTATTATATTCTTTGTAAAATAACCGCAAAATATTATCAAGAATATAACAATTATAATTACATAATTACTTAATCCTAATCCAATTACCTCTTTTGAAATATTAAAGACCCAAGATATTATGTAAAAAGTTAGTAGAAATGGAGCAAATAATAGAACACCCCTTATAAAACATGTCAATATAAACTCAATTAATTTATTGAATGCACTAATTAAAAACATAAGCGGTAATAATTGGAATCGAACCAATGACACATGGTTTTTCAGACCATTGCTCTACCAACTGAGCTATATCACCAAACTACATTGAAAATGTTATAAATAAAATATAAATATTAATAACATCAAAGTTGTTTTTCATAATGTGGAGAATATCAGACTTGAACTGACGACCTCCTGCTTGCAAAGCAATTGCTCTACCACCTGAGCTAATCCCCCATCGACATGGATAAAGTTACACATTTTTTTTGATTATTTAAATTTTAGGAAATATTCATTTATGGTTTCATCTATAGGTACCTTAGAATTACCTTCATTTTGTTCTCGGTTCTCCTTTATTGCACTTATTATCAAATCCTCCTCTATATGTGCATTCCCAATACTTAAATCATTTTTGTTATCACATCTTAAGTTATCAACAACTATTTCATGTCTGCTTGATGAATAGAAAATTGTATGATATGAATTTGGATATATAGAGTCATTAAAGCCATATGTACATATTATTTCGTCTTTATAGAATTTTACAATATTAAAATTAAGTATGTGTTTTATATAACTTTTTGCTTTGAGGTATATAATGAAATCTATTACTGATATTTTTTTTGAGATGCATATGTTTATGTTGTTATCGTAGAGCCAAGGTGATATGAATTTTGATATTTCATTATTTAGTATTTTTATGTACATATTTTGATCTAAATCGTCTTCAAAGACTACTCTAATCATAACCTTTAACTCTTCATATTGTGGATTGATGATGTTTATTTTTGAAAATGGAGAACAATATTTTTTCAATTTTGCTGTTATCTTGCTTAGTAACATTGGGCTGGCTTCTGGAAATATTCTCCCGTTTTCTTGGTATTCACTTGTGTTCAATATTACCACTATATCTACATTCCCAGGTTGATCCTTATGTTCAATATCCTTACTTATATTTCCACATTCGTCATAATTTTTTACTACTTCGACATATTTTATCATATTAAAATTCTCAAGTATGAATGTTACGTAATCATCAGCGGAAATACATCTATTTTTAATTTGTAGTCTATTTTTTACTCTTTTATACATTTTTTCGTCATTTTCTTCAATATCTCCTCCGTATGATTTAAATGGTTGTAAAATTTGTATATCCCTTAAATCTTTGTCTTCGAAAGACTTTAATGATAACTGTGTAAGTGGATTATTGTATTTAGATTCTCTGATTACTTCAACACAATTGTAATAAATTCCAAGTATTGTTGGTAGATTGATTCTTTTTTCAAGAAGCAATATGGCCAGCCATAATGAATTTTTATAATTATTTTCTATATATGTATTTTCAAATTTACCTATATTTGGTTTTCTTATCTTAATAGTCCCTGACTGTGTAAACCCATTTGTTTTATCTTCAATTATCGCATTATCATCAAGGAAAACACATTCATTCTTGTCTATATAACCTACTTTGAAATTAATCTTGTCTGAATGAACGCTAGCCTCGTCTATCATAAAATATAAATCAATAACAGTGAAATTTACATCAATTAGTTCAATATAAATTGTAGAAGTGTTCCATAGGTTAAGGTCAACATCTCCATTGCTCTTTTTTGGTTTAAGTGTTTTTATGGGGAAATCTTTGAAATATCCAAAAGGATGTATTGTATTAATTATAATTTCATTATCAGTTTGTTTATTAAATTCAGTTTCTGCCGAATAGTCCAATGATATTTTTTTTATAGACGGAGTGTATGGGGAATTCACTTCAATATCAACAATATCTTTTACAATCTTATCTTTTTTCTCCGTTAATGTCTTTGCTATCAGTTTTGTGTATAAATTGTGGCCAAAGGCAATATTTGGCGATATCAGTTCTATTTTTATAAATCCACCTATTGATGTAGAGGTAAGATATTGGTTGTGAATAAATTTAGTACATTCATTTATCCTGAGTTTATTTATATCTATGTCTAAAACTGTTTCGTCATTTAATGTCCCATCGCTTTTTTCACAAAATAAGTTTAGAACTTGCCTGTCTTCACCATTAATTGGACACCATTCACTTCCATTAAGTAAAGATATAGACACTCGAAAACTACTGTTATCTATATCTTTGTTATATTCCCTATAGTATTGGCTAAATCCATTTTTTGGCAGGTTATCCCATTTTATTTTAATTTTTAGTGATGATATCTTTTTACTAAATATTTCCTCATTTGTTAAATATATCATTGAATTTAATCTTGGAAATGGGCCAAATGGTTGAAAAATAGTATCTATATCAATAATTCCAAGATCATTTTGTAATGTTAAATTATTACATTTTGTAACATTTACTGATACTGTGATATTTTTAAATTTTATATTTACAAATGTATAAAATGCCCAAAATAATTTTTTATTGTCAGCCAATATTCTAATAAATGGCATATTATTTGCATATTTATCACATGGTTTACCATTTGGAGCAGATACCTCTGGCATATCGGAGGTCAGCTTGATATCTAGAATAATAGTTTTGTTAGCAAAATCCCATTGCGTACTTATATTCTCTTTGGGAATACTTATTACCTTATCAGCAGATGAATAGTCTAATTTAAATGAATTATTTAAAATATTAACATAGTCTGATATTATATTATCTGTATTCTGTTGTATTATCTCCTCCTCGGAAAATGTTTTTATAAATTTGATTAGATCAGCCTCGTCTAGATTAAAGAGAAATGTAATTTTCCTTTCACCATCTTTGAGATTAAATATTTTGGAAATAAATGAATAACCTAACATATTACGTTTAGTTGATAGAAAATTAACGTCATTTTCTCGTTTTTTTGAGAACAAATAAAGAATCATATTATTTTTATATACATCATCCATTAAATATTCACCTATTTTATAAATTGCTACTGGCGAAGAAGTATATTTGTTTGATGTATTTAGAAGTTTTGAAACAGTTCTAATCGTTTTTATTTTTGTTGAGCTAATTTGTATATTATTAATAGTTTTGAATTTTACATCCTCGTTGTTTATTTCATCTTTCCCAATTACTGTTGTATTTTTTTGTATAAATTTTTTTTCTTTTGAGTCATTTATGGTTAGCATTATCAGTGTATGATCTTTTTTTTCTGGTAAATTTTTGAACATTAAAACTCCTTTATAATAATAATCCTTGAACCTAGAATAAAACTTAACTACCCTTTTGTTAACGCTTTCAAGTAGTTTAGAAAATGTTAAAAGTAGTGAGATATGAGGATTATGGTTTTTGTTATATAATACATTAAAAAAATCATTTTTTGCGACATTTTGTAATTCAATAATTTTAATGATAAGGTTTTCAGATGTTTGCCTTATTAAGTTAAAAATATATGTGTATATATTTATCTTGTTTTTTGCAAGTACATTATTTTCAATTTTCTCATAGCTATAGTAATTGAAAGGTCGCTCATTAAGTAATTGTGTGATGTCATCTAGTTTTTTTTCGTATGACGAATTTTTATTTTCAATGCTTTGTAATATAATTAATAGAGTTGTTATATCCTGGAGAAATTCTTCGGAACCTACTAATATTTTATTTTTTAGTTTATTACCTTCCGATAGGTTATCATACCAATATTTCAGTAAAATTAATATTTCGTGTATTATGTCAATTACTGGTATGATGATGTTAGAGTCTAAAATAATGTTTGGTGTATTTTTTAAACTCAAAATCTTATCTACAAAAAAATTAGCTAATTTTATATGATTTGTTTTTATTATCAATGAATATATTACAATATCGTCGTTTTCTAAGAATTTACAAAACAAGTTTATTTTTTCATCTTCCTTATCGAATTTTATTATATCGCTATATAAATAACAATAATTGATGAAATTACATATATTATTGATTTGATCTATTTTGGTATTACTCATGTCTTTGTCATTATCATACATTGTATTCATTTAGTTGTTAGTATATTTTTAATATAAAATAATTACCATTTACACATATTGTTTTGATTGATATACTTTGCATTTTGAAAAAATCCTTAAATAATATCAGCTTTTTATTTTTTTTTGTAATTTATGTTCTAACTAATAGATAATGAGCGAAGTATTGGATAATGAGTTATATGATAAAATTGAATTTTTTGCAAGAATAAAACTTAATGATAGCGAGAGATTGAAATTCAATAAAGAGTTTTGCTTGTTAGTCAATATTTTAAGTAGATTAGATAGTATAGAATAGAAACTAATTATGGTTAACAGTGTTGAAGATGTTAAAAAAACATTGAATTTTAGAAAGGCTTTCATTACTGTTTTAATAGGATTTTCAATAGTTGGTATTCTGATTTATAGAGACAAAAACTTTACATTACATAATTTAGCACTTATTAAGAATATAGATATTAAATATCTTCTTTTCTCTGTTTTTCTTGTGGTTGTCAGAGATCTTTTATATATTCTTAGGATTAGATTACTTGTCAGAAAAGAAATATCTTTTATTAATTGTTTTATAATCATTGCTTTATGGGAATTTTCATCATCAATCACACCATCAGCAGTTGGAGGTGGCTTTATTGCCGTACTTTTCTTTTTGCATGAAGGTATTTCAATAGGTAGAGCAATAGCCTATGTAATGATAACTGCTACATTTGATAATTATTTCTTTCTGTTAATTTCTCCAGTAGGATTTTTATTTTCTAATTTTAGCTCTACTACAATTTCGGGTTTATATATAACCAGCTATATTTTAATACTTGTGTATTCGACTATAATGACATGTTCTGTTTTTGTTAAACCTGAAATTTTTAAATATATAGTATTGAAAGTTACAAATATATGGTTTTTAAAAAGATACAAGCCTAGTGCCGAGAAAAGTGCTAATGATATGATAAATTCGTCTAAAATCTTAAAAGAATATGGATTAAATTTTTGGATTTTAATATTATTTATTACTCTACTAACGTGGATTTCTAGGTATTTGGTATTAAATTCGGTAGTACAGTGCTTTGAACATTTGTCTCTGGCTGAACACATAGAGGTATTTTGTAGGCATCTTGTATTGTGGGTGACTATGCTTATATCACCAACTCCTGGAGGTTCTGGTATTATCGAATATATATTTAATGAGTTTTATCATCACATTTTAAATGATTATTCTATTATTGTTATTATTATTTGGAGAATACTTACGTTTTATTTGTATATTTTCTTAGGGCTTTTGTTATTGCCAGGTTGGATAAGAACGTTTAAAAGAAAAAAATTAGCAATGGATAATGATAGCGATATAAAAAATATAACGTGTGCGGGGAAAGGGAGTTGAACCCTTACATCTTTAAGATATTAGAACCTAAATCTAATGCGTCTACCAATTTCGCCATCTCCGCTTATTTATAGTTTACTAAATTATTTGCTTTAATATATTTAATTATATTTATGCCTTTTTTTATTAGATTGTTAACTCCTATTCCATTTTTAGATATTGTAGGCTCAGTAAATATCTCAAAATTATCTTCGAATTTATCAAAATCTATATTATATCCATTTAATTTGAACTCATCATATAAATTAAATGCACAAAGAAGAAATCTGTATTTTTTTTTTAATTCATACGTCAAAAATAAACTCCTTTTTAATTTTGTTGAATCTATAACGTTTATTACTAGATCAATATTTTCGGTTTTTAAAAAATTTATTGTTACCTTCTCTTCATTATAATACCCATTTAGCGAATAAATACCTGGCAAATCATAAATATGTATTTTGTAATTGTCAAAATAAAATATGTCTGACTTAATATCTAAAGTAACTCCTGAATAGTTCCCTGTACTTTCATTTCTTTTCGTTAGTAAGTTATACAAGGTAGTTTTACCACAATTTGGGTTTCCAACAAGTACAAATTTTAAATCTTGGTTACTTTTATTTGTGTTCTTACAAAGGATATAATTCCTACAGTTTTCGCATTGCGAACTAGTTATATCGCAAAATTTTAGGTATTCCTTTAATCTTCTAAACCAATTGTCACAACTCTGACTACTATCACTATTTTGTTCTTCATTACATTTGATTTTAGTAATTTCTATATTTTTAGCTTCATCGAAACTTAATGACAACTTATAATCCATTATTTTTACAATAACTGAATCTTTAAATGGAGATACATGCATGATTTGTATTTCTTCACCTTCAACGAATCCCATTTCAACTAGTTTATTTATTAAAGATTTTTCATGATGTATGCTTTTTATGAATCCTATTTCTCCAATTTTTAAGTCTGTTAAATTCATTTATACTAATTTGATAATCAGAAAATTTAAAAAATCAAAATGACTTTATTTATATTACAGTATATATTTTTAATATTTTATATTTTGTCTGTTAGTTAATTTTCACAATCGAGCCTTTGATCTCTGTAATGCCAGATGATTCAAACTTTGAGCTAGTCCCGCCTTTGATATTAGCCGCCATAGACCCGTTCATTTTAATATTGTTACCTTCTACCGAGACATTACTCCCAGCTTTAATTTTAACATTCCCGGATGCATTTATGTCGATATCTTTACTCTTTATTGATATTTCTTTATCTGCTTCTAGGTTTATTATACCATTGCCTATAGTTATTTTATCGTTTTCATTTACTATCTCAATATTTGAATCTTTTTCAGATATTACAATACTTCTTTTTTCACCAGTTTTAATATTAATTATTTTATCTTTGTCATTAAAATTTATTTCTAATTCGTTATTGGTCTTTATTGATTTGATTCCATTTTCACTTTCTATTTCAACAGATGGCTTATTTTTGGAGCTATAAACACTACCAACGACTATCGGGCTACTTGCATTACCATCTATGAATCCAACAATAACTTCATCATCTTTTTCTGGCATAAACAATATCCCGCCTTTATTAGAGGCATATAAAGACGATAATCTACACCAAACACCTTCATTTTTATTATTTATAGTCGGAATTGTTACAAATATCCTATAATTTGATTCTGGGTCTTCTGAAATTTTTATGACTTTACCATATTTTAAATTGTTTATATTTGATGTAATGCTTTTATTGATATCCTCTGCATTGCTTTTACCTATAAAACAATGTTTATTTATACCAATATATAATTTTACCCTCCACGAGCAGTCATCAACATTATACATATACTGTACAAAATTAATATAAGCATCACCAGTAAATACTTTTCCACATTTATTTAAATTTAGTGTTGTATTTGGCTTTAATTCAGTATTGCTATTAATAACTACGTAACCACATATTTTTGAAAATCTGTTTATATCAATAAATCCATTAAGAATTTTTTTTGTTTCATCCTCACTTAAACTATCAATTGATAAATTTGAATCATGTTTCCCTGTTTTTGATACAATATCGTCACTTTTTATGTTCCCAAATGAGTTTTCTTTTTGCGTACTATTTTTTATTTCTTTCACTTCCTGTGTTTTTATATCCCATATTTTAGCATTTATTGAATTTATCTGTGAATTTGAATCTAATTTTATATTTGCTGATATTATATCTGAAAAGTTTATTCTTACATTTGAAGACTTCTTTTTGGGTGAATTTACAATTATTTTATCGTTATCAACATTTACAACATAGCCGTATAGTTCAGCTCTAGTGACAATAAAATCCCAATCTGTTAGGTCATTTTGATATATAAATTCATGTTTCAGTGACATATCACCTATATCTGATTGTAAACCGTATTTTGAAATAATGCTTTTTAGAATATCAGAATCTGTTTTGTCTAAAAAACATGTCGAGTTTTTTGCAATATCCATCTGATGAGCCTTTGAATAGCATTTTAATTCAACAAAATTTTCATTAAATTCATTATTTATATCTAGCAAAATATCTAACAAAATTCCAGAGAATATATTTTCTAATTCGTTGTTTTTATTAATTGCCTCTATATCTACCTTTGAACCAATGCTGATTAATGAGTTATCTATAAATAATTCATTTTTTGTATTCACTGCCTCATATATCCTCACACTACAATATGGTACTTTATTTATACCTTTTGAAATTGTAATATTATTTATTGGGAAATTTTGCTCAATATTCTTACCATTTATTTTTACAGAGAAAATGTGATCCATATTTATATTAAAATAATATTAAAATTTTACAAGAAAACTATTTGATAGCCACTTTACCGATAGATTAATATTACTTAGAACTTATTATACCTAATTGAAATTGTTATATCACGTATATTTATATTGTTTTTTTGTTTAGAACTATAAAGATTATCACTATTTAGTTGGTCAATATTACGAAGCATAGATGTTATCCCAAGTTCAAATAAGACAGAAATTACATTTGCCTTTCCAAATTCAAAACCAAGAGAAACATCGAATGGGTTAATTCTTAAAAAGCTATTGTCAATTGATATATATTCTTCTTTATCATTTTTTTCTAGAACAAATGATAATAATTTTCTGTACCTTAGAAACACAGATAAACTAATAAAAAAGCTTTTGTCATATGATTTTTTGTCTAAAAGAAACGTAAATCCCAAACTTCCTCCAATATTAATGAAGTTTAATTTGTTAACATAATAATTTTTAGCAATATATGTATTTAAATTCTTAAATGACTCTTCTAAATTGTCCTCTTCAAATTTGTGTTCCTTCATCATTCTTACTTTTTCATTATAGTTTTCTATCTCATTATCTTGGTTTTCTGAATCTGAAATTTTTCTTATATATTCATTAAGGTATATTCTCAGATTTCTTAAGTATCCATCTGTAATGATTTTACTTGTATATCTTAGACTTACCCCAAAGCTGAAGAATGTATTCCCTATTAAATATTTGTTGTAAACAATATCACATCCTATATTAAAATTTTGTAGTAAATAACTAAACCCATGTTCTCTTATATTTTTAAAGATATTTGCATAACGAAAGTTTGAACATCCTTGCGCCAGATTCATAATATGATTTAATAATGGTGTATTAGCTAGGCATTTTTTATGTTCATTGTGTTTGTTATATGTGATATCATTCATTATACTACCTAATCCACCACCAACCCTTAATACAATAAAATTCTTCCTTGGTGAGTCACTTTTTTTTGTAATGTTATTGTTATTTTTATCATTTTTATCACTTGAAAATATCTTATATCCTACTGCGTTAAGAAAGATTAAGAGTATTAATTTGTAGCCCATTATATTTTAGTTAAAAAAATTTATTAATTAGCATCACTTAATTATGTTAAGTCTTATCCTATATAGGTCTTGCCTATCTTTGCTTGGATTATACAATATTAACGCGAAATCGAATTTCAATGTGATTATTTTTGTGACAAATGTGAAACTTATTCCACCGTTTACGTATAACTGCTTAAAAAGAATCCAATGCCATATAAAATCACTCTTCATTAATATGTTTCCTGTCTTTTTCTGCCAGACATTACCACAATCAATGAATAATGAACTATATAGGCTAGAATTTATCTTATAACTAAACTCAGATGTTATAGCAAACATGATGCTACCTTTACCTGTTTTTTTGAAACCTGGCCCCACATTACCATAATCCCAGGCTCTTAAAAATTCATTACCTCCTAGTTTAAAAAGGAAATTGTCTGGTATATCATTCTTAAGACTAAGTATTAAACCTGTTTTCATTTTAAGGTCAATTCTAAAATTATTTAATGTTTTTATGATAAATGATGGTGCATATTCCATTTTTAATAATACATTAAAACCTTTCCTATAGAATTGATTAAATAATGCTTTATAAAAAAAAATATACTTGGTATGGCTGAATACAAATGAAGAATTAAAAGAAATATTGTGTAAATATATATTTTTTACATTTATGTTATTAGTGAGATTTATTGATTTTATTTGTATGTATTTTTTTTTGTTTTTTTCGATATTTACAAATGTTATATTAGACTCTAAATTAATGTTTTTTTTAAAATTAAAGGAATGTATTAGGTTCCCAATAAACGATATTTTACTTTTATTTTTGTCTGTATATATTGCGTCATTATTAATAGAGAATACTATTTCTGACTTGTTACATATATTGTCAAATATTATTGAAAATGGGTAATTGACTCCTATTGAAAATTTAAATTTGTATTGATTAAGAAATGATATTTTCTTTATTTCGAATGGTATAATTTTTGAATATTCAACTGATGTTTTTAAAGTTTCCATGTATTTAAGTAAATTTCTAATCAAAAATGATAAATTGTTTGTAATGTGTAAATTGGAATCATTAAAGTTTATTTCCATAAAATGCTCAATAGAATATTTGTTTTTCAAGGTAAGTGTTATTGTAGTATCTAGAGCATCATTATTAATTTTGTTGTTTATATCGATTGTTTTAAATGAGCCTGTGTTTAGCAGTTTCATGTATGTATTATCAAGTTTTTTTTTACTATATATTACTCCTGGTTTTATTTCTAGCATTTGATATACCATTTTTTTTTTAACTTGTTCTGATAAACTATAAATAATTTCTTCTTTTAGTTTTTTTTTATTTGCTGTACCTGTGTATTTTATTGCTATTTCCCCGAATTTATATTTTTTATGAGTGCCTTCATTGTAATTAGCATGAATGAATATATTAACGTTGTGTTCTAATGAATTTTTGTAAATATAAAATTGTATATCATCGCTGTTAAAATTGTAATATCCCCTGTTTTGTATTGTTTTTATACATTTCCTTTTAAATTTTTCAATTTCATATTTATTAAATGCAATTTTAGGTTTTATTCTGCATTTATTTAATTTATCAGATAAAATCTCCCTTATTTCTTCATTCTTCGAGAATATATTTATTGTATTTATGCGGTATATTTCTCCTTCATTAACATTATAATATACAGATGCGTAGTTTCTATCAAAATTGACATTTAATTTTACAACAGAATCAAGGAAGCCAATATCCTGAAAATATTTATTTATTTTTTCACATTGACAATTAACATATTTCTCTGAGTAGATATCATATTCAGTTTTAAGAAGATTCCTAAGTTTCAGTATTAAATGTTGGCTACTGATAGAATTAATGTTTTTAATTAGGCTAGCCTTCAATTCGTCTTTACTTATGATTTTCTTTCTATATGATTCTATTAATAGATCTCTAGTTTTGAAGTATTGTTTAGTGTATATAAGACTATAAAGTAAATTATTAATATTCGTTTTAAAAAACGACCCAGTTTCTGAAATTATATTCATGTTAAATGTTATGTAATTCGGTATTTCTATTATATTTTTAAGATTTGACGTGTTTATATTTTGTGATTTTATGAAATATTTCTTTTCTGAATTACATTCCAATTTTACGTTTGCAAATATGTACAGCAGAAGAGAGATGATAATCTTTTTTGTTAAAACATTCATTTAATTATTTCTTGGATTCTGTAATTATATTTTTTAGGAAATACTTAGACAGATCATCTAGATTTTTATCAGTGTTCACCTTATCGTTTATTTTGTTAATTTTATATTTTTTTAAAAATCGTACACATTTTTTAGATGATGAAATATACTGTTTTAGAAGTTCTTTTTCACTAATTAAAACATTTAATGAATTATATTTACTGATTGATATGTTCGCTGATCTAAGCTCTTTAATATCATTTTCTAATTTAGTTGGATACTTATTTAACCTAAATTCACAAATTTCTATAAATTTTGTAAATTTAGATATTTCAATCTGTTCTTGTGTTAAATTTGAGTTTTTGTGTATTATTAATTTTCTGATATCATCTAACAAATTCTGAACGTTATTCTTTTTATAATCATATTTCTCGACACATTCATATTCTTCATTATTAAACTCTAACGTAATAGATTTTCTTTCATTATTTTCTAATGTGAATCCATAAATAACATATAAATCTGTATTTGATTTAATACCATATGATGTAAAAACCTCTTCTCCTTTACCAATATATCCATTAGACTCTACATACATACATTTTTTATTTTTATCATAATGCCATGATATACGATTTTCAATATTATTATTATGATTCATCATATCAATGTACGGAGATAAAACAGAGCATTCTTTGCCATCTATATTGATTCCAAATATCCTGCTAGAGACAATGAAATAATACCTTTTTAGAACGTCAAATGGTATTTTTTTTACTGAAGCTATATTGTACAATAAATCTATATCATGCTCAAGGACTCCTTTTTTTAACTTCATTAGACTTGCAGCTGATGTGTTTTCTAAAAGTTTATTATCTTCATCAGACATAAGGTTCGGTATAGTTTCGGTTGTAGCTGATTTAATGATCTCACGATATGTACTAAATTTGGAGTCATCACTTTCTAGAAGGTATAAAATAATTTCGAATTTAGATTGTGCATAGCATCTGTCGAGAATACTTTTTATTTCGTCTTTGCTCATTTTACATTCTTTAGAGTATTTATCTACTATATATTTTTCAGCTTGGTTACTTGTAATTAATAGATTGAGCGGAATTTCAACTAACTTTTCGCCTTTGTTTATACTTTCTGTAGCTATTACTCCTCTTATTCCAGAATCATTATATCCAATTCTACATTTTTTTATTTTCGAATTATTTATATATAAATCTTTCAGAAATTGTTGAGTTAAATTTAAATCTGGATGTGCTTGAACCTCCTTCCTTCTGTTATTTAATGTATTTAATAACATATTATAATTATCATTATCCTTTTTACTGATACATTTTTTCTTAACAATCTCTAGATATTTATTTGCATCATCATAATTAGCGATATCAATTAGTAAATTTATTGTAAAAAAATATCCACTAGTATTATTTGGATCTTCTTTAATACACTTATACCCATATTCTAATGATTTATATTTCTCTCCATCTTCAAAATATTTCCTTGACTTAATTTTATATTTGTAATAGTCATTTTTTTTGTCACTAGCCTTGAAAAACTTCATTGAAAAATAAAGAACAATAGCCAATCCAGCTAAAATAATAATAATATTTCTCTTCGAAATTTTATTACAAATCATTTTGCTCATCATATTTGTATATTTAATATTTTAATATTTATTAATAAAAATTTTAGTTTCAAATTTTAAAAACTTTAGATAATATAATATGGGGCTGTTTAGTTTTTTAAAAAATACTACATCAAATTGGTGGTCAAATATCAAGAATTTATTTAAATCTACGTCTGATTTTGATGAAATTTTGGATTCCTTGGAAGAAATGTTAATGTTAGGAGACGTTGGAGCTGAAACGACTGATGAATTGCTATCCAACTTGAAGACATTTATAAAAAATGAAAAAGAATGTACAGCAGATAAAATTTATCAAAGATTAATTGAACTCATCGACAATATAGTGAGTATAAGTCAACCAAAATGTGATTATCCTAAAAATTCTTTAAATGTTATAGAAATATTAGGAATAAATGGAGTAGGGAAAACGACATCCATAGCTAAAATTGCAAATATATTTAAAAAGGAATATAATGTCTTAGTTGGTGGAGCTGATACATTTAGGGCTGCAGCTGGTAGTCAATTGGAAATATTATGTAATCGAGTAGGAGTGAAGTTAGTCTGTGGTAATGATAAAGAATCACCATCTACAGTGGCATATAGGACTTTAGACTTTGCAAAAGCCAATGATTATAATTTAATAATTTTTGATACAGCCGGAAGATTACATAATAAGTTGAATTTGATGAGAGAACTTGAGAAAATGGATAAATCGGTAGATAAGTTTATTACAGATGAAGGTGTTGTCGAAAAATGGTTAGTCGTAGATGGCACAATGGGGCAAAATGTATTTACCCAAATTGAGGAATTCAATAAAATAGCTAATTTGACTGGTTTTATAGTTACAAAGACTGATAGTATTTCTAAGTTCGGATTTATAATTGGTGTTATAAATAAATTTAAAATACCAGTTAAATATGTTGGTACAGGAGAAGGAATTAATGATATAATGATTTTTGATCCCAAGTTGTTTGTTAAAGATCTATTAGGAAGATGAATTAATAATAAAATTTTATAAACAATATAAGTATGATTGACAAAGAGGAAGATAATGGTACCAAGAAAGACGGTTGCGTGTGTGATAAGAAAAATAGTAGTAGTGATAAAGTATCGAATGAAAGTAATCCTAATAATGATGAGGTCTTATCTTTAAAAAAGAAATTAGAAGAAGATAAAGATAAGTATGTGAGACTATTAGCTGAGTTTGATAATTATAAAAAGAGAACAGCTAGAGAGAAGATGTCAATTATAGAGTCAGCAGAAGAGAAGTTGTTAGTTGCTTTATTGGATGTATTTGATGATTTTGATAGAGCCGTAGATGTAAATAGTTCTGATAAAGGATTGCTAATGATATATTCTAAGTTAAATAAGGTATTAGAGGCTAAAGGGGTTAACAAGATAAAAGTTGGAATAGGAGATGAGTTTAATGGAGAATTACATGATGCCATAGCAGCAAAAGAAATTAAGGATGAGAAGTTAGATAGAAAGATTATTGAAGTAGTAAAATGTGGGTATATGTTTAGATCTAAAATTATTAGATTTGCTCAAGTTGTAATAGGTGAGTATAAAAAGCAATGATTTATGTCAGAGGATTATTATTCGATACTTGGGGTTAAGAAAAATGCAAGCACTGACGAAATAAAGAGTGCGTATAGGAAATTAGCAATGAAGTATCATCCAGATAGGAATCCTGGTGATAAATCAGCTGAGGAAAATTTTAAGAAAATAAATGAGGCATATAGCGTATTGAGTGATCAGGAAAAGCGTAAAAACTATGATACCTTCGGAAAGGCAGGGGCTAATAGTAACTTTGGCGGTGGTAGTGGAGGATTTAATTTTAATGGCTTTGATGGTGACATATTTGATAGTTTTTCTGATATATTTAGTGGTTTTACAGGTTTTGGTGGGTCTAAAAAAAGGAATAGTGTTAAAAAAGGTGAAAATTTAAGAATAAAAGTTAGAGTAACGTTGGAAGAGATTGCAGTTGGTGCCAAAAAGAAGGTTAAAATATCTCGTTATAAAAAATGTAGTGCCTGTAATGGTAATGGCGCTAAGAATTCTGGGATGACTGAGAAATGTACGAATTGCAATGGATCTGGTTATGTTACAAATTATGTAAAAACTCCTTTTGGAGAAATGACGTCTAGTTCTGAGTGCCGTTTTTGCTCTGGGTCTGGAGTGTTGATTAAAGATAAATGTAGAGAATGTAGAGGAGAAGGGAGAGTTTATTCAGAGGATATAATTGAGATTACTATTCCTCAAGGTATTTCAGAAGATATGGAGTTTGTACTTAAAGGATATGGTAATGCATCAGTTAGAGGTGGTGTAAATGGAGATTTATATGTTGGAATAAACGAAGAGAAGAACAATATGTTTAAAAGAGACGGTATGGATGTTTATTCACAGTTAGTTATAAGTTTCATTGAGGCTGTTTTTGGTGTAGAGAAAGAGGTAGAAACCTTATATGGTAAAAATGTCCGCATAAGGATCCAGCCAGGAACTCAGAGTGGAAAGATGTTTAAAATAGAAGGTAAAGGATTAAAGGATGTAAATAGTAGCAGGTATGGTAATCAATATGTACATATTCAGGTTTTTACCCCAACTAATTTATCTAGCAGTGAGAAAGATATATTAAAACAGCTTGGATATTCAGATAATTTTAAACCATCGTCAGATAAAGAATGCACAGGTTTCTTTGAGAAAATAAAGAATTTATTTAGATAGTTTTGTTTTAATTACTTAGTATATCTTTCTTTTTGTGTTTTCATGTATTAATACTATAAGGTTTACCGTGACTATTATTAGCATTACAATTAGAGATCTATATGTCGGGATTTCATAAAAGAAAGCGTATCCTAGTATTATTGCAAAAACAAACTCAAAATATCTAAAAGGCGCTATAAATGTTGCATCACATATAGAAAAGGCTTTTAGTAGCGCGAATGAATATATATTTGACTCTATCCCAAGGCAAAACATGTAAAATAAGTCTAGTGATGAAGGCATTATAAAATTGTGTAGTATAAATGGTATACTTATTAGGAATGCAAACATGTTATAATATATAATTGCCGTAAAATAGTCTTCTAACGCTGAATATTTCTTATTTAAGATATCTGTGAGTGAAAAAAATAGACTACTGACTAGTAGTATTAGAAAGCTCGAGTCGAATGAAAATGACTTAAATTCAATTATTCCTAGAACTGATAGAAAGCTTATTGTTGTTGCAAATATTTGATATATGTCGGCTCTTTCTTTTAGTATAAGGATTGATAATATCATAAATGAAAATGGCCCAGAAAATCCAATTAATGTAGCTGTAGATAGCTGTGTACTCTTTATACCTATCTCCCAAAATGTCACTGCAAAAAGGAATAAAAATCCACGTATAAAATGTACTTTTTTATAATTTGACGCTAAGAATTTATCTTTATTTATAAACGGGATAAGGCATAAGGATGAAAATAAAAATCTAAAACACGATATTTCAAACACTGGAATATGTATCAAAAATCTCACAAAAATATCATTACAACATCCAATAAATATTCCTGTTAAAAACCAAATAACAGCTCTTGCCTGATGCATTATCTTAATCTTAGTTATTCAAAAATTTAGAATTAAAATAAAATTATATCGTAATATTTGTAATTGATGCTATTCTGCTTTTTTACTCATTCCTATCAAACATCTTACATTTTCGAAATTTGATTTCCACCACTTTTTTGCATCCTGTATGTTTATTATGATTCTATAATCTTTTTGTGGAATTTCAAAATCATTAAATGTTCCAATGTATTTTTCAGTAATTTGACTTAGTAATTCATTGCATTTTTCTTTAGTTTTAAACTGTTCAAAATAATTTGTTGTATTTTCGTTGCCAATGATTTTTTCGGATAACGTATATAAAAAGGTAACCTTCGCATCTATTACGCTCTTTTTAAATTCATTTTGTTCTTCCTCGGTTTTTGGCAAGTTCATAGAATGCATATATTTAAATCCAACCCCAAAATTATCAGCTAATTTAACGTAAAAGGAACCGTAAAGAGCTTCAAGATCATTATCAAGTCTACTAAATACAATATTATCTACATCTGTATCTCGAAAGATAGTTTTATCACTGTAACCTTTTCCTGCGTTCGCTGGGTCGTCTTTATTTGTTTGTACAACATCTCTTTTACAAAAGCGATTATCTATAAAAAAGTTGATATTGTCGCTTAAGTTTATAAGGTCTATTAACATCTTTTCTTTGTGAAATAGAATATTTGCATAGTCATTAAGTTTTATTCCTACTTTAGGATTTATAACAAATTCAAGAAAAATATTATCCTTAATTTCATCTGTTAGTTTTTCATGGAAGAATGTATCAGTGAATTTATCAACATATTTGGAGAATACCTCGAGTATAGTTTGAGTACAGTTATCTACATCTTTATTATTTTTGATCAATTCAACTAATAATTCTTTAATTTCTGTGATATCGATTACATCATCTAGATGAAATAATTTACGTCTATTATTATTTTCTTCTAAAGTAATGTCTTCATTATTGTCAAAATTACCTTTTGATTTTTTTTTATATCTATCTTGTATTACTGGATCTTCGACAGTATCTAATTTGGTGTTTATGTATAGTTTATTTGATTGTAAAATTTTGTTTACAGTAGTCTCATTTATCTCTTGAGGTGTAGGTTTTTTATTAGACGATTTATTATTGTTATTGGCTGGTTTTTTACAACTATTGCAACATTTGCCACAGTAGATTGTGTAGTTACTTACTGCTATAACATTTATTCCAAGTATTATCTTATTCATATTCATAATTAATGATTAATAAAAAAAAAGAATAGTAGTGATATAGTTAGATTTTTTAATTGTTTTTAATAGTTTATTGCAAAGATGGCTTTATATTTTGATTTATTATTTGTATATATGCACTTACCATCGTTGTTTATTATTGAATCGTTATTTTCAAATGGAATACATCTAACTGTCGCTTGTGTTTCTTCTTTTATTTTTAATTCAGTTTCAGTTGTTCCATCCCAAGGGGATATTATTAGTCCACATTTGTTTTTTATTTTAGTTTTAAACTCCTCGTAATTGTCGACCTCGAATGTATGTTGTTGTCTGAAGTTAAGTGCGTTGTTATATAGATTTGTTTGAATTTTCACTAATATCTCATTTATAGTTGGAATGATGTTATTAGAAGGTATATTTATTTTTTCGTTAGTATCTCTTCGTATTATTTCAACTGTATTGTTCTCTACATCTTTTTTACCAATATTTATCCTTATTGGAACACCTTTTATCTCCCATTCATTAAATTTAAAGCCTGGCCTTAAATAATCTCTATTGTCAACTTTTACTAAAACCTTAGCCTCAATTAATTTATTTTCTATAAATTTCGAATATTCTTGAACGTTATTGTCGTTTGATATTTGGATAATAACAACTTGTATTGAAGCTATATTTGGAGGTATAATTAAACCTTTTTTATCTCCGTGGGCCATTATTAGGGCACCTATTAGTCTAGTAGATATTCCCCATGATGTTCCGTAAACGTATTCTAATTTGTTATCAGTGCTTAGATATTTAACATCAAATGCTTTAGAGAAATTTTTACCTAATAAATGAGATGTTCCACATTGTAATGCTTTACCATCTTGCATTAATGCTTCTAACGTATATGTCTCATCTGCTCCAGCAAATTTTTCATTATCTGATTTTATTCCTTTTATAAATGGTATTGCTAGGTATTCTTTCCCAAAATTGTAATATATATCTAGCATTTCAATAGCAGTAGATTTTGCCTCGTTTATATCTATATGTGCAGTATGCCCTTCTTGCCATAAAAATTCACTTGTCCTCAAAAATGGCCTTGTTCGCATTTCCCATCTACATACATTAGCCCATTGGTTTATCTTTAATGGTAGATCTCTGTATGATTTTATCCATTTTTTAAAGGTATTCCAGATTATAGTTTCTGACGTTGGTCTTACAATATATTCTTCTTCTAATTTAGCATTCTCATCGATATTAATGTTATTACCGTCTGATTTTAATCTATAATGGGTTACTATTGCACATTCTTTTGCAAACCCGTTAACGTGTGTTGCCTCTTTGCAAAAATATGATTTTGGAATAAATAGTGGGAAATAGACATTTTTAGCACCTGTAGATTTTATCTTTGCGTTTAATATAGTTTGAATATTTTCCCATATCGAATATCCATATGGTTTTAAAATCATACATCCTCTAACATCAGAGTTTTCAGCTAAATCAGCTAGTTGAATAACATCGTTGTACCACTGACTAAAGTTGTATGTGAAATTATATTCTAGGTTATTATTTTTATTAGAGTCTTGGTTGTCCATATTTTTAGTTATAATTTTGTTTTTGTAATTAATTTATTTAGCTTCCTTATAATGAAAATATTAAGTTATTTTAGGTTTATTTTGTTTTGCTGTTGTGTTTTCAATCTATTCTCAGACGATCAATGTACAATAAGTTTTTATTTGATTACTGATAAAGTAAGTGGTGGAGTGTATAATCAACTTAATTCAATTGGTGTTGGAGCAATCTCAGCTACTAAAACAGAGTATAATGCATATAGAAAATCTGTGGGGGGGGAAAAAAGTGCTATTGTGTGGCTTAAAAATAAATTAAAAAATATTAATCTTAGCGGTCCTGCCAAGGCACACTTAAAATTAGAAAATCTCAATAGTATATCATTAGATAATATTAAATTGATTTATATTCATTATCAAGTTGCCCCTAATAAGGAAGTGATGGACGTTCCAGTAGATGGTAATTTAAGGAATAGCGAGATATTGCAATCAGAAGACAATCTTGTTGATAATACAATAATGAAATCATTTGAAATGATTGTTAGTAATGAAGGTCCATTCACTGTTAGTCAGAGAAGGCATATGAGTGTTTACTGTTATATTGAAACTAGTAAAACACAGTCACCTAAAACAGGCAGCAAAGTTAAAAACTGTAGTGGTTGTTGCTGTTGCTGTTGCTGTTGTAAAAAATAAACCAGAGTTATTTCTGTGGCTGATTGATATAATTTGTTTTTTATAGGTTTTTTAGAATTATTCTGTAACATATGATTATGAAGGTGTTCCAAATTGTATTTGTAATAGTGTCTGTTAATAATATATTTTCTGCTGAGAAGATGTGTAAGGTTAAATTCTATAAACTTGCTGATGCTGTTAATAATGTGTTTGATTGTGATAGTGGTAAACAAGTCAGTGATTTGAGTTTTAATATAAGATATACGGATTTGTTAGATAATAAAAATCGTATTATTGAATTTTTAAAAAATAAAATTTCAGGGAAATTTACAAATGCGGAAATTAAAATATATCTTTTTATTGGTTTTGATGAAAACATTCACATGTTTAGAAAACTGCCTATGCCCCAACAAAAACATCAAATACTTTAGATAAGGAAATTGATGCTACCGATGAAAATGGAGTACATACTCTTATTAATGATGCAATTCAAAAAGATGGTGCTTTGAATGTGTATTTTTATCCTCATGCCAAACAACAGGCCCCTAATGGTAAAAAAAACGATAGTAATGAAAATGGGAGTGGTAAGAAGTGTTGTTGTTAAGTATTTGTTTTTACTAAATTTTGTTTTCTTAAATTTTTTGTTATTCTTAATCAAGCTGGTATGGTTTTTATATTTGGACTTGTTTGTTCGTTGTTAGGGAATTTTAGAGTTGAAGGAATGGAGAGTAGAACTGTGACCTATAATGTCTATAAATTTGTAGATAGAACAATATTAATTGGTACTTTTAAAGGGGATAGTCTAGATAAAGCTACTAGTGATGAAAATGTCGGATTAGAACCTTTTTTGTCGAGCAATAATTTTGTAATTGTCCATACCATAAATGAAGGAGACGTCTGTAGCTTATATGTTGTAACGACAGACCAAATGAGAAAAATTACGGATTTTAATGAGTATAATAAAGTACTTGCATTACTAGATGGTGCTTGTCTTAAATTTTGTGACCCCGGACATATTGACGCTTTTAAGGGTGACGAGAATAATGATGTATATGAATACAATGAAAGTATATTTGTGCTTGATAAATCTGGGCATCGTATTAAAAATGGTTGCTTTCTAGATGCTAGTTTTAATCCTAAAAAACCATATAAATATTTTCTGCCTGGTTATAGTGAATATGATTATTTAGACAGAATTCCCATACGTGGTAATGAAAAGGTGTATTTTGAAGCGCAGTATAAAAGTGTTTATTCTTCTCCTGTTCAAGGTGGCGGTTCTAAAAGTGGTCCTAGCAGCTCAAATAGTTCTAAAAGTGATTCTAGTAGCTCAAATAATAGTAATAGTTGCTGCTGTAGGTAATTTTATAGATTTTTTATTATTTGTTGTATTTGCTATTTTGTAGGTTTTTTAGCAGTTTTTTATATTTTGTAGATTATTATGTTATATTAGAATCATGAATAGGCTTTTGTTGCAATCTATATTTGCTGTGATGTCGAGTTACAGCATGTATTCTATGGAAATGTCAACTCAAATCATTTTTCTTGAACTTATAGGAGATGATGAATTTCAGACAAAAAATTCTAGGAAGTGTGATTTACAATATTCACTAAAAGGTAGTGATCTTGATAGCCATAAGGGGAAGGTTCTTGAACTTCTGAGAAATGAGATCTCGAAGAAGTTCCCTGATAAGTTGATAAAAATATATAATCTAGGCTATGATTTAAAAAATAACATTTTTGCGAATGAGAAAAATAACGCTAATAATTTAACTAATGAGATTAATGATACATTAGATAGTAAAGTTGAAAACATTATCAGGAGAGCGATTAACCACTCAAAAAATGTTATTGTGTTTTTTCATCCTTTTGATAAACCTGTAGATGATAAAAAAAAGACTAGTCCAGTAGTTGATAATGTTAAAAGCAAAGTTAATAAAAAAAAGACTAATCCTATAGTTAATAATGTTAAAAGCAAAGTAGATAAAAAAAAGACTAGTCCAGTAATTGGTGATATAAAAGGTAAAGATGGTAAAAAGAAAACTGGTACGGCAGTTAGGGATGGAAAAGGAAATACAGACGATAAGCAGGCTGGTACTAGTAAAGACAAGAAGGGTTGTTGTTGTTAAAACTACGCCAGAGTTAATTTTATAGCCAATTGATATATTTTGTTTTTCCATGTAGTTTTTATTTTCAAAGGAAGTTTTGTAAATAAAAAGTATGGTCAATATTATATTCAAGACTATTTTTATGATGTTTTTTTTATATGAAGTATGTCCTTCTGAGACTGGTGTTACTATTAAATTTTTTAAGCTTACCCCTAGTGAAAGTGGAGGCAATATATTTTCAAATAGTAATGCAACTATTGTTAATAACCTAAAATGGACTTTTAAAAAAAATGATTTAACATCTAATGAGACTATTGGTGTCTTGAAGCGTAAAATCCTTGAAGTATTTTCTGATAATTTGATTAAAATATATCTTATATCCGGGTTTGATAAAAGTGGTAGTGTTGAGAATTATATTGAGCCAGCTGAGGGGAACAATGTATCCGAACTAACTACGGAAATTTCAGATTCGTCAGAGAATAAGGTTAAAGAACTTATTGAAAGTTCGATTTCCCGTGCGTGTACTGAAGCTACAACTACTGTTAATGTATATTTTTATCCATATGAAAAAGATAAGCAGTCTAAAGAGATACCTGATAGTGGTAAGAAGATTGTAAAAATTAGTAAAGGGTGTTGTTGTAACTAGTTGATTGGTTTATTTATTTTATTTGGATTTCTAAAGGAATTACTGTAAACATAAACTATGTTTAAGTACATAATCTCGATTGCATTCGCAATAGTGTCTGTTAATAACATATTTTCTGCTGAGAAGACGTAAAATTTACTTTTTATGAATTGAACTCTCCTTTTTTTGGTACATTTAGTATTTCTGATGACCTTGTTGGGATGCTTTATGAGTTAAAAAGTTCGGATTTTGTTGATGAAAAAAATTGTATTTGCGAGTTTTTAAAAAAGAAATTTATAGAGAAATACAATGATTATTCTGAGAGTTTGTTAAAATTTTATTATATAGATAATGGTTCTGAATGTATTATGGGAAATGGTTCGAGTGGTACAGCTTATTTAGAAGGAGAGATTAATGATGAAAGATCTTCTGAGGTTGCAGAGATTATTGATAAGTCATTTAATGACGAAACTGATGTTAAAGTATATTTCTACCCTCATGATTTACCTGATAAGACTAGTAAGGCTAGCAAGAAAGATAAGGCTGATAAGACTAGTAAGGCTAGCAAGAAAGATAAGGCTGATAATGCTGGTGGGACTAGTAAGATTAAGACTGATAAAGATAATAAGCCTAGTAAAGCGAAAACTGGTAGGGCTAGCAAGAAAACGAAAGACGTCGGTAAAGGGCCTGTGATAGATTATAAGAAGGTTGATAAGGGTAATCAAAAGGAGAATACAGCTAATAATGTTAAGAATAAGAATTGTTGACGTTGCTGTAATAAATCATAGAATATTATTTTTGATTTAGGTTACTGGTATTTAGTTATATTTGTATTGCCTGTATATAGATTTCAGAGTTGTTTAGTGTTAGATTTTCAAAGCTGTTATTATTGTAATCAGTTATTTCTAGTTTAGTGCAGAGGAGTGTATTACATATTAATTTTAAGTTGTTGTTTATTGCATTTATAATTAGTTTATCGTCAGTGAATAGTTTGATTTCCATCTTATCTTTGATATTGAAAGATTTGGCTTTTCTGTAATTTTGAATCAGGGTTATGAAGTCACGTGCTATACATTCCTCTTTTAACTCTTCTGTGATGTTACCGTCGATAGCAACTGTTATATTATTATACTCCCCTACAAGAATATTAGATTTAGGTTTTAATTCAAGGATACATTCATCGATACCTATTTTTACGTTGCAATCTAATGTAATATAACCGTTTTTTTTTAATTCGTTGATTTTATTTATACTTAAGTTCTTTATTTCTGACGATATTTCACCAATTAGGTCTTTATATTTTGCACCTAATATTTTTAAATTTGGCTTGACGTCATATGTAAAAAGACTAGAATAGTCATTTAGAATCTGGAAGTCCTTAATATTTGTTTCCGATAAAATTATATCTTTGAATTTATTTATAAAAGTAATATCAGTATCTGAAAGTAGTGTAATTTTTGACAATGGTTGCCTAATTTTTATATTGTTATTTTTACGTATCGAATGTATTAAAGACACTAGCTTTTGTACTAATCTCATTTCATTTTCTAATTTTACGTCGATTAATTCTTTATTAGCTTCTGGATACTTCATTATTTGTAAAGGTTAAATAAAAGAATTAATATTTAGATAAAAAAATTAATGTTTCAATATTTTATTTATATATATATTATGAATAGGGTATATACTGGTTCATTAATGTGTATAAATGCGTTATTTTGTTTTCATACTTATGGGTTTGATTGTTGTAAAAATGATAATGATGGACATGTTATAAAACTGTTAAAAAATAATAATATCGAAATTCTTGATTTCCTTAAAAGTAAAAAAGTTAACGTTACATCTGATGTTTTGAATGCTTTTTTAAAATGTGCTGATGATTTTCGTACAATAAATATAGTATCGTTTAATGATACTTTTTATAAAGATAAGGAAGAAGAATCAGGACATTCTTGTAGTTCACAAGCATTAATTAATCTTTTAAAGTGTGGAGTTTGTATTTCAACTGATGGAAATGATATGTATCTTGCTACTGATAAGGAACAATTAAAGGCTAATTATGAGAAGCTGCATGGTGTATTTTTACAAGATGCTGGAAATGTAAAAGTTATTGGTAATTATATTGGAAGTGCATTGTGTAACAATTCTGGTAATCACTTTGATATGGCTGTGTTCTCTTATGGTGTGATTGATTGTGAAAAGGGTGTTGAGGGATCAAATGTTAATATTGAACTTTATAAAAAGCAGTAGTTTTATTAATATTAGTTTGTGGGGATTATTGATACACATGCTCATGTTTATGATGTGAGTGCTTATAGCGATACTGTTGGTTTAATTAATAATTTAAAAGAGTTTGGTGTTACAAATGTGTTATTACCTAGTACTAATTTAGATGATGATATACATATCAGGAAGCTCGTATCATTGGATAGTAGATTATTCTCTCCTATGATAGGTATACATCCAGATCATATTGATCATTCATATAAATCTAAGGTATCCGAAATCGAGAAATATTTAATGAACTATGATTATATTGGAATAGGCGAGATTGGATTAGATTACTATAATAATCATGATAATATTAAGGAACAAAAATTGTTTTTAGATATGGTATTAGATATTGCTATTTCTGCTAAATTACCGGTTTCTATTCATTCTAGGAATTCTTTTGAGGATGTCTATAATACTTTAAGTAAAAAAAATGGCATTAGTGGGGTTATTCATTGTTTTACAGGAGATTTATCAGAAGCTAGGAGATATATAGATTTAGGGTTTTATCTTGGTATAGGAGGAATTTTAACATTCAAGAAATCACGTTTGAAGGATGTACTTGTAAAAATTCCATTAAGTTATATAGTCTTAGAAACTGATTCTCCATTTTTATCACCAGAACCGGTAAGAGGATCTATAAATACCCCATGTAATCTAGTCTATATTGTTGATTACCTTGCAAGGTTATATAATGTTGATAGAGATGAAGTCATAAATTGTACAAGTGAAAACGCGAGAAATATTTTCAAGATAAATTAAATTATTGTGATATTCTGTTAAAATTTATATATAAGTAGTTTGATGAGTTTACACCCACTTCTGATATTATTGCCTTATTTCCTTATTGTACCTACCAATTACGGTCAAGATTATGCAAATAAAGATTTAATGAAAGATATTTCTAATCTTAGTAAATTTAGTGGAATTAAAGATATTAACGATATGGTTTCGAATAGTAATTTTAATAATTCCAATAATTTAAAATTCTCAGATAAAACAGACTATAAGAAGCTTTTTGATAATATTGAATTTTCTAGTGAAGAAGAAAAACTTATAGGAATAGAAAATGATGATGAAAAATATAGTAAAAATGATATAAAATATACTAATTTCTATAATATAAAGTATAAAAATTTAAATTGGGATTTAATAAAAAATAGAGACATCCTAAGTGTTGATTTATATTCTGAAAAACAAAAATCACGCTATATTATACAGGATTTAGGTGTAGATGGCTCTAGCACTTTTAATTTAATGCCGGAAATGATTTCAGATATTGGAACTGTATTAGGATATTCTGGATATGAAAGGTATAAATACAAAGAAGACGATATTAAATTTTTTGATACTAAAATGCCTATTGGAGATGTAAAGGCATCATTTAATTTAGACAGTGGAGATGGTTTTTTAACTGATATAAGGACTTATTTCAGTGCTAATAAGAATATACATTTAGGTATTTCTACTAATATAATGTTAAGAAGGCGTATTTTGAGTCAAAAAACAACTAGTATGTTGAATTTAGCGATTATTAATTTCCCAGTTTCTTCATATTTCCTGTATAAAAGTACAGATGAGAAAATGATTGGGCTTTTAAATATTGTACTAGGGAATTATATTCATTCAGATCATGGTGGTACATGCGTTGATGAAAATCCTAAATATATAGGTGATACTGACGTTCAGGATGTTTTGGATAATGTATTGAATAGAAGATTGATAGATATAAGTTTATTAGGTTATTTGCAATATAAGTTGAAGAATATATGTATTTATGGTCAGTATAATTTAAATTATGATAATAATACATTGCGTGTATATGGTGAAAAAGAAAAGAAAGAAGATGATGTTGATGGAAGACATGTATATGTAGTTAGATATAAAGATAAAATAAAAGATAAGACTATAAATGGTCTATTTAAGAACCCTGAGCTTGGCAAGTATTATATGATATCGAATAGCGATAAATACCTTGAAAACAAATTCGAAGTAGGTGTAAAAGATAGTATATTATTTAGGAGAAATACATATTTTAATTATTGTGCTTATTATTCGATCAAGTTTTCTACTAGAGTTATAGATAGTAATTATAACACGACAACAGATATTAAAAATGAGACTTTTAATAGAGTTTTAGACAGACAATGGTATATTGACCCATTTACTATTGGTTGTATTTTGAATGCGTTTAATCTTACTTTTAGTCCGAATTTGACTGTAGCTGGGAAATCTGTATTTTTTAAGTTATATTTAGGATACACAAATAGATTTATTACATTTGATTTAGACTTTTCAAGGCATAAAATACCGTTATTATATTGTAATTACAAGTGTTTTAATGACAATTTAAGATCTTATGATAATAAATATGATAAAACTCCGTTGGATTTATATCTAAATATCGAAAGTGACATAAAAATAAAGGATATATTTAAAATAAAACCTAAGTTTACTTCAAATATTAGTTGGAATAAAATGTATTTTAAGCAGGATATGGTTAAAGATAGAGATATTAATATTTCTATTCCTGGACAAAATCAAAATGCTTTATTGCATTTAATAGCTAGCGTTGATATGAATATCAAATTTGTAAAATATTTCTTTATTGAGGTATCGCCGATCTTTAATAAGAAATTATATTTCAAAAAGGATGTTGACTATATAAACAATGAAAATGATGACAATGTACCATTTTTTTCATTATCCTCTAGGATATATTTTTATAAAGTATTAAGCAAGAATGTAGCTGAAATAACAACAGGTTTTGAGCTATTTTGGAGGACAAATTACAATCCAAATTCTTTTGATATGATTACACAGCAGTATTTTAACAGAGACTATGAAGATAAATTTAATGTCTTTTTTAAACCTAAAGTATCTGCATATTTTAATTTTAGATTTGGTAATTTCATTGGTTCGTTTAAACTTAGCTTGATAGATATTTTCTGGGATGTTAATACATTCAGTTCGAAATATTATCCAAATAACAATGAATATTACATGTTTACAATTCAGTATCTTATGTATTAATGATTTAAATTAATTATCTAGTTCTGCCTATCGAACAGACTGTAATATTGCAATTTACTCCTTCTTTTATCGTTTTTATACATTCTAATATTGTTGATCCGCTAGTTATTATATCATCGACTAGCAATATATTTTTATTATTCAATAGCTCTGCATTCATTAATCTAAATGATCCTATTATATCCGTTCTTCTTTTATTTTTGTTTTTAAGCGTCTGAGATGCTGTATCCCTTATTTTTATTAGTGAATTATCATTAATACATCCAGAAATATATTTATTTAAACCTATAGCTATCATTTTGCTTTGATTATATCCCCTTAACGATTCTTTGCTTTTGTGTAACGGTACAGGAATTATATAATCGAAATTACATATGTATTCTCTTTGTAATATCTTTCCATAAATTTCTCCCATCCAAATACCTATATTTTTTTTGTGATTATACTTCAATTTATATATTAATCTCTGAAGTATACCTGATTCCTCATAGTAATACATTGAAAAAGCCCCATTAATTTCAGGATCATTTAGAAGTGTATATAACTCATTTCTTTTTGGTATTTGATGATAATTTGTTTTTTTTATATTACCCAAACATCTATTGCAAACATATAATTCAGTTTCAAGAGTATTGTCACAATAATAACAACAACTTGGGAAGGCTAAATTTATTAAATCATATAATATCATAGACTGTCAGGTTATTTTATTTGATAGATAATATTTATACATACATATCTACAGCGTTAGATAATTCTATTAGAAACTTTGTGTTGCTAAATAATTCATTATGTCTGCACTTTACATAGATAATATCTTCTTCATCAACATCGCATGGAGGGTATGCTCCAAATTTACTATTAACAGTACCATCACCATCTGAATATGACATATTTTTGACTACGTTTATATATTTCCTATCAATGAGTAAGGCATCTTCTGTTTTATAACCGACACCTATAAAGAATACTTTGTTTTTTATGTAATCTAAGATATGTTTTCCACCGATATATAGATTATTATGAAACTTTACAGCGTTATTTAATAGCATTTTATTAATATTTTTATCATTTTTCAAGTATAATATCGTCTGCCTGTAATTTAACCTACAATTATCAGTATCATACAAAAATCCTTTTCGTCTTTTAAAAAATTGTTTATTTGGGATTAGTTCGTACATTGATGAATAATTTAAACTAAGCATCTTTAATACTGTATTTATCCTAAATACTTTATTCAATATGTTAAATAGTGGATAGTCCATCATACCGGTTTTTAGAAATTTTATAGCATTTAGTGAACCATTATATGGTGGGAAAGTAGATATAAAAGCCTTTATTCGATTCAAATCATTATCATTGTATAACAGAGCAGCAGCTTTACATGATACTAAATTACCCATTGAAAATCCTATTAATATTACACCTCCACCATATTTCTTTAGCTCATTATATAATGCGCGCCCATTAACTTCATTACTAAGCCTCCAATCGTAATTATATAGGTAAACTTTGTATTTATAATTCGTATTTTCACCATATTTCTGTGTGAGAAAGTCAATTATTTTTTTAAACATTAATGAAAAACCATATTTAGATAAATTAACATCATATCCATCCACATCAGTATAATCGGTTAGTAACCCAACATTTTTGTATAGAGGAGTACCATCTTTATTACAACAAAGTAATCTATAATTCCGTAGTGCTTTCAAAGCAGAATCCTTCAAATCTAGTAGACTCCAAGTATACATATCCCCCCTAAAAAAGACACATTCACCGTGTTTATATGTATTATTTGTTTTCCCTAGATAATGTAATGTTGAACATCCTATACCAGGAACAATTATTATTGCTTTATCTTTATTCTTTGGTACTTTAAAAAAAATATTTTTAAATATTGATATAGCGAAAGGTAAATGAGGAATCAAAATTACATTCACTAAAACTAGCTTTAAAACAAATAACCTTTTTTTCATATTTTGTAAATAATATTAAAAGTTACTTTTATTGAAGTTTGCATCAATATTCAGTAATACGTTGTATATTAATTCAATAACAAAATGTAAATCCTTGTACGATATCATCTCAACTGGTGAATGTAAATATTTAGTAGCTAGAGATATTAAAGCCGATGGAGTACCACCGTTTCTATACGCAAAAGCATCTGTATCTGTATAAGTAGTTCCTGAAGAGAAAGCTAACTGTATGTTTATATTAGTATTTTTTGCAACTCTTTCAATTAATTTCCTTAAACCGATATGTATACTTGTAGAATATGTAACAACTGGTCCATTACCACATTTAAGGTCACCATCTTTTATTTTATTATAGTATGGAGACTGTGTATCATGACATACATCTGTACATATTGCTAAATCAGGTTTAATAAAATCAGCTGCCATTCTAGCACCTAACAATCCAACCTCCTCCTGAACACAATTACAAACATATAAAGTAAAAGGTAATTTAATATTGTTCTCTTTTAATTTTCTTGCGACTTCTGCTATTGCAATACCCCCAGCCCTATTATCAAAGGCCCTACAAATATAGTATTTATCATTATTTATTCCCTGCAAATCACCAACAAAAGTTATTATAGATCCTGGATGAATACCCTTTTCTAATACTTCTTTATCACTTTCACACCCACAGTCGAATACAACATTTTCAATATTTGGCAATTTGTGATCCTCTGACTTTCTTTTAATATGTATAGGTGCTAAACCGAATACTCCCAATATTTTCTCTCCATTATCTAAATGTACATAACCTCGCATTCCTGGTGCTATATCATAGTCTGATCCACCATTTCTATCAACATATATGTACCCCTCTTTGGTTATATAATTAACACCCCACGATATTTCATCTGAATGTGCCTCAATTACAACTTTAAAATCACTGCTGCCATTGACTACTGCAATTACATTTCCGTAAGGTCTTGTTATGATCTCATCAGAATATTGCTTTACATAGTCCATCCATATTTTCTGACCTGAATATTCGTAACCAGATGGAGCATTTGCGTTCATGTATTTAAAGAAGAAATCTTTATTTACGTCGCTCATACTAAATCGTATAATATTAAAATCAAAACTTTCAAAATTCTAATTTTATTTTAGTCAATTGATTCATAAAGACATCGCACAATCTGTATCTTTTAACTAAATAAATATTAATTTCAGCAATCAACATTGCTGCTGGGATATCGATGAATCCATGTACTTTAATAAAAACTGTACTAAGACATATTAAAATTGAGACAATGGTAAATAATATTTTTGACATTACATCTATATTGAGCTTTATGAAATATCTAAATACTAAATATGTTTTGAGTACATGAAAAGAAGGTAAGGCATTACATTCAATATCTACTACTTTACCCAATTTAAAAAATAGAGGGAAAGTTTGACTATTATGTTGGAAGGTAAAATATGTAGGAAAGATTATAAAAATTATAAAACCGGTTGTACATGATAGTACAATATTTACTATATATTCAAGAAATATTTTTTTATTAGAAAGCACCATTATAAATCCAAATACGAACACATGTAGGTAATAATAAACATAATATATTACAAACCAATCAATAAATGGGATGCGATTATCTATAAAATTAATACATACGTCATGCCTTCCAAGTCCAAGCAACTTAACTATAAATATTGGACATTGATAACATATAAACGTCGAATAAAACGTAACTAGAGAAAATACAATGATTATATTTTTGTTTGCCCTTAAGAAACTAATTATGTTAACCATATTACTTAAATGATAATATTTATTACTCCATTTCGCAATATTTCAGCATTATTATTGATAACCCTTACTATCGTTGAGCATTTATTGTTGACTTTAGTTGAAACATTATAGACATAATCAATCTCGTCGCCAATTTGTTTTTTTACATCATCAAAGTTTTGGCAATTTTCATAACCGTGTAAATTAGCGCTAGTTAATACTATTGGAGAGTCAAGTTCGTTTAATATATATAACAACTTTTCGTCATTTGGGATTCTAATCCCCACATATTTACTATTTGCTGTTACGATATCAGGTATTAGGTTATTTTTTTCTAGAACGATGGTTACTTGACCTGGAAAATATGTATCTATTATCTCTTCTGCCTTTTTAGATACATTTTTTGTGATTTTATATATATAATCTTTATTTTTAACGGCTATAGATAATGGTAATGTAAAAGGCCTATTTTTTATTTCATATATTCTTCTAACAGATGTTATATTATTTACATCGCAACACAATCCAAACAATGTATCTGTTGGAACAACAACAATTTTCCCATCTTTTATTGCTTTAATTATTATGCCTGCATCTTTCGTCCCGTAAAACATTTACATTTGTAATTAATATTTAAAAAAACAAAAATTTGTCTATAAATTATAAGCTAAAAAAAAACTACTATAATTAGATGCATTAAAAAAAATATTTATTAGTAAATATAGGGATATGGAGATACGTACTAAGAAGTATTCGATACCTACTGGTATATATTTTAGAGAGTGTTATAAGAATATAATTTTTACACAATGGTGGGTAATTTTTATATTTAATACAATATTAGGTTATTCTATTTACGCAAAAATGAAATGGTTAATAATCACAATATCTATATTAGAGGTACTATATTTTTTATTTTGGGCTATAAATTTGATAGGGATTCAGTATTTACCACAGAGTGAAATAATATTTGCTAAGGTATTTTATATTTTTTCTGATGAATGTATAAAAATATGTGTTACGGATAACAATATGGCAATAATTAATTGGGATCAAGTAAAAAAAGTAAAATTTAGAAGTAGCTATACAGTTTTATTTCTTGCTACTGCCCACATTATATATGTTCCTGTATCTGCTTTTAGATCTAAATTAGAAAGTGATATATTCATCAATATATTGAAATCTAGTTTAAAGAATTGTAAGGTTAAGTAAGATTTTTATTGTTAAGTTTGTTATACTTTTCTGTTCTTTTTTTACTTTCATTATTTAGCCATTCGTTTATTAGTTTTGTATTACCTGATAGTAATATTTCTGGTACTTTTAAATTATTATAAATTTTTGGCCGTGTGTAGACTGGTGGAGCTATTACGTATTTGTCATCTTGAAACGAATCTTCAAGTGCAGAGTTAATATTGTTTATGGCTCCTGGAATTAATCTAACAATAGAATCTATTAAAACACAAGCAGGTATCTCTCCACCAGAAAGTACATATTCTCCGATGCTTATTTCTCTTGTTATGTAATGCTCTCTTACGCGTTCGTCAACACCTTTATAATGACCACAAAGGATAATTAGATTTCGTTTATTAGACATTTCTTGGGCGATTTTTTGATTTAATATTTCTCCATCTGGAGCCATATAAATAATTTCATCATATTTTTCATCATTACTTTTTTTTAAAAATTCAATACATCTATCTATAGGCTCGAGTTTAAGAACTAATCCTGGAGTGCCAGAATATGCGTAGTCATCTATCTTTTTATGTTTTCCAGAAGCGAAATCATGTAGATTATGAAAATTTAGTTGTAATAGATTAGAATCGATTGCTCTTTTTATTATTGAATAGGACATAAAACTTGTCATTAAATTAGGTAAACATGACAGTACGTCTATTCTCATAAGTAGCGAGAAGGAGAGTCGAACTCCTGACCTATAGGATATGAATCTATCGCTCTAACCAACTAAGCTATCTCGCCATATTATTATATAACTAAATAAAAGTGGTTATTTTTAAAAATTTATTTTGTAAATAATTTAGCTTTTAAACTGTAAGGCTATCAGATGAATGTTTTTAATGTTTTTACATATATGTTGGTGTACGGCATAATTAGTCCTAGCATTCTTTTTTGTTGTAGACGTTGTGGTAAAAAACCTGTATCAGTTTACTACTTTAGTGAAAATGATACAGCAAAAATTGTTCTAGATATAAAAAATCCTAAGGATCTTGGCGATGTATATGCCGATTTTTATTTAAGGTATGGTGATACTGATTCTTCTAAAAAAGACCACTTATTTTTTTATTACAATGAGGAAAATCAATTTTTTAGTGAGGACCCAGAGTTTGAGTTGGAGAAAAATCAAAAATATGTGGAACAGGGTTATTTGTTTAAATTGAATAATATAGTTGGTGACGGATATAAAACTGGGAATGTAGATTTTATACATGAAGGTTTAAATTTCTTTTTTTTTAAGTCAGGTGCAAATAAGAGAGTTTTTTATAAATTAAATCGAAAGGGTGATGGTGATATTATATTTAGTGATGATGATTTTGATTTATATAAGGATTATAAAAAGATTGTTGTAAACCTCAATAATTTTGCATTTGCTTTTAATGCTTCGTATGTACATGATATATATTTTAAAGGCGTTAACAAGATTCTAACAGTAGAAGTCAACAGGGCGACTATTGCTCATACTAGTTTTTTTATTGTTAGCGCAAAAATTTATTGGAACGGTGTTCTTTTGGAAGAAAAAAAAATAAAAAATGGTGAGGAGTGTACTTTTAGCATTGAGTTGTAATTTTATTTATTCATCTGACTTAAAGAGTAGTGTTAGTAATAGATCTCAGAACGCTAATGTAGATGATGTAGTAAAATCTAATAATAAAAACACAGATGCAAAGATAGGGACTGAGGTAAATAAAAAAAGCGCTGTTAGTCAGGTTAAAAAGAAGACTAAATTCAGTACTAAACCTTATTTTATTGGTTTTGGTTTTGATCCTTTTACGTTGCTGTATAATTTTTTTACAAATTTTAATAATATTGATGACGCAAAAACCAATAATCTTTTAGATTTTAGACTGAAGGTTGATACTGGCTTTAATAGAATTTTATTTGCGACAAATTTTGGGATACTACGATGGAATATTGAAACTAAGTTTTTTGGTATAAACTATATTAAAAAAACAACAGCGTTTTTTATTAATCCATGTGTGTATTATAATTTTTTGAAGAAGAATTCATTTAGAAATGCATTCTATATAGGTGGAGGGGTAAATTTTAATATGACGTCTTATAGCGAGACCGATACTGATAACACTGAAAATAGTCCCGATAATACGTTTAAAGATAAGAAACTTTGGCTCTGGTTTAATTTAGAATTAGGTAATAGAATAAGACTTATTAGGTTTTTCTATATAAATGCAAATTTTAGGATAACGTTTTTGAATTTTAATCTAAAGAGTTACAATGATAAGGTGAAAAGAAGCATATCTGAACATCATGATCTGTATGGGTATGGATATGCAAAAAAATCCTATAATATTGAGTTTTGTATTAATTTCCTATTTAATATTGATCTTTTTGAAGATGAGAAGGTTAATTTGAGAGAATCATACTTTTATATGTAGTTATTTAGCTTAATTTCATTTCAACTTGATATTATTGATTTTATTCTTAAAACTCCTTGCTTAAAGATTTTATCATATTCTCCATAGAGATTTATTGACTGATATTTTTCTATCTCTTCTTCTGTAAAATTGATTGAAAATCTGTAATTGTGGAGTTTGTAGAATGGTATATATTTTTCTTCATTATCTATTGAATTTATAAAAAATACCCTGTTTGAGTTGAATCTCGCATCTAGTATTTTTTTTTTAATTTCAGCTTCACTACAATTTATATCCCCTATAAATGAAGTATTGAATAATTTCGATAAATCAAGAATTAACCTATTTCTATAGGTTTGATTACCTAGTATAACTATCGATTTGGCGCATAATGACCTATAGCTTTTTGTAAGGAACTCCCAATTTTTAAATGCCCCTTCTTCTCTTATTTTTGTTGAACTTATATCGAAAAGGGCTCTATTTTCATCTATTAGTTCGAATTCTGCAAATGGATATATCTTTTCAAGGTATTCTTTTTGATTTATTTCATTTATAAAAATCACATTTGGTAGACACCCAGCAGAATCTATAACTATCGGTGAATTATAATCCCACCCATCTTTGCCTGGCTTAAAGTATTTTTTACAATCTATTGTGTGCGTTTTTATATTACTATATTCCTCAAATTCGTATTTTAGTATTAATTCTCTGATATCTGGTTTTAATAAGTCTTTTGGAAACTTACTTTTTGATATTAACTCTTCTTCATTTAAAGTATTTACGAATAAAAAAACATGTAACTCATCTACTCTTGACGCCGCATGTAATATTGAGAAAATATGCCCAATATGTAATGGTAGCATTTTCCCTCCATAGAATCCTATTTTTTTACTATCCATAGTTTTATATTATTCAAAAATACTTAATTGTCAATAATATCATCCAAATTGCATGAGTCAAGTATCGCAATTATACGTTTACCAAATGGGTCATATATGTTCTCTGTTGACCTAAATAATTTATTTAATAGTGATTTTGCCTCATTTGGATTTTTTAAATTTATATTTCCTTTTATGTCAATAATTCTTTTTACTATATTTTCATAGATGTCGGAATTGTTTTTAGATTTGAAAGTGTCGATAATTAATTCAATTACTTCATTTATATTTTTTATATTTACAAAACTTGGTATACCTGTAACTAGAATCGACATTGCCTCATATACAATTATAAATCCTAGTTTTTTTAAAAATGTCTCATTAGCCCTTAATATTGATATCCATTCACTATCAATAAATAATTTATTTGGAAATAATAATTGTTGCGAACTTATATTGTTTTTATCTAATGAATTAAAGATTTTATCATATGTTATTCTTTTTAAGGCACGATTAGCGTTTATTAATATTAGGCCTGATTTTACAGTTGAAACTATGTATTCATTATTTATAACTAAAATATTATCTGAGATTTCATTGTCATTGTTAAACTGGTTATTTTTATAATCATTTGAGTCTCCATTTGTTTCATCAAATAGTATATTTTTATCTACACACTCATAATCAGTTTTTTCATTACTAAAAGGAGGCTTAGTATAATTTACATCAATATAATCATTTTGATCGAAATTTAATTCCTTATTTTGACAATAATATAATTTTCTTTTGATTACATTGTATATAAGGGAGTAAACTAATTGCTCATTTTTGAATTTTATTTCCGTTTTTGAGGGACTAATGTTTATGTCTATGTCTTTTGGATCGATTTCTATATTTATTATACAAAAGGCTTTATCAGTCGTTATTAGATTTTTATAAGCACTTAATATTTGTGTTTTTATGTCATTACTAACAATATACCTTTTATTAACGTAAATAAACATTTCGTCAGTTTTCCTAGCTTCTGTTGGTTTTACTAGGTATCCATAAATTTTTATTACCGCTACGTCCTCTGAAAACCATATGAGATTATTTTTATTTTTATTTCTGAATATATCGCAGATTCTCTTTAATAGATTTGAGCTTATTAAATCATACTTTATCTCATCATTACTTATGAATTTAAATGTAATTGTTGGATTTGCTAATGATATCCTTATGAATTCTCTCATTATGTATATTAATTCTAAATTATCAGATTTTAAAAATGCCCTCCTAGCTGGCATATTATAAAATATATTCTTTACTGTAAATATTGTTCCTTTTTTACTAACGACGTTTTCTTTAGATATAATATTTGAATTTTCTACGACTATTTTTGTCCCGATTTCTGAGCCTGATGTACTAGATATTATTTCGACTTTGCTAACAGCTATGATAGAAGCAATTGCTTCTCCTCTAAACCCCATTGTAGTTATTGAATATAGATCTGATATATCTTTTATCTTAGATGTTGAATGTTTTTTTAGACACATTACAATATCACTATTAGACATTCCAACTCCATTATCTATAACCTGTATTAATGTTTTTCCGGAATCTTGAACTACTAGTGTAATTTCAGTACTTCTTGCATCAACAGAATTCTCGAGTAATTCCTTAACTATTGAGGAAGGGCCTTGTACAACTTCTCCTGCAGCTATTTTATCGCTTATCGATTCAGGTAGTACGTGTATTAAATTGCCCATTTAACATATTATTGTGGAATCTGTGAGACTCGAACTCACAACCTACTGATTAAGAGTCAGTTGCTCTACCATTAAGCTAAGAATCCATCTAACCTATATATCTGTTATTAACTTAAACATTATTTCCAACATCATTTGCATTTTTTTTATCGACGGACTTCCTTTTAATGTTAAATAAATATAAAGATATTCCTATTATTAACGCTCCTACAACTTGCATTTTTGAAAGTGCTTCATCACTTGGCAATAAAATTGCTGAGAATAAAAATGAAAATATGTTCTTTGAAAAATTCAATATCTCTAGTGAAGCAACTGTTACAGCTCTTTTAACACCATGAATTATACATGTGTGATGAAGAAGTGCAAGCATTGCATAGCATGTGGTATATGGGCTAAAGAATAATTGCAATGAGAATCTATCGTATTTAAATAGATATAAGAATCCATATAGTCCAAATATCAACATTTCTATAAATATAGCCTGAACCGTATTATCCCATTTTCTGCAGTAATATCTTCTTGTTATATCCCCTATTGAACCAATTAATAAGTATTTACATATTAATTTTATATCTCCATCGTGGGAAACGTAGTTGCTTGTTAGATTTTCATAATTAGCTATTGCAAAACCAATTATAGCAAAGAAAACATAGATCAAATAATATGAATAGAATTTTTCATGTAATAACATTAGTGCCAAAATCCATACTAGAAATGGTTTTATCATTGATGAAACTTCGACGTACGGTATTGGCATATTTTGTAACATACTTATTTTGAAAGCAGCTGCATATATTGGAATAGAAAACAGTATAATTTGTAGTAATTCTCGTTTATTGAAGACTGATTTAACTATTGAAAATTCCATATTCGTTTTTCTTTTGTAGATTATGAAGAATATTGTAAATAAGATAAAATTTATTATATTCGCATGGAATGTTACATCTAACATTTTCGTCCCAGTCGGGAAATAATCGTTTGTTATAAAATACTTATTTAGAACATTTGAAAGTGCACTAAAACAGTTGGCTAGTAAGTAATAAATCATAAAATAATGATTCGCCTCTTTTTATTGGGTAATAAAAATTTTGATAAAACATTATAAAACTAACTAATACTACCCAAAGTTATAACAGGGGCATCATTAATGTTATCGTATGTTCCATTATTTTTAAAACCAAAGTAATATATCCTTTTAGCAATATATGTTTTTAGAAATTCTATCCTACCATTATTAATAAACGATTCTAGACCATCTGTAAAAAAAACATAGATAATTTTATTATCTTTACTAGTAAATATTTTTATGTTATCTTTTAATTCTCCATAGCCAATCGACATCAAATTTTCAGTAATATCATTTATATCATTTTGGAATAATGAGTCAAACCATTTATCTTTTTCGGTTACAACATTTCTAGCTTCAAATCCATGTATCAGTATCATTTCTAGTTTTATATCTCCTTTTAGTTCTGTTTTGTCTGCAGTTTTTGTTTTAAAATTATTTATCATTTCTTCAGTAGGCTGTATTCTTAGTGGGCTTTTACTTGTTGGGGCTTTTAAGGTTTTAGTTTTTTTTATTGTGGTTTTGATAAGTTTTGATGTCTTTTTTTGTTGTTGGGTTTTCACAGGTAGAGTGTTATTTTTTTTAGAACTGTTATTACTACCTTTCTTACCTTTTTTATTACAACATCCACAACTAATATAAAATATCATCGAAGTGGATATAAAAATATATTTTATCACTACTTTTGTGATTTTCAATATATTTTGAAATATATGATTATTTTTCATCATCATTATACAGGAATTAGTTCTTTCTTGTAAACTGGTATCTTTCTGAATCCATCTGTTATATAATAGTCTATTACTTCTATCTCTTCGTACATGACTTCCTTTACGAATTCTGGTTCTACTACGAGGTTAAATTCATCTTCTTTGAGTATTAGTGGCTTAATATTTAGGTCTTTTTTAGATATATCATCAGTTAAAAGGTTTTTATCTAAATATCTTGAATTATTGAGCGCAGATACAAGCAATTTAAAATCATCCTTACCAATTTTGGAATTGGTACCATTGCTATTCAAATTCTTGCCTGTGTCGACCTTACTAACAAATTGGCCTGTTTTTGGATTATCATTAGGAACTATTATATTTCTGCTATCCCTATCAGCATTAATTGGTGCGAGACTTGGATTTGGAGGTAGATCTTGGTTGGTCGAAGGTGTATTGGTTTTTACTGTCTTTTTATTTTCATTTTTATTTTCATTTTTATTTTCATTTCCTATTGAACACCCACAATTTATACTGTAAATAGACAAAGCCACAGATGCTTTAATTGCGTGTGATTTATAATACTTAATGCATTTCATATTACTCGTTGTTTTATAGTTATATAATCAATTTGAAAAATGTTGTTATTTGGTTAATAAATTTTAAAATTCTATTTTATCGATCATCTGATTTGGCTAATTTTCTTCTGTGAATATTAAAAAGTAATATAGAAATTAGTATTATCAAAGCTCCAGCGACTCTTTTTTTCAAATAATAACTCTCTCTATTTTCTCCAAGTATTATATAAGAGAATACTAATGAAAATACGACCTTAGAAAAATTTACAATTTCTAATGTACTTACATTTTTAGCTCTTTGTACCCCCAAAATTACACAAATATGGTGAGAAAATGTTACTATTGCATATAAAAGGGTACATTTGTTCAGCAGAACATTTATTGAGAATCTATTAGAAAAAAAGAGCCATAATAGTCCGTAGAGAGCAAAAATTACGACTTCTACACATATAGAGTGCATTGCATTATCCCACTTCCTACAGTAGTATCTTCTAGTTATATCGCCTATTGATGCTATTATTATAAAATATATTATTTTGATTAAATCATTGTTAGTACCATTGAACCCCGAATTGTAAATCTTATCATAATTAGATACCAAAAAACCAAATATAGCGATGACAATATATATTAAAAACGATGGATAGAATTTTTCCTTCAATAGAAATATCGCTAGGAAAAATACACAGAAAGGCTTTATCATTGATGATACCTCCACGTATGATATTGGCATTTTTTGAAACATTAATATTTTGTATGCAGAGGCGTATATTGGTATCGCAAACAATATGATCTGTAATACTTGTTCTTTTTTAAAAAATGTATCCTTTAACGTAAATGTAATTTCATTTTTTCTGTAGAAGTAATAATATAATGTAAAATAGAAAATGACATTGTATATATTTGCATGAAATGTTACATCTAGCATCTGCGTGCCTGCATCGTAGTATCCATTTCGGATAAAGTATTTATTAATAACACTTGATAGCGCGCTAAAACAATTAGCTAATAAATAGAACAGCATTATTTTACTTATAATGTTATTTTGAAATAAATTTTATTATCTTAGTATTTTTTATGAAATTTTATAGAATATTTAGTTAGATGAGGTTAAATAAGTATATTAGTTGCGCAGGTGTTTGTTCAAGAAGGAAAGCAGACCTACTAATATCATCTGGGATGATAGAAGTAAATGGCGCTATAGTTAAGGAGATGGGAGTTGATATCAAGGAAGGTGATATAGTTAAATATAGAGGTAGACAATTAGTTATATGTAATGATTTTGAATATTATATTTTGAATAAACCTATAAATTTTATTACAACTTGCTCTGACGACAAAAATAGACGTACAATACTTAAATTAGTCCCTAATCAGATTAGAGTATATCCAGTTGGACGATTAGATAGAAATACAACTGGCTTGTTATTATTGACTAATGATGGGGCTTTGACTAACAAGCTTACTCATCCGTCGTTTCAATTAGTGAAGAAATATAATGTTACATTAGACAGAGCTATATCTGCTAATGATGAAAATTTATTAAATGAAGGAGTATATCTTGAAGATGGATATTTTAAATTCGATAAGGTAAATATATCTGACAATAGATTGAATATAAATGTAGTTATGCATTCAGGTAAAAATAGAATAATAAGAAGGGTATTTGAAAAGTTAAGTTACAGAGTTAAGGCGTTAGATAGGTATTATTATGCTGGATTAAGTAAAGGAAATCTTGGGTTAGGTAGATGTAGAGAGTTGACCGTTGATGAGGTAAAATTTTTAAAATCACTCTAATTTTCAGTTATCTATATATTTCTTTTAGTAGATTATTTATAAATCTGCCTCTATTTTCGTAAATACTGAAACTATTAAGGAATTCATTTGTAGATGTAGGAATGTGTGCCCCTCCTCCTATGTGTATATACCTTATGTACTGATCGTCGATTATATAAAAACCATTATCACTGTTAGTACTGTATAAATAATTAGTTTCTTTTATATCATGATCTGTAATCTTATATAATTTGTTTTTTGATGGATTGCTAATATTATGTGCTATTATGTCAGTAACCCTATTGCGTTTTACATTATCGTTGTATACAAATAGTCCATCATAACTTAAGACTCCATCATTGTATTTCCCTTCGTAGAAAGACGTTAAAGCTTCACCGAACTCCCATCTTATTAAGTCTTTAAAGGAATTAGTAGACTTATTCTCCACAAATTTAGATATTATTTGATTTATCTTATTGCTATTAATATGATCGTTATAGTATTTAAATATAGATTCGAAGCTATTTCCGAAAATATTGTCACAATTAAAATATTTTAACCTATCTTTACTAATTATTCTGTTTCCAATATCTTTAAAAATTTTCTCGTTATTGATATTAAAGAAACTATTTTTACTCCCAAATTTTATACTATTTGATCCTATTAGTGCATGAATAAATATTACATTGATTGAGTTTTTTTCTACATTAACGTATTTATCATCAGTAATAGATTCGGCTATGTTTGAATATTCATTTTCAAATAGTGACATTAGCATTTCAAACACTCTTCCTCCATAACTTGAGAACGCCAAATTAACTATAGCTTTTTTATCTGTTATCTCTGATGATTTAAAGACATAGTACAGTAGATTATTTAAGACTATAACTTCTGCTAACATAATCATATCCTTTTCCCTTACTGCGCCTAATCTTTTAATTTCTTTATATATCTCACCTCCAGATAGTTTCTCAACTTGTCCACCTTTCCTAATATCAAAATTTTTTATTAAGTTACTATCTATTTCCCTAAAGAATGGTAGTTGGCCAAAAATAGAATCTAACATCAACAGAGAATTATATATTGAAGATACTTCGTGTTCATATCCATCACATATACCAAATAGAGGGTTTCCAAGCTGTGCTAAATATTCACATATAGAGTAAAAATATAATAATTTATTTATATTTTCTTTATTTTTTAAATCGACAAACTTTCCGTCAAAAAGTTTAAGAGTATTTTTGTTAACTGAGTATATTCTATCATCGTTATTGTCATATATAGGTGTATTTGTAAAAATTCCTTTTGATCCACTAACAACATTCTCTCCTGAAATACCGTCCATATTTACAGTCCTAGATGATTCCTTATTTTTGCACAAAATGTCACCTAGTTCAAGATTTATATAGCCAGTTGATTCTAATACAGGCCCTCCTACTCCGTTAACTGAAAGCATAAAATTTACGTTTTTTTTACTATCCATCAATCTAAAAAAGAACTCAAGAAGATATATGTATGAAATATTTTCAACGAATTTTATTTGTTTTTTTAATTCAGTTACGTCGACATCAATACCATTAACCCTCCTAATATTCTCCCATTTTATTAACCTTATTTTTTGTGATCCAGGATTATTTTTTGAAGTATTATTATTCGATAGTTTGCGGAAAACGCCTATAACTTTTTCACTTGGTATCTTTTGTTTATTATTTATATATATATCATTTACTAGCCTACTTATATCTTCGTATGAATTTTTGCTATTTCTATTACAACATCTAGTACATGATAAAATTAAATTTGTAAATATTAGAAAAATAAAATGAAATAGTAAATATAACATTACCACTTTTTAAAAATCTACAAAAAAAATAGTTAAAAAAAACATTAGTAGGAATTTACCTAAAATGTATTAATATATTCCTTTTTTCCTATGAATACATTTATACGTTTATTTCCTTTATAAGCTTCTTTTTATTAAATATTTTTACTATGTTTAGCGGTAAACTATCATCCTCATGTAATTTTATTGACTTAAAATATTTAAAACTCCATACAAACCTTTTTGAAAAAAGACCGATAGAAAAATAAGGTACTAATATTGGGTTTAAATATATATCAATTCTATAAAATTTTGTAGTTTTTAGGAATAACCGTATCTCCCCCTCAACTGCTTGTACAACATTTATAACAGAAACTAGAGTTCCTTTCCCATCACACGTTGGACACTTTTCCTTATCATCTATTTGTATAATTGGACGAATTCTCTGTCTTGTAATCTGCATTATATTAAATCTAGACAAAGGTAGAACAGTGGTATTAGACTTATCTTCATGTAGTAACTCCTTCATTTTTTCGTACAACAACATCCTATTTTTTTGTAATTTCATGTCGATAAAATCAATAGAAATCAATCCCCCCATATCTCTCAATATAAGTTGTCTTGCTATCTCTTCAGCAGCTAATAAATTAACTGATAAAGATAAATCCTCTTGGTCTGTAAAGTTATCTAATAATGAACCACTGTTAACGTCTATGACATTCATTGCCTCTGTTGTTTCAATTAATAAATAACATCCATCTGAAAACATTACTTTCTTATTAAATAGAGTTTTCAACTGTTTGTTTATACCCTTATAAGAAAATAGCGGTAATGATTCATTTACATAAAGTTTAATATTACAAGAGTCTTTTATGAGGGTTTTAAGATAATTCTTCAAATCATTATATATATTAACATTATCAACATATATATTCTTTATATTATCCTTTAATTTATCTTGAATAATCTTTAATACAGCATTATTTGGTGAAAAAATCTTAGTACCAACTTTTGCTACTTTAATCTTTTCGATACATTTACTCCATATTTTTAATAATGATAATATATCGTCTAGTAATATTTTCTTTGCTTCGTCTGGCTTGTCGAAATCAATAAATAATTCAGCTGATGTTCTCAATATAATCCCAAAATTATTCAGTTTTAACTCTGTCTTTATTTCATTTATTATTGAGATCATTTTATTGTGTTTAACTGAATCTTTTATTTTCTTCGATAGCTTGATTTCATTATTAAATATTACTAGTATAACAAAATCACCAGCTAACGTTATTCTACTCGATAATCTAGGACCCTTGTTAAATATTGGTTTTTTTATAACCTGAGTTAATATATAATCTCCATCGTTTATATAATCTGCGGTGTAGTTATAATCAAAACTGGCCCTATTTTCTCTTTCATCAACATTATAAGTAGTAACTTTTACTTTTTTACCATTTATCAGATCGTTACAAAATGAATTCAAGGTCAACGATCTATCTGTTAAATCAGAAAAATGCATGAATCCATCTATTGGCGAATTCAATTTAATAAAAAAGGAATTAATTACTAAAGTTTTTTTCTTTACAACTCCAAGTATTATATCTCCAATAGAAAAATCATCATCCTTCTTCTCTATTACATAGTCAACAATCCCACGGTTATTCGATGATACAATTTTTACCTTATCTTTATCATCGCTAACATATACATTCAAAAAATCAGACACAATTAAATAAAAAATAAATAATTAACACAAAAACTTTCCACTATTTTCTACACAACTTTCTATGCTTCTTCCTTTTATGTGTAGCAACCTTCCTTAACTTTCTCTTTCTTCCACAAGGCATATTATCTAACTTTTTTTTATATCAAAATTACACTTCATAATCAAAAACACACTATGTTTTTATATATGTTAAATAAAAATTTTGTTAAATACCAAATTATGTCTTATTATGTAAAAACCAACTATAAAAAATTAGTCTCCTATTAAGTAATTATCAACAAAATCATCAATATGGCGTTTAACTATGTTCTCGATTACATTCTTAAGTTCATTACTTTCTGATTTCTTCATTTCAAATTCTATCAACCTATGTTCTATAGTTTTTCTTGTCTTTAAAACAACAAAATTCAATGAGAATTTGAATTTTACTAATTTATAGTCTTTTTTTTCATTAATATCATTTAAACTGTATTCTTCGATAAAATAATGCAAAGAAAGGTCTGGGTTATTTTCTTTATCCTCTACGTTGAATATTTTTAGTTTATAATCGTTTTTTAATGTTTCTGTAATGCTATTTTTAAATATTTCTGTTACAGACACCCCCAATTTTTGATTTAAAATAGTATCACCAATATTAACTCTAAATGTTTTAATGTTTTTATTAATAGATTTATCCACTAATCTTACTCTACTAAAGAATAGATTGATACAGAGCCCAATTGCAAACGTTATTATGAATCCCATATTTTTTGTTAAAATCTATTTTTATATTTTTATTGATTTTAAACTTATATTTATGAAATCAAAAGAATTGTATGATTTTATATCCAATGGTATTGCTAGTGCTGTTAAAGATTATGAGATAGATTCGATAACTAGTATTATTCTGGAAAATTATTTTGATTGTAATGTTGTTAATGTTATAAAGAATACTGATGTAGGCATTGAAGAATCTAAAATAATTGATATATTGAATGAGGTAAAATACAGGTTGGGAATGGGCGAGCCGATACAATATATTGTTGGTAGATGTAAGTTTTTAAATTGTACAATCTTACTTAACCGCCATGTTTTTATACCACGACAAGAAACAGAAGAGATGGTTTACAGTATTTTAAAAAATGGAATTTGCGGTAAAAAAATATTAGATGTCTGTTCTGGAAGCGGCTGTATAGGAATATCTCTAAAAAAGAATTTTAAGTCTTTAGATGTTACGTGTTTAGAAATTGATAGAAATGCCATTATAAAATCACAGGAAAGTGCAAAGTTAAATGATATATATATTAATTTTATTAATTTAGATATATTTGACGATATGGTGCTTAGTATTGGGCATTATGATTTGATAGTTAGTAACCCACCTTATGTCCTTGAAAGTGAGAAGAAATATATGAGTGATCGTGTTATGTCTTATGAACCAAGTAAGGCAATATTTGTATCTGACAACGACCCTTTAGTATTTTACAAGAGGCTTAAAGTTATAATTGAAAGCAGCTTAAATAATGGAGGTAGATTTTTTTTAGAAATAAACGAAAATTTTGCTAACGATATATTATTATTGTTTAGCTGTAATAATATTAAGAACGTGAAAATTAATAGTGATTTAAATGGTAAAAATAGATGGATAAGTGGCCAAGTATGATTAGTTTTGTTTATTTAATTGTTTATTTGTTATCCTCTGTAAAATTACAGTGTGGTGGTAATAAAGAGACTAATAGTCGCGAGGACAAGAAGTTAAAGATGACAAATGAGCTTTTGAAGAATATAGATAGAAAAGTAAAGAATTCGAGGCAAAAAAATAGCATAGATTTGGTGTCTGCAAATAAAGAAATTGCTGATTCTATTAAAAAGAAAAATAAATTAATTATGGATATTAATAAGGCACAGGAGTCTTTAGCAGATAATACTGGTGAAGATAAAAAATCGAATTTATTAGATAATAATTTAAATACAGTGAATAAAATTAGAAAATCTAATGATATAACATTAAGTTTTAACGATTATTTGTTGCAAAAAAATACTGATTTTAAAAGGCAGAAATACCTAAAATACACTAGTACAATAAAATATATAGATTTCTGTCAGTTAGATTTATTTAGGTTTTTTGCATATATTAGAAATGCCTACAGAGGTAATGGTGATTACTTTTATGAATTAGACTTGAAGGCATTTAATATCTTTTTTGACTTTAATTTGACATTGGGGCTGGATTGTGGTTTTTCATTCATAAAAAAGGATTCCAATAAAAATAATGTTCCTTTTATGAATATAAACATTGGATATAAATATTCAGATTATGGGCATTTTGAAATAATCGTTGGCGGAAGTAGGGTAAAATATGACGGGATTCCTTATTGGCCATTATGGTATGCAATAACTCCTATAAACATTTCGGTTGACTTGTTTAAATTTAAGAGTTCGCCATTTGGAATTAATTTAAATGTTAAGGTCTTATTTAAAGGTATTATAACTAGTGATATGGCAGATTTCGAACATGGATTTAGGGAAATTGATAAAACTAAGATATTCCCATATATTGGTGATATGTCAAATCCGAATATATTAGAGACATTTATTGATTTGAAAATATTTTTGGGATTTAGATTCTTTGATGAATTTTAATATTTACGATTATGAACGTTTTTGTTAGGGAACTTATTAATAAATTGCATTCAGCGAGTGACTATAAACTTAAAGCTGGCGATATTCAGAGAACAAACGCTAATATTAATGGTGATTTTACTATTCTGTTATCTGGCTTAGATATATCAAATGATCAAAAGAATAAGACTTTGAAGATATTTTTGGATGCATTATTAGAAAAAAATGTTATAGTATCGTACGATATAATTGGTGTGTTCCTTAATATAAAATTGTCTGATTCATTTATAATTAGTGTATTTAGGTCTATTGATGTAAAAAAACTTAAGGTTTCAAATGGAGATTCTACGCAGAATGTAGTAATTGAATATTCTTCTCCAAATACAAATAAACCTTTACATCTAGGGCATTTGAGAAATATCTTTATAGGTTATTCATTGAGTCAGATATTAAAAAAATGTGGTTATAATGTACATCAGGTGACTTTGGTTAATGATAGAGGAATTCATATTTGTAAGTCAATGGTGGCCTATAAATTATTTGGTGAAAATAGGACTCCTCAAGATGTAAATATTAAAGGTGACCATTTTGTTGGCGATTATTATGTAAAATTTGATAAACAGTACAAAGAAGAATGTAAAAATTATGAAAATTCTGACAGAAAAGCTATAGATACACCGATATTATTGAAAGCTAAGGAGCTATTAAAGAAATGGGAAGATGGTGATAAAGAGACGGTGGAATTATGGAGAAAGATGAATAATTGGGTTTTAGATGGATTTAATGAGACATATAATGTATTAGGAATAAAATTTGACAAGGAATATTTCGAATCTAATACATATTTGTTAGGGAAGGATATGATTAATTATGGATTAGAGAAAGGTGTATTCTATAAAAAACCTGATAATTCTGTTTGGGTTGATTTAGAAGATGTTGGAATGGATAAAAAACTGTTATTAAGAGGAGATGGAACTTCAGTTTATATTACTCAAGATATTGGCACAGTAAACCTAAGATACAATGATTATAAGTTTAATAAGATGTTATATGTTGTTGGAGACGAACAAATATACCATTTTAAGGTTTTAAAAGCTATTTTAAAAAAACTCAATTTAGAGTATTGTAACAATATTTATCATATTTCATATGGTATGGTTGAGTTACCTAATGGAAAAATGAAATCTAGAGAGGGGACAGTAGTTGATGCCGACGATATAATACAAGAGATGTACAAAAAGGCAGTAGAAAAGACTGAACAATTAAATAAATTATCAAATTTGGACGTGAGTGAAAAAGAGTTTATTTATAGATGTATTGGGATGAATTCTTTGAAATTTTTTTTATTAAAAGTAGACCCTAAAAAAAAAATAGTATTTGATCCAGATAAGTCCATAGATTTTAATGGTGATACAGCTACATTTGTTATGTATTCGTATGTTAGGATGTCATCGTTGTTAGATAAAAATGATTTTAAATCAGATGAGTTTGGTGAATTTGAATTGTCAGAAATAGAAAAACAGTTGATATTTACGTTAGCGGAATTTAATGATATTTTATTAAAGGCCGCAAAAGAGTATAATCCATCGTTTTTGGTTCAGTATCTATTAAAAATTTCAAAAGAGTTTAATAAATTCTACGCCCAAATAAATGTAAGTAAGATAAATGATATGAATAGATATAATTTTTGTATTATGTTGGTTAAAAAAATTAAGGAAGTTATTGAACAGATATTTGATTTATTAGGGATGAAAACAATTAATCATATGTAATTAATTTAATATAATATGAGTAGAAGTTCGTTTTTATTTATTTTTGTAGTTGTATATGTTGAGATAAATAGTGATTGCTGTTGTCATTGTTGTAATAGCTGTCGATGTGCAAATGTGAATCTTAATCCTAACCAAGGTAGTGAACGTATGAATTATAATCCCCCTATAAAGAAATTAAAATGTATAGATAAGATTGATAGTCAAGATTATATAGAATTAGCCGATAAGATTTCAAAATGTAAAAATAATAGAGATAAGATCATTGCTGTGATGAATTATGCGTTCAAGAATAAAAAAAATTATGAATGCCCGCGAACTATTATAAAATGGGTGAGTAATAATTGTACTTTTGCTAGTGTGTTGCAATATTATATATGTACTAACTCTGCATTTGTTATATTTTTTTACTTGCTTGATAAGTTAGAAATTATTCCATTTGAAAATTATCCAATTATTAGCGAGTTATGTAAGTTTGTAAAAAAATGTGTAGAGAATCCTGAGTTCAATCCTACAAATAAAGTTAGTTGTATGGGTATTTTAAAGGCTACGTGTACGTATCTGGAAGGAGATAAGATGAATTTAAAGGTTTGTTATGGAAAAGAAAAAATAATGAAGGAATGTTTTATGGAAAATAAATGTTATATGGAAACAGTAAATGAAAATGGACAAAAAAAGCAAATAAAACTTATAAAAAAAGTAATAATGGATAGTAATGTTATTATGGCTGGTTTCAAATCTAATTTTTTCTTTAAAGATTGTTTTCTCCCTGTCTTATCGTATGAGTTTGATTCATATGTACAAGAAGAGTATTTTATGGATAGACATATGTCAAATTTGTTTAATCAAAGACAGTATTATAATGTAGATTTTATTCGTAAAGAAGATAAAGAAAGTATAAAAAGATTTAGACAAATTGTCAGAGAAGGCAGGTTCACTTCATTATCCACTAGGCGCGATATAGATGTTAAGGCGTTATTTGTGCTTGTGTATGAATATCATATGTATGTTTGTATATATTATCCAGATGAAGGCAAGTGGTATTCATATGATGATTTAAAAGATGCAAAAGTATTAACTGAAGATGAAATGGTTCGTATATTGAATGGTATTTATAATACTGAAAAATATGATGAAATTCATGTTTATAGTAGAGATTCTTATTTTTCATGATTACTGTATTTATTAGTGTGTAGTTCCATTTTGAATTAAAAAGTTTTCTTTATTTTATTTTATTTTATTTTATTTTATTTTATTTTATTTTATTTTATAAATATGAAGTTGGTTTTATTGGCATTGGCTATAATTGGATATTGTTTTGATATAAATAGTGGTTGTTGTTGTAAAAGGAATAATGATGGTAATGGTGGAGGATTTGGTAATTTAAAATCTAAAAAAAGTGTCCCTGGTGGAGGAGGTGGATCAGGAAATTTAGGAACTAAAAAGGGTGAACCTACAGGAGGAGGACATAAACCTACTAAAGGTAAAGGAGTAGTGAGAAATGGTGATATTCAAAAAATAAAAGTTAGTAATGATGGAGTTTCTATTATATTTAGTGATAAAAATATTCAGCTTGGTGAGAGTGACTTGTTAGATGGTGATGGATGTGAAGGATTGGTGAATATATGGTTCAACATAGAAAATAAAATAGGTAAGGGTAATGATATTGCAATATATAAAATCCCTGTTACTGAAATTAGCCTTCCTAATGGTATTCCTGTTGAAATAGATAATTCAATTAAAAGTTCTCCATATTTAATTGCAATCGGACTTTACGATGATGAAAATTATTTCTTTATGGTTTGTGTTGGTGAAAATCTTAGTGAGTTATTTAGTGGTTCTAATCGGTTGAAACGTCTTTTTATATTTGGATCAGAGCATATAGATAATATGGAAGATATGTTTAACGGATGTACATCATTAGAATTATTGGATCTGCGTAATTTTGATACTAGTGATGTCACTAAAATGTGTAGAATGTTTAATCACTGCGAATCGTTAGAATCATTGGATATGAGTAATTTTAATACTAGTAATGTTGAGAATATGATGTATATGTTTAATGGATGTAAATCATTAAATCATTTGAAACTTGGTGATAATTTTAAGTCTGATAAAGTTACTACTGTAGAGTCTATGTTCAGTATGTGTAACAATTTAGTGGAATTAGATTTTAATAAGTTTGATATTAATAAATTTACACAGGCAAACAAAAGAAGAAATTTGATTTCTAATTGTAACTCCTTAATTAAAATAGTGTGTTGTAATATGTTAGATAATGCATTAGTAAAACACTTTTCTGATGAATGTTTTACAACAGTTGATAAAAAAACGTTTGTGAAAAATACTAAGTAGTTGATTTATATAGATTTGTACTTTATTTAAGTTGTTTTTAGAAAGTTAGTCAAATTAAAAAGTTTTCCTTATTTTATTTTATTTTATTTTATTTTATTTTATTTTATTTTATAAATATGAAGTTGGTTTTATTGGCATTAGCTATAATTGGATATTGCTTTAATATAAATAGTGGTTGTTGTGGTAAAGGAAATAATGGTAATAGTAAAGGGTGTTGTAAAAGTTGTAGAGTAAGTGAGAATAGTGGTGGAGGTGCTAGTGGTAGTAAAAAATCTAATAAGAGAGTCAAAAGTATAAAAAAAACACCAAGAAAACCTAAAATACCATTTAAAAATAGAAAAAAGTATGATGGTGCTTTTAGGGTCAATAGGAAGAATGATATAAAAAATCCTACAGGTAATAATGTTAACATATTAAAAGATGTTAAAAATCATGGAAACTATAAGAATAACGTTGATGTTAAAAGCCCGAACCATGTGAATAATGGTTCTGGCGGTGGGAAAGTTGGTGTTTCAGATCCTATAATCGATAAAGATTGCAAGAAAGATGGATTACAATCTTCTAAAAATGATGGTGTTATTCTTTGGGAGAGTGATGATTCATTCGTAGAGAATAATAGTGATGATATGTTTGATGATAAACTTGGAGATGATGTATCAATAGATATATTGCTAACGCCTGATTCTGTTAATGTTAGTGTTGATGGGAAAGCGAAATATTATAAAGTGGTGAATGATAAGAGTTTATTGAGTAAAGATTTTAAGAATGGTAACATTATAAAAGTGTATGATGCAAGCAATTTTGAAATAAATCAAATTGCTATGTTAAATGTTACAGTTGATGAAGAAATCAAGAAATCACCGTATTTGTTTGCATATATAGAAACTATAAGAAATGGTGATGAGAATACAATTGATAATGATGATGATGCTGATAAAGATGGTGATGGGGAAGAGCACTTTGTTTGGGATAAGTACTTTATTTATATTCAAGTGAAAGAAAAAGATATTAGTGATTTATTTGCAGAAGTTGATGATCTATATCTTGTTGGTATGTTATCTTCATCTAAAATCACAAATATGCAGCGTGTGTTTTGGAAATGTCATAAATTGGACGATGTCTTTTTTTGTCCAGATGTTGATACTAGTAATGTTACTGATATGAGTTATATGTTTTATAAGTGTGAATCGTTAAGTCGTATTTACTTTGAATCAGGGTTTAATACTAGTAGTGTAACTAATATGCATGGTATGTTTGAAAGGTGTTCATCATTAACTGAATTATCAGAATTATCTGAATGGAATACTAATAATGTTAAAGATATAGGTTATATGTTTAAAGAATGTTCATCATTATCAACATTACCAGATATATCTAAATGGAATACTAATAATGTTAAAAATATGAGTTATATGTTTTATGAGTGTGAATCATTAACATCATTACCAGATATATCTGAATGGAATACTAATAATGTTAAAGATATGAGTTGTATGTTTAAAGAATGTTCATCATTATCATCATTACCAGATATATCTAAATGGAATACTAATAATGTTAAAATTATAAGTTGTATGTTTAAAGAATGTTCATCATTATCATCATTACCAGATATATCTAAATGGAATACTAGTGAAGTTGAAAATATGGGTTGTATGTTTAGTGGATGTAAATTATTAAAAGTATTACCAGATATATCTAAATGGAATACTGGTAATGTCAATTATATGAATGATATGTTTAGTGGCTGTGAATCATTATCATCATTACCAGATATATCTAAATGGAATACTGATAAGCTTATTAATAATGGTGATATGTTTAAAGGATGTAAAGCATTAAAAGAAATTCCTAATATAATTAAGCCGAAGAAATAGTAGTTATTTAGTTATTGTTTTAATAGATTAGTTTTTCAGTCAAATTAAAAAGTTTTCCTTATTTTATTTTATTTTATTTTATTTTATTTTATTTTATTTTATAAATATGAAGTTGGTTTTATTGGCATTAGCTATAATTGGATATTGTTTTGACATAAATAGCGGATGTTGTTGTTGTAAAAGGAATAATGATGGTAATGGAGGTGGAGGATTGGGTAATTTAAAATCTAAAAAGAGTGTCCCTACTGGAGGTGGTGGTAAACCAGACGATAAGAATAAAGATATGAATCCTGGTGAAGGTGGTGGTAAATCAACTCCTGCTGAAACTAATAAGTTTGATGCAGAAATAATTGTTAGACCTGATGGTGTTACAATTAAGCCTGTTGGAGGTTCGGAAATTAAGTTAAATGATGGCAATAAGGTATCTGCAAATGATGAAAAAATTGTAAATGATGCTTTTTATGATTCAACTAAAGCATACAAATTTAACTATATTAAGACAATTAAGAACGCTAAAGTTACAGTAGATAATGAGATAAAAGAGAAACCATATTTAATTGCGATTGTGGGTTTAAAAGGTGATGAATCAACTAAATATATTGTGATAGTATACGGTAGTGGTATGGACAATTTATTCAGACAATGTGAACTTAAAGGTGTATCACTTTTATCGTCTAACGGTATAACTAGTATGGGAAGTATGTTCATGGGCTGTAAAGACATAACTGTGTGTAATATTAATATAGATACTAGTAATGTTACTGATATGAGTTATATGCTTTATGGGTGTGAGAAATTAGAGGCACTAGACTTAAGTTGTTTTAATACTAGTAAAGTTGTTAATATGAATAATATGTTTTATGGGTGTGAGAAATTAGAGGCACTAGACTTAAGTTGTTTTAATACTAGTAA
>CAMNOX010000004.1 GCA_946547305.1 uncultured Cytophagales bacterium | reverse complement strand
TTCTTAGTATCTTTCTTCTTAGTATCTTTCTTCTTAGTATCTTTCTTCTTAGTATCTTTCTTCTTAGTATTATCTACATTTTTACTCTGACCTTTCTTCCCATCTTTCTGTTTACTATCATTCAGATTATTATTTACTACTATCTTCTCATTTTTATCATCATCTACCTTATTCAGTGCATTGTTAACAGCTGATCCAGAGACATTTTTTACTTCATTACTCGAATTACTTTTATCAACACTCTTTGCTGAATCAGTATTATCCTTCATGTCAACTTTTTTATCCTGTTCAATATTATCCTTTCCTTTTTCTTCATGTTTAACATCAATAATTTCAATGTAAACCTCAATAAAATTATGTCCAGCTATATATAACGGACTCTTTAATGGATAAAATATCTTCCCAATGGAACCACGTTTAAAAAAGACAAATGCACTCAATGGTGAATAATCATTGCTATTTACTACTATCTCATTTGGTTCATATTTCATCTTGTCATCATATATCCCATTGTCCTCAGCTATTCTCTTTATATTCGTATTAAGTACTTTACCACCATGTGGCTTTACATAATAACTATATTTTACTTTATCACCACTCTTTATTCTTTCTCCCCTTCCTTGATCATCTAAAACAACAAAATAATCACCAACATTTGAGTACTCCCTCTTAATATTTTCCAAATATCGCATTATAATTTCTTTGTCAAGTTCCTTGCTCGTCTGAAAATGATTAAACATATCCTGGAAATGTTCAATCTGTTTGCCGTAAAAATTATTACTATCAAATACATCAACCAACTTCATTTCAATACAAACATAATCATCTTCTGAAATATTCAAATGTGTATTTATGTGAGCATCCTTCATTTTTATTTTGAACAAATATCGATCACCAATGTTCTTTAACATATTCAAACACTCATAATAATCACCCAAATAATTATTATTCTTCACGTTATTATAATCATAAACGTATATATCCCTTGAACATTGTTTTGGATATTCGACTACAGTTCCTTTATAAGTAATACACCTTTCAACCTTTATAATATAATGAACATCATTGTGAACATCATTTTTATTAGACTTATTTTTTTCACGTTCCTTATTTATTATATCAATACACTCATCTATACTTTTACCATTTCCAGATTCTAATTTTCTATAATAAACACCAGTACTCGTTTCGTTAAAGGCTACCTTATTATACAAAAATACAACGACTCCTATAAGTAAAAACGTAATTATGTTAAGACATAAATACACTCTATCATTTTTTTTAGAACTTTTCACATTCATAAAGTTAGTTATTAAATTTTAAAAAACTGTAATTTACTAAATAATTTATAAAATTGCTCACTGTATCAGCTATTGAGGAATTAGAAAAGCCTCCAGCTGCGTTTTTATGACCACCACCATTGAAATACTTCTTGGCAAAATCGCTTACAGAAAAGTCACCTATCGATCTAAGCGAAATATATACACCATCATTTTTCTGATTAAATAACGCAGCAAATTCAATATTTTCGATAGATAAAGCATAATTAACCAATCCGTCTGTTTCTCCTTGCTTTAAATAAAATTTCTCAGTATCTTCTTTAGTCAACACAATATAAGCCACCTTGTAATTAGGGACTATTTTTAGGCATCTACTAAGCACATGACCTAAAAACCTCATCCGTGCAAACCTATTATTACCAAAAATATTCTTGTTTATGATATGGACCTCTAGATTAAAACGCTTCATTAAATCAGCAGCGATTTCATAAACTCTATAAGTCATATTCTGTGTAATAAAATGTCCAGTGTCACACAATATACCAGAATACAGATATGTGGCAATATCTTTATTTATTTTATCACTATATGCAATATTCAAAATTTCATATATTATTTCACATGTAGATGACGCCTCTGAGTTGATTATATTCACACCATTTATATCAGGCTTATCTTGATGATGGTCTATGATACAAACACGCTTACCGTCTAAAAAATTAGCTAATTCAGGATCTATGCGAGATTTTTGACTAAAGTCTAAACATATTATTACACTAGATTCATCAATATAATTTACAACTGTACTTCTAAATAATGAATTAAAAATCAAAATATTACTTGAGTACGGCAGCCAATTAAAATTTCTATTATACGCGTTTGTTGATATTACTTTACATTCACAACCTAACGCTTCTAAAAACATACAGACAGCCAATGAAGCACCAATACAATCCCCATCAGCATTTTTATGCATCAATAATGTAACTTTTTTACCTTTACATTCATCTATAAAATTACAAAACAAACTACTTATTTCACTATAATCACAACCAGGCATATTAATTAAATAACATTTTATATGATATTCTCCAAAACATATAAGATTATGTTACTTCTCTTTAGAAGCATCATCAGTGTTTTGGACATAATGCGTGCTAACCTTCAATTTTTTATTACTACTAGAAGTCAAAGAATAATAAGAAAGTATACACAATAAAAATACTATGAATGCCGATGATAACGTTAATTTTTCTAACACATCAAATGTTTTTTTTATTCCAACAACCTGACTAAATCCAGACGTTTCAACAATTCCACCAAAAGAATTCTCCTTCCTAGAAGATTGAACTAGACATAGTAAAATTAAAAATAATGAGACCACAACAATAAGTATCATGTAAACCAAGAACATATCTATACATTAATTATATCAAAATATATAATTCAAAAAAGTTTTTCAAGAAGCATTCATAAAATCAGCAAAATTTAATTGTTCTCCAGTTTCCATATTCCTAATACTGTCTCCTATCAAAACATAATCAAAATTGTTTTTATTTGCAAACTTTAACTGTGTCCTCAGATTATCGTTTTGATTATAGTAAAGCTCAACTACATATTTATCCCTCAATATATTTATATACTTAGCATTAATTTTCCCATCCACATTTGTAATAAGAATTCTATTCTTTAGACCTGAATTAAATTTAAATAAACATAATTCCTCAAGAGCAGTAAATATCCTTTGGATTCCGAATGAAACACCTACTCCATTTAATTTCTCTGAGCCAAACCTCTCTCCAAAATAGTTATATCGTCCACCTCCAACAATACTCCCTATTTTCACACCTACTACTTCAGCTTCATAAACTATCCCTGTATAATAATCTAATCCTCTTGCTAGAGAAAAGTCGATCTCTATCCTTTTTAAGTCAACCGCAATAGATACTAATGTTTTTTTTAAATTGTACAATTCAATTAAATTTTTATTATCAATATCGTTTTTTAAAAATAATTCCTCCAAAAAACCTATATTATCCTTGTATTCTAATATCTTTTTCAAAATATCAATTTTATCTTCAGATATGTTTAATTTACTTACCCCCTCAATAAAACTATCAACCCCGATTTTATCAATTTTATCTAATAATACACAAAAATCCCTGAAATCACTTTCAATACCAAGCAATTTACATATATCATTTAGTATCTTTCTACTGTTTATACGTATTTTATAATTTATTAACCCCAATTTATTCAACCCTTCTGTTATAATTTGAATCAATTCAGCTTCACACAACAATGAATCAGAACCGACAATATCTATATCACACTGGAAAAACTCTCTAAATCTACCCTTCTGAGGTCTGTCAGCCCTCCATACAGGTTGTATTTGGAATCTTTTAAATGGGAAGTTTATCTTATTTATATTTTTATATACATACCTAATCAAAGGTAATGTTAAATCATATCGCAAACATTTTTTTGATATTACGTCTATTCCTGATTCCTTTATCTTTGACAACACTTCGTCTGTAAAATTTGTATTGGTATCTAAGACATGGTATATAAGCTTATCACACTCCCCACCATAAGATTTTTTTACTAAGTCAAAATACTCAAACGCAGGAGTCCTTAGCTCTTTAAAACCATGACGCACAAAAATAGAAGATAATATATCAAAAATATATTTTAATTTTTCAACTTCAACACCAAAATAATCAGATGTCCCAGTAACATTTCTAGGTAGTAACATATTCAATACTATTCCTTAACAACATCCTTTGACATCTCTATCGATTTACTAACATATATTACCTCTTTTAAAAACTCTAATTTTATTCCTGAACTAACCTCAATCACAACATTATCACTTTCAAAGTGCAAGAACTTCCCACATAGGCCGTTTTTTAATACAATCTTTGAGCCCTTCTTTAAACCATCAAAAAACTTTTTTTCCATCATTTTCTCTTTTTTTTGTGGAACTATAAAAAACAGGTAGAATGTCAGAATAGACAATGCTATCAAACTGATATTAAAGTAATCCATATTTAGTGTTAACGTTTTATGTTAATACAAAAAATTTTATACATATTTTGAATTTAATATAATACTTTTATATTTAAATTATCGTTGCGATGAATAAAAAGCGTTTTTAAATTATGGGGGCAATGGAGGTTATAAGATTTTATTTAAAACATATAAGAGGATGTAGGAAATATTTCGTCTTAAATCTAATTACAATACTAATTATTAGTACTGAACCAAGTGTATATGGATTTATTAAAAACTATCTGATTGATAGTCTGACTAATAAAGAGATTAAAGATACGCTATATAAACTAATAATATTTGGATGCATAGTATTTGTATATGAATTGGTACATATTACAAAAATACTGTCACAAAAAAAATCGCTACCATATATAAATAAAAACATAATTTTACACGTGTATGACAATATACAAAATAAAAAATACAATTTCTTTAGAGAAAATACAAGTGGGGTATTATGCAGTAAAATAAGAAATATAGTTAGCACATACGATGACTTGGTATCTGATATCAGTGATGCATTTATAACAAATCCATTCATAATAATATCCTGCACGTCGCTTATATTCCTTATTGACCGGAATACCGGCTTTATGGTAGTTCTATTTTTAATTCTCTTTATTGCTGCATGTACAAAGATACTATCACACCTAGGGAAGGCAACATATCTATCAGAAAGCAAATATAATAACATTATTGGAAGGATTAACGACAGAATATTAAACATTTCAACAATCTTTGCTTTTTACTCGTTTAAAAAAGAAAGAGAATCATTAAATAAGGATCTAACAGAGAATTATGTATCCTGTCAAGAAAAAATATACAAATATGAATTACTATTTCATTATGCAGGAGGCACTATATATTCCTTAATGATATTCTGCCCAACGTTATATACTACATTTTTATATTTTAATGGGAAAGTTACAGTAGGTAATATGATAGCAATCTGGACTTATTTAACTAGCATATCTACATCGATATGGGAACTATTAAGATCAATACAGTTTATAGTTGAAGAGATTAATGAATTAAAAAATTCACTTAGTATTCTAGACATGCGAAATCAAAATAACGTACAATGTGTTACAAATAACAATGTAAGTTTTTCAACTTCTGAATCTGTAGGAATAGAATTTAAAAATGTCTCTTTTAATTATAACTCCGACGATAAAGACGATATTTTGAAAAACCTTAGTTTAACAATCAATAAAAACGAGAAAGTAGGAATAGTTGGAGAATCTGGTACTGGAAAGTCAACAATATTTAATCTCCTTCTAAAATATAACAGCAATTACACAGGGAAAATCACTATAAACAATACAGATATAAGAAATATTGATACCGAATACCTAAGGAAAAACATTAGTATAATTCCTCAGAACACGATTTTATTTAATAGATCTATTATCGAAAATATAAAATATGCAGCTGATAATAATGACAACTCTGAAGTATTTGACATATGTAAAAAAATAAATATTCATGACGACCTAATGAAGTTTAGGAATGGATATAACACAATCGTAGGTGAAATGGGAAGTATTTTATCTGGAGGGCAAAGGCAAAGAATAGCTATAGCTAGAGCATTTTTAAAAAAGTCTAAAATATTGCTGCTAGATGAACCAACTTCTGCTCTGGATGCAATATCAGAAATGTACTTCCAAAACTCACTGGAATATCTAATTAAGGAATGTAAATGTACTACAATCGTTATAGCACATAAATTAATTACACTTGTTAATATGGATAAAATCATAGTAATAAGAAATGGTTATATTGTAGACATTGGAACACATGATACATTGATAAAAAAAGAGGATTCATACTATAAAAAACTTTGGAATATCCAAACTGGTAGGAATATATAAAAATTTTTTATAACACATAAATATGTTAGATGAAATTGTAAGGTACATTTTTGATCATCCATTAGTTTATGGTATTGTTTTTCTAATAATTTTATGTATATTTTACTTCATTCCAATTTATCAATGGCTAGTTGCTACATTTAGCGGAGCACACATTGGCTTAATGAGTTTAATTTTAATGCGAATCAGACGAGTTCCTGTAAACTTGATAGTTGATTCATATATAACAGCAGTTAAAGCCGGATTAAAGTTAAGTAGCTCAGATTTAGAAACACATTTTTTAGCTGGCGGAGATGTTAAAAAAGTCGTTAAAGCATTAATATCAGCTGAAAAAGCTGGAATAGACTTATCTTTCAATAATGCAGCAGCTATAGATTTAGCTGGAAGAAATGTCTTTGAAGCAGTACAAATATCAGTAAATCCTAAGGTCATTGATACCCCTGAAGTATCAGCTGTTACTAGAAATGGAATAGAGCTTATAATTATTGCAAGAGTTACCGTAAGAGCAAATATTAAACAGTTAGTCGGTGGAGCTGGAGAAGATACAATATTAGCACGAGTTGGAGAAGGAATTATTACGGCTGTTGGATTAGCAGCTAATCATGAGGAAGTTTTATCTGACCCAAATAAAATATCTAGGTTAGTATTAGAAAAGGGATTAGGTATAGGTACAGCTTTTAATATATTGTCAATCGATATTGCAGATGTTAGCGTAGCTGAAAATATAGGGGCTAAATTACAAATTGACCAGGCAAATGCCGATTTAAAAGTATCTGAAGCAAAGGCAGAATCTAGAAGAGCAATGGCTATAGCCATTAGGGAGGAGAAAAAAGCACTAGAGCAAGAAGCCAGAGTTGAAGTTGTTAAAGCAGAAATGGAGGTTCCACTTGCTCTTGCTGAGTCATTAAGAAAAAACAACATGAGTGCTATGGACTTTTTGAATATGAAAAATCTAGAATCCGATACAAAAATGAAATCGGCTATAGCAAAAAGTGACTTCCTTAGATGTTCTAAAGAAGAAGACTCAAAAACAATTACCGAAAAAACAAATAATAAAATATGAAAAAAACAAAAAATAAAACTGGGAAAAATTACAAAGCAATAGCTGGAGTAAGTTTTTTTTTACTTTACATAGTCTATAATTTTCTTTTCAATTCACATATAGATATTGAAATCTTCAATAATGAACTGAATAAAATGATAAGTAGAAATCTTATCGATAGAGTAGTCTGCGTAAAAAATACAGAAATTGTAAATATATACATAAAAAAACATGCAGTTTCCGATTGTTTAAATATTATAAATAAGTCCAGAGGGTACGATGTTTTAAATGATAAAATTGGCGTATTTGATAAGCTTAATGGGATCCTTGCAAAAACTAAAAAACTATCATTTTATATGATTATACCATCTGTGTATGTATTTGATAAAAATTTTAAACTAATCGAGGATAATTTAGATGAAGATCAAAAAATAGGGTATGAGGTTACAACATATGTTTCATGGTTCCAAATTATTAGTAAAATCCTTTCGACACTGTTTTCTCTGTTTTTCATTTATTATATTTTGTTAAGTATCGGTTTGATAAAAGGAAAAGGGACATTTGGTGGTATGTTTGGCCTTGGTAGTTCCAGAGGAAAGTTATTCGACAAAGATAGTAAAAACAAAATAACTTTCAAAGATATTGCAGGACTAATTGAACCAAAGACAGAATGTCAAGAAATTGTAGATTTACTAAATAACACTAAAAAATTAGAAGAAATTGGAGGAAAAATGCCAAAAGGGATGCTATTTATAGGCCCTCCTGGTAATGGTAAAACTTTATTAGCTAAAGCCATTGCTGGTGAATGTAACGCATCCTTTTACTATGTTTCAGCAGCAGATGTTGGTGGAGTTTTATATGGTGCTGGAGTATTGCATATAAAGCAAATATTTGAATCTGCAAGGAAAAACTTACCTGCAATAATATTCTTTGATGAGATAGATTCAGTCGGTAGGTCTAGATCCTCTATAGGAAATAATGACGAAGAAAAAACATTGAATAGTTTACTTGTTGAAATGGATGGATTTGATTCAAATAGCGGTATTTTAGTCATCGGATCAACAAACAGATTAGATGTATTAGATAAGGCATTAATACGTCCTGGAAGGTTTGATATGAAGATATTGATTGATAAGCCTGTTCTTAAAGAAAGAACAGCCATTTTAGAACTATATCTCAATAAGATTAAGATTAATAAGAACAATATTGACATAAACACGCTAGCTAAACGTACAATAGGGTTTTCATCTGCTGAAATTGCCACAATGTGTAATAATGCAGCGTTATTAGCAACTATAGCAAATAAACCAGAAGTTGATAATGAAGATATTCAAGAATCATTCAACAGAATTGTTGCTGGGCTAAAGCGAAAAAGCATCGAATTGAGTGAAAAAGAGAAAATGGCAGTTGCTACACACGAAGCAGGGCATATAATTACTAGCTGGTATCTAGAGCATGCTGACCCAGTATTAAAGGTTACTATAACATCTAGGGGATATTCATTAGGCTACGCACAATATATCCCTGAAGAGAAGTTCTTGACAACAAGAGATGAAATGTATGATAATTTATGTTCCTACCTCGGTGGTAGATGTGCTGAAGAAATAGTATATGATACTATGTCAAGTGGAGCATCAAATGACCTAGAAAACGTTCATAGAATAGCTTTCGATATTGTCACTATCTTCGGTATGAATGATAAGATAGGTAGAATCTCCTACAGAGCTGCCATACAGAACAATCCATACACGACAGGTAAGCCATTCTCTGAGGAAACCGCTAAATCAATTGATGCAGAGATAAGGAAACTTGTTGATGATTGTTCCACAAGAGTAAAATCACTGCTAAAGGCACATATTGAAGAATTAAATAAAGTAGCAACAGAACTATGTAAAAATGAAGAACTGACAAAAGATGATATAGAAAAATTAATAGGACCTCGAGGAGATTTTTTTAAATAAAATATTGTTAGATTTTCACTTTTTATTTAGTTCCTTATTATGTTGTTAAAGAATAGCTGGATATGCTTCTTTATTCTTAACTATGATTTATTTTCATGTTGCTGTGAATCGTGTAGGCGAACTGGTAAAAATGAGGGCATAAGTGTTATTGATAGTAAAGGTATTGATTTAAATACTAATGAGTTAGAAATATTAATAAAACAACTGGAGAGTAATAAAATAAAATCTAAAAAGTTTTCCAATGGTAATTGTAATTATATTTTTAAGTTAAATTACAAAGGGAAAAATTTAATATATTCAAAATCCTATAATGGAGTGTTAAAGGCTAGGTACAACATTGATTATATTGCAAGAAATACGTTCTACGGATTCTTTTTCAGTAATAATCAACCACATATTTATAATCAATACTTTCAAGATTTTATCAAAGGGGAAACCTTAGACAATTTCTCCTCAGTTTTTTGTGCAGTTAATCATTACAATGACGAACATCCAGAAGCTAAACGCTATGAAATAGATAGAAGTATTTATAACAAATTGCTTATCCAGGCAATACTCTTCGATACTGGCGATCAAGGGGCTCGGAATCAAATATATATAACAAAAGATGATGGTAATACAATTAAAATAATCGATGTAGCCTTTATAGATCTTGATTTTCCTATTCAGTATAGAATGAACAATAGTGTTGAATTTAAATATCATAGTAACATATTTAATATTCATAAGGCTGAGGAAAGAGTCGACTTATCGGAAGATGCGCAGAGGGAATTGATTAAAATATTGGATAAAGACATTGACAGTTTTGTTCGTGAATTACAAAAAAATATGAGTGTAATTAAAGATAAATCGAGATATATAAAGTATATTTACAAATACAACAACGGTAATGTAGAAGGATATACATTTAAAGGCTGTGAAAAATTTGATAACCTAAAGATCCCTATTTACTCTAAAAAGCGATCAATTGACATTTTTAATAAATTTCCCAAAGACAGACTGTCCTTAAAGCTAAAAGAACAAGTAATCCCAACTGAACGATTACGGTATGAGAATAATAGAGTATTTGTAAAACTAGATAATTCGTCAGAATTTACCGAAATTGATGAAAATGAAATTATTGAAGTAATAATAGACAACTTTGAGTTTGAAGGAGGTAGGTTTTATGTAAATAAAAATGGTCCAAGAATAGACATAGATAAAATATCTGTAGATAATCATAGATGTGCAGTTATAGATAATAGTGATATCGAAATTTTAGACTTTAACGGTGCAATGAAAGAAACAATTAAAATTTACTTAGAATATATACTTTTTAAGATAAAACAGGCTATTAATTCTGGAGCATTTAATTCAGTAACTAATGATTTAATAAGACTAAAAAACAAGTATCAGACATATATCAACAATTACAGATAAAAAAATTATTACCAATTTCTACTCTGAACCAAACTTTGGTATTTCTGATTTTATATATTCATTACCAAGTAGCTTCCAACAAAAGATTTTAACACCATTCGTAACCAATATATACTTTGAATTCAGGAAGTTATTATAGTTTATTATCTGAAATACATGATCCTGACTTATTTTTACGTTATTTGCCTTACATTCAATTACCATAAAAGGAGTACAATCACTATCATAAATTACTATATCTGGCCTAAATTGTTGGTTAATATTCTCTATTTTCCTTTCTATCCTAAACAATGACTTGTTATAATTATAATTTTCTACAAGATAATCGATTATAAATTTTCTTACATCCTCTTCTGGTTTATTTCTTCTACTAACCTTAACACTACACATAATATTTTTATTTAATGTAAATTTTTATAACCTAAAACAATGGAAGATTCTATTCTCGACATTAAAGATCTAAATTTATATTTCAAAACAGACGAGGGAAAATACCAAGCCTTATTCGATATAAATATTTCAGTAAAAAAAGGTGAATTCGTTGGTATTATAGGGGAATCTGGGTCCGGTAAAACACAAACTGTGATGTCAATATTAAATTTATCACCTAAAAACTCTATAAAAGAAGGAGAAATAATATTTAATAACACTAACTTACTAAAACTAGATGAATATGAGTTGAATAAAATAAGGGGGAATTACATTTCTATAGCACTTCAAGACACATCGTTAAGTTTAAACCCTTACATGCGTGTTGTAGACCAATTAATAGAACCACTTGTGTTACATTATGGCAAAACAGAAAAGGACGCCAAAAATAAAATAATAGAAATATTAGATGTGTTACGTATATACAATGCAAAAAATGTTATAAATAAGTACCCCTATGAGTTCTCCGGTGGTCAAAGACAAAGGTTTTTAATTGCAATGGCATTATCATGTAGTCCACATTTATTTATTGGTGATGAGCTAACAACATCATTAGATCCAGAAATTCAACTATGTGTATTAAAATATCTGAATGAGCTGAAAATTAAAAACAACATGTCTATACTGTTTGTTTCACACGATCTTAGGACACTTGCAAAATTTAGCGATAGGATAATCGTAATGTACTGTGGACATATTGTCGAAGAAGCAGATACAGCAGATTTCTTTAAGAATGCACAACATCCATATTCAATTGGATTAATAAATTCAACTCCAAAAATAGAAGACAAGGGACGTAGATTAAAAACTATTCCTGGAGAAATACCTCAATTAAACAAATTAACAAAGGGATGTCCTTTCTATAATAGATGTCAATATTGTATAGATAGATGTTTAGCAGAAAAACCTGCATTAGAAAATGTTAATAATCATTTAGTAGCTTGTTTTAAAAAATTCTAATAACATAAAATAATGACTGACATATTGACAATAAAGAATTTAGTGATTGAATACGAAATGGCATCTTTCTTTGGTCTTTTTAAAAATAAGTATAGAGCAGTTAGAAATATTAGTCTTAGCGTAAAAGAAAACGAAGTATTGGGTATAATTGGAGAATCTGGTAGTGGAAAGACTTCTTTTCTTAAGGCTATTTTGGGCCTAAATAAAGTTACAAGTGGAGAAATTATATATAACAATAAATATCATATAGAGGAGTTTAAATCACAAAAAGAATGGGCCCCAATAAGGTCAGATATTCAAATGATCTTCCAGAATCCGTCTGCAAGCCTAGACCCTAATATGACTATATTTGATGCAATAGCAGAACCTTTACTAATTTCTAGGAAACACATTACTAAAGACGAATTAAATAAAAGAGTCTCAGAAATGATGAGGAATGTATGTTTACACCATTCATTAAAAAACAAATATACAAGTCAATGTTCTGGAGGGCAGAGTCAGAGAGTTGCAATTGCTCGTGCATTAATACAAAGTCCTAAAATATTACTATGTGATGAACCAGTTTCTGCACTAGATGTATCTACACAAGCCCATATAATGAATCTACTTGTAGATATGCAGAAAAAATTTAATCTAACTATAATATTCATTTCTCACGATTTAAATATAGTCTATTATATTTCAGATAACATCGCTGTTATGAAAAATGGAGAAATTGTTGAATATGGAACATGTAAAGAGATTTATGAAAATCCTCAACATAAATACACAAAATCATTAATAAACTCCCTACAATAATTTTATTTAAGAGATATTACTCTTCCTCAATGAATTTAGATATGACTCTAAAATAACTGCAGCACTTACTTTATTTAATAATCCCTTATCACGCTTATTTTTTTTAGACATGCTATCGTTATATATGTAATACTTTGCGATATTTGTCGTATATCTCTCATTAAACAATACAACTTCTTTTTGATATTTACTCTTAAATGCACACACAAAATTATCTATTTCAGCCATTATATTACACTCTGAGCCATAAATGACCGGGTCCCCAACAACTACCTTATCTACTTCTTCTTTTGCAAAATAATCATCTAAAAAATTAAATAAATCATTTTTCACTACTGTAACCAATGGATATGATATTAGTAGCGATTTATCTGTCACTGCAATTCCAACTCTTTTCAATCCATAATCGATACACAAAATCCTAGACATAAAAGCACAAAAATATATAAAAACATTTGTAGAATAATTAAATCTAATTTTCAGCAGACATTAATTTCTGTTTATTTAACATACGCTTCTTTTTATACCTACCAAAAAGCGATAATAATAGTTTAAATAACAAATAAAAGCAAATAAGAAGTAGTATTGTCACAGTCCCACCAGATCGTCTAAATAAATATAGATGACTATCTAAAGAAATCAATTTTACAAATAATGACTCACCTAAAAAATAAATACTCACAAATATAGCTCCTATTATTATCTGGATAATCATCACCCCTCGTTTCAATAAAAAACCTACATAAGTCCCTATTACCAACATCAAAAAACAACCTAAAATAACCATATTCCTCCCAAAAATTTCAACATAATATCTTTTTATTTCACTACGCTGACTTTTTATTGAATTAAATTCATTTACATTCTTAGACTTTAAATCATCTGCCTTATCGAACACATTACTGTCAAAAGTCTCATCTAATAAACTTTTGTGTATCTTACGCTTTAATACACCCTCTTTTTTCTCACTAATTTCATCAAATAAATCCCTATAATTTTTATCTAATGAACCCATTATATTGTTTATATTTGTATTTATCGATGCCTTACTTTCCTTCAACATCTTAAATATTTTTGCTGAATCAATATCTCCAAGCGATTCATAAAAAGACCCAAATTTGTTTATATCCTTCATGTCTACATAAATATTCTGATTTTTAAAAACATTCCTTATGTCTACTTTATTCTTCTTATCTGTACCACTTAATCTATTTAACAAAGGACCTTCACAGTAATTAAAGCCATTATTTAATTCTATACTTGTAATCTTAGTCAAATGATCAGAACTTACACTCCCGTTTTCAGATATAAACAACGAATCCATGTCGTTAGTATGCGTATAAACAACTATATCACTCAACTTCCCACCACTTTTATCACCAACAAAAACACCTAAATTCGGTATATCATTAATAAAAACATTCGTTTTTATATTTAAGGAGGGATCTAAATTCTCCAAGTTTCTAAAAATATCATAGCATTTTTTTTTAAAAAAAGGAGACAGAAAGTTTGTAAACCATCCTATCAATAAGCTTAAAAAGAAAAAAGACATCGACAATGAAATAATAAACCTCTTAAATCCAATACCAAGAGACTTTATCGCTGTTAACTGCAAATTATAATCAAACCTAGTAATAAATAATATCGTACCTAACATCGAAGACAAAACACTTATATAAGGCGTAAGAAAAACCATCAAATAAAAAATAATCTGTAAATATAATTTAACGCCCAAGTTTTTACTCAATATAATAGGTAATTTATCATATAGTAAACTTAATAACACTATGAAATATGTTAGAAAAAATACAGATATAAAATACCTGTAGAACATTGACATCACAAGTTTATCAAGTTTTTTCATACAAATATGTGCCACGGGTGGGACTCGAACCCACACGGAGTATAATTCCGAAGGATTTTAAGTCCTTTGTGTCTACCATTTCACCACTGTGGCGCTCATGTATTTATATTAACAACAAATTAAGGTCTATAAAAATATTTAAGCACTTATTTATGTCTTACATACATTTGCATCACACAAATACCAAATAATAAATGAACAAAACAAGAGCGGGAGACGAGATTCGAACTCGCGACCTTAACCTTGGCAAGGTTACGCTCTACCAGCTAAGCTACTCCCGCACATATCGTGTATCTAAAAATATAATCATCTAAAAAAAATATAAACAAAAAAATATACAATTACTAAAAAATATCTTATATAATTTATAACGATAATACATAGTATGGTTGAAGTTAATTACAAGTTTTATGAAAGTATTATTATACTACCACCGATATTAAATAATGATGAAAATAATGATATCTTCAATAAAATCGGTAAATTTATAACAGATAATGGTGGCGAAATTGTGGAAAATAGCATTATCGGACTAAAGAAAATGGCTTATAAAATAGGTAAATACGAAAACGGATACTACCTTTACTTCGAATTTAAAGCTTTACCTTCATTTATAAGAAATTTAGAAATATTTTACAAAAGAGATGAACGTATAATTAGATTTTTGGTTTGTAATCTTCAAAGTGAAGGTGAAAAATATAATAAAGAAAGACGTAAAAAGAAAGAAGATATAATAACTATAATTGATAATACAAATTAAAAAATATAAATATTAAAATCTAAAATCCACTCAGTATAATATAATAATTATTAAGAACTAAATTTGAAATTCTCACAAATCTTCTTTAGTGAGTCTTCTATCTTTTCATCCCACTGGCCATTAGTCAACTTATCCAACAATGTTTTTTCCTTAAGGTTCATCATTTTAAGAAAATCTTCTTTAAATTTCTTGACATCCTTAACTGCAATTCCATTAAGGTACTTATTAATTGACGCATAAATTAAAGAACATTGTTCGCCAACTGTAAGTATTTCATGCAGGCCCTGTTTAAGTATCTCCTTATTCCTTCTACCAGTATCAATAATATCTTGTGTATCAGAATCCAGGTCAGATGCAAATTGACTATATGACTCTATTTCATCGAACTGTGCCTGAGACAACTTTAATTTTCCGGCAATCTTCTTCATAGGTTTATTCTGAGCTGAACTACCAACCCTCGAAACTGACACTCCAACATTTATAGCAGGCCTAAACCCAGAGTTGAAAAGATTTGTCTCTAGGAATATCTGTCCATCAGTAATAGATATAACATTCGTAGGAATATAAGCAGAAACATCACCATCCTTTGTTTCAATTATTGGTAATGAAGTCAACGAACCACCACCTTTAACAACATCCTTTAAAGAATCAGGTAAGTCATTCATCTCACGTGCAATACCATCATTTAAATTTATCCTTGCAGAACGCTCCAACAATCTAGAATGGAGGTAGAAAATATCACCAGGGAAAGCTTCTCTTCCAGGTGGTCTACCTAATAACAACGATAACTCCCTATATGCAACAGCATGTTTGGACAAATCATCATAAATAATCAACGCAGATTTCCCAGTATCTCTAAAAAACTCTCCTATAGCTGTACCAGTAAATGGTGAATAATACTGTAAAGAAGCAGTATCTGAGGCACTTGAAGCGACTATAACAGTATATTTTAATGCGTCATACTTTTCCAACTCGTTATAAATAGATTTTATAGTAGACTGCTTCTGACCTATTGCAACATAAATACAATACACCGGAGACCCTTCATCATAATAACGCTTCTGACTTATTATGGTATCAATTGCTATCGAAGTTTTCCCAGTTTGTCTATCTCCAATTATCAATTCCCTTTGTCCTCTTCCAATTGGTATCATCGAATCTATAGCTGCTATACCAGTCTGTAATGGTTCATTTACCGGTTGTCTGTATAATACATTAGGAGCTTTTCTCTCTAAAGGCATTTCATAAAACACATCTCCATCCTCGATTATCTTGCCTTTCCCATCAATAGGATTCCCAAATGCATCTATAACCCTACCTATCAACTTCTCGCTAACATTTACTGACGCTATTTTACCAGTCCTTTGAACAATGGTTCCTTGTTTTATAGTACTAGAATCACCAAAAACAACTACTCCAACACTATGCTCTTCCAAATTTAGTGCCAACCCAGACAAACCATTTTCAAACTTTATCAATTCCCCAGCTTTAACGTCTATCAACCCTGTAACTGTAGCTACACCATCACCAACTATCTGTACAACGCCAGACTCCTTCCACTCTTCTTTAAAATCACTTTTCTTAATTTGCATTTCCAAGTATGACAACTTGTCCTCAATATGCGTACTCATAATTATAACTATTTCTTACTTTTTATTGCATTTACAACATTGCCACAAGATAACAACGTATTAACTACTTTTGATGAACATGAACTTATTGCTGAAACAATATCTTCCAACGTCTCACCTAAAGTTTTTATTGAACATAAATATTTCAGCCCTTCATCCCCTGTATACAGCTCACCAGCGACATAAGCAAGTTTAAATGACATTTTTTCAAAGCTATCCCCTTTAAACTTTTTTACTATTCTACCAGGTGTACCATAGGATTCATTAATGAAAAGCATAGCCGAAATACCACGCAACAAGCCGTTGTCTTTGTTTTTTTCAGCAAAATTACCTAAGTTTAATTCCTTAAGAACCATTGATATAAACGTATTCTTCACAACCTTAACAGCTACATCACTTTTTCTACAAATTCTCCTAAAATCTATATTCTTTTCAACATTAAGGCCTTCTACACCTATAACGTAAAAACAATCATAGCTATTGACACTTTTCTTTATATCCTCAATTATAGCCTCTTTTCTCAATCTTGCACTACTTTTTACCATAACAAAAAATTAATAATCAATTTTAAAACTAACCCCCATTGTACTTGAAACACTTATCTTTTTTATATTATTTGACCTATTTTTCAACATATCCTTAACAGCAAGGACATATGATTTAAAATTTTCAACCAACTTATCTACGCCAAATGAAAGTTTACCAATACAACAATGCATTGTTCCATCTTTATTAACCTTAAGTTCAACCCTCCCTTTCTTTATCTCCTCTATTGATTTTACAATATTTTCTGACACTCCACCGGTCTCAGGGTTAGGCATTAAACCTTTAGGTCCCAATATCCTTCCAAGTTTACTAATCTTCAACATCATCGCAGGAACTGTAACAATAACATCAAAATCAAGCCATCCGCCTTCTATTTTCTTTAAATAATCATCGCCTCCTGCAAAATCAGCCCCAGCATCTAAACATTCCTTTTCATGTCCACTACTACATATTGCTAAAATCCTCCTACTCACACCGTTTGCATGTGGAAGAACAGCAACACCTTTTAAATGTTGATCTGAAGATTTTTTATTAGTAGATAAAATCACAGCCACGTCAACAGATTCATCAAATTTCACATAGGACAATTCCTTCATCTCTCTAACGGCATCTTCAATCTTATAATCACTTTTCTTTGTAAAACCGTTCAACATTTTTTTCCTCGCTTTAGAAACAGACATCTTATTTAGATAGATAAAAAAATATTTAGAAAAAATATCTTAACAAATATTTTTTAAATTATCGCGTTTAAAGTGTAACAGTATATTCCATATTTAATATGTACCAATACAAATTCAAGACTAGTATAGATTATAATTTCCTTCCATTTATAATTATTTGCTACAGTTTTTTTTAACAGATTTACATGACTGGGAATAGACTTGTAATAAATGGAATCTATAGACATTTTAAAGGAAACGAATATATTGTTATAGATAAAGCAATTTATACAGAAAATGGCGAAATAGTGGTCATTTATAAAAGAAAAGATACTATTAACGACGGTCAAATACATACATACGCAAGACCATTAGATATGTTTTTATCAGAAGTTGATCACGAAAAATATCCAGATGTAAAACAAAAATATAGATTTGAATTAATTGGTTAATTTTTTAAATCTTCAATTCAATTAGTAACTAGCAACATTAAATCTTTACTAATATAGCCAATTTAGTAAGATATAACTTATACTATAAATATATGTTTAGTACAATTATAAAAGTCACTTGCATAATTTTTTTATATGACATAGAATATATTAATTCTGGATGTTGTTGTTGCAATAGCAATCAAAAAAGTAGTAGTTCACAAACAAATAAAGGCAGTAAAGGTAATAAAGGCAACAATAGTAGCAATCCACCTATAGATAAAACTAAAATAGTAATTGACGAAAATAAAACGAATATAATAACATTCACTTGCCACTTGGATAGTGACAAATGGGTAACATGTGACTCTCTTAATATTGTAGAGAATAGTAAGGACACAGCTAAAACATTCATAAATGAAAATTTTTTGTGTGATACTCTACTTGTCTTTAAGCTTGACAATGAGTCTTTTAAAAATATCTTAAATAACAAAACAAAGTTTGTTTACAATGATTTTCAAGATATAGGAGATATTCCATTTATCATTGCCGTTGTAGAACTATGTAACGGTAATTACTACCTATTTTGTGCTCTCAATACAATTGATGATAATGGCAAAGTACAACTTTTCAAAAAAATGAAAGAATTAAAAAAAATAAAAATCTTAAAAAATGGTGAAATAGAAAATTTTCATTCTATGTTTCTTGAATGTACAAATCTAGAGTACTTAGATGCATGTGAATTAAAAACTAAAAAAGTTAAGTCAGTAGGTTCTATGTTCAATTCCTGCACAGCTCTAAAATACCTAGACATTTCAAATTTTAATATAGGAGAAGCTGGTGGTAGTGGTACTATGTTCGTATCATGCAACAGCCTTGAAGAAGTACGAACAAAAGATGAAAAAATAATTCAAATAATAATAGTTCGTAAGATGAAAGAAGTAAGTAATGGCCTGTACAGAAAATAATAGAACAAAATACACTTTTTAATAATTTTGTAATGTTTGATTACCTATATTCTTTATTAATTAGGCTATCTCAAAAGTTTATAAAATCTTCTCCTCCTACCTCAGTTAACTTAGCTAATATTTATAAAAATTACAATTCTGTAAATATTTGATTAAATTTTATTCTGTAATTAGCTAATTTCCCTATTTTTTTCTGTAAACATTTATTATGGTGTGTGTGTAATTAAATTGATTAGGTTTGTCTGTATTACGGTTTGTTGTTGTGAACTTGTAAATGGAGGTTGTGGGAGTTGTAAAAATAATAATAATAGCGGAAATAATAATAATAGCGGGAAGGATTGGAAAATAATATCGCTTATTGTAAATAAATCTGGATGTAATGTTACTGGTGATCGTATCAAGAGTTTAAATATCGAGGGAGATGTAGAAAAAACCCTTGATATCGTAAAATATATTCTAAAGAACGGATTTAATAAAGACTTAGTCACAATTTTTAAGTTAGATAGTGAATTATTCAACAATATCATAAATAACACTGTGACATTTAACTGCAACTGTCAAACTGTTGAAAATCAACCATACATCGTTGCTATTATAAAACTTATTAATGGTGATAATTATAACCATTATCTGGTGTATTCTCGCACTTGCATTAGCTCTAAGACTAGTTTTTTTTATAATATGGATAACCTAATTTGTGTAAAAATTATAAAGACTGGCAAAATAACAAGTTGTAAGAGTATGTTCAATATGTGTAAAAAATTAGAAAACGTAGACCTATCTGGACTTGACACAAGCGAATGTACAAATATGCGTTTAATGTTTCATGGGTGCCAAGTGTTAAAATCATTAGATTTGAGAAATTTTAATACTGGAAAAGTTACAGATATGGATGGTATGTTCGTTAATATGAATGAAATAGAGATTTTAGACCTAGGAAGCTTTAGAACTGAAAAAATTAAAACTATCATTAATATGTTCAGCGCATGCCAAAAATTAAAATTTTTAAATATAGCTAATTTCAGCGAAAATACCATAATTAAGCCTAACGCATTTTCTGGATGTAGGTCTTTAGAAGAGGTACATATATCCAATCCACATAACGATACAATTGATACATTAAAAGATATCGGGATAGAAAAAACCCAGGATGGAATATTTAAAAAAAAAGCTAGTTAATCTAATTTTTCAGTTTTTTATCGGGTCATTTTGTATCCTATTAAATAACCTATCCCAAAAGTTTATAAAATCTTCTCTTCCTACTTCAATCGGACAATAATAATCTGTTCCATCGTAAATTATATTTATTATTTTGTCAACATCTTTAGAGAATTCTTTAGAGATAGCTTGATGATTTTCAGGATTGTCGTCTATTAAAACAATACATTTTGGATTAAAATTCACTTTTTGTAGAAAGCTCCTTAATAATTTTCCTTTATCCCCAACTCCATCTTCTCCAATAGTAACTCCATTTGTAAACAAAATACCCCTATAATATGATTGATAATTACCAAAATTTGGCTTAAAATTATCAAATACTAATTTATTAGCGATATTAAACTCATTTTCAAATGTTATATTAAAATTAGCCAGTACATTATACCTGTATTCCTCTAAAGCGTCAATATTTTTATAACTACCTGTTAATGAAGCAGTTATCATAATCTTTCTACACTCTAAATCGTCAGTTAATTTATATACATCGTTATCAATAACTCGTTGCGGGTATTCAAATAATAAATTTGTAAAAACCATATTAGAATCAACATCACTATATTTATTTTTAATGTTATCGAATTCTGCTCTCCATTTACAGATATTTGGCCAGTATGAATACTTACATTCTATAACCGTAATTGTATTATCTATATCAAATGCACATAATACTTCAGATGATTTAAATTCAGTTATATTATCATTTATAAAGTTATAACAATCAATCATTTTATGTATATTCCTAGTAATCACATACATACACATAGGAGTTATAAAATAATTATTTACTGTTATTCAATTTTAATTAAAAGTTCTTTGTATTTCAATATTATTTTACAATTTAAAACCTTATCCATATAGTATAATTATATATGTCCAACACTGATATAGACAGCCAAATCGAATTAAATATTAACAAATACATTTCAGAATTGTCTAAGTTAATAGAATCCAAAACCATAGCTATTGACGATAATAAACCCGAATTCAATGAGGCAACAGAATATCTCAAGAATCTATTGACTTCTAGTGGTATAAATGATATTAAAATAATTAACGAATTCGGTAATCAAATAATATTTGCGCAAAATAATATAGACAAAAACCTTAAAACTGTCTTATTATACGCACATTATGATGTACAACCAGCAGAACCATTAAATCTATGGAATTCAGACCCATTTAAACTAACTATAAAGGACAATTATTTATTTGGAAGAGGTGTAGCTGACGATAAAACATTATTGTACTCGATAATAAAAGCTTTAGAACTCATCAAAAATAATAAACTAAACCTAAATTATAACATTAAAATAGTATTTGAACCATCTGAAGAAAGTAGCTCAATTGAGTTAAATAAGTTATTTAAAGATGAAAATAATCTGCAAAAATATAAAGATCTATTTAAATGTGATGTACTTTTAGCTTGTGATTCAGATATGATTTCTGAAGAAAAACCAAGTATAAGTACTTCAGTTAGGGGAATATTGGCTACCGAAGTAACTATATTTGGACCTAATAGAGATCTACATTCTGGATCCTATGGGGGGGTAGTCGGAAATCCAATAACTGAAATGTGCCGTTTATTAGATAATATTCATGATTTAGATAATAAAATTAAAATACATGGCTTTTATGACAATGTAAATAATTTTAATGAAGATGAATTAATTGATATAGATTTAGAGGATTTAAAGAAAGATATCGAAGTTGATGATGTTATTTACGAAAAAGGATACACACTAAAGCAATGTTGTACTACAAGACCTACTTTTGAAATAAATGGAATTTACGGTGGATATAATGGGAAAGGTAGTAAAACAATAATCCCAAATTACTGTGTAGCTAAGATATCATGTAGGTTAGTAGACAATCAAGTACCTTACGAAATATTTAATAAAATACAAGAATATTTCAAAAACAACATTAGAAAAGCATTCAAGTTTAAAATTGATAGAAATGACGAAGGAAGTATGGCAGTTAATTCTAACACTAATTCTAATGAATTTAGAAAGATAGTCAATATCCTGAGTGATGTTTATAATAAAAAAATTGTTTTCGATAAGGTAGGTGGAAGTATTCCTATAATATCGAAATTTAAAGAAGTCCTAGGATGCGATGTTATATTTGTAGGTTTTGCATATAATAATTGTAACTGTCATGGACCAAATGAGAATTACAGTTTACAATCATTAAAAAATGGGATCAAAACATTAGTAAATTATTTAACAACAAATTAAACTATTTAGCTAAAACTGAATAGGCCTAGCTGAGTTCCTATAATTTTATTTTTATCAATTAAATTCGATATTTTAACACCTATGAGTCTAATTTTCTTTTTTAAATCCATTTTTTGACATATTAACCAATTTAATATAAATACTAAATCATTATATTCTGTAACAACATTTTTACACGTTATTTGTCGACTAATATAACTAAAATCTGAAAATTTTATCTTTAGTGTTATTGTCTTAAAATACTTCCCTTTTACATTCATCAAATTTAAAATATTGCCTGCACATTTTCTTATAACCACTTGCACTTCAGCAACTTCAATATCATTTTCAAGAGTTATTTCATTACTAAAGGATTTTTGCACTCTATCTGTTACAATTTTTGAATCGTCGATACCTCTAATATTTTCAAATATTTTAACCCCTCGAACTCCAAATTTCTTAAATAAAAAGCCCTTACTCAATTGCTTCAGATCTTTCCCAACTTTCACTCCAATCTTTTTTAGCTCCTCTGCAGTTGAATTCCCAATACCATAAATTTTATTAATCTCTAAACTATCTATAATATTTTCAAAATTATTATGACCTATAACTGTAATTCCATTAGGTTTCCTATAATCTGACCCTATTTTAGCTAAAAACTTACTAAAAGACAGGCCAATTGAACATGTTAACCCTAATTCTCTATTAATCCTTTCTTTAATCCTAACTAACACCTCAAGAGGATTCCTTAGTTTAAGCTTGTTATTAGAAATATCCAAATATGCTTCATCTAATGAAAACATCTCAACTTTATCAGTAAATTCTAACAATATTTTTTTTATTTGTTTTGATACTGATTTATAATATTCAAACCTTGGGAAAATAAACACCCCATTAGGACATAATCTATAAGCCGTCTTAGTAGGCATTGATGACCTTATTCCATATTCTCTAGCTTCGTATGAACATGTACTTACAACAGACCTTTTATTTATATTTCCTGATATTATTACTGGTAATCCTTTAAGATACAAATTATCTCTCTGCTCAATTGAAGCAAAATAAGCGTCCATATCTATATGTAAAATATCAAGTTCAATACTCATTTTATTATATTTTTAGTAACTAACTAATTATTATGTTACAAAAGACAACTATATTAAAAAAACTAAAGAAAATATTAATAATATCCTTAATAATTCTATTTATATTGCAGCTCATACTCGGTTCGTTAGCATATTATTGTATTTTTAATACTAAAATAGATTGGGAAAAATTCTCTCAAAAATTCAGTTATCTAGCTAGTTTCGTATCTAACCCGAATACTCCTGTAAAAAAAGAATCTGATAAAAATAATTATTTAAAGCATAAAGAAATAGAAGAAATACTAAAAACACAATTTAAAAAAGCCAATAACAGGTCGCAGGGGATTATTTCTTGGGCAGTAAATGTCAAAAATAATGTAGAACAAGTAAAAATAAAATCATTTGACAATTATACATTAAACGGAAATATTTTGTTAAACAATTCTGTTAAAGAAAATAAAAACTGGGTAATATTAGCTTTTGGATATGGAGACAATGGATATGATCTATTTAACTTTCAATTTGTTAAAATTTTCTATGATTTAGGATTTAATATTTTAATGATAGACCAAAGAGGTTACGGCCTATCTGAAGGGAAGTACACATCTCTAGGATATAAAGAAAGGTTAGATATAAAAGAATGGATAAACTTTTTAGTTAATAGACACCCTGATTGCCAGATAGCAACCTGGGGGGTATCGATGGGAGCAGTTTCCGTACTATTAGCCTGTGGAGAAGATCTACCATCAAATTTAAAATTATGTATCGCTGACTGTCCATTCGATTCGATTTATGATCTTTTTAAATATCTCTCAGGACATATGATCGGACTACCATCTTTTCTATCTACCTATATCCTAAATGGAATGTGTATTATTGCAAGAGTTATACACGGAGCTAGCTTAAACTTTTCTGTAAAAAATCATCTAAAGAAAGCAAAGGTCCCAATACTATTTTTCCATGGTGATGAAGATACATTTGTACCATATAAAAGCAGCAAAAATATGTACACTTCGTATAAAAATTATAAAAAAATAGTTATAGCCAAATATGCCCCACATTGCCTTAGTGTAATTCTAATCTATGACAAATATATTAAGCACATAAAGAATTTCACAAGAAGGTTTATGGATTTTAATGAATTTGACAATCTCCAAAATAATAATTCTAACATAACGCAAGAAAAACATTAATGGCTGGTATTTATATTCACATTCCATATTGCAGAAATAAATGTAGTTATTGCAATTTCTTTACATCGACATGCTTTAAAAGCAAAAATGACCTTATAAAAGCTGAAATTAAGGAATTAACATTACAAAAAGATTATCTTGATAAAGAAAATATAAGTACAATATATTTTGGCGGGGGGACGCCTTCATTGTTAGAAACATCAGATATAGAAAAATATTTAAAAACGATATCTAAAAATTATAAATTATGTCCAAATCCAGAAATCACAATCGAATGTAATCCAGAAGATATAACAACAATAAAAAAAATTAATTCACTTAAAAATATAGGTATTAACAGATTTAACATTGGGATCCAGACATTTAATGAAAAGTTTTTAAAGTTATTAAATAGACATAATACATTGGTAGATATAAAAAACTGCCTAGAGAATATCAAAAATGCAGGCATATATAATTATAACTTAGATTTAATTTTTGGTATACTTTTACAAACAAAAAAAGAGCTACAATTAGATATCGATAGAATACTAAAGATAAAACCTCCACATATATCATGTTACTGCCTTGCTATTGAGGATAAAACGCTTCTTAAATATAAAATTAATACAGGGTCATTAAAACACGTAGATGATGACACTTTAGCTGACCAATTCGAATATATTGACAATATATTAACTAAAAATGGTTATATCCATTACGAAATATCGAACTTCTGCAAGCCAGGATATGAGTCAAAACATAATTTAGGATATTGGAACGGAACAAAATACCTAGGAATCGGACCAAGTGCCCATTCATATAACGGAACATCAAGACAATACAATATAGGCAATATATACAAATATATAAGTAAAATAAATAACAACAAAATACCATCGCAAATCGAAATTTTAACTAATAAAGATAAAATTAACGACTATGTTTTTACCCATTTAAGAACTAATAACGGAATAAACATAGATTATTTAAATAAAACATTTGGTTATGAAATTAACGAAAATATTACAAACGTCCTCAAAAATAATGAATATATATCGATAAACAAACCTTACTTGAGACTTACAATAAAAGGGATGTTAATATCAGACTGGATCATAAAAAAGCTACTTGTCTAATTTTTTCCACCCTACTTTTTCTCTAACAAACTTTTAGGAATTTTAAGCGTTATATCCTCACTTACTCCAAAATTATTAATAACAATGTGATCATGTTTGCCGGCACCAGTTTCACAAGCAGAAAGATGTTCATTCTCTCCATTATATTTAATATTCTTAAACAACTTACTTTTATTGTCCTTTAATAAAGCCTGAAATGCATCATAACATTCAGTGTTCAATATAAATACTGACTGTCCCCCTTCATCCTCAATAAATAACTTTATTTTACCAAATTCAACCATTTTCATACAATCATGCATATTCTCCCCTAATCTATGAAAATTTTCCATATGAAAAGCCAAATAACTAGTCCTTTTCTTACCATCCAAGTCCTCTTTCTCATCCTTAAACAACAACAACTTATCAATTTCTTTACAAATACCATCTGGGTTATCTACAACGCGAAAATTGGCTGCAACATCTGTATGAAATACATTACATACAACAGATGTACTGTCATTTGAATCAATCTCTTTTAGAATTACATTAGTGTTTGCATCCAAAATAAGAGTTTTTAATTTCACTTTAACATCAACATACTCCTCATTATTTCTACATGACCCACAACAAAAAATATGTGATACAGGCTGTACAACAAATAAAATACATACAAGAACACCAAACTTCATGTAAATAGTATAATATTATTTTTATTTTTATAACAATGTCAATCTACTTTTCAGCGAAATCTATGTTATGATACACACATTCTACATCATCTAAACACTCTAAATTATTTATTAGATTCACTGATTTATCTTCATCCTCTTCATTTAATGTGACTGTATTCTTAGGAACATAACATATCCTCTTACTCTTTATTTTTAGTCCACACTCTTCTATTGCACTCTGCAATTCACCAAATTTACTATCATCACCCAAGATATACACCCTCTCTTCATCACTAGTAACATCTTCACCACCATAATCTATAATCTTCATTAAAATATCATCAGGATCAATATTATTATTTTCAACCTCAAAGAAACTCTTCTTTTCATAATTGTAAGAGACTGAACCGCTCCTTGCTAAAGAACCTCCTCCTCTGCTTAGGATTAACCTTATCTCGTTAACTGTCCTAGTTGGATTATCTGTTAAGCATTCTATAATATATGTCGAATTCTTAACTCCATTACATTCATACGTAACAGAGCTATAATTATCCTTAGACATCTTAGATTTATTTATTGCTTTTTCGATATTTGCTTTCGGAACATTCATCGCCTTAGCATTTTGAATAGCTAACCTCAACCTTGGATTAGTAGCCACATCCGTCCCATATTTAGCAGCTATCGATATTTCCTTTGCAATTCTTGTAAACTCTTTGCTCCTCTGGATATCCAATGCACCCTTTTTACGTTTTATAGTGGACCATTTACTATGCCCTGACATTATAACTATATTTTAAAAATAAATAAACAAATCTAATTTAAAAAATAAAAATATTATGAACCTCATATTTATTTTTTATGTAATTTTTTACTATTTTTAAATATGCGTTACTTATTTGTTTTAATACCATTGACCACAATATATAATATTAACATTAATTTCTCTGAAGACAATAATATTAACCAACACACAAATGATGTAAGTAATACAGAAAAAACAGGGAAACATATAGTAAATGGATTAGCAAAATTTTTTGGCCTTTTCTATAATTTTGATATTTCAATTAGAGCTACACGTCTGCAATGTTTTTACCCATTTTATTTTGGAAAAGACGGCTCTATAACATTAAGATTTTCATTCTTCAGAATATTTAAAAATAACAGATTACTAAGAAATAACTTTATTTTTGAATTAAATTTTTTAAAAACTAGAGACTTAGGAGGAAGAGGATTAGACTTCTTAGTCAGGAAATTTGGAGATAATATTTTACTAACAAATTGGAATGAAAACAATAAATCTAAAATGTTTGCATCAGGTTCTTATTTCTTCTCAATGTTAGATAAAACAGCAATATTTTTTAGTATTGGACTAGAAGGGTCAGGACTATATAATAAAATTTTTAAAACTAATTTTGTAAAAAGTGGATTCGGAATTAGATTCCCATTGTGGTGCTCAGGACCATTTACACTAGTAAAAAACCTTAATTTAGATTATAATAACGAAAATTATGATAAAGAAAAAGGATGTAGCAAATGGAAAAATCTTGGTAGTAAAAAACCATTAGAAGGATTCCTTTTTAACATAATATTTTACTTTAAACCATTCATTTATGAATTTGACAATGGGTTCAGGATTGATATAACTTGGGAAACTAGTATCAATGATTACAGGTACGCCTTTTACAAAATAAAGAAAAATAATAATACTGAAAAAAATATTCAAGTGTACAACATTGCAGATAAAGTGAAAAATGTAAATTGTTTTAGAGGATTTTTAATAGTATTAGAAAATATAATCATTTTAAAAACAAAATGCGAAATAGGTATCAATCTATCGAAATTTATCTAATGCAGAATAATTATTAAATTATATAAAAAAATTCTGGCCTAATAACCCAAATTCAATATTGATATTCCAATTAAAGAGATTATTATTATTAAATACATTACCAAAGTCCTTTTTATTAAATGAAAATAAATAAACAGGACTAAAACATTGGAAAAACACCACAGATAAATAAAAACTAAATCCATATTTTAAATCAAGGATATACATAGCCTCAAATAACAATTTTGTAGGAAAAACTAGGCTAGCTTTCATGATTTCATTGATCTTACCTAGCTCTTCTTTAAAACCTACTAAAAAATTTAGTGAGCTTATATTTCTATTAATTCTATTTCTTCCATCAAATCTAATATCCTTAAAACCTTTATTCAATACAACTGACAAACCAACTTCTAACTGCATTCCAACTATAAAATTCACAAACTCATTCTTTAAACCTTGTCTCGTGTATAAATCCATGTTCATTAATTTTGAAAAAAAAACCTTACCTTTATATATAAAACCCACTCTTCGATCATTAAATACAGAATTTATACCATCAATACATATTTTAAAACCGCCAAAGACAGAACTATTATCATTTTTAAATAAATATTTATCGTTTATTTTAACTGTTGGTTCTAAAATTATACCACTAGATATAAATATTCTTTTTATATTACATAATCCATCACTATATCTACCCTCACAATTCAATAACATAGTATAAAGAAAAAATAACAGTATATATATACTATAAATCATAATTATTGTATTCGTTTTTTATTAATCTTATTACGCCATCATTTATACCTATTTGCTCGGCTATTGGAATGGCAAGAGATTTATCAATAAATCCTTGTTTTATTTTATAAAGATATATTAGCTTCTTACCATCTACTTTAACGCCAGGATAAAAATTTCTAAACATAGGAAGTTTTTCAAGTTTTAACAATTGGTTATAATGCGACGAAACTATATTTATTAAATTTGAATTGGTTTTGCTTAAATATTTAAACATTCCAAGCAATATTGAAACAGCTGACTTTGAATCTGTACCTTTTAATGGCTCTTCGAATACTGAAAAAATGAACTTATCTGTACCAGCTGTATATTCACATAACTTTAAGTAACTATGTAATCTTTTAATCTCAGATTTATACAATGAGTCACCTATATTAATATCATCATTTACATCTAGGGAAATGTTAATTTTATGGAATACTGTAATTACTGAATATTTTGACATCGACACCCCAAATGTCTGAATCAAAATTAAATTTAATACTATTGACCTTAAATAAGTAGATTTTCCACCACCATTATGCCCACATAATAACATCGTATTAAAACCTTCACCAATCTCTAAATCATTCTTAACAACATTAGAATTATTAATAAGTGGACTCCAAAGATCCTTTAATATTACAATTGGTTTTCTTACCGACTTTATAAATTTTGTAAAACTAAATTCTTTACTATTTTCGCAAATTAATTTACACATTGATAGATAAACGTCTAGCTGAATAAACTCACATAATACATTTATAAATACATCTCTATGAGCACTTAATACATTAAACGCTGCTAGTACTGAAGGAGAATTATGTGACAAGTAAGTACAATTCAAATCACTACGCAATAAAAACCTAATCAACCAATCTAATTCATAGCCATTATTATATTCAAATAAACTCTTAATATTCCCAATTTTACTAAATATAATTTTACATTTCCTATTATTTCCAACTGTTTTAAGTAATTTATTAATTTCTTTTATAAATATTTGAAAATTTCTTACAATATTAAATATCTTTCTATAGTCACTTTTATAACTACTAAATTTCCTATACAGATTAATAAAACTAAATACACTTGTCACTACTCCTCCTACAAACAATCCCCCTGCTATAATACTCTTTTTTTTATTTAGAGCTTTGACTATATTGCCAATATTAAATATGATTACTACCTCCTTAAACGCCGGTATTGGTACAAATTGTGATATCTTTAAAAATAAATTATCAACAATACTATCAAACATCATAAAAAAAGAAGTCAAATACAATGTAATAGATAAACCTGAATAATATGGTTTTATCATTATTTCAAATAAGTCTGTAAAAACCTTTCTTGCGTACAATGTTCGAACACTCTTATTTGAATTATTCCTATTCTTAAAATAAAATCTTCTTACAATACGGGGGTCAATGTTAACCCCATACATCTCAGACTTCTCATTGTAAAAATTAACAATAGACTTTTCTATTTCACTAAACTTAGTAATTAACTCTTCTATCTCTACTTTTATATTGTCATCGTTGAGAAGCAATTTTACAATGCTTTGATTGTCTAATATCTCACTTAGATTTTCAGTTGGGTTAGATAACATATAAGCAAGCATATATTTGCCAATATGCGTTTTACATCGATTTATTTTTTCCAAGAAATTATTATCACAATTTGATATATCACCACAAAATATATTTATATTTTCTAAATCAACACAATCTACAACATTATTTTGCTCTACATTTAAATAATTTTTAAGTATACTATTCAAGATAACGCTCAATTCATCTATTTCCTCAATCGTTTTGTTACATTTTGATTTATTTAACCCATTTACAAAAATAGAGTATAAACTGCCTATTAGGTTATTGTTAGAAGCAGAATTAGTAAAAATAAACAAATTAAACAAAAGTAATATTAATCTATTCATCACTGATTAGGCAACTCATTTATGTACGATATATCAGTTTTGTTATATTAAAAACTTTAATTTTAGGTTTAACTTCATTTCCGTATTTTATGCACACTTTTGCTGATTCACTTATAGTTATAACATTCACTAGGTCTTTTTTATCTATATTTTTACAATTATCTTCATAAATTTTACATATACGTTCATTACCACTTAAACCTTTAAAATCCGTAAAAACTAATTTATGTATATATTCAAGGATCTTTTTATATAAAGAATCCATAATTTCACTGTATAAAAAACCTTTATCAAGATATTTATTTATATCACTGGCAGAAAAACCTAAATAATACAACCCAGACTGTTTATTACTAGTATACATACATACATCATTAGACATTGAGGCATCCTCTATATTCCCATCGTACAACTCCTTAAGATGCGAACTAGCAAGGTTTACATCAATAGGAATTATGTAGTAAACACAATTATTATAAATTATCCTCACTGAAAAATTATTCTTAAAATACTGACTAATATTGCTACATCCTTCCATCCAAAAATCTGAATCCATTTTAGTAGCGTTATTTTGACACTGCAAAATTATGTCAGATAAAATTTTTTTAGAATCATCGTTAACATCACTTTTATTCCCAAATTTACAATTATCTAGACCCGAAAGTACCAGGTTTTTCTTATTTTCCTCACTTTTCATCTCTTCTAAACAATCCTTTATTTTATTCCCAAAATGTTCTTTTATTAAACCATCCCATTTGTTATCACGTTTTGTATTATTACTCTTTTTATGGAAAATCGGACCATCTTCTGTTTTATCTTTTGGACAAGTATACGCATCAAAAACACTAATTATTAAACATAATACGGACAAATTAAGATTTTCTCCTAACAGATTAAGACCCATATAACTATAATAGTAAAATTTTACTACCTTTGCAATTTTTTTTTCGTTTATTTTTTTTATATAAAAATGTATGCGGAAGTAGTTTAGTGGTAAAATTCAACCTTCCCAAGGTTAGGCCGCGAGTTCGATTCTCGTCTTCCGCTCTAAATGAAAGAAAAAATAATAAACCTAATAAAAGATATTGATTCAGAAACAATCAATAATAGTGAGGATTTAGTAAACTTTAAAAACAAATATAATGAAGAATTTTGTTCTATTTTAAATGAATTTCTGGCTATAGACATAGATAAAAAAAAAAATATTGGCCCACTGTTAAATAAATTAAGGCATAAAATAGACGAAAAATATAAGATATCAAGCACATCTATAAATTTAGAAAACAGAAAAAAAAATTCAAATATAGATTATACAATAGATATCGACTTAAATCATGGCAACAACCATCCACTAACAAATATAGAAAACAATATTATAAAAATATTTTCAAATCTAGGATTTAAATTAGTGTATACACAGGAAATAGAAGACGATTGGCATAATTTCTCAGCATTAAATATACCTCTAGATCATCCTGCAAGAGACATGCAGGACACATTCTTCATTGACAAAACTAAAGACAAATTATTACGTACACATACAACAAGTTCACAAATCAGAATTCTAGAATCAATAACACCTCCAACAAAATGCTTATCAATCGGTAGAGTTTATAGAAACGAAACAATATCGTCAAGATCACATTGTTATTTTAATCAAATTGACGCATTTTACGTTGATAAAAATGTAAACATATTAGACCTATTACACATATTTAGATCACTATTCGATGAATTATTCAATGAAAAAGTAAAACTGAGAGTAAGGCCATCATATTTCCCGTTTACTTCACCTAGTGTCGAAGTCGATGTCGAATGTTTCCTATGTAATAGCAAAGGGTGCTCAATATGCAAAAATTCAGGATGGCTCGAAGTTTTTGGAGGTGGAATCATTCATGAAAATGTCCTAAAAAATTGTAATATAGATTATAAAAAATATTCAGGAATTGCTCTAGGTGGTGGTATCGAAAGAATTACATTGTTAGTGCATAAAATAAGTGATATAAGATATTTTTCAACGAATGATATTAGATTTCTCAAACAATTTAAATTTAATTCAATATGAAATCAACAAAATATAAATTAAAAGCAATGAAGAAAATAGCTCCATTCACATGTAAAACACTGATTAAGGAGAGTATAATAAATATAACTGAGATTAAAAAACCTATTTTAATAAATTTCTGGAGTATAACATGCAATTACTCAATAGATGAGATGGTGAATATAAATAACAAAGTAATTTGTAATTACAACGATAAAGTATTATTTCTTTTTATTAATTGTGGTGACAGTATTGGTGAAATAAACGATTTTGTAAATAAGAATACGACAAAGGCATCTTTTAAAAACTTCATAATCAAAAACATTTGTGTGGACTACGATGACTATATAACAAGCTTACTAGGAATTTCTGATATCCCTACAAGTATTATAATCGACAAGGAACTAACTATTCGTCATATACTGATTGGTAAAAATAGGGCAGACAAATACATTAACTGTCTAGATAGCCTTTTCAGTGTAGATAATAACCCAGAGAAATGATTCTATTCCAAATTTTTCTCACCATGAAATGTAATGACCATTAAATCATTAGATGGATACTTAGCCCTAGAAACAACCCAACTCCCAGCAAAAAAATCTACTTCAGATGAATCTATATTATTTCTACTATATCGATACCCTTCATAATACCAATCACTAGAATCACTACTTAATATATTAAGCTTATCTTTTATATTTTTGTGATAAATATAAACCTTTTTTTTGTCATCTTCAAAAAAGAAATAAACCACAACACCTTCACCATTTATCCTAAACAAGCCTTCACTCTCATCATAATGATAATTACTGTTTTCTACATTACTCTTTGGAATAATTATTTGTACAACGCCTCCATCACTAACCACATCTAGATCTTTTATTAAGTTATAATTTTTATTAAACACTTCACCACTATTAACACACTTAAAAAAAGCACTACTAAATTTCGCCTTATAACTTCCTCTATCTGCAGCCTCTATTATAAAAATCTTATTTTTAAATTTTTCTGCCCTTTCACGCTTCATTCTTAACTTTTCCTCTTCAGTCGGTATTCTCTCCAAACAATTCTTACAACATCCAGAATTAATAAACAATATATTCCCAAAGATGCCAAAGAAAAACACACCATTAGTTAGCCCCAGCCTTCCTATTAATAATCTCTTCAGATAGTTCATAAATTTTATCTATTGTACATGTCTCAAAATCTGTCTTTCTTTCAAATTCAGCTTTTGAAATATTTAATATTTCTTCCAGTGTATCAAAACCAGCTTCCTTAGCTTCGGATATAACCCAATCATCGATTAATCCATTCAATTCCTCAACAGGAGAAACATTTTTTGAATTTATACTCTCATTATATTTAAACACATCTACATGCTTATCTAATAACATTCTAACAAGTTTTATATTGACACCATCCTTACCTATTGCTAAACCAATATAATCAGGATCTATATACACAAAAATACTGCTTTTAAATTCTTTCAAAACTCTCACTGATGGAACTGATAATAGCCTAGCCATATACTCATTAATATCAGTAGAATACTTAACAAAATCTATAAATTCTCCATTTAACTCATTACTTATCTTGTTAACTATACTACCTCTTACACCGACACATGTTCTAACGGCATCAACATATACATTAAACGACTCAACTACTACCTTTGACCGTACACCAGCTATTCTAGCTATTTTTTTTATACCAATTATACCATCAGAAATCTCAGGAATCTCATATACTAGTAAATTATGCAAAAAATCAGGTATTATTCTAGACACTATAACAAATGTCTCGAATCCTTTCATAATAACGTCTTTTACAGCTACTTTTATATATTGTTTTTTCCTCAATTTCTCATTAGATATCATTTCTCTGAAAGGCAACATCAATTTATTATTCTCATCATCTTTCAGTAAAAAATGATAACTGCACCTTTGATAAACACTAGCATTTATAACACTATTTTTCAATTTAATATACTTATTGTATACTATTGCTGATTTTTCCTTTTTAATATAATTTATAATATTGCTTCTTAACCTAGCAACATCATCTCCAGAAAATTCACTAAAATCAAATTCAGTTGTACATATTTCACCAACTACAAAATCACTTTCAATCTTTATGGCGTCAGATAACCTTATCTGATCAAACTTAATATTTTTCACGCTATCAGCAACTATCTCTTTAAAAACATGTATATTAACACTCTCACTACCTACATCAATCGAAATATTAAAATTATCACCAAGGGTATCTCCATATTTATCCCTTACAACATCCAATAATGCCTTTTTAAGAATCTCAACAAATAAACTTATATTTATATTATTATCCTTTGCACACTCGGATATCAATTGCAATATAACTTTCGGCTCCACCTTCATTTTAGTTTAAGTTAATAAAAATATTAATTAATAAAGTCAAAAGCAATTTGAATAAAAATAATAGTAGAAATTTAATATATTTAAGTATGCAATATCGCTTTATTATATACATTTGTGCATTATTTCTCCTATTCCCATCCAATATATACTCAGTAACATATAAAAATATTTTGGATAAAAACTACCAAGCAGAACATAAAACTTTATATACTTTTGAAATAGATAACGAAACACTAAAAATACTAAACCAAAGTTACGTTTTAACGAACAATCTTAGAAAAGAAGAAAAATATCTTCTCAATTTATATTTAAACAATTTACCAGCATCAATACAATCAATTAATAAACGACAAAAAATAATAAATGAACTTATAATTTTATTAAATAAGTCAAAAACTAATACAGATTTTCTAAATTACAATAGTTCACCAATAGAAATATTTACAAATCTCAGTAACGAAAATTTAGATAATAACCAAATTGTAGAAATAATAAATAATCTAATATCATTTTTTAAAAAATACACAAAATTACTGGCTTTTATAAAGAGTAATATATCTTTATATTCATTATTTCAAGATGAAATACACCTTTTTGAATTCGTCACCAGCAACAAATTTAATGATGAAATGTTAAATGAAGCAATTTCATTTATAAAAAAAGGCAAAAAAATAAAAGATCAAATTTTATTCAATAAAAACTATAAGCTTAAATACATATATGCCATTTATAGAAATTTTGACATAATATCAAAGTTTATATATGACTATTATAAAATTAGCTTATTCATTAAAATATCAAAAAACATTATATCATCAAATCACAAATATACTTACGTTATACTAATGCAAAACGTAAGTCAAAATTACTTCATTAAAATAAAAGAAATGGTAAAGACGCTGCAAAATGCTGATATTATCGCAATTCTAAATAACGGCAATACATTCACATTCAGGCATTTTTATAAAACAGCAAATAACGCAAAATATCCTGTAACAAAAATAAAGGAAAACCTCATTTTCGGAATACTTATTGGAATAACATTTGACTTATAAAATCAAACACACATAAAACATCATCTAATTTGATTTATCTTCACTTTCACTCTATGCTGAAACCCATCATCTTTTATATATTTAGCAAACAAAATCTGAGTGACAAAGGTAACTATATTGAAGAAAATATAATAAATATTTAGTGCACAGCAAAATTTAGTCGAGATACAAACCATAAAAATCATAAGAAACACATGGGGTACCCCTATTTTCGTCTTACTTTCATTATTCTTCATATCATCAAAAGAAATCTCACTAAAAAATGTATATGCTAATATTGTCAATCCCATCAAAACAGCACTCAAACTTACATTGTCACCATAAAATGGAATATTAAAACCCAAATTAAATACATAATCACTAGACGATATGTCATTACACCACAAAAACTTACTATGTCTAAACATTATTTCAACAGGTATAAAATTATAAATCGCAATTATAAATGGGAACTGAATAATATTATACAACAGAACAGACAATGGATTCACACCAAACTCCCTATATACATTTATCTGTTCAATTGCTAATCTCTGCTGATTATTTTTATACTTCTCTTTCAAAACATTAATAATCTCATTAAGCAACTTAATTTTCCTAGTAATAATGTAAATTTTGAGATTTATTGGTAGAATTAACAATTTAATTAATATCACAAGTATAACAATCACCAACACACTAGATATCCCTTCTCCTAAATATTCAGAAAAAGGTAAAATTATATACCTATTTAAACTTGAGACTAATGGAATTCCAAGATATATATTTTCCCCGAACGAATCAGCGAAAGTTTGAAGTATCTTATACTTATTAGGGCCAAAGAAGTATTTTATATTAAAACAATTATTTTCAGATACCAACTTAGCACATAAGTTAGACTCATTAACTCCTCTGTCATTCCCTCTAATAAACACCTCACCATTCATTTGATTCTCTGGGGAAAAACCAGAAGTAAAAAATTTTTGTTTAAAAGCTACCCATTTACAATTACTTATCTTCTCAACCTTCTTATTATTTGAAAAATATAAACTTTTAACCGTATCATTTTCAAAATAATTTATAGATGATTTATTCTTACAATCGTCTAAATTATACTCATTCTGCAATAAAATGTTATCAAAAGTAAAATTAACTTCACTATTTCCAACAGTTTTAATGGTTTGTAATATCTCAAATTTATTTTCTACACCTAATTTATACAAAATAACTATATTATGATTTTCGTCAATTAAACTAAACTCTAATTCACTATCACTTAATTTATTTGCTAAAAACTTTAAATCATACGTATTTATACCCAAATTAACTAATTCAAAGTTAATTATATTCTTTCTATCAACTAACACTACATTTTCTCCTATGTGATTTTTGTATTTTTTAAGAACTACCTTCGAAATACATCCACCATTTAAAGAAAAATGCGCTATAATTTCATCATTTTCAAGGACTATATCATCAAAATTGTTACCTATATTCCTTTCAATAATTGGCCTAATACTATCAATATCAAATTTGCTACTTTTTTCACCACTCTTTTTAATTGCCACATTTTCGTCATCCTTACTGCTATCATCTACCTTACTAACTTCTTGATTAGTCGAAACTTTATTAGTCACAACTTTCTCAGAACCTTTAGACTTTTTTCTAAACCTTGTTAAATACCTACCCATAAGTATTGAAAATAATATAGTAAATATCGCTAATCCAACTAATTCCCTCCTATTATACTTTTTAAAGACTCTTAAAAACAACAAAGCTAATATCACAAAAATTAAATGCTCACTGATCATATTTTTTGATATTCTAAAATTACAAAAAAAACAAAATTAAAATTAGGTTTATTAATTTTTAAAGTTTAGAATTATTTTAATAACATCAATTATGAGGGTTACTTTTGTATCTAGTAATGTAGAAAAAGAGGTTGATGATGTAGTTTCGATTGATTTTGTAGGAGATAATGGTGAATTCCGTATTCTAGATAATCATGATAACCTTGTAAGCCTACTAGCTAAAGGTGATTTTAACTATGTCACTAAAAATGGCAAAAAAGTCAATTTTAGTGTCGTTAGTGGACTTATTAATGTTGAAAAAAATAATGTTAAAGTAGTACTAACAGAATATTCTGGGGATATAGCTTAGTTGGTAGAGCGTTTGGATGGCATTCAAAAGGCCATGGGTTCAAGTCCCATTATCTCCACACTAATTTATTAGGGCTAATTAAATCATATTTACGAGGATTAAAACGATCAAAACATTCCAAATTTTGTATTAAACAGTGTTTATTACCTTTACGGCGCGCCACGTTATAAATTTCTTGACATTGTATGAACACTCCATCCTTTCCATCCTTCTTAAAATAACATGAAAAAATAATTACATCGTTACTAAGCTTATAAAGATTTTCTTTAACCTTTTCATTAACAATTCTATCTTTTACCTCGTTCAACATAACTACAGTATATGGAGGGTTGGCAAAAGGTCTTTCCTCAAATCCAAACTTAAAAACCATAATTTTACTGCCAAAACATCCTACTACTAAATCACTGTTGCAATCCCCAAATATAAAACGTAAATTACCTAAATCCTTCTGGTTTTTAGTTACCTCATGAAAACCAAAAAATTCTATCTTCTGAAAGTCTATGTCATTGAAGCAAACTGGAACCATTATTTCCTTAGGAGATACTTTTTTTGGTGGATTTGCCACACGCCCGAAATTAGTTTTGTTTTTATTTTTTTGAGCCTCCCTCTCTCTACGTTCCACCATATCGCCTATACAGTAAAGAGTCATACACAATAATTAAAACACACCCCCAGTTAAAAAACAGGAAAATACACTACAACCTTCACAATATCTATAAATTATAAAAAAATCCGTAAAACTATAACCAAAACGACACTAATCCCACATTCCTTTCAAAAATCTAAATTTTAATCCACCTAATAATGAATCTTGTGATTTAGAAAAAATTGTAAATAAAGGCTTAGCGTAAATTTCATCGTCCCTTACAAAGCCCCAATATCTGGAGTCACAAGAGTCATAAATATTGTCACCTATCATAAAATAATAGTCGTGTAAAAATGTATAATCAGTAATCACTTTTCCATTCAAATAAATCTCATAACCATTTTTCCTCTCAATAAATTTATTCATTTCAGATTTCATATAATGCCAATACATATCTATATTTGACTTATTAAGTTCTATTTTTAGCCCCTTCTTAGGTACTAAAATACCATCAGTCCCGCCCCAGTTTACAATATCGATATATCCATCAAATTTTGCTACAAAGGTACCTTGGTCTAACTGTTTTTTTAACATTATTGACTGCGTATAAGGATCATTTTTTATATCTTCGACAGTTTTATCAATATCATACTTAGCTAAAATCTTTAATGTGTACAGATGCATACCAGCTGAATTCTTATAAAAATACTCATACTCAGTTATATTATATTTCTTAAACCAATTTTTATGTAATTTATCACTCGTTTTTAAAACGAATTCATAAATTTTAAGTGGTGGATCTTGGCTTTTTTTATTGTTTACATAATAACGCCCATTAACCATCCTTACCCTCTGACCAGGTAAACCAATAGCTCTTTTTACAAAAAACCGTCTTACATCCATTGGAATATCGTTTTCAGAAGGTGTATTAAATACAACAACATCATTAGTTTTTATCGTTGTAAACCCAGGAAACCTAAAACACGGTATTTGCAACCAATCCAAATAAGACTTAAACTCAAAAAATTTTGTAGTCTGATGTGTAAGAGGTATCTGTAACAATGTAGATGGAGTCCTCGGTCCATAATGTAATTTACTCACTAAAACAAAATCTCCCGGTATTAAAGTCTTCTCCATAGAACTCGAAGGAACACGCGTTATGTCTATAAAAGACCACTTAAAAATCTGTACAATTACAACTGAAACTAATATTTCTACAACAAAACCTTTTTTTTCATATTTTCTCAAAAACTTACAAACAAAATAAAAGAATGCAGACAACATGCCAAAAGAAATTAAACCGAATAAAAACTGAATCATATTATATATATAATGATTACTAATTAAAATCTATTATTTTAGAACAATTTAAATTATTAGAAAAATCAGATGTTTTCCTATAAACAGTTAAATATGAATCAAAAAATGACACTAAACAAGTAATTATTAAAAACGATAACGTATATGTCTTCCTCCTGTAATACTTAAGATTAATGGATGAACTTGAGTTAGAAGGAGAAGCGTACATAAAAAAATTATAAATATAGAACCCAAGTAATCCAGAAAAAATCAAACTGAATATCAATGTCTTTTCGAACCCTTCTATCTGTAATTTCCTCCAATTATATATCTGGCCAAGTAGCGGAAACAAGGCTGCATTATACAATACCCTTTCAGATACAATTTTTCTTTTTTTCCTAAATATATATTCTTCATTATCAGTATTAGTAACATTATTAATACTTTCATCATTTCTTATAAATTCATCAATACGATCTTCAACATTTATCTTATCTATAAGTACATTCTTTACATCTTCTTTAACTGCATCTGATGGTACAATTGAAAACCTTGCAAAAAAAAACAATATAGCTATCCGCAAATTCATTGTTATAGAAAGATTAATAAAATTTTTTGTAATTTTTATTGATATATAAAATATTTTTATATCTACAAAACATATAACGCGTATGTCGAAGTTATACAGATTTGCCCTGTCATTTTTGGGGATTAATGGTTTATTTGCAGCAACAAATTACAGTGTTGATGAAATAGCAAGTTATGTAGAAAAGTCTGATACATTTATAGTTTTTTATGATGAGCAAGAAATTATACTGAACCTTGAAGAATACAGTAATTTTGAAAACAGCGTAAAAAAAAGGCAAAATCAATATGAACAGGAAATGACTGGTATTCAAAGCAAAATAAAGGAATATAATGACGAGCTAACTAACCGTAATGTTGTAGTATCAGCAAAACGCAAAAAGGAACTAGAGGAAAAATTTAATGATGAACTTGGAAAGGCTAGAATAGCAGAGGGTAACTATAAATCTGAAATGCAAAAGTTAGAAAGAGATAGTTCGGTAAGAATAAATTCTGCAAAAAAAAGAGCTATAGCTAACATATTAAAGGCTATTTCGGAGAAAATTAATCAAAATGTGAAACTTAAGAAAAGAATTATAGCTATTAATGATAGTGCTGTTGTGTCAGACTCTGATGACATGCATAAACGAGACATTACACATTTAGTCGTTTCTAGTTTGACATCTTCTAAAGGTAGTTCAACGGTTAAGAATAGAGGAAGAAAATGAATAAAATAATAGAACGCTTTTCTCAAGGCACATTCAAGATAAATTTAACCTATTTCTGTATTTTTTTAATGTGTGCTGATGGTTATTTATTGTTTAATAGAATTAGCGGAATTAGAAATGAGTATATAAACGGCTTATACTATATTCAAGATGATTTTTCAAATAACAAATACGAGGAAACACTGATAGGAAGTAATGACCATAGAGGGTTATTCGAATTAATAAATGAGACTAATGATAAGTCAAGTATAAATACTCTTAATTTGTATACTGGAATATGCTTATCTAAATTGGGACACTATATAGAAGGGATTAACCACCTAAAATGTGTAAATGTATCGGGCGATTTTCTTAAGGCTAAAATAAATGTATTAATTGGTGATTGTTACACTGATCTGTCTGAATACGATAAGGCTATTGAAAGTTTTTTAATATCTCTAAAACTAGCTGAAAAATCCGATGAAATGGCATCTAATATAGTCTATAAAATAGTTCTAATATATGAAGAAAAAGGCATGTACGATAAAGCGTTGAAATTATTAAAAAAGACTATTAGAAAATCAAAAAGTAAAGGATATTCAAATTCATTATTGATTGACGAAAAGAAAAAAATACAAATATTAATGAAAAAAATATGAGCTTAATATCAACTTAAATCTAAGATACATACATATACCTTTTTTAGTACATCAACAAAGATGTTTATGAGATATTTCGCTTTTATAAGTTACAATGGTCTTAATTACAGTGGATTTCAAAGGCAGACAAAATATAAAACTATACAGGGGACAATAGAAAATACACTTAAAAAAATATTTAAGACCCAAATAAATATAGTAATTAGTAGTAGAACTGATTCTGGCGTACATTCATTATGTAATTGTTTTCACTTTGACCTACCTTACAATATTAATTGTCAGCGTATTAAAGAATGCCTAAATAAAATTTTACCACTAGATATAGTTATACTTAGAATACAGGAAGTCGAACAAGACGCCCATTCAAGATTCTACTCAAAAAAAAGAAGATATAGATATATAATAACAAATAAAAAAAATCCATTTGAAGTAGGGTATTTTTATGATAAATTCGAATTATTAAATGTTGGAAAAATGGATATAGCCGCAAAATATCTAATAGGCACAACTAAATTCAGAACATTTAGTAAAGTAAATAAAAACGAAAAACATGATTACGAATGTATTATATACGATTCATTTTGTATAAAAGAAAATAATAACATAATATTCGAAATAGAAGGGAATAGATTTACGCATAGTCTAGTTCGATGTCTAGCTTTTAATCTTATACAAATAGGAAGCGGAATTTCTACTATAGAAGAATTTATAAATAGGTTAAAATCTAATAATGAAAAGTTAAAAAAAGGCATCGCTCCGGCTAATGGCCTAATTTTGGTAAAAATCGAATACGACAAATCTATATTTGTTGATTAATTTTTCTCATAATTTATTTTTCAGCTCTAAAATATTTATATTAAAAATTAGGGATGAGTAGTTCTAAGGAAATATATAAACGAATATGTTCAGTAACTTTATTGCAGCAAATAACGAAAACAATGAAGTTAATTTCAGTTTCAAGACTAACGAAATTGCAAAATTTATTAAATAATAAAAGAAAATTTTTACAGGCATTAAATGAAATACAAGCTAACATCGATAAAATTAATATATTTTCTATTTCAGATGATATTGTTGTTAATGAAAAAACATTAATTATCCCAGTTGGGTCAGATAAAGGTTTCTGCGGGGCATTTAATAGTAGCATTTATAAAACTATAATTAATTACATCAAGAGTGATACAAGTTTAATGCCTATTGGATCGAAATTATTCTCACTGTTTAACAAAACCAATTGCAAACTTATTGATAGTAATGTTAATTTATTAAAGTTCACTAACGATGATGATGTAAAAAAAATTGCCACAGAACTACTCAATATGCTCACTACAGGTGACTACGAAAATATAGTATTTATATACAACAAATTTCTCAGTACTTCTCTTAAGCAAGTTGTAATTGAAAATATATCGATTCCAAAGCATGAAGTTGATAAAAATACAGAATCGACTAACGAAAATTCAGAATCAAATAATGAAAATGAAAGTTATGTAATTTACGAATCGTCTGCTTGTGATATAAATAAGTTTTTCATGGAAAATATATTTATATATAAATTTTTAAACATAATATACGAATCATTAACTTCTGAGAATGCTTCTAGAATGATTACGATGAACAAGGCTAGTGATAATTCTGACAATTTATTAAAAGCTTTGAAAATTTTGTACAACAAGAGTAGACAAGCTTCTATTACTAACGAAATAATAGAAATTTCTGCTGGTACAATGTCTGTAAACAAATAAATAACAAACAATTAATTGTGACAAAGGGTGAAAATATAAGGAAAGATAAAACGGTTGAATTAAGAGTAAATGAAGAAATACGTGCTAAAAAAGTTCGAATAGTAGGTGAAGGCATAGAACCACGTATAGTTAAAATAGATGAAGCATTAGACTTATCTGAAGAAGCTGGACTTGACCTAGTAGAAATATCTCCAAATGCTGATCCTCCAGTTTGTAAAATAATGGATTATTCAAAGTTTAAATTTGAACAAAAAAAACACATGGATAGGATTAGGTCTAATGCAAAGAAAAAAATAGTAAAAGAAGTAAAACTTGGTCCTAAAATGGCCATTGGAGATTTTAACACAAAACTTCTAATAGTGCGTAATTTTTTAAAACAAAAAAAATCAGTAAAACTTAGTATGGCGTTTTACGGCAGATTAATTAGATACAAAGAGAATGGCGTTGAATTAATGAATAAGTTTATAACAGAGTTAAGTGACGTTGGGGAAATGGAATTTCCACCAAAAACTGAGGGGAAAAACTATTTTACATTGATTAACTACATATAATTATTTGTAATTGTTATGCTTTTTATGAATTATAGGGTTTCAATCTTGTTTATTTTGATATTCTTAAAAATTTACCCAAGTCAAGTCATCAACGGTCCTTTGGTTAATATCTGTAATGAACAAATAATGATTTCCGACATAATAGACATGAAGAATTTTTATAAATACTCTAATGTTCCTAATTTTTACGATGTAAAAATTTTAAATAATCTGATTAATAACAAAATAATCAAAGCACATTACAAGGATATGTACAACAAAAAAGAAATAAAAAGCCAGATAGATATACAAACAAAATTCATAGAAAAAGAAATTGAAAGTTATTGCTATAAAATTTTGAAAGATTATTTTAATAATGATGAACAAGAGTTTATCAAACAAATTGGAGCGAATGTATCTGATTACATAAATAACAATTTAAAGATACAAAAGGAGCAGCTTCTAATGTCACTAATAATGCAGGGACTATCAATAAACGAATACACCTCTCCAGAAAAGATAATTGAATTCTCAAAAAAACATAACAACAAAAATAAAAAAGACAAATATGAGATTTCTGAGCTAGTTATATATGAATGTCGAAATAATGAGATAGATAATTTAATAAAAAAAATCCATACTGAGATTACAAATAAAAAAGACGATTTTGAAAAAATAATAGCCAAATATTCTGATAAAGATATAAACCTTGGTTTAATAAACGTTCTAACCGACGAATACCCATTCAACTATTACCTAATTAAATTAAAAAAAAATGAAATTTCGGATATAATAAAGACACAAGATGCCTACTACATAATAAAATGGACAGAAAAAAATATGAACTTATACAATGTTATCGGACTAACACTCTATAATAACCATGGCAATAACAAACTCTCAGAATATGCAAAAAAAATAGCCAATGATATAAAAAACAACAAAATGTCATGGAACGAAGCAGTAAGTAAATATTCTCAAAATGAATCTAATAAAAATTACTACGGTGTTTTACTAAATAATAATAATAACTGCTTGTTAACTAAAGATGATATACCTGAAGCTGACTATAACACAATAATTAAATTAAAAGAAGGTGATATAAGCGACCCAATGCCTATTAATGGTGATGGTTCTAATGGATATAGATTGCTGTACCTAAAAAAAATACACAAACACGACGATCCTAATAATATTGATTACGACGTACTAATAAAAGAATACAACAAAAACCTACAAGACAATAACATGGATAAAATAACAAAAAATGCATTAAACAACAGTGATATAGATGTAAATATCGACCTAGGATACGACGTCTGTAGAAGATGGTTTATTAATAAAACTCTATAAATTACCTTACTTTTTTTCAAATTGTTCAATAAATAATTTTAACACTGGGTCCATATCTGCAGCTGATTCATCAGAAATATCATTCATTATACCAGATGCGTCATCATTCTTAACTGGTTCGTTACACTTATTTCTTAATGCTTCAAGCCCCTTACTATTAGAGACACCTTTCATGTTCTTATTATACCAAGCAACATCTATTCCAAATTCTTGTGGACGAGGGACACAATAAATTTCGTAAGGATAACAGATAGGTTTATCTTTATTCTCTTCACTAATTTCTTCATCATCCTTACCATCAAGTAAATTAAACACTACTAGCTCTCCATCCATAACATACTCTTCAACTATGATTGGTTTAACGTAATTATAATAAATTTCGATAGCTTCATTTGAAGTTATATTTCTTTTTTTATTTATTTCAGCTATCTTTTCTCTGTAAATACTCTCAATTCTACACTTCAAACTATTATCTGAACAATATACATATAGTTTACCATCATAAATTCTATGATTCTTCTCACTTGAATTTGCACTTGAATTTGCACTTGAATTTGCACTTGAATTTGCACTTGAATTTGCACTCAAATTTGTACTTAAATTCATACCCGGATCTTTATCAATACAGTCAAAACAACCACCAATAATATTAAAACCTAATATTAAACCAACAAAAGCAAACCTACACACACTCATATTTACAATATAAGAATTTATCTAGAATACAGAAGTTTATTAAAAAAATAATTATTAATCCACTAATTTATTTCTTGTAAAATATTTACTGTAATTTCTGGAATAAATGGATTTAACAACTTCATTAATCTACTAAATACAATAAAAAGTCTTTTGGTGCCTATTTTATCAACTTTGCTCTTCTGGGTTTCTAATAAATTAGAACAAAAATCATCCCAAAATAACCTATATAACATCATAGCGACCTCATTAATTTTATATTCGCTAAATTTCTCATTAACTTTACATTCGACATCATCAACAAGTCGTTCAAAATGACTTATATCATCTTCATTTAAACACACACCTTTATCAAAATCATTATTTATATCACTTATTTCAAAATTTCCACATTGTTCTTTCCAAATATTTAATAATCTATAGGCGTTTTTTATCTTAGTAACGAAGTTACGCCCCTGCTTACAGCATTTTTCATCGAATTTTAAATCATTTCCTGCCTGAGTATTTAACAATATACCGAACCTAACACCATCAGAACCATATTTATTAATTAAATCTAATACATCAGGAGAATTTCCAAGCGACTTAGACATTTTTCTACCTTTATTATCCCTAATAAGACCAGTAAAATAAACGTTTCTAAAAGGAATTTCTTTTTTTAAATAATAAGTCATTACTATCATTCTTGCAACCCAGAAAAATATAATATCATGACCAGTTATTAAATCGTTAGTTGGTAATTTTAATAAGCCTTCAGTACAGACTATAGGCCACAATGAAGCCGAAAACCACGTATCTAATACATCCTTATCCTGTTCTATTTCATCAACATCACAATTCAATAATTTACTCGCTTCCTGGACATCATGAGCAGCAATAATCTTATCTTTATAATAAAATATTGGTATCCTGTGACCCCAATATAACTGCCTTGAAATACACCAATCGTTAATATTTTCCATCCAAGATTTATAAACATTAACAAACTTCTCTGGATAAAATTTTATATCACCATCTAAAACTACCTTAAGTGCAGGCTTAGATAATTCAGACATTTTTATAAACCATTGCTTAGATATTCTAGGTTCAACAACTGTATTAGTCCTTTCAGAAAAACCAATTCGCGTTTTATATCTTTCCTCTTTTAATATTAAATCCAATTCTTGTAATCTTGCCTTTATACATTTTCTAGCAACATTTATACTCAAATTATTAAATTCTCCGCATTCTTCATTCAAAGTTCCATCATCATTTAAGATATTTATAAAATCTAACTTATGTTTTTCGCCAAGTTTATAATCATTAAAATCATGACATGGAGTTACCTTTAAACATCCAGAGCCAAAATCCTTATCAACATAATCATCTCCTATAATTTTAATCTTTCTATTAATAATAGGAACTAATACCTCCCTCCCAATAAACTTTATATACCTACTATCATTTGGATTGACACAGATTGCAACATCTCCAAATATAGTTTCAGGCCTAGATGTAGCTACTATCAAATATTCATCAGAGTCAACAAATTTATATTTTAAATAATATAAAACACCATCTACATCCCTATATATAACTTCCTCATCAGAAATAGCAGTCTTATTTTTACAATCCCAATTTACGATCTTACTGGACCTATAAATTAAACCATCATTAAACATTCTAATAAAAGTATCATTAACCAAATCAGACACATCATTATCCAATGTAAAATGTAATCTATCCCAGTTACAACGACAATTAATATTCTTTATTTGTTCTATTATCGTATTACCGTACTTATCCTTCCATTCCCAACAATATTTCAAAAATTCTTCTCTTGATATATTCTCTTTTTCAATATTCTTTTCTTTCTTAAGATAATCTATAACCCTATTTTCAGTAGCTATTGCAGCATGATCCAACCCAGGTACCCAATATACATCACGGAATTTATTACTATTGTATCTTATCAAAACATCCTGTATTGTCATATTTAATAGATGTCCCATATGTAATACACCAGTTATATTTGGTGGTGGCATGATTATAGAATACACATCGAAACCATTTTTTATTGACATATACATTAGTTACAACTTAATAAACCAAAATAAATCCTATCTTGTATAATATTGTCAATCACAATTCAATACCATTGTAAAAAAAATAATAACAAATTTAAAAATGTGACTAAAATTTATTAAACTCAAATTAGATGAAAAAGATTAGAGTAATTATGTCATCGTATGATCCAGGATTGGTAGATAAGTCGATGCAGTTAATAGTCGGAGAAATGAAAAAGATGAGTGTACCTATTTCTGGACCAGTTCCTATGCCATCTAAAAAAGAATTATTTACAGTTAAGAGATCTCCTCACGTTTATAAGGAATCTAATGACCAGTTTATGTTATGTACGCATATCAGATTGTTGGATATTTTTACTGATTCTGACGCTGTTGTAAAGAGACTATCTAGTATAAGTCTTCCTAGCTGCGTGGATATTAGGATTAGATAAAGCATTTCACCAATGATGCCTGGATTATATAACTTCAGGGTAGAAATACAGCAGAGCATAATCTAAGATCAGTTGGTGTTTTAATTTTGATTTATTTCACTAATTTTTTTTTATTATCTGTATCTTTATTCTAATTAATTGCACTATATTGTCCAGAAAATTTTTATGAGGAAATATTTTAATAATGTGTGTTTTTTATTATAAAGTAATTATGATATACGTTTATCCACATCAGTGTAACATTCTATATTTAGTTGTTATAACGTGTTTTTTTGTTAGTTTATTGGTCCAATATCTGTTAAGCTCTAAAATGAAAAAATATTCGATGACAAGTTTAAGTTCCGGCAAATCTGGAGCAGAGGTTGCACAAGATATCTTAAATGACTTCTTTATTGATGACATTAAAATAGTTAGAGTAGATGGATTTTTGTCTGACCACTATAATCCTATAAATAAAACTCTGAATTTAAGTAGTGATGTTTATAATGGTAGAAATATAGGTGCAGTAGCAGTAGCAGCACATGAATGTGGTCACGCAATTCAACATAACAGAGGGTATTTGTTTTTACATCTAAGATCTATAATGGCCCCAATGGTGTCCTTCAGTACTAAATTCTTGAATATATTCCTAATATTTGGGATCTTAATGATTGATGTAAACCTGTTTCCGCTTGAAGTAGGTGTTATACTATTCTCAATAACAACATTATTTACCATAATAACATTACCAGTAGAGTTTAACGCCAGTAGTAGAGCAATTCAGTGGTTAGATGAAAATAAAGTTGTAACCGGTGAAGAGCTAAAATGTGCTAAAGGAGCATTGAGGTTAGCTGCAATGACATATCTCCTCGCTGCAATCAGTTCTCTAGCAGAATTACTTAGATTAATCAGTATTGTAGATAGTCGTCGTAGAGATGATTAATAAAATATTATAATATTACACACATTCAGAAATTTTACATTATTTTATTAAATATAATTTTAAGGGGATATAGCTTAGAGGTAAAGTTTTTGATTCGCATTCAAAAGATCATGGGTTCAAGTCCCATTATCTCCACTTAGCAAACAATCATAGCACTATTAAAAATAAATATAATTACATTACAACTATCATTTATAACAATAAACACAATTATATTAATCAGTAAATAAAACTAATTATCTTCATATAGGTATGAAAAAGCTTTCTCAAAATCACCATCATCGTCCTTCTTTAGTACATTAAGAAGACGAATGTCAGAAAAATCATCCTTTGGAAGATTAAATTTTTCCCTAAAGGCTTCAATCTTTTTTAAATCATCCTCATTTATCTTTGGATCTACCTTTGATTTGTCTTCCACAGGTACTTTCTCTGGTTCTACTTTCTTTGGATTTACCTTTTGATTTATCTTTGGATCTACATTTGATTTGCCTTTCTCAAGTACTTTCTTAGGACCTACTTTCTTATCATCCTTCTTAGACCCATTATTATTACCCTTTGTAGATTCTACACCATTACTACTCCTATTATTATTACCACCATTACTTTTATTTTTCTTTTTACAACAACAATAGGACGTATACTCAGAATAAAAAACTACACAACTAAAATGGGAATACACACAAAATAACTTCATAAAAGTCTTTACAAGTGTTCTATATATACCAAACATAATAATATATATATAAATATATTATATTAAACCAAATAAAATTTTAAAAACACACACTTTAGACCAATTTTATGGATATATGCTTTTATCTATTCAACACCTACCTATATTCGTTCCTAAAAATAAGTCAACCTAATTACACAGACTTAATAAATAACAGTAAACTATTAAAAAATAAATACAAATATCAAATAACTACCAGTGACAATAGACAAATTTAGAAAAAACAGTAAATAAAATTAATTTAATCATATAAAACACCAAATGCTGCATCAAAATTAAAACTGTTATTTTTTAATGCAGCAAGAATTTTATCATCAGAAAATTCATTATTTTCTACATTAAACTCCTGTCTAAATTCATTAATCCTATCCTTATATTTGCCTAATTCATTATCCTTCTTCAGAAGATTAAGTCCTACTAGAAAAACAACTTCGGCATCACTGCCAACTACAGGATTATTAGATCTAACTCCTTTAAGCATTTTCCCACCATCAGTAATATAAAAATATCCTAGATATTCTTTACCACCATCTTCTCTATTACAGGGAAGATTTTCAATATTTGTAAATTGAAATTCTAACTCCCTTGATTCATTAGGACGTAATGAAGCAATATCCCCACCTTTTATTACACTTAAATTATACTTGAATTTATCTTCAATTCCATCAGGACAAACACATTCTGTTACAATTTTAGCATCCTTTCCGAAAGACTTAGCCATAATATTCGTTATTTTAAACTTATAAATATTATTCTTTGACAGACTTTCACCTTCGTATCCATAGATGGCATTCCCCACCGCCATTCCTCCATCAATAAAGAAATAACCATTCCCATTATCAATTTTCACACCACTATTTTGTTTCGTTATCTCATCATGTTTCCCATCTACAATTTTATAATACTTTTCTTTAAACTCCTTCTTCTTTTCGTCACCTCCATTTGGTATACCTTTCTTATCTGTTTCATCCTGTTTTTCCTTCTTTGTTTCTACCTTTGGATCTACTTTCTTTAGTTCTGGCTTTGGTTTGCCTTCCACAGATACTTTCTTTGACTCTGCCAGTGGATCTACTTTTAAACCTGCCAGTGGATCTACCTTTGAACCTGCCTTTAGATCTACTTTTGAACCTGCCTTTGAATCTACCTTTGATTTGTCTTTCACAAGTACTTTCTTAGGTCCTCCTTTCTCATCATATTTTTTAGAACCAATATTACCACCACTATTTATAGATCCTCCACCAATACCATTTTTTTTACGACAAAGACAACAAGACCCACACTCAGAATAAAAAACTAAATAACTGGCAAATAAATACACACAAAATAAATTTCTAAAAATTTTCACAACTGCCATATTTATAACATACATATTAAAATATATACAACTTTGTTTTAGATAAAACAAATTAAACTAAAAAAAGACACTATAGACCAACAATAGATCACACCAAAGTTAAAACATAACAACGTTCAATAATTGAAGTTATTACACTATAAATGAAAAATCTGACACAATTATTTCTTCTCGACTATCTTATCAGAAATAGACTTTGGAACCTCACTGTATCTTGAAAAGGTTAATGAAGCATTTGCCCTACCTGACGTTATCGTTCTTAAATCTGTTACGTATCCAAATAACTCAGCTAATGGAACCTCTGCTTCGATAATCTGACTACCATTTTTAGAATACATGTTCTTCATTATTCCACGCCTCCTATTTATATCACCAGTAACAGGTCCAGTAAACTCTTCAGGTGTTGTTACTTCAACAGACATAATAGGTTCTAACAAAACAGGATTAGACTTTATTGCAACATTCCTGAATGCTTCTTTAGCTACCATCTCAAATGACATAGAATCTGAATCCACTGGATGAAAACTTCCACTTAAAAGATCTATTTTCATCGATTCCAAAGGGAACCCAGCTAGCGGTCCAGAATTCATCGAAGCTTCAAACCCATTCTCAACAGCTGGAATAAATTCTTTTGGGATAGCTCCTCCAACAACATGGTTTATGAACTCTAAACCAGGTTTATCATCTGACCTAGGGCCTATTATAAACTCAATATCAGCGAATTTACCCCTACCACCAGTCTGCTTCTTCAATACTTCTCTATGCTTGTAGTCAACTGTTAATTTCTCTTTATATGCTACTTGTGGTGCACCTTGATTTATTTCTAGATTAAATTCCCTTTTCAACCTATCTATAATTATATCTAAATGCAACTCACCCATTCCTTTTAAGATAGTTTGACCAGTTTCATGATTAGTTTCGACAACCAACGTTGGGTCCTCCTCAGTAAGCTTTTGAATTGAAGCCTGCATTTTATCCATATCAACCTGTTTTTTAGGTTCAACTGAATAACCTATAACTGGTTCTGGGAATACTATTTTCTCAAGTATTAATTTATCCCCCTCTAGCGTCAATGTATCTCCAGTTTTTATATCTTTAAAACCAACAGCAGCACATATATCACCAGCAACAACACTATCTAATGGATTCTGTCTATTAGCATACATCCTCAATAATCTAGAAATCCTCTCTTTTTTACCAGTTCTATTATTATAAACATATGATCCACCACTCAATTTACCAGAATAAATCCTTAAAAATGCCAATCGACCTACATATGGGTCAGTAGCTATTTTGAAAGCCAATGCTGTAAATGGTTCATTCTCGCTAGCAGACCTCGTTACTTCAGCGTTACTATCAGGATTAATACCTTTAACAGGTGGTAAATCTAATGGAGATGGTAAATAGGCACAAACTGCATTCAATAATGGTTGGACACCTTTATTTTTAAAAGCAGATCCACATAATACTGGAGTAATTTTAAAGTCAATAACAGCCTTTCTAATCGCATTCTTTATCTCTTCTTCAGTTATGTCATCAGAATTCGATATAAACTTTTCTAACAATGAATCATCATACACAGCAACTGAATCTAATAATTTTTGTCTCCATTCTCTTGCCTCTGCCTCTAATTCCGACGAAACATCTAAAACTTTATATGTCATACCAAAATCTTCATCATCCCATATCAACATCTTATTCGAAATAAGATCAACAACACCTTTAAAGTCACTTTCACTACCTATTGGAATCTGTAAAGGTACAGGATTTGCGTTTAATTTATCCTTTATCTCTTGCACTACATTATAAAAATTTGCCCCAACTCTATCCATCTTATTTACAAAACATATTCTAGGAACATTATATTTATCAGCCTGCCTCCAAACCGTTTCTGACTGTGGTTCTACCCCAGCAACGGCATCAAACAAGGCCACAGCTCCATCTAATACCCTCAGTGACCTCTCAACTTCTACAGTAAAATCTACGTGCCCCGGAGTATCTATAATATTAATCGTATATTCTGCAAAATAAGTCCAATGAGCAGTAACAGCAGCTGAAGTTATCGTAATGCCTCTCTCTTTTTCCTGGACCATCCAATCTGTAGTGGCCTCACCTTCATGAGTTTCACCTATCTTATGACTTAGACCAGTATAGAAAAGTATCCTCTCTGTTGTAGTAGTCTTCCCGGCATCTATATGTGCCATTATTCCTATATTCCTTAAATACCTCAAACCTATTTCCATAAAAACAACTAATTATTAGATAATAAAAATTATCTCAAATTATTATCATTCAAAAAACAATTCATACATAAAGACCATAAACACATCAAAACAAATAAAAACACAACAATTATAAAACAAACATTCAACTAAAAGTAACCCTTACACGTCCATAGCTAATCTAAACCCTCTGTCAAACCTAACAGAATCATAATCATCATAGAACTTTGGGACATTTTCTATAATCGATTCATAAAAATCAAAACAAGACCCCCCACATAATATAAAATCATACCTCTCTACATCACAATACTCAGATAAATCCTTCTCACGACACGTTACCTCATATAAATTCCCTATCAAATCATAAATCAAAAAACCATTAGGATTGTATCTGTAAACATTCGTATAGAAAGGATAACCAGCGTTTATATCAAGTCCTTTATGTCTAAGATTATAAAAATACCTAAAATCATATTCCATTAAAGGTTTTTCAGCCTGAATATTCTTTCTACCACAAATACTCCTCTTACTTTTCAAATTATGTTCTCTAATCTTAATGTTTTCAAGTTTTATACTATCATTTCCAAGATCTATCATACCCTTAAAACCTTCATCAAAATAATCATTCTGAACAATCTTTAAATCACCATTCACAAAAGAATTTCTCACCTCATATATCAAAAAATCATATTCATCATCGCTTAACAATCTATACTTTACATGATCCTTCTTAGACTTAAGCCTAATATATTCCAACATCTGCCTGTACGTTATACCAACAACAGGATAATCATTATATTTGTCATCCAAAAAATAATCAGTCAATCTTCCACAATTGATATTATACCGACCATACCGATTAATTGAGTCAACATTATAATCTGGAACCAATATATCAACTGACTCTTTTAGACCATTATCTCTGGCCCATATCATAATATCTTTGTAATCCTTATTTGTTACTCTATGGTCACAAACAATAAATGGAGACACATTCTTGATATACGTATCCTTTCCACCAGACCCATTTTTATACATACATCCACCGTTTATTTTCACAAAACAGTTATCCAATTTAACAAAACTTAACTCTGCACAAAAAACCAAACAAGAGTTTATAAAAAAAACAAACAAATATATATTAAACAAACCACACATAATCAAAATTATTAAACTAACCTTATATTCATTCTAATAAAAAATTTTAATTATTCGCATCTTACGTTAAATTTTGAAAAATCATAAATACCAGTACCAGCTTTTATTTTCCTACCGGCTATGACATTTGCCTTTATACCGGTTAAATCATCAACAGTAGCAGAAATAGCAGACTGTGTAAGTATCGACATTGTAGACTGGAATGAAGCAGGAGATAAAAACCCATCAGAAGCTAACGAAACCTGACTTATACCCCTTACAACTAATTTTGCTTTCGCAGGCTTAGCTTCCCTAAATGTAACCTGTTTCTTATTATAGCTTTCAAGCTGCTTATTTTCAAAAAATATTTCAGATATATCAACTAATTCACCAACCTTATATTTCGTTGAATCTCCATTATCAACAACGAACTGCTTCAAGGCCATGTTTTTATTAACATCAACAAAATCTCTCCTTTTAACGACTTCGCCGACAATAAAATCTGAATCACCACTATCAACAATCTCTACAAAAGACAACATCTTCTTTATAATTATAGCAATATGTTTTTCCTTTACATTTATCCCCTGCAAGGAATATACAGACTGCAACTCTCTGATCAAATATTTACACGTCTCAAAATAACCACAAGTTCTCAATAAATCAGATAACTCTATATCTCCTGAATTAAACCTACATCCATGCCTTATAGTATCACCGTCCTGAATAACTAAATTCGTACTTAAAGGAACAGAATAACTACATGTATAACCATCAAGATCAGATATTACACTCAATTTTATATTATTTTTATCTATTGAAACTATTTTAACAACACCATCTATATCTGACAGAATCGATTGATTCACTTTCTTCTTCGCCTCAAATAACTCTGAAACCATAGGCAACCCTCCTGTAATATCAGTAGACTGAGTTAAAACCTTAGGTGATTTCATTATAACATCTCCATATTTTATAGCCCCACCATCTTTAACATATATTTTCGATTTCAATGAAACATTTATACGCATTTCCTTATCAGCACCTTTTAACAATACATAAGACTTATTCTTATTTTTTATGTCAAATACAATATACTCAGGTTTCCCAGATGAAGTATTTAGCTCTTCCTTTATAACAACATTATCTTCAAAGTTTTCATAAATCATCTTACCATCAAACTGAGCATATATAGTTGAAAAATACGGATCCCAATCAAATAACAAAGTACCAGGTTCTACTTTATCATCATTTTCAACATATATATTAGCACCATACGGTACGCTATACTGTGACAATACAAATGATGTTATCGGATGTAATATACTTAACTTACAAAAACTACTTATAACAACCTTTTTACCGTTTTTTATAACATATTTGTAATCATTTATACTTACAATACCTCGTATCTTGGATGATTTCGATGACTCTAAAATAGTACTACTTGCTATACCTCCAACGTGGAACGTATTTAAAGTTAACTGTGTCCCAGGTTCCCCAATAGACTGCGCAGCAACAATACCGACTGTATCTCCTTTTTGCGACATAGTACCACTAGCTAAATTAACACCATAACACAAAGAACACACATTATCTCCATTATTACACGTTAATATAGATCTAACATACATCTCCTTAATATTCATCTCATAAATCAACTTAGCCTTCTCATCGCATATTATTTCATTTTTTGCGATAATAATTTCACCTGTCTTTATATCTCTAACATCCCTAGAACTAATCCTCCCTATCAAACTCTTTATATATTTGCCCCAGAAATCATCTTGATTATTACCAATGAAATCATATATACTTATCGTGTAATCTCTTATTGTTTTACAATCATCTGAAGTTATAATAACATCCTGTACTGTATCAACAAGTTTTCTCGTTAAGTGACCAGCGTTAGCTGTCTTTAAAGCTGTATCTGTCATTCCTTTTCTTCCACCATATGTTGAAATAAAGTATTCAAATACGTCCAAACCTTCTTTATAGTTCGACGTAATAGGGTACTCTATAATGTAGAAAGAATTATCAACAGTATCCTTTTGAGATTTAGAAATAAGCCCTTTCATACCAGCGATCTGTCGTAACTGTTCCCATGAGCCTCTTGCCCCGGAAACCAACATCATATAAATCGTATTAAGACCAACCTTATTATTCTTATAATAGGAAATAAGTTTATCAGACAAAGACATAGATACTTTCGCCCAAGTGTCTATAACCTGATTATATCTTCCTTTATCAGATATTAAACCATCAAAATACTTTTTATTAATAATATTTATAGATTTAATCGCCTCATCTATAATGTCACTTTTATTATCTGGAATAAATATATCATTCAACTTAAAACTTAACCCAGACAAATATGAATACTCAAATCCAAGCGCTTTAATATTGTCTAGAAAATCAACTGCTTCAATATTAGTTTTCTCATTTGAATATCTCTGTATTATATTTTTTAAATTATTCTTTGTAATCGACTCATTAATAAATTCCCAGTTTGTAGGTAAATATGAATTAAATATCACTCTACCAACAGTAGTTTCAATATATTCCTTAACTACCTCACCTTTAACTTTTCGCTTCCTAAAAAATTTTATAAAAGAATGTACGTTAACTTTCTTACAATTCATCGCAATCAAAACATCTTCTTTACTAGAAAAAACCAACAACCTCACAGGTTTTTCGATGTCCTTTCGTTCAACAGTTAAATAATATAATCCTAGAATTATATCATGAATAGGCATGAAACAAGGAGTACCATCAGATGTCTTCAATATATTATTTCCAGCTAACAATAATGTTGATGCCTCTAATCTAGAGCTAAGTGCTAGTGGAATATGTATAGCCATCTGGTCTCCATCGAAGTCAGCATTAAACTGTGAACAAACCAAAGGATTTAATTCAATTGCCTCTCCCTCTATCAAAATTGGTTGGAAAGCCTGTATATTCATCCTATGTAAGGTTGGAGCCCTATTTAACAATACAGGATACCCTTTTATAATCTTTTCAAGAACGTCAAATACCTTAGGATCTTCATTGTTAATCATCTCATCCGCTTCACTTGTATTATCTACATATCCACGTTTTATAAGATTACATATTATCATTGGTCTAAATAACTCTATAGCCATTCCTTTAGGTACACCGCATTCAAAAATCCTTAACTTCGGATTAATAACTATAACTGATCTTCCAGAATAATCTACCCTTTTACCCAACAAATTTTGTCTAAACCTACCATCCTTACCTTTTATCGATTCTGATAAAGACTTTAACTTTCTCTCATTGTTATTTGTATTATTTCCAGAATTATCAATAAGATTATCTACTGCACTCTGCAGTTTTCTCTTCTCATTCCTTAAAACAACCTCAGGAGCATTGACCTCTATTAACCTCTTTAGCCTATTATTACTAATAATAACATGTTTATACAAATCATTTAAATCAACATTCGTTACAGTTCCATCAACAATCATCAATGGTCTCAAGTCAGCAGGCATAACAGGTAATACCTTCAAAACCATCCATTCAGGTTTATTTTCAATTACATCCCTAGATTTTATAAACGACCTAACTAACTTTAATCTTGTTACCAAACTGCTTCTATCTTCACAAGCAGTCTTCAATTTCTCTTTCAGCTTAACGTACAAATCATCTAAATCTAACTCTTTTAAAAGATCATATATTGCATCTCCACCAGTTTTAATTATAACACCACCATCACCTTTCTTAGAATACATTCCAGTACTAGACAGTCTTGAGCAAATATCATCATACTCAACAGAACTTAGTATATCGTACTTTCTATATCCCTCCTTCTCAAGTATACCAGGATCAATTATTATATACGAGTCACAATAAATTATATCATTTACAGCTGAGAATGAAAGCCCTAATAACACAGCTATCTTACTTGGGATCTGCTTAAAAAATAAAATATTTGCTATAGGTGTTGCTAAGGTAATATGTCCCCATCTTTCTCTCCTGACTGACTTATCCTCAACAACAACACCACACATGTCACATATAAAACCTTTATAACCTATACCTTTATAGCTTTTACAAAAGCACATGTAACTATGTGTCGGACCAAATATCTTTTCACAGAATAATCCACCAAACTCTGCTCTATATGTACGGTAGTTTATTGTCTCAATCGTACACACCTCTCCGTTAGACATATTAAGTATGTTCTCAGGAGAATTTATGCTTAATATAATATGCGAAAAATTATTTTTCTTATGTATTGCCTTCATAACAAATTTTTATTTAATTTACAAACGTTAATCTCAAACCAATTGCTGTAATCTCTTTCATTAATACATGAAATGACTCCGGAACATCACTGTTGAAGATAGGTTCACCAGCTAATAACGATTCATAAGCTATCTTACGACCTTTTATATCATCAGACTTTATCGTCAACATTTCCTGTAATAAATTAGCAGCCCCATAAGCCTCCAACGACCAAACCTCCATCTCTCCAAATCTCTGTCCTCCAAAATGCGCCCTACCACTAAGTGGTTGCTGGGTAATAACAGAATACTGTCCTATTGATCTAGCATGAACTTTATCAACAACCATATGATTCAGTTTTATCATATAAATCACACCAACTGTACACTTTTGATCAAATTTCTCACCAGTCAGCCCATCATAAAGTTGCATTTCACAACAATTAGGTAACCCGGCTTTTTTAAGCTCTTCATTTATAGAGTCAATATTATAACCATTAAATATTGGGCTCTTGTACATACAGCCTAACTTCTTACCAGCTAAACCTAGAAGTGTTTCATATATCTGCCCAATATTCATACGAGAAGGGATACCAAGAGGAGTTAATATAATATCGACCCTCGTTCCATCCTCTAAAAATGGCATATCTTCCTCCTTTAAAATTTTTGAAATAACTCCTTTATTTCCATGCCTACCAGACAGTTTATCTCCAATCCTTAATTTCCTCTTATTAGCAATTGTTACCTCTGCCTTCTTCAAAACCTCATCCTGTAGATAGTCCCCATGCAACAGATAATATTCATCTTTATAATAAGCATTTAATATATCATTTTGCTTCTTTAATGTATTGTTTATCAATTTAATAACTATTTCGTTTATATTTTCATCATCAGTCCAATTACTACACAATATATCGCCCAATATCTTAAAATATGATAAATCATTATAAACAGTTTTTATACTATCTGGAGCAATTGTTGTAGACAGGACAGTGCTCATCAGAACGTCCTTTGTAAATTCAGTTCCTTCCTTTATCATTATCTCACCGTACCTATGAATTATATTGTTAGCTTTTTTACCAGATAAAACCTTTAAAAATTTACCCAACGCCACATCAATAAATTCTGAAAGAATTTTGTTATATTTTGCTTTAAGATCCTCAAGTTCTCTTTTAATAACACTACTATTCTTCTTTACTTCTCGTCGTGAAAACACCCTTGTATTAACCACAATTCCGTCAGTAAATGGAGGTACAGTTAACGAACAATTGACCATTTCACAAGAGTTATCACCAAATATTGCCCTCAATAACCTATTTTCTGGTGTATTATAGTTTTCAACTTTTGGTTTTACCTTCCCCACAAGAACATCGCCGTGTTTTACATAAGTGCCTTTTTTTACTAAACCGTTCTCATCTAAAAACCTCTTCTTATCCTCAGTTAATGAATTTACATCCCTAGTTATCTTCTCATCTCCAAACTTCGTGTTCTTTGTATAAACAGTAAATTTATCTACACATATCGACGTAAATACATCATCCTTCAGCAACTTTTCCGAAATAACTATAGCATCCTGGAAGTTGTATCCATAACAGGTCATGAACGCAACAACAATATTCTTACCCAATGCAAGTTCTCCTTTATCAGTCGAGAACCCATCAGTCAAAACATCACCTTTCTTTAATTTCTGCCCCAATTTTACAACTGGCCTATAATTCTCACACGTTTTCTGATTTGTACCTCTAAATTTCAAAATATTATATTGCTTAACCTTTTTATCATAAGTGTATAGCTCTTCTCCTTTATCAACATCATACTCAACAACTATCTTATTTGCATCAACATACTTCACAACACCATCACCCTCGGCATATAATACTTTACGAGAATCCTGACATATTTTATGTTCAACCCCAGTACCAACAATTGGAGCTTCAGGTACTAATAATGGTACAGCCTGCTTCAACATGTTCGTACCAGTTAATGCCCTACTTGAGTCATCATTTTCCAAAAAAGGTATTGTAGATGCTGCAGCCGAAAAAGGCTCATTTGAAATAACCTCAATATAATCTACCTCATTTTTACGGACTAATTTAAAGTTATCTGAGATCCTTGCCTTGATAAACTCATTAAGCAAAACCCCATTACTATCAAAAGGCGTCCCAGCCGGAATTATATTTTTACCCAACTCGTCATCAGCATTTAAGTAAACTATAGCATTATTGCCTAAGTTTACAACACCGTCCTTAACTGGCCTATAAGGAGTAAGCATAAAGCCATAAGGATCTGTCTTAACGGGCATCGATAACGAAGATATAATACCAATTGTACTACTTTCTGGTGTTTCAACAGGACAAACCCTACCATACTGTGAATAGTGAATATCACGCATTTCAGCAGAAGCATTATTCTCATCTATACCACCTTCCCCACAAGCAGATATTCGTCTTTTATGCATCAAAGAACAAAGAGGATTTATTTCGTCCATGAACTGCAATAGAGAGCTAGTTGCAAAGAATGAATTCACTGACACACTTAAGATACTACAGTTTATCAGATTATATATATTCATATCGCCCCTATCACAAACATTTATCCTCTCCTTAGCAACCCTAGATATCTTTTTAAGACAAGAATCCAATGTTTCAAAAAGCTTTTCACCAACAGTTTTTAACTGTTTATTCCCATAATGGTCTATATCAACAATATCTTTTTCTCTATGTATAACATCAAAAAAATACGACAATATAGCACTGATATCACTTTTAGAAAGTATTTTCCAGTTTTTACCACTTTTCTTTCCTGAAATACTATCTAATTTTTTCCTCCCGACGTAACCTAAGTCAAAAGTCTTCTCATTCTGAACTAAATTATGGAAGAAATTCTTTACAGTTGTTAAATCACTTACATACTCAGTATTCAAATACGAATTATAAATCTTCAAAAATGCCTGGTCTTCATCCTCTATAGGGTCAATATTTAAGGTATCAATCAAAATAGCATATTTCTCAATCAATTTCTTGTCATTCTTTAAAACAAGTATAGACTGTACACCGTAACTTAAGATCTTGTCAATAACAACATCAGTAATAACGGTATAATGACTAATCAAAACATCCTTAGACGACGATTTCTTTTTATCATTCGTATCTTTAAAAATCTTACACGCTAATTTCCTGCCTTTATATTTTTCAAGTTCCTTTCTATCAGAGCAATTAACTAAGTCAACCAATCCAAATATCCTCAATATATCATAATTAGTTTTAAAACCAACTGCCCTAAGAAATGTAGTGACATAAACCTTAGCTTTTTTGTTAAATGTCACAAACATCTGCATCTTTTGATTTATTGTAAACTCTATCCACGCACCAACTAACGGAATTATCTTACATACACAACTAGAGGCAGAAAATCCATTTTTCTTATTACATATAAATGATATACCAGTCGATTTACCTATCTGCATTACACCAACTCGCTCAATACCATTATATATAAATGAAGCCGATTCAGTCATATAAGGAATATCACCCAAATAAACGTCCTGCTCTAAAACATTATCCTTTGAAATCAACCTGAACTTAACCACTAATGACACAGCATAACTTATACCATTTTTGATACACTCCTCAGGTGTGTATTTAGGTGGTTCTACGTTATAATCAACGAAATCTAATATATACTCGTTCTTTATACTTTTTACAGGGAAATACTTTTTTATCAAATTGTATAAAACATCTCTTCTCCTTCCTTCGCTATTAACACCAAATGGAAACAACTTATAAAAAGACTTAAACTGTAATGATAACAAGTCAGGATATTCATATCCATAATCACTAACAGACGTTTTACAGGACGTACGATCCACATGTGATCCCTTAAATTCGTTATTTACAGTAAAAACATTTCTCTCATCTTTATCTTTTGTAAACAAATCTATTACGTAATCAGAACTCCCAAGATTATCATTGTCTGAATTATAATAAAAATTATCCTTATCTTTCAAATCATCTTGATAATCTAAATCTAAGTTCTCATAATTATCAACTTCAGCGTCACCAACTTTATCCCAACTTCCATCCTGAATTTCGCAAGTATCATCTATATCTGTGCTACTACACTCTTCATCATCACCAAAATAAGACTCCTCAAACCCTTCATCTCCACGCTTCACCTTCTTTATCTTTGTTTTTTTACTTGACTCTACATTAGTCTTACTCTTCTTTTTATCAGCCTTTCCTTCAATAATCAACTTCTCACTTTTTTTACCACTCTTACTCACGTTATTTTTAACTCCAGTGGTTTTATCATTTTTATTGTTTTTAACATTTTTTTTATCTTTTACATCGTTAATATTTTTATTACCTTTAATAACTTTTATTTTTTTTTTCTTAGATTCTTTTGGCATAAAGATAGGTGACATATACTAGCTAATCAAAAAATCAATAAAAAAAAGTTTTCAAAAATAAATAAAAAAAACAACATAACTAACTAATTATGCCATTTTGAATTTTCTATTCAAAATTATTTTATTTGTACAAAATTTCGTAGCAAATATATGTAAATAGCGAAATTTAAGATGAGTGAAATTAATTCTGTACGTATTTCCACGTTTAGTAGAGACAAAAACATTTCGATAAACAAAATCTTTGATATACTAAAGGAGTTCAAAATAAATATTGACAACAATCCAAATCAAAAATTAACACAGGAACAAATACAGCTAATAAATAACTACTTAGATAAAGAAAAAAATTCAGTAAACAATTATCAAACAGAAAATGAAGATAATTTCTATAATGACCAACTAAATAACTCGCAATTTTTAGATAACAACGATACAGAATTAGATCAAGACAAAAGTGAAGAACTATTCAAAACATATGGGTTCATTGATCCATCAAAGTTATCAATAAAAACAAACAAGAAGAGCGAAAAAAACATAAATCAAAAGAAAATCAATAACAGTAGTGTTAACCATTACGAAAAATATCTAAAAAAAAATTCTTCGGAAACAAAATATTATGGATCTAAACATGCTAATTCACAAACTAATGATAAAGAAAAGCCAAATCCTAAAAAAGTAAAAGCTAATACGTTAAACAATAACTATAAAAACAAAGAACCTACTGAAATTAGAAGTATCAAAGAAATAAAAAACGAAATAAGAAAGTATAAACAACTAAAAATTGAAAAAATAAACAAAAGATTAAAAAAAGGAGAGGACGAAAACTCTAAGAATAAAAAAAAGGTTTCAATTCCATTATTCACAACGTTAGAAATACTATCAAAATTGTTAGATATTAAAATTAACGAACTTACAAAAAAATGCAAAGATTATGGGTTAAACGTACTTCCTTCACAGAAGCTTGACAGAGAAACAATAACGATTATAGCCGACGATTATAATTTTTCACTAGAGTTCCAAGAAGACTTACTAAAAGATAAACTCACAACAACAAATGATAACCTTTTGAAACCTAGAATACCAATCGTTACAGTAATGGGACATATAGACCACGGTAAAACAACCTTTTTAGATTATATAAGAAAAACTAACATTACTAAAAGCGAAAAAGGAGGCATAACACAACACCTAGGGGCGTATAAAATTAAAACTGCCAGCGAAAAAGAAATGGTTTTCTTAGATACACCAGGGCATGAAGCATTTGCAAATATGAGATCGATAGGTTGTGATGTCGCTGATGTAGTAATAGTAATAATTGCAGCTGACGATGGGGTAAAAAAACAAACTAAGGAAGCTCTAACTGACGCTAGAAATCACAACCTACCTATAGTTTTTGCTTTTAATAAGATTGACAAAAGTGGAATTAATATAGATAAAGTAAAAGAGGAACTATCAAAATTAAACTTTTTAGTAGAGGATTGGGGAGGGAAATATCAATATCAAGAGATTTCTGCAAAGACAGGTGAAGGTATCGAAAAATTGCTGAATAAAGTATTAACAGAAGCATATTTACTTGACCTAAAAGCTGATTTTGAAGGAAGTGCATCTGGTACAGTAATAGAATCAACGATAGTCAGAGGTAAGGGTTATTTAAACAACGTAATTGTAAAAAGCGGTAAATTAAAAGTTGGAGATTTTGTGGTGATAGGGACATCATATGGTAAAGTAAAAATGCTAATAGATGACCAAGGTAATACAGTAAAGGAGTCATATCCCTCTGACCCAGCACAGATCGTAGGGTTAAGTTTTGCAGCAATATCTGGAGATAGTTTTTATGTCGTCAATGACGAAAAAGAAGCTAAGAAGACTGTACTTGATATGTCAAACATCATGAAACAGAAAATCACAACTAATAATACCTCCGATAATACCGATAACGAGAAACTAAATGTAATTATAAGGTCTGATGTAATAGGTACAAGTAAAGCACTTGCTGATTCACTTAAAAAACTTAGCGATGAATTTGTTGAAGTACGTGTAATAAGTTATGGTATCGGGAATGTAACAGAAACTGATATATTATTAGCTGAAACAACAAAATCAACAATATTAACATTTAACGTAAAGAATCCAGGAAGTATTACCAAATTTGCTAAAGATAAATCTATCCAAATAGTGTCCTACGATGTAATTTACGATATAATAGATTATGTTAATGCAGTAATAAAGAAAATGAAAAGTAAAAACAAAATCGAAAAATACGTAGGTAAGGCTGAAATAAAAGCAATATTTGATATATATAAGGTTGGTAAAATCGCTGGTTGTGTAGTCCTAGAAGGACCAATATTTAAGAAAAATTTAATAAAAGTAATTAGAGGAGACAATATAATATACAGTGGCGAAATAAAAACAATAAAACATAAAAAGGCTGAAATGGAATCGATAAAAACATTAGACGAATGTGGTATATGTATTAAGAATTTTGAAGATTTCATAGTCGGGGATTATATAGAGTTTTACGATTTGGTAGACAATGAATAATATAACTAACAAATCTATTGGAGATAATGGTGAAAATATCGCAAGTAAATATTTAATTGAAGGGGGATTTGATATAGTTAAAAAGAATTATAGATTTGGACATTGTGAAATAGACCTAATAGCAAAAAAAGGTTCATGTCTACATTTTATAGAAGTCAAATACAGAAGTAATAATAGTTTTGGATATCCAGAAAGTTTTGTGTCAGATGGTCAAAAATTCAGGATAAAATTAGCAGCAGATGATTATATTTACAAAACTAATTGGACTGAAAATATTATGTTCGATATAATTTCAATCGAAAAATGCAAAGATGGATGCAAAATATTATTTTTTGAAGATTCATTTTAAATGGTCAACATAACAAACATAACATCACAACAAAATATATTAATCAAAAAAAACTTCTAACGAAATAAATATAACAACACACACCTAACTTTATTTAACAACATCTATTATAAATAGCTAATTTTAATGCATTTTTTTTTACAACAATGAAGTAATAAAAATAAAGAATATATTACAAATTTTATCCATTCACAATCTCTTGTATTTAAAGATAACAAACTTGAAAGTGTTATAGATAAAATCTATAAATTCTTAGAAAGCGGAACGGAAGAAAGAACAAAAAAAACTAATTAAAACTTTAATGGTTACTAGTGATTTGAGTATAAAAGATGATATCGAAACATTTGGTTCTAGCTTATTAGGTACTGAGCTAGCAATAAATGACGATATAAAAAACAAAGGATTCAATCTTTTCAAATTTAACAAGATATAATCGCCAAAACTGCTCAGAATTCTCAGCCGAAAATGCTTCTCTATCATTATTTGCTGACAACAATCACTACGAATACACATCTACAGTATTTGCGTTTGAATTAGCATATTTAGAAAAACAGTCTAAAAATATTAAATAGAATAAACAAAATATTAATTTTAATGACATCAGGATTACTTCAGACAAAAAAAATATTGGATGATTAGCAAGATAAAATTTGATACTAAAATGTCTGACAATTTCATTAATCTATTAAAAAACAATAATCTAAAAGACCAAAATATCGAAATAGAAAGCCAATTGTCATCGGTAGAAGATATTACATTCTATAAATATACATGTCTATCAGTACAAAAAATGAACTAAAAGATGACAATGATACGCTTGAGAAAAATATTAAAAACAGGATAAATACTTTAATAACGAAGAGGATATTTATGTAAATTATATCATGAATGACAGAAATGGATTTAGCACCTATATAATAAAATTAAATGCAATAAAAACATCACAAAACATAAAACGTTTCATTTAAATTAACTCCATCTAAAATCGAAAATTCTGGAATAGACGTAATTTCAGATAAAATAAAAACTCTATTAAATGATTTTAGCGAATATGTAACAAACTGTAACGAATGTAACGTTGTCTCAGAAGGCTTGACACCATTAGACAATGTACAATTAATTAGAATATTCTACAAATTACTAACCGATATAAATATAAGTTTTACAAAGAACAAAACAAAAATATACGCAGTAATGACAGATTAATCAGAATGTCTCTATACGATATTACAGAAAATAATAAAAATATCACAGACTACAAACTCGATATGACATATTTAAACAAGTTGATAAATCCACAATATATTTATACATCAACAAAGACTACTTTAGAAACATCCTAATGTAAAATGAGACATCACACAATACATTTAAATTCATAATAAAAAAGACTAAAACTAATGAACCTGATAAAATAATTTATGACAACGAAGGATTTAATAACGATACAATTAAAGAAGGATTATACGAAACTACGTTTCAAATTTTCCCTTTCGAACAATTAAACGAAGAAATAACTAAAGAGAAACTAAATTTTTACTGCAATTCTATCGAAAAACACCTTAAAAAGACACTACTGATAATAAAAAGAAAACTCAATCTAAAGATTCTACAAAAAAAATATAATGACATACTACATAACTTAAGCATTAGTTACTACTCTGAACCAGATGCAAATACCTTTCTTTCAAAATACAAACAACCTAAAACAGGCAACAATATATTAAATGAATTATACAAAAAACCAACAAGCGAAACATTCTGTAAGATATACAATATAATCAAACTATACCGTAACAACTGCACTAACGTACAATAATATACTTGACATAAAACAATTACAAAAAGATAACGCAATTAATATATTAACTAGTAAATATCTAGTAAATTTAGATGAACAGTTCCAAAAAAATAATTTATTCAACTATAATAGCGATCTAAATTTACACGTTAATGAGGCATTCTTCACATCAATAAATGAACTTCACAAAATAGTAATAGAAAAAATAAATAATAATAAGTCTGATCAAGAAAATATCTACAATGAAATAGTTAAATCATCTAATATCGATATAGACAATAACACATATAAAGATCTCAATGACAAATTAAATGAAATATTATCTGAAAGCAATAACCTTAGAATAAATTTTGATAAATATAACGAATGTAAACAACTCAATACAATTAAAGAAAGACACAATTTTAAAAATAAAAAAACTAATACAAATGAATATGACTACTATGGCGATTATTACTTCAATTAATATTACTGAAATACTTCCATTCCAATTAAACTATAATGACAATCTATTTGATTCAGTAATCAATAAATAAGCTTATTTCAATATTTTACTTATCCTTTCACATCTAAATTCTAACCTGTCTGGATCATTATATTTCGACTCTAATTTACCGTGACACCCAATAATATCTCCTATTTTTAATGAATTTTTATTATCAAGGTATAACTGACCAAACATATTAAATTTAATCTCGCCGTAAAAATCTTCTAATGTAACTATGGCGTATTGTTTATTAGTCTTTGTTAATTTTACAATTATAGACGTGACAATTCCAGCTATAATGGCCTTTTCATAGTTGATTTCAACATCTATATCACTAATTTTTGTATTCAATAATTTTGAATTACAATTACATTTAGTAGAAAATAATTCGCTATATTTTTCCAGAGGGTGCCCTGAAATATAAAAACCTACATATTCCTTTTCTAACTTTAATAAATCCATTTGACTATATTCCTCACATTTAGGTAATTCTGGGCGCTTTATTGATATTGCACTCTCAAATATATCCCCAAACAATGAGTTCTGTATCTCCTGCTTTTGCTCTTTATAAAAATTTGTGTACGATATAAGTCTTTCTATAAATGACGTAGAATCATCTATATAGTTATATTGACGCCTATTGCCACTATTTAAGCAATCTAAAGCCCCTGACAATGATAACGATTCAATTGTTTTTTTATTAATTGTCTTTAGGTCTACTCTTTCAGCAAAGTCAAATATATCTTTAAACTTTCCACCTTTATTTCTTGTCTCAACGATACATTTTACAGCTGCCTCTCCTATCCCTTTAATACCTATCAATCCATAACATATATCATTACTTTCATTTATATCGAAATCCTCTGTACTATCATTTACACTTGGTCCTATAATTTTTATATTCATTCTCTTACAATCCTGTATTAATGGAATCAACGAATCTATATTTGATTGTGCATTTATTAGTAATGCAGTCATAAATTCTACAGGATAATGTGCCTTTAAATATGCAGTCTGGAACGCAATTACTGAGTAAGATGTTGAATGAGCTTTATTAAAACCATATTGAGCAAATGTTTCCATCATTAAAAATATCTCTGTAGCCTTAGCTTCATCGATATTATTAGTATCTTTGCACCCTTTTATAAATACAGATTTCTGCTTTGCCATTTCTTCAGGCTTCTTTTTACCCATCGCTTTTCTCAATATATCAGCCTGAGCTAAACTATACCCTGCAATAACCTGCGCTACTTGCATTACCTGTTCTTGATAAACAATAATACCATATGTATTTTTAAGTATATCTTTTAACATCGGATGTGGGTATATAATCTCTTCATGTCCATGTTTTCTTTTTATAAAACTATCTATGAACTGTAACGGCCCTGGGCGATATAGAGAGTTCATCGCAATTATATCTTCAATGTTATCAGGATGTAGTTTTTTTAACCAACTCCTCATTCCATCAGATTCAAATTGGAAAATCCCAATAGTCTCTCCTGATCTAAATATATTTAATGTTTCTAGATCATCTAACGGAATTTCATTTATATCAATAGTTATATTTTTATGTTTTTTTATGAACTTCAATGTATTTTTTATTATTGTCAGAGTTTTTAATCCCAAAAAATCCATCTTTAACATCCCTACATGTTCTACTAATGCCCCTTCATATTGAGTTATCAGTAACTCACAATCTTTTTCTGCCTTTAATGGTAGATAATTTATCAATTTTTCAGGGGCTATAATAATACCACATGCATGTATCCCAGTTTGCCTTTTACAACCCTCTAAAACTGATGCATTCTCTAATATCTTATGTTCTAATGAATTCGTACGCTCATATAACTCATTTAATTCCGGAATTAATTTTATTGACTCAAATAATGTTGGTGCAGGAAGTCTCCAAGGTATCACTTTTGTTATCTTGTTTGATTGTTCAAAAGGCATTCCTAAAACCCTTGCTACATCCTTTATCGCCACTTTTGCTGCCATGGTTCCAAACGTAATTAAATGAGCAACTTTATCCTTCCCATATTTATTAACGACATAATTCAACACTTTATCTCTACCGTTATCTTCAAAATCTACATCTATATCTGGCATTGATATTCTTTCAGGATTTAAAAACCTCTCAAAAAACAACCCATATGTCAATGGATTAATTTCTGTTATTTCAATACAATAAGCTACTAATGATCCAGCCACAGAACCTCTACCAGGGCCCACAGATACATCTAGAGTTTTAGCTTTATTAATATAATCCTGAACTATCAAAAAATAACCAGCAAAACCCATTTTATCTATCATCTTTAACTCATAATCTATTCTATCAGTTATCTCCTGAGTTACTTCTTTGAAACGTTTTTTTAACCCACAATTAGTTAAATAAGTTAAATATTCCATTTGAGAATTAAACCCATTAGGAACTTCATATTTAGGTAATAACACAGGCCTTGTTAAATCAGGGGCCCAACACTTATCAACTATTTCTTTAGTATTATAAATAGCCTCAGGGTGATCTTTAAAAGCTTCTAACATCTCCTCAGTTGATTTTAAATAAAATGTATCAGCTACAAATCTCATCCTATTTTGGTCATTATAATCAGAACCAGTCTGAATACACAATAATATATCATGAGCTACAGATTCCTCCTTATTAACATAATGCACATCATTAGTAGCAATAACTTTAATATTGTGTTTTTGAGACATTTTAAATAGAAATTGATTAACCTTTTCTTGGTCTGGATGACCAAAGCGCTGCACTTCTAAATAAAAATCATCTTTAAAAATATCATAAAGTTCTAACAATTCTTCCTCTGCTTTTTGTTCATTTTCTCCCCTTTTAATACCTTTTTTAACATCTGCTGTAAATAAAGCTTTTGGAACAAAACCAGCCATACAAGCAGTTGTAGCTATAATACCTTCAGAATATTGACATAAAATCGACTTATCTATCCTAGGTTTATAATAATAACCATCAATAAAACTCAATGAACTCAATCTACAAAGATTTTTATACCCTATTTCATTTTTAGCTAATAGGATTTGATGATATCTCATTTTATCAGTTCTATCAAACCTATCATTTTTTGCAACATAAAACTCACAACCAATAATCGGTTTAATACCATATTTAACTGCAGATTCAACAAACTGGCAAATACCAAACATATTACCATGATCAGTCATTGCTAAAGCATTCATATTATGCTCCTTTGCTTTCTTTAATAATCTATCAACAGAAGCAACACCATCTAATAATGAATATTGAGTGTGAACATGTAGATGCGTAAAACTTATATTATTATCTACTTCAGACATATCTATAAGTTAAGGTTTCAATATTTATATTCTAAAGTATTTTTTATTATCATAGAAATATGTATTTTGTAAGTATAATGTTTCTTCTTACATCACTAAATATTTTTAGTTGTGGTAAAAATAATAATAGTAATAAAAACTCTAATAGTAGTAAATGTTGCTGCTGTAAAAAGGGTGATAAAGACAGTAGTGATCTAGATGGGGGGGGGGGAAAAAAAAAGAGTAACAAATTACTGAATGATTTAGAAAATCTCAAAATATTAGTTAATAACAAATTACAGATAGACAACATCAATATAAATGATAGTATTAAGAAGGATTATAAGAAGATGGCAAATGAAATGTCTGAAATTTTTACAAATGAATTTATTTCAGAGCTAATAAAAACAAGATTATTATTACATACCCTTGGGATCTGTGAAGCTTTAGACAATATAATTAATGAAAACCTAGTATTTATACCGTATATTTATAGCGATAATTTTGGAAATTTCGCTAAATCCGTAAAATTGCGTTCTAAAAAGGAAAAGAAAAAGAGTAATATATTAACATCAAATATTCTTGTAAGCCTAAAAGAAATTGATAATAAAAATGACGAAGAAAGTGAAGATGAAGATAAGGGACCTAACATAGAAGAACTAAAAGAAGAATTTACATTCCCGAGTGGTGCTATTTTTATAGAGAATGAATATTTTAAATATCTTAGGTGTGATGGATGCAATAGTGTTAATTGTGTAAGTTGCAAATTAAAAAAATATCTCGATAGTAAAGGTATATATAATTTATTTGTAGATGTTTACTGTAATATGGGGGCTGAGGGAACAGGTAGTCACTCTAGTAATATAAGAAACATAATTAATAATGGACTAAAACCTAAAGTTATAAAAGAACAAATTGATAATAAATACTTTAATAAAGAATGGATTTCCAAAACGGAAATAGATGACAATATAAAGAAATGCTTCTTTCTTGAATGGGCATTAACAATAGAATTTTTAAGTAGATTTGTTAAAATAATATCTGACAACAATAGCCTAAGTTTATACAGATTACTTAAAATTGAATCTAATGAAATTACTAAATATACCCCATTTGAATCAACTAGTATTTTTGGAGCATCATTTATCGGAAATACTAATGATATTAGAAAATGTTTTGTCGCTTCCAATGTAGATTTATGGAGATGTATATTTTGTTATATTATTAGTCCAGATAGATATTCAATGTTTAACAACTGTAAAAAAGAAGAAAGAAAATATCTCTACTCATTTGATTTTGAACTGGAAGTTGGTTATATCCCAATTAATAAAGAAGACAAATATACATACAAGAATGACCTTGATCGTGAAGCTTTTAAGAAAAAATCTAAGGATTTTTTCGATAAATTTACAGTATCAAAGATATATGACGAATCAGGAAATTTAAAATTAAAATTTCCAAAAGGACTTAAAACGCTAATAGAAATATCTAGCACACATGTAAATGCGTAAAACTTATATTATTACCTAACATAGATATTGGATATAAGTTAAAGTTTTAATAATTTTTTTATTATCTATTATTCATAATGTATCAAATATGTTTTTGACTAATAATTATTTCCTACTTGTTTCAATTACTGCTTTAAACATTTTAGGTTGTTGCCCATCTTCTAAATCACAAAAAAGTAGTTCTTCTAAATCACAAAAAAGTAATAAAACTGAATCTGATAAATGTAAATTTGAAATTTTGTTTGATAATGAGTTCTTAGTTAATAAAGATGTAATAATAAAAAACAAGGAAATAGAAAATTGCTATCTTAGTGTAAAAAACGGTGCAGAACATAAAAAAGGAAGAACACCAGACTTAGGATCTGATGCTAAATTTTTTAATATTAACTTTTATAATATGTCATTGATGAGGGTATACGAAGTTGATGATAAATTAAATTTTGTTAAAGTTACAAAAGATAATATAGAAGAAAATGCTATATATTTTCTTGGCGCGCTTGAATATAATTTAAATTTTGTAATATTTAAAGATATTAACAAAGCACTAGAGATAAATAGGCAATATAAACTTATTGGTTATACCGAACTTGAGGAATGTATTAAAAATTTATTAAGTTAGTGATTATTGAGTTTTAAAATTTTATTAAATTTATGAAAACTTAATCCTGTAAAACCACCTGTACATGTAAATGTGTAAATTTGTATTATTATATACCTCAGACATCATATAAATTAATAAATTGAATTATAATATTTTAAAAAATTAAATTTTAACAACCTCAGACTAAACAATAAAATAATTATGGAAGCATTTATACTTGAGATATAAATAAAATAAAAATTTTAATAAATGATCAAAAATTTAATTACAATATTCAACAAAATTTTTACCAATAAGCTTCTTTTATGATATTTCAATTACTCTACTTTCACCAGTTTTTACAACTTTATTTTCATTATTAATAACTTCATATCTTATTACATTTAAATTATCATTTTTTATTTTCATTTTTTTAGCAATTACATCATTTTCATATTTTGTTAGATAATTCTTAAAATCATAGTTTTTTATTTCTAAATTACAATCTATAATACTTGTTTCACAATTATCAGGTAACTCTATATCTGCTACCATAAATTTTACAAGTTCACCAGGTTTAGATAATGAACTAAACTCAATAGGCCGATAATATTCCTCATCTTCCCAATCATAATACATTAGATCACTATATGAAGGTTTACCTAAATCGTTAAGATTTAAAAAAATTGTACATTTATTTCCTAATCTTGGTAAAAATTTTATTTTCCATTGATCTGTCCCATTTGTATATTTTTGATCAATAAAAATTTTTAAAGCATATTTTAATCCGTTTAAATGGTAAGTAATATTTTCCAAAGGTATCTTTTCATCCTTTGCTTGATGAATATACTCTACAAAATCTTCATAATATTTATATATTGGTGTAATTAGTCCCTTGTGTTCTTTTAGGTTATATGAATCTTCTTTATCATTTACATTATATGAAATATTATTTTCGTTAGATGGACCATTATGAGTATCTTGCCAATATGCAAAACCTTTAAATATATCCTTAAATGAAACAATATCTTGTACAAAAAAACTCGTAGCATCAATTGTTTCACCTTCAACTAAATCAATTGCAACAAAATTTATTCTTTTATTATTTTCATCAAATACTTTTGCTAATACAAATGAATGATCTTTGGTAGATACCCTTATGCATTCAAATGAATTTAGCTTTAAAAACATATATATTAAAGCTGAATTAATTGTACAATTCATTTCTCCTTCTTCCATTCTTACTAAATCAAAAGCTAAATCAGGTCCGTCACCTCTTAATCTAAGTTTCGGAATTCCATTGTAATTTACTATTTTCTCTACAAGATCAATTTTCATAACTTCTCTATTTATTATACGTCTTCCTATAGAAAATAAATATTCATTATTTTCTTTTACTGTATTTAACATTAATAACCTTAAATAATCTAAATCTTTATTTTTATTTATATCATCACAATCTTTACAACTTTTTCTAAACTCTTCAATACAAGTGGCAAAGTGCTCTTTATAATTATTATAGAACTTTTCTTCTACTTCGTTTCTGTTTTTTCTTAATGTTAAAAGTAAATAATTAGCAGCCTTATCCTTTTCCTCAAGGGTACAACTTTTTAAAAAAAAATCACAAAATGACTTACCAATTGTATAAATTTTTTTACGTTCATTATTCCCAAACGTTAAAGGGAATAATATATCTTTTTTGTTATCTTCTAAAATTCTTCTATAATCACTTAATGACTTTAATTTCCCTATATCATATATGTCGCTATCTGATTTTCTTAATTTTTCATAAGTGGTAACCATAGTGTTAACTCTATCTTCAATTTTTTTATATTTAAAAAAATTATCAAATGTTATTACCTTATTTTCATTATTTTCCATTGCTCCAACCTTCCATAAAACTGAAGACATTAAAGCTAACCTTACAACCTTTTTCATATCAACCATAACTATGTTTAAAAAATAAAATTATAAAACAAAAAATTATTAAATATATTTTTATTAAAAAAATAGTGCTATAAAAAATGTATCTATTTATATACAATTTTAAAACAAATAATTTATATGACACAACTTAGTAAAGTTAGAACCAATAATGCTTAATTTTACCCTAAATTATGAAACTATACTACAAATACCTATTTACTTATATTTTTAAAACTTAAGTCACTTAATCTGATCTGTATTATTAAAAACAACATCTAATAGGAATGTCTAACAACCATCTAAATTGATAAAACTTATATTATTATTTACTTTAGACACTATATTATAATTTAAAATTTTCAATAATTATGTCTTTATGTTCAATTATAAAAATAATGTATATCTGGCTAATGTGCTTCTTTCATGTAGCTTTGAACAGAACAATATTACTTTATCATTGTAATTATTTAAAAGTTGTAAATTGGATTATAATCTTGGTAACCTATAACCACTACTCTTTATCAATTAAAAAAAGCATAATGAACAATTCAATACAGGAAAAATAGACTTAATTATAAAAAATCATAATTTTGCTTAAATATCATATACAAGACAAAACACACTAACAATAGATATGTAAGATTTTAAATAAATAATATATTATCACTAAATGATACTTATTTAAACATTTCCACATATTCATCAAATAAACACTTGTTTTTATTATTATTCTCTGAAAATTTTAAATAAGAAATATGTACAAAATCTAAATATTTAAAATAACAAGAAGTAAAACTTGCAGGACCATCATGAAATACATCTGGTAAATGTGAAAATGGAAAAGATTCTGCAAAAAATTCACTTAAATTTAATTCAGGTTTCAATTTTGATATAATACCCTCACATTTATTTCGTTCTACAATTAAATAATATAAAGAACCTTGAAATGCAAATTTTGATAAAGAATATGAATTATTTAACTCTTTTATTAAGTCAACATCTGATTTAGAGAATATTGAGTTACACAATATATCAATATTTTCATTGTATTTAAAATTTTTATAACTATTATAATACTCAAATAAATAACCTTTTAATTTTTCTACAATTTTCCCACGTTTTTCCCCATTTTCACTTTTAGGTAATATATCACCAATATTATTTATTTCTTTACGTAAATTATCCAATTTTTTTTTCAAATTAATATCATTAAAAGAATTGTAATCATTGAATTTTTCAAAAAAATACAGATAAAATACATAATTTTTAGTATCATTAATTAGATTACTATATGTATTATAATCAGAAAAAACTTTTTGTAAACTATCAAAATCCTTAAACATATATAAAGTATGATAATTTTTCTTTTGATTATAATCCGTGTTAAATTTATTAAGAAATTTTATATTAGTTAAGTATTCTATAAAATCTGCCTCCAAATCTTTATCATTACCTAATATTTTTTCTATAAAAAATTTAGATACTTTTGATTCAGTACAATCTTCAATTATCAATTTACAAATATACTCAAATAAAGAATTATTAGAAACACGTTTTTTATTTTCAATATAAGAGAATTTAGAATTATACTGTAAAGCTGTACAACATTTATCAAGTGAATGAAAAAATTCATGTGAAAATTTCCAAGCTTGGTTATACATTTTTAATACTTTATTATCTAATTTAAAGTAAGAAAATAAATCACAAACATTAAAAATTTTTTTATTAAAACCATTTACAGAATCTATTACAAGCATATCTAAATGCGATTTAAATTCTTTTTTCAATTTGTAATTTTTATCTCTAGAACAATCATATAAAGACATAACTAAAAAAACATCAAAACCAACTGTAAATGAATTTGTTTCATTACTAATATCAAAATCAAACTCATTAGAATTTTTATCAAAATTTTTAAATGTTTCAGGTATTTTCTCGTATTTTTTTAATTTTCTATTAATTAAATTTAATAAAGACTTATCATTAGCAGTCCTATCACATAAAATGAAGTATAAATCTTTTTCAAAAACATCTTTAAATATATTTTTAATACTATTAAAATTTTTAAATATATTAACAAATACTCTAAAAGTTGTTGCAATTTCAATTTTATCAAAGATATTATCGTTAAAATTATAAAAAAATTTATTATTAAAAATAACTGAATTCAAATAGTTTACATCTTTTTCAATCAATTCATCTAATTTATTTTCGTTATAAACTTCATTTAAATCTTTTATTGGTAAAAATCTCCTAAATTCAAAAATATCATTAATATCTGATAAAATTTTATTTATTTCATATTGGTTTTCAGTATATTTTTTTATACAACAAGGGTCATTTCGTAACATATTAAAAAAATTCAAATGCTTATATATATCAAAACCTTGTAAACACCATTCATTAGCCAGACTTACACAATCAAACAACTTAGAATGCTTATTACTTTCTTTTTGAATTACTATTGAATTTTGATTTTCATTTCCAATTTCATTTTTATTATTAAAAGTATCACTTTGTTGAAGTTCTTTTTTACTCTCATTTATTTTGTTTTCATTATTTTCCATTGCTCCAACCTTCCATAGAACTGAAGACATTAAAGCCAACCTAACAACCTTTTTTATATCAACCATAGCTATGTTTAAAAAATAAAATTATAAAAACAAAAAAATTATTAAACATATTTTTATTAAAAAAATAGTTCTATAAAAAATATGAATATCTATAAAACTTTAAAATAAATAATTTATACTACACAACTTAGTAAATTTAGAACTAATAACAAGGCTTAATTCCACCTTAAATTATGAAACTATACAAATACCTATTTACTTATACTTTTTAAAACTTAAGTCATAATCTGATTTGTATTTAAAAGTAGACAAAAATAAAGATTAAAAATTTTATATCGGAAATACTGATAACACTTTAAATAATTCATAAAAAGCAAAACTAAATCAATTACTTTTAAAATACATTTAAACCAAAATAAACTAGTAGGCCTTTATTCCTCACAAACCTCTATAATATTGTCTTCTATTATTCCATACACCTTACTTCCCCCACTTTCTACAATTTTTTCGTCCTTATTTAAAATATTATATTTTACTTTTTTGCCACTAATATCACAATTTGTTACCTTAATTCTACAATCCTTTAAATTCGTCGTCCAATCTTTAGGTAAAAGCACATCTACACTCATTAATCTTACATATTTATTAGGATCAGTTAATGACTTAAAACTGAGTTTTCTATAATTTCCAAAGGAATTCTCAAATAATAAAATTTTAGGTTCACCTAAATCAAAAACATTTAACAGTAATACACATATATTACCTTTTCGAGGTAAAAATCTTATATCCCACTCACTTTTCCCATCAGTATGTTTTTGTTTAATAAGGTATTTTAAAGAATATTTTAATCCGTTTAAATAATATTGAACAAGACCTATATCAGTATTGTAATATGGCGACACAGCATTGTCTAAACAGGTACACAAAGCATCATAATACACATACGTGGGCGTGTAATTATAATCACTAAACAACCACGACCTTCCACCACATGTAGACACATGACAAATTCCATCCCAAATTTTATTTTTCCCTTTATATCCAATAATATTTCCTAAATCAAAACTCATTTCGTCAATAGTCCCTCCTTCGTATAAATTAATGGAACAAAAAGCTACCATCTTTTCTTTTTCTTTTCTTAACTCTATAAGCACAAATTCATGACCAGGCCTATAACACAATTTACACCAAATCCCGTTTAATTTTAAAAACATATATAGTATAGTAGCATTACAAGTACAATTCATCTCTCCATTCCATAATCTTTTAAACTCCGAAACTGCCTTATCCTCACCATCGAATTTATCCTTATAAATATCCTTGGTTATGCCATGTAATACTTTCCTTCCAATAAATCCTATATAATTATCGTTGTATTCTTGTATATCATACACTTTTAGCAACCTAGAAAAATCAAAATCTTTATTTATTTTGTAAATCATATTATCTCTATTATTACCAATAAAACTCACTATTTCTGGTCTAAATATCTTGTCAAGCCCTTGAAACTCCTTCTCCTCTTTATCATCCATCTTTTTATTTTTCATAAATTCTATATAATCGTCAAGTGCACATTCTTTTAAAACTTTACTATTTCTATTAAAACAACAAAGATGATTATATAAAGATTTACCAAGATTATAAGCCTCCCTTCTAGCATTAGTACCAAGTTTCAGGGGCCACAATATATCATTTTTATTATCTTTAATAAATTTTTGTACATCAGAGACTTCCTTTATATCACCTGGGGTATCAAGACATATCCCTTCATTAGATTTTTCAAATGTTTCACTTATAAGGTCATAAGTTTTTTTATTATTTAAAGCCTCAAAACTTTCATTATTAGGATTCAAAATTTTTTCTAATGTTTTTACATCATTTTCCATTGCTCCAATCCTCCATAAAACTGAAGACATTAAAACTAATCTAATTATCTTTTTCATATCGAACACAGTTAAGCCTACAAAATAAAATTATAAAAACAAAAAATCATTAATATATTTTTATTAAAAATTAGTACTATAAAAATATCTGTATTTATATTTGCAATTTTAAAACAAATAGCTTAACTGACATAGTCGTAAGGTAAAATAAATAATAAAACTTATTTTTATCCTAGATTATGATATTAGACTACAAATCCCTATTTAACTTAATACTATTCAAACTTAAGTCACCAAAGCTGATCTATATTACTAAAAACAACATCTAATAGAAATATCTAACAAACATCTAACTACATGATTATACCACCTAAAACTATATCATCCCTTTCATAAAATACTGCACTCTGACCTGGGCATATTGCCTTCTGAGGATTGTATAATTTTACAGTAACTATGTTATTATTAATATATATCTTACACTTCTCTAAACAGCTTCTATATCTCACTTTAACTGCACATTCAAATCCATCTCTTACACTACTATACTTCTGGAAATTAATATTTCTTACCTTAAACTCAGAAACATACATATCCTCCTCTTTGCATAAATAAACAGTGTTTGTTTTTGCGTCTATTGCACGTACATAAACAGGAAATCCAAGTGCTACATTCATACCACTTCTTTGCCCTATTGTAAAATTATAAAATCCATTATGGGTTCCAACAACTTTATTATCGTATATGAACTTCCCACTTTTTACGCATTTAAAACAATTAGGACATACACTTTCTAAAAATTCAGTGTATTTATGTGACCCTAAAAAACACACATCATTTGATTCACTTTTATCTAAAAAACTCTTTTCATAATCTGATACTATATTCTTTACATCCTTCTTTGTATATTTCCCAAGTGGGAGAATTGTCTTTTTCAGATACTTCTGAGGCAAGTTCCATAAAAAATATGACTGGTCTTTATTTATATCTATACCTTTTGAGATATAATATCTCTCACCGTTATAATTGACATTAGCATAATGCCCAGTGGCTATAAAATCTATACTCTTACTTTCACTATATTCATAAAGCAATTTGTATTTTACATCTGAATTACAAACCACACATGGATTTGGGGTTCTTCCGTTTGTATATTCATTTATAAAATATTCTACTATTGTCTTATAAAAAAAATCAGATGTCTCATCTATATATGACTCTACGTTTAGATAATTACTTATTTGTTCAATCCTCTTCTCAACATCATAATAATGATTCCATTGCCAAAACTTATATGTAAATATAGAAACATTATAATTCTTTGAAATTAGCAGTTTAGCAGTGAAAAAACTATCTATACCGCCACTTACCCCAACCAAAACCTTCGCCATGCGCTATTTCTACGATAAAACAAAATTTTTTTAAAAAAAATCAAGATTGAATATTTTCTAGTAAAATTTTATATAAAACTTCTTGCATTTTCATGTTCTTTTTGTTATATTGTAAATATCTGATTATTATGAGCTCTAATGTCGATATTAGTAGGTTAAACAATACCCAAAAAAAAGTCGTAACAGACACTAACGGTATTTCATTAGTTATAGCTGGCCCAGGATCTGGAAAAACAGAGGTACTAACAAAAAGGATAGCATATTTGATATTAAACGAAGGTGTTTCTCCCGAAAATATTCTTGCTTTAACCTTTAGTAATAAAGCATCTAATGAAATGAAAAAAAGAATTAGCGAACTAGTAAAATTAGATTTAAAGCCACTATGTATAGGTACATTCCATAGCTGCTTTTCTAAAATATTGCGAAATAACTGTGATAAAATAGGATACAAAAATAATTTCACAATATACGATGCAACTGATGTTAGGTCACTGGTAAAGTCAATAATTAATGATTTTAACCTAGATCAAACTGTATATTCTCCAAATTCAATAGCCGAGAGAATATCAATTATGAAAAGTAAATTAATAACGGCTGAAGATTATAAAAAAGAAGATATTTACTTAAATGAAGATAAACGTAGCGGAATTATTAAATTTAGTGACATATATTCTGAATACAGTAAGAGGTGTAAAAACGAAAACGCAATGGACTTTGATGACTTACTACTAAATACATATGAGTTATTTTCAAAGAACAAAGATGTTTTAGCCTCGTATCAAGATAAGTTCAAATATATATTCATTGATGAGTTCCAAGACACAAATATAGTACAATACGGTATTATAAAAATGTTAATGAAAAAGAATAAGAATTTATGTGTTGTTGGTGATGATTCACAGAGTATATATGCATTTAGGGGGGCTACAGTTGCTAATATTTTAAGCTTCAAAAACGACTTTAAAGAGTGTAAAGTAACTAAATTAGAACAAAATTACAGATCTACTAAGAATATTGTAGATATATCAAATAAAATAATATCGCACAATAAAGAAAAATTAGAAAAGTCTATTTGGACTAGTAACGAAGAAGGGAACAAATGTAAACTAATATATTCAAGAACAGGCCTAGATGAGGCAAAATTAGTTTCATTGGTTATAAAAAAATTACTTGATGATAAGAAATACAAACCATCAGATATTGTTATCCTATATAGAATAAACTCGCAGTCAAGATTATTCGAAACAGAATTAACAAATAAGTCCATAAAATACAAAATAATAGGCGGTCTTTCGTTTTATCAACATGAAGAAATAAAAGATGTGTTATCGTTTTTCAGAGTTATTTTAAATACCGATGACGCAGAGGCAATAAAAAGAACTATAAATAGACCAAGAAGAGGTATTGGTGATACCACAATGACACAGGTATATAAACTAGCTAAAGAAAAGAACATTAAACTCTGGGAGGTATTAAAAATGTCGAGAATACTTTTTGGAATAAGAATAGCTGAATTATTGCAGAAATATGTTACAATAGTAGAACCTCTAATAAATGAGGTAAACAGTAAAAATGCATATGAAATAGCTTCTAAGTTATGTGAAAGCGCTGGGTTCCTAAAGTATTACAAGGAGCTTGGGACTGAAGAAGATATGACAAAATATGAAAATATTCAAGAATTACTAAATAGTATAAAAATATTCGTAGACGACAAAGATAATAAAGATAAGTCATTATCTGCATATGTTAACAGTCTGCAGCTAGATTCAGATGAACTACTATTAAAAAATGAAAAAGAAAACGACGAGACTATCTCATTAATGACAGTACATAGTGCAAAAGGATTAGAATATAAATGTGTATTTATAGTTGGTCTTGAAGATGGAATGTTCCCAATAATAAGGAATGATAATCTCAAAGATTTAGAGGAAGAAAGAAGATTATTCTATGTGGCTGTTACCAGGGCAAAAGAATCGTTATACCTATCGTATGCTTCTTCAAGGTACTATATGGGTAAAAATAACGAGAGTAAGAAAAGTAGGTTTATAACTGAAATAGAAGGTAAGAATATAGACCCAACAACTATAACAATGGATAAGTTCAAAAATCTTGAGTCAAAAAATAAAGGTGAACACTCTAGCTACTCCATGTTTAAATACTCAATAGTCAGTAGGAAGATCAATGAGAAGAATACCGTTGTCCAAGGTGATATAAAAAAAGGTGCAGAGATATACCATACAGTATATGGAAGGGGCCGAATAATTAATATAAACGGATCTTCTGATAATTTAATAAGAGTCTGCTTCAATAAATATGGAGAAAAGACACTAGTTAAAGAACAATCAAAATTAGTAGTTTTTAGCGAATAATCATAAATTTTTTTTGATATTTTTTTAAATTAAATAATTTATTACATTAAGAGTAAGAGATTTATGAAAAGAATATTAAAAACTAATTGGTATCTACTTGCAATATTATTTTCTATTGGTTACATTTATTCAGGCTGCTGTTGTAAAAAGAAAAAAAATAAAAATGAAAGTAATAAAACCAATTCAACAGGTACACCAAGTAACCTAACCAAGGTAAAAAAAGGTAGTCCAGATGATCATACAGATGCAAGTGCAAAACAACCAAAAAAGGCACCGGATAAATATAAAAAATTATCTACAGACCCAAATCTAACTAAACCAGAAGACGAAGCTATGCAGAAAAAGAAAGAGGAGGAAGCCAAAAAGAAAAAAGATGAAGAAGATAGAAGAGAAAAGATAAAAGATACTTTGATAAAACTTATGAATACTAGAGATAGTTCTAACAGAGAAATGATAACAGATAAATGGACAGTAGAAATTAACAGCGAAGGTGTATGTACTATTACATTTGGATTATTTAAATGCACTATTTCAAAAGATCAAATTTATACAATCGATGTTCTTGATGATAATCAAATTAAGAGCATTCCTATTACAATGGAAATGACTCGCAATGACAACAGCGAATTTAAATTTAGTGGTGATGGTAAATGTACATTAAAAAATTTGGTAGATTCTCTTAACAATCTTAGAAAAGTACTTAGAGTCAATAACAATGAACATTTATACGTAAAACTTACTGTTGGTAGTCAAACTTTCAATAGATACATAAATTTATCTAATGGGTTAATATATTATATTGATTGTACTAATTATATTGGCAGATCATATAAGAACTCCGATATTGATTATAGTGGCTACAAAAACCCTTTTTACACTATTTATCCAGAAAAATTTCGAAATTGGGAAGGCCAATGGAAAGACTCTACTAAAGATTATAATGATGATCTAACTTCTTTTAATACGCCATTATATACAAAAGAAGATATAGATAAGTTCACACTCACTGTACAATCATAGAGCCAAATAAATACTAACATCTAAATATTTTTTTAGTTAAATATTTTTTTACAAGGACTTTTTTTTTAAATTAAGAATATAATCTTCTATGAGTATTATACTAAGATGCAAAATAACAGCGCTAATGATATCAATCTCCATTGACAGTATTTATTCTGGTTGCAGTGGCTGTAATGTACGTGGGGAAAGAAATAATAGCAGCAGTACATTCAAATCAAAGCGAGACCAAAAAGATCCAGATAAAAATTTTGATAAAGTACCTAAGGGAGAAGAAGAAAATAATGATAAGGGTAAAGATGTTAAAAAACAACCTATAATTAATACTGACCTCAAAAATAAAGGAAATGTAAATATAGACAATAACCCTACAAAAAAACCAAGTAATACAATGCACGAGCCACAAAGAGAATTAAAAAATAAACTTGATAAACCACAAACAAACAATAACACACCTGAAGTTATAATCTCGAAAGTAATAAAAAAAATGAATAATATACATGCTGAGAATAAAAACAATGATAAAAAAATTACGAATCCTTCACAACAAAATAAATCTAATGTTGTACATAATTCATCAAACATCGGCACTTCAAAAATAGATTTGAATAAAAATAAAAACAGCGAAATAACGCCTGTAAATTTGACAAATAGTAATACAAAAAATATTGTATCAAATAATAACAGTAATAACAGTAATAACAGTAATAACAGTAATAACAGTAATAACAGTAATAACAGT
>CAMNOX010000003.1 GCA_946547305.1 uncultured Cytophagales bacterium | reverse complement strand
GGGGAGCAAACAGGATTAGATACCCTGGTAGTCCACGCTGTAAACGATGATTACTGAACGTTAGTATCTATTATTTTAAGAAATATTAGGGTTTAAATGAAAATGATAAGTAATCCACCTGGGTACTACGTTCGCAAGGATAAAACTCAAAGAAATTGACGGGGGTCCGCACAAGCGGTGGAGCATGTGGTTTAATTCGTAAGTAAACGAGGAACCTTACCTGGGCTAGAATGCACAGTGACATCTTAAGAGATTAAGAGTTCTTCGGACAGTGTGCAAGGTGCTGCATGGCCGTCGTCAGCTCGTGCCGTGAGGTGTATGGTTAAGTCCCAAAACGAGCGCAACCCTTGTGGTTAGTTGCCAGCATGTAATGATGGGGACTCTAACCAGACTGCTTGTGTAAATAAGAGGAAGGTGAGGATGAGGTCAGGTCATCACGGCCTTTATGCCCAGGGCTACACACGTGCTACAATGGCGATATACAAATGATGCCTAGCAATAAGCATTAAATCATTAAAATACGCCCCAATTCGGATTGAGGTCTGCAACTCGACCTCATGAAGTCGGAATCGCTAGTAATCGTAAATCAGCATGTTACGGTGAATACGTTCCCGGACCTTGTACACACCGCCCATCAAGCTATGAAAGTCGGATAACATAAAGTTGATGACCGTAACTGGAATTAATTAGTGTTTGATCGGTGATTGGAGCTAAGTTGTAACAAGGTAGTCGTACCGGAAGGTGCGGCTGGAATATCTCAATTAAGAGTAAAACAAAATGCAAACTTACTGATTATTCCAACCTTTTTTAATTAATATGTACTACATTAAATACATCATTCATTCTTATATTCTCATATCAACACACAGTATCATAGGTTGTTGTTGCTGTTGCCGTAATAATCAAACTCAAAACTACTCAAAACAACACACAATCAATAACAAAAAGACTAATAACAAAATTAAAGTTTTACTATCAGAGGACCCACTAGAGGCAATAACAAAAATTGGCGAAGTTAATAAAATAAAATCAAATAAAAGTAAAATTTTTATTAATTCACTAAGCCAGGAATCACAAAAAAACATACTAGATTCCACTGAAGACGACATAGAAAATTACATCATTCTATTAGAAAAATATCGTGGAGGAAAAGACATTAATAATATCAAAGTAGAAAAAACTAAAAGCGCAAGCAGATGCAAAAAAATCACATTTCTTGACAATGGAGATGTCGTATTTATAAAAAAAGACAAAGGGAATAATAAACTATACATTGACTTACTAAAATATCTGGGATTATGCGATATAGAATATATTTTCAATGGAGACTACCTCCTAACTAAAGAAATAAAAGACATCATAGTACTTGATACTAGCACAGAAATGCAACTCGAAAATACACTTACAATCCTATCACAAATAGAGAACTTCCTGCCTTTTTACACAATACTTTCATTTTTAAATTTAAAAGACTGCGGGTTAGGCAGACTAGACAATGTATCTCTAAAACAAGAAAATGGGAATTACTCATTAAAAGCACTAGATATAAGTCTCGATAAAAAATTAACTGACGATAAATCATATAAAGACTTCTACGGTGTACTAAGGAGAGGAACAAAAGGAAATACTTTTCTTGATAAATATAAAGGAATAGAAAAAACATATAACCAAGAAAACTATGAAAATTTTAATAAGTTCTTCGTCACATTATACAGTAACTCAGATGAAATAGATAAAATACTTAAATTCACAGAATCAAAAAACAATGACAATGACATCAAATTATTTAAAGAAATTACCTGTCATGATTTTTTATATAAATATTGTGATGGATTCGAAAATATTAGCAAACACCATCAAAATTATGATAAACTAAAAGAAATATATGATAATAAATATAAAGGAGACTATGATAATTTCATCAAAGCCATCATCAAATACTCATGGAACTATGAAGAGAGTAACAAAAAAATTCTACAAGATGAAATAAGGAGAGAAAGTGACGAAATAATCGGACACAAAATCGAAGACATAAATGAATATTCTAATTGGCTAAAGAAAGTGATAGACTCACCAATATTCGAATCAATGAAAGCAATGATAAAAGAACATGTACTTATAAGCAATAACCAATATATCGTTGACAGAATTAACAAAATAACCAATGAAGAAAAAGATGAAATTAAAAAATACTATGACAAAATGCTAGACTTTCTTATTTCAAACAAGGGAAACAACGAATACGACAAATCTAGATACAATTTTATTGTCTCAAAAATAAAACTAATTAAAAAAAACGGATTATTCGAATTCCTCTACAACAACGCAACAATACAAAAAAAATTAAAGGAATTGTAAACACACTGAATAAAAATAGGCCACATTACGCTTCCTAGAATAATTTATCAACACTTTTTATGTTTCCATCATCCTTATCTTGTCAATTCTAAATAACAAATCGTTTTCATTCTTTCAACACACTTCAAATTCCTCATCTTTAGACCACTTACAATTCTTTAAAAAAAAACAAAGTAACGCTTTCAATTCTTTAAAACAATAAATAAAGCTACTATTTCTTAAAGAACAAAAGTCTTCTTTAGTTTCTCATCCTCATTACCAAAAATACTAGATCATCAGAACCTCTCACAAAACAAAACATTCATAAAATCAAACTTTAATATCCTTAAAACGATAACAAGTATAATGACAACCTCCTCCCTTCTTCCCAGCAATAATAAAACCTTGTTCAAGATGACTTTTAGTATCTACATTATTCAATTCATCATTAGAAAGCTTCTCAACTTTCTCTCCATTAAAAACAACGTCACCTTTACTACAAACGAAAAAAACCTTACCATTAATAATATGAAAAATAACACAACGTACACTACCCTTAATCTTTTTAAATTCATCAGCAACCACACCAAGCACCTTTGCAACAACATCTCTTGAATAATCAGGCAACCAATCAGTTGAATGCTCAAGCAAAACATCCTCATTTTTTACACCAAAACAATCTTTAACAAGCCTCCTAAAACCACCATCTCCAACTTTACTTCCATTCCTACTGCTTTTCTCTTCTTCTGAACAACACACTCCTCCAAAAACGCAACAAATGAACAAACAATATGTAACCAAATTCAAAAACACAAACATAATTATAATATAATATTTTTATAATGATTAACAAAATAAAACACTTCTCAAGATATATTAAACTTTTCTAGCACAAAAAACCAAAACAAAAAAATCTAGATTCAACCACTATTTAAAAAGTTCTGTCTCTATTTTGTCTCCTTGCCTTTCAAAAAATAAAAAAACCATTTATTATCAGAGAATATCTTCCTATAAAAACCTTTATCTAAATCATTTAACGCATTTTCTTCAGTGTAATCCCTAGAACAACTAACAAGCATTCCACTACACTTAGAATCATAACCTGTTAACTTTTCATTATCATCAATAAGCCCAATCATGTAAACAACATCGCCAACCTTATGGAAAAAACCACACCACAATTTTCCTTTCTCCTCTGCAGATAACTTATTTTTAATAATTTCATCAACAGAACTTCCTTCTTTTTTAACCACAATTACATCTTCAGACGTATAAGCACCCACCAATTCAAGTTTAAAACACTTCAAAAAAAGATCCTTAACCTCATCCATCTTATTCGCAGGCTTTCTACCGCCTTTCGAGCTATTCTTCTCATCTCCGTTACAACAACACTTTCCATAACTAGTAACAAAAACACTACCAAAACTACCAATCAACAAAACCTTCCCTAACTTCTTCATGTAATTTATATAAATAAAAAAAAAAAAAAAACAAATTCTCCCCTTCAAAAACTTTTCTAACACAAAAAATAACCTCACACAACATCAAAAAAACCACACTAAAACAAAACATCAATCCAAACTAAACTGTCACCTTTTCATAAAATAAACCAGCTAAATAATTATACTTATAAGGGAATTCTGTCCCATCCATTTTATTTATTCCGTCCTCAATATCTCTCAAAGAATAATATTTCAACGGAAGATCCAACTGACAATAAACATAAGGTTTCGACTTATCTGGAGCATTTTTATCATAAACAATACTAAAATAATCATTTGCTTGGTCGTACGAAAGCCTTCTATCACCAGCAGCCCAAAACAACAAACCTTTAAGAAAATATTTTTTCCCTTCACATTCAAAACTCTCTGTTAAATTTTTAATAGGTTTAGGCTCAAAATAATTATCTGAGAGTTTTTCTTCTTTACCAACCTTTATAGTAATTACCTTATCTTTTACTCTACATAGCTCCTGCAAACTAAAAAACAAAATATCATAATTACACAGATCATGATTATTAGACATTTTTTGACAAAACCTATCACAAAAATCCTTACAGTCAAACATTCTTACAAAGTCATAAGGTACTTCCCCATCCCAGTCAACACCTTTGCAGAAATGCGACATATATTCATCACATAGATCAAACTCATAAATCAATGGACAATCTCTAAACTTTTTAATAGATCCAAAAGTTTTTTTTATAGCATACATGGCATTATCATCAACAACATCAGCTTTCCCAGCAAAACCAAGAGTAAAATAGTAATCACCATCTTTTCCTATATCTATAGTAAATGATTCACCCATCTCCAACGCGTTAACATAAATCCTAAATGTCCTAATAAAAGCAATATCTTCAAAAAAACGATAACAATCACTACTATCACTCACCTCATAACTAGGAACATTCTCAGACTTAAAAAACTCCCTAATACAATATAAATGTAAAATAATATTTAGTGGAGCTAGCACGTAACATAAATGCCTATATTTACCAGGAATTGAACCATTCCAATGAATATGAGGGAAACTATAACTCTTTCCTAAAAAATTCTTTGTGTTAAGCCTTCCTCCAATCAATGATTTAACACTATATAATTCATTATTCAATTCATCTATCTTATTATTAATAACACCCTTATTAATCTTTGCACCATTAAAATATCCACTAAATTCATCAAAACTAATAAAATCAGCTTTAATTCCCGGAATAACTAAACTATTTCTAGAACCAGGCGCTCCACTATAGCAACAACAACAAGCACAACATTTACAACAACACTTACGCTCGGAACAATAATAAACAAAATTAAACCAAACAAATAATAACCACAAAAAATAACTTTTCATAAATAAATATCAATTAATACCACCAGAAGCGACATTTCCACCACTAGGAATATCAACAAATTTAACATTTTTACTAATAAACTGTACATAGGCTGTATCCAACGGTCCATTTCTATGTTTTGCAATAATAACCTCAGTTAACCCACTTACATTAAAATCATCATTATCATTAAACAATTTATAGTACTCAGGCCTATATAAAAATATAACAATATCAGCGTCCTGTTCAATAGCCCCAGACTCCCTCAAATCAGACAACATCGGTCTTTTATCTCCCTGCCTTTGTTCTACAGCTCTACTTAACTGAGAAAGAGTTATAATCGGTACATCAAGTTCCTTAGCCAAACATTTTAATGACCTAGAAATAAATGAAATCTCATTTTCCCTATTAAATGACCACTTACCATTAATGTTCCCAGCCGTTAACAGCTGTAAATAATCTATAGCTATTAATTGTATATCATGTTTCATCTTTAACTTCTTACATTTAGTTATTAATTCATAAACCGAAAGAGCAGGAGTGTCGTCGATATAAATAGGAGCATTTGCAATTTTACTTGTCCTATCCTTTAACTGTACCCATTCATAACTTTCCAATTTACCTTTAATAATCTTCGTTGCCTCTAATTCAGCTTCATTTGCAATTAACCTAGATACCAATTGTGTAGAAGACATCTCTAATGAAAATAACGCTACAGGAGCATTGTAAGTAACAGCTGCGTTCCTAACCAAAGATAATACAAAAGCTGTCTTACCCATAGCCGGCCTAGCTGCAACTATAATTAAATCAGATTTTTGCCAACCAGATGTCAATGCATCTAACCCCGAAAAACCACTCGGAACACCTATAATTCCATCTCCTTTAGATTCTTTTAATTCAATAAGAGATATAGTTTCAGCTAACAATGGTCCCAAAGCCGAATATTCCTTCCTTATACTTCTAGATGAAACTTCTAATATTTTCTGTTCGGCAAAATTTATTAAATTAGATACATCGATTGTTGGATCACAAGACTGTTTTAATAACTCACGTGACATATTTATGATCTCTCTCTTTATAGCACACTCCAATATCAAATACGCGTGATACTCAATATTCTCTCCTGAAACAACCCTATCTATCAAAGACACTACATACTCGTCTCCTCCTACTTTATCTAAAACTCCATTTTTCTTAAGCTGATCAATAACTGTTCTCAAATCGATAGGTAAATGCTCTTCAAATAAATTTAAAATTGCCCTATAAACCTCCTGATTCGAATAAAAATAAAAAGAATCAACATTTAATATATTAACAACCTCCAAAATCGAATCCCTCTCAATCATTAATGCCCCCAAGACACACTTTTCCACCTCAAGAGAGCTAGGATATACTCTTACCAAATTATCACCTGCTTCATCACTAACGCTCATAAAACCTAACAATTTACATCTAATACCATACCATTACAAACATCACTCGAGTCATCAATATAAAAATCGATACTTGGAATAAACTTTAATTTATTAGAAAGCATCAACCCTAATTTATATCTTATCTTACCTTTTATTTTATTCAAAAACGACAAAGCCTTACAATCATCTAAACCATTACCATCATAGGAATAAAAACTTAAATATACCTTCATCAACTTCCCTCCGTCAAGTAAATATGTATTCGTAACTGTAATCATAGATCCTTTAAAAACAAGATATACCCTCTGAACATCATACAACAACACTTCTCGCAAAACATTGGTAGCAAGAACCCTTTTTCTCTCAAGGACATCCATGATAATATAAGTTATAAAATAACACTAAAAAAAATATACTCAAACAAAAGACTCATTCCTGTTACTAACAATGTTTTTAAAAACAATTAATACAAAACACAAACTCACACAATAAATAAACAACAAACTAGGACCAAAATCATCTATAGTTATCTTAAATCCATCAATACTAGCCCACCATAAAATACAATAATTTATACAAGACACAATAAATTCAACAATCTTCGATATAAATAAATGAATTAATGGAATATAGCTAAATAAAATCAATAATACTCCAAGAAATACTACAACTGGTATAACAGGCACAATCAAAATATTTGAAACAAACGATAAAAGGTTAAAACATCTAAAGTTATGTAAAATAACAGGAATTGTAAAAAGTTCAACAGAAATAAATACAGACGTAGAAGACAAAATCAATCTATCGAGACCAAATGGTAAATGTCCATCTAAAAACCACATTACCCTCTTTAAAAATCTATACATATCACTAGCCAAGAATAATATTCCAAATGTAGCTAAATACGATAATTGAAACCCGATAGAATAAACACAGGCAGGATTAATAATTAAAGAACATACAAATGAGTTAAATATAAATGTATATCTTGGTTGATTCCTGTCAAATAAATCATTAATTTTATAAAAAGAAATCATTAATATCGCCCTTAATACAGAAACAGGCATCATTATCAAAAAACCATAAAACCAAATAATAACTAGTGACACAATATCTACAATAGACCTTTTAATATGCAACAATGACAATAAAAACGAAATTATAACAAAAACTAACCCAATATGTAAACCAGAAATCGCTAAAATATGAATTATTCCCATCGAAATATATGCATTTTTTAATCTAGAATCAATTACTTCCATCTTCCCAAATAACAAATTAGATAATATCCCCCTCGAAGAAACATCAAATATCCTGCACAACGTACTTTCATTCAAACTAAACCTCGTCTTCTCAAAAAAATATTTAAATGAAGACAACGGGTTACTTCCCAAAAACTTCATTTTACTAAATGGCAAAAAATGATTATAATAAACCCCATTTGAAGTAAAATAATTATAAAAACTAACACTTCTCTTATCAGAATTACTCTTTACAATAATTCTAGGGCCAGAGTCAACCAAAAACGTATCTCCATAAAATATTACCAACCCATCAACATTCTCTGAATTAATTATTAATTGTACCTTTAAAATACCATCAACATCCTTCCATATTCCGCCACGCTTTATTTTTACAACTAAAAACTCAATGCTATTATATTTCTTACACAATTTTAATGTCCTTTGTGAAACACAAACATAACCATCAATTCCGTTCAATAAATTACTATATCTACAAAAATATTTCTGTTGCCTTATATACAAAATCCCAAAAATAAACATTAAAGAATACAAAAAAACCGAGCATAACACATCACTCCTAAACAAAAAAGAAAATATAAAACACACAAAAAGCAAAAACAACAAAAATAAAACATCAAATTTAACATACTTAGAAAACAATATCCCAACTATGAAAAATGAATTCAATACAACAAAAAAACATTTCTTCTTATTCACAACAGCCAGATATAATTCTATATATCTCAAAACCAATATTTCTCATTTTAAAAAAAATAATTTTGAATCCAAGACAAATTTTATTATGCTCAAATTTTTTGTTATATAATAAATATGCTAATAATTACGCCAATAAAAAAACTGATATATTCCTTTGCATCTTTTATTTTTATAACACCACTATTTTCAGGAAGTTCGAGAAAAAGCGTTCTAAAAGGTAGGCGTTTGTACAATTATGGTAATCCTAGAGCATTGAGGTATAAAGAAAATTCGGTCGAAAAAAAGACTCAAGAAAAAAACGAAGAAATAAGAAAAACATGTATAGACCTATATAAAGTCATCACAAGTACTCCAAATCTAACTGCCTGCTTAAGAGATATGGTCTTAATAAAAGGGGTAGATTCATTCAACATAGGGCCATCAACAAAAAACCCATTAGAGAAAATATCTGTAAAAATCGACAACTTCCTATTAAAAAGCAAAAAGGTCACGCGAGATGAATATTATAACTTCGTAGAGACTGTCTGTATTCTCCTAAATAAGAAGAAAACAAAAAAAACATTTTACATGTCAGAAAAGGAGATAAAATCAAGGTTTCTCTCTCGTAAAAAGAAAAATAACAATAAAAAAACGGATCAAAAATCAATTCAAATGGAAGAAAAAGAGGAAGAATATAAAGCACAATTAGAGGACTACCTTTCGTTGCGTAGAGACATGATAGCAAACTTGAATGATAAATATATATCATTTTTATTACCAAGATATGAAGACTATAAAGGCATGAATTCTGAAGATAATGAGTTTATCAATAAATATAGTACTGATGCTGAATATGGTAATTACCCAATTATACTCGTAGACTATTACCAATACGTAGAATATTGTAAATGGCAAACGTTTATAGCAAATGAGTTCTTATTTCAAAATCTAAACAAAGGAACAAAAATACTTTTAATTTTCTACCCTGTGAGCTATGCAGAGTACCAATATGCAGCTTGCTGTGGAGATCCTAAGAATTTATTTGGGTGCGGAAGTTTCAATATTATTGACGAGACAAATAACTTTAAGTTCAATTGCAATGACAGAAAGAAAACAAATAAGAGTATAAATATAAGTAGAGTTGATAAATATCCAAGAAATGCATTCGGAATATACGACTGTAACGGAAACACAAGGATTTGGTTCGGATCCAATGAGAATGACTATACAGATAAAAATCGAAAAGGCAATATGAACTGGGAGAATAAAGGCTTTAGTAAACTTCTTGAAGAAGGAGTATATACAAAAAGTACAGATCCAAAAAATATTGACAAACAAAAGTTATTCAAAATGACTAGTAAAGGTGACTGTAACTCTAGATTAGAAGATATACAAAATGGAAGATATGAGACTTCTCATGTCTTAAATACATCTCCATTTAAAGGATTTACAATTGCTGCTAGACTATTATACTTTAACTGAAAAAATAAAATAACATAAAATAACTTTTAATTTAACTTTATTTTATTATTATAAACGTATGGGTGTTAAACATGTAATGTCATGGGTTGTTAGTAAGTTATACAACATTGGTGCTAGCATAGTTATAGCTGGGTTAATTACAGAAATCATGGGATATGGTTTCTCAAAAACAGTCGTAATTGTAGGATTATTTGCTGAATGCTTAATCTTTCTGTTAAGTGCGCTCTTCGTAAGTGAAGGAACAAACACTGAAGACAAAAAAGAAGATATGGAAAAAAATAATGTTAACAATAACAAGTACAGGAAGATATATTACATGAATGAAGATGGAAACTACTATGTAGAAAGTCCAAATTATATTCAAGCATCAAATGAAAATCCAACTAGGGTTATTGGGGTTCCATATCAACAAAAGCAAGCCCCCTTAGAATATTACAGTATTTCAGCAGAGATTCAAAGATTATCTGAAAAGCTAGAACAATTGAAAGCTATACAGGATGAAGAAATGAAAAAATACATGGCTGACAACAAACCAAGTACAAAAAGGAGTAGAAGAAAATCAAATAATAGCGAAACTGAGAGTAAAAAAGAAACTAGTGAAAATAAAAAAAGATCTAATGAAACTAAAAAGGGATCCAATGAAACTAAAAAGAGAACTAGAAAGAAAGCTACACAAAGCAAATAAATACTAAAGCAAGATGGTGGAACCTTTTAATTTGAAATTTGTAAGTATAAAAATATAAATTATGGCATCTGAATCTAGGAAAAGATATCTTGAGTTAATGTACATAATCTTATATGTTATGTCAGTACTTAAAATGAGCAAGGATATAGATGACACAAAAATGGACTTCAAGACTGCTTTGTTGATGGTTGATGACATAAAAAAAGATATAGAAATATCACGGGATGATATAGCCACTGTGGCCAAAACTGCTGATGAGATGACATTAACATTCGAAAACAATGAAGAATTAAAACAAATATTGAATAGTGTAAAAGATTTCTATGATTCATGGGTAATTTACTACAAGAACAGCGAAAGGAGTATAAATGAATTGATAATGTCAGGTGGAGGATATAACAATAACGTTATAAAACATCCTGAAAATACTAAATCCGTAAATGAGTTCATAAATGAAAAAGGTATCGAGGTAATAAATAAGTATGTAGAAGACATACATAACAAGATCAAAGATTATAACTTCTCAGACGATGATAAGGTTATTCAAGGTATTTTGAAATCGCTAAAAAATTTCGACAAGTGTGGCAATACAATCGACGAAGAAGTATCTGTGAATGGTTTCTATAGCGCATTCAAAGACAAAACACTAGTAGAATTAGTACTCTTTTTATACAATAAAGAACTCTCAGTTGCAAGATATTTAAATACGATAATAAACAAATTAATGGACACCGCAGAACTAAGTTCACCTAAATTTGATAATTTTGAAATTATAGTGATACCAAAAAAAGAAACTGTTATCGCTGGTAAAAATTATGAAGCAACTATATTTTTAAATGCTAAAGATTACGTTAAAATTGACGGAGAAGAACCAATTATAAAAATCAATGGAACAAGAGTAAACACTGAAAATTATATAGCAAATATTGTATACCCAACAAGCAGAAAAGTGGATTTTGATAAGGATGGGAAACACGAAGTAAATCTTAAAATAGAGTATTACCAGAAAAATCCATTCTCAAATAAAGACATAGAACTCGAAAAAAATGTAAAATTCACTATTATAAATAAAAATGAGATTGAGGGAACAGTGGCAACAACAAACATATTCCTAAAACAATGTTCAAACAATTTCAATATTAAAAATGAGGATCCAGAATTGAATGACAACATAACTTATTCAATAGAAGGTGGAAGAATAATCTCAGTTAAAAACATAGATAGATACAATACTAATCTAGTAGTCTATCCTACTTCTGATGAATGTAAAATAATAGTAAAAAATAATAATGAAGAAATTAAAAGTTTTGTAAATAATGTAAGCGAACCAGAGATGCCTAATTTTGACTTCCTAATTAATGGGAACCAAATTATAGACCAAGTGGAATTATATAGTGACAATATTGATGACATATCAATTGACGTCCTAAATGATCTAAACTTCGAATCAAAATACCCACTTGATTCTACAAATGTAGTCAAAGATTGGGTAATTGAATTTAAAGATAACAATAAAAAAACATTCCACACAATTTCGGTAGCAAACAGCAATACATATAATTTCTCTGATAACGATAAAACCTTAATTAATTCAAGGTGTAAGTATATCTATATCAGAGTAAATAATGTAGTCAGACAGCATAAAGATAGTAAAAATAGTAATAATATCGAGGAAATTCCTTTAATTAAACCTTTTGAAATTTTAGCAAGGCAAATAAAAGTCCTACATAGACCAAAAACTATGCTTAGAAGAAATAGATAAAAATTTCAATTATGACAAAGATTAGTTTATTCTTCATCGCTTTAATATTCATTGGGATCCACGATGTAAAATGCGGGAAAAACAAAAAAAAGAATATACCAAAAAATAAAACAAAAAACAAAAGGGTTATTAAAAAAAATGAACCAAAAATATCACAGTTACTAAGTGAAAAAAAAAAAATAACAGATAGAAATAACAAAGAAAAGGCAATAAAATCAGAAGACAAAAACGCAACAAGGGATTTCGATATTGACGAACTTAGAAAAAATGACGAAATATATAATTCTCTCCAAACAATATATGACGATAGAAGCAAACTAAATATTAAAGATATAGACGTAGTTAACAAAATTGGTATAGTAAAAGAGATAAATATGAGTGATAATATCGGAATTCTTGATAGAGAAGGTTTATTAGTCGAAAAAATATTTGATGGTATAAAAGAAGATAAACTAACAGCTTTTTCAGATTCAAACCTAAAAATAAAAATAACATATGAAACATTAAAGCAAAGATTAATAAAACCAGTAATTCTAACAAACAAAAGGAGAAAGAAAAATGTACAGAGGTACTTCAAAAATTCAGATATAGACAATATAGAAATAACAGGAAATATTATATGGTCTAAGTTGCTAAGAGATAAAATACTTGACTATCTTGTAGTAAAATTTAGCATTCCAACATCCAAGTCAAACCTAGATAATGATATAACCGTATGTTATTTAAACTATAGTGACTTTATTGACTATATTAGGGGGAAAGAAATAATAGCTAAAACACAAAGTGGGTCCAAAATGAATTTAGCAGACATTATAATAAATGATAAATTAAATGTAATGTACACGTCTGTTTCAGATTATGCTAGTGAGTATCCAATTACTAATAGTAGCTTCAAAGAGAACAATTTCTCAGCAAAAGAATTAATATGTGAGCTTGAAAATAAATTCTACTCATACAATGCTTTTTTATGAAAGCAAATATGTACGATGATATAAATTTCGTAGAAACACTAGAAGAAATAAATGAAAAGAAAATAAAACTTCTTAAATCCTTTTCAGAAATTCTAACAGAAGAGAATAAAAAAATAAACCTAATCTCAAGAAAAGATATAGAATCGATATTTGAGCACCACATACTACACTCACTAATGGTCGCAAAATTATTCAGATTTAATAAAAATGACACAATAATAGACATAGGTACAGGTGGAGGGTTGCCAGGAATACCACTAGCAATATATTTCAACGAAAACAAATTTACACTAATAGATTCAATAAATAAAAAAATAAACGTACTCAAAATGATAGCTAAAAAACTAAATCTGAACAATGTTGAAATTGAATGTATAAGATCAGAAAATATTAAAAAAAACTTCGATATAATTATAGGGAGAGGAGTAACGAATATAAATGCATTCTATAATATAAATAAACACATATTAAAAGAAAATGGCAGGATGTTATATTTAAACGGAATAAATGATAAAATAGATGAAACAGCCCAAATAAGTGTAAAATACCACAATCTTGACCAATTAACTAATCTCGAATATTATAAAACAAAACAAATTGTAGAAATTAAGAAAGTAAGTTAATCTAAAAAAAATAAACTATTCTATAATATTAATATTTAATTTCTAGTAAAACCACACAAAAATAAAATTAAAGACTTGAATAAGATAAAAACCATAAAAATAAACAAAATGGTCACAAAAACCTATGGGTGTGCTATATTTGGAATAGACGCAAAATTAATAACAATAGAGGTAAACATAGTACAAGGCACAAATCTATACGTAGTAGGGCTTCCAGATAATGCTATAAAAGAAAGTCAACACAGAATAGAGTCAGTAATAAAAAGTATAAAATGTGAAATGCCAAGACAAAGAGTCATCGTAAACCTAGCCCCAGCCGGTATTAAAAAAGAAGGAGCTGCATATGATCTCCCAATTGCGCTATCAATACTACATGCATCACATCAATACTTTTTTAAAGATATTGAAGAATGCCTAATACTAGGCGAACTCTCATTAGATGGATTCCTAAGACCAATAAAAGGTGTTCTTCCAATAGCAATAGCGTGTAAAGAAGCTAAGTTAAAATACTTTATAATTCCAGAAGAAAATACAAAGGAAGCAAGTACAATTGATGGCATAAATATAATTCCAATAAGACACATAAAAGATGCAATAGAATTCCTATCTGGAGTAAAAAACATAAATCCATACAAATCGAATATAACAACAACAGAAACACAAGATAAATACGACATTGACTTTTCAGACGTACAAGGACAAAAAAGTACTAAAAGAGCCCTAGAAATAGCTGCAGCAGGTAGTCATAATGTAATAATGATAGGACCACCTGGAGCAGGGAAAACAATGCTCGCTAAAAGAATATCAACAATACTCCCAAAAATGACAATGGAGGAATCACTAGAAACAACAAAAATATATTCTGTTACAGGGAAACTAAAAAGGGAAGGATTAATAACAACAAGGCCATTCAGAGCACCACACCATACAATAAGTGACATAGCATTAGTTGGAGGAGGTAGTAATCCACAACCAGGAGAAATATCATTAGCCCACAATGGTGTACTATTTTTAGATGAACTACCAGAATTCATGAGAAGTGCACTGGAAGTATTAAGACAACCACTAGAGGAAAGAAAAGTAACTATATCAAGATCAAAAATATCAGTAGATTTCCCGGCAAACTTTATATTGATTGCTAGTATGAACCCGTGTCCATGTGGATTCTATAATCACCCAACAAAACAATGCATATGTCAACCTGGAACAGTTCAAAAATATCTAAATAAAATAAGTGGGCCATTACTAGACAGAATAGATATACATATACAAGTCACACCAGTTTCATTTGATACACTCTCATCAAAAAGGCCAACAGAAAATAGCAATACAATCAGAGAAAGAGTTGAAAATGCCAGAGATATACAATTGAAAAGGTTTAAAAATAAAAACATAAATAATATATACACAAACGCAATGATGACATCAACTATGGTAAAAGATATGTGTAAAATATCGACAGAAGCAACAAAAATGTTAAAAAACGCAATGGAAAAACTAAATTTATCATCTAGGGCATATAGTAAAATACTAAAAGTTTCTAGAACAATAGCAGACCTAGAAAACTCAGAAGATATAAAAGATTACCATATAGCAGAAGCTATAATGTATAGGAGCCTAGATAGAAACAACCTAAAAAGTTAACATAAGAATTATAAATAAAAAATTTGTTTAATTTTACTATTCTCCTTTGAAATAACATTTTTTAAGCGTATTTCACTATATTCAATACCATCAATACTTATAACATCCTTCAATGTTTTTACAGATTTTCCATTAATCTTATCTATCTCCTTTATACCTAATGAATAAATGTGCTTATCTAAGAATTTGAAAAAATCACACTCTTTATCATCACTAAACAAGGATACAATTTGAGCCAAAATAGCCAAGTTCCCAGACAAAACAGTAACCATCTCAGACTTATCTCCTCCTATAACAAAAATAGGCCCACTAATACCATTAATAAGGTCATATAATCCTCTTAATGTACAATATCTGCAAACCAACATTTTTTCAACAAGTTTTGAAGATTTATTCAAATCAATATTAGCAACAAAGTCTCCCTTCTTAACATTCAATTGTCCATATAAAGCATCCTTATCTGTACCATTATATAATGTTGGGAATAGGCCTATAAGTTTAACCTGCAATTCAACAACAAACTTCATTAATGTTGAGGCTATACATGAATAAACGCCATAACCAATTGTAGACTCAACGTTATTAACAGACTTCAAAACCTTATGTAAACCCTTAGCTAAATCATTAATATTCACAACAGAATTGACGTCTAACAAGGTAATAAATGATGAAATCACTGTAAAATCCTTATAAGAACCTTCAACATCCCCTAAAATAGCTGAATATTTACTATAAGTTACACTATTAAACTCATTGAAAATATTTATACCTAACGACAAAAACGCCTTTTTAAGTGAATCAATTAATATTTCCAAAACCTGTTTATTGGCATCTATTAACTGAGACTTTTCAATTTTTTCAGTACTAAACAGACCTAATTCTTCTTTATATATCAACTCTAACGTAATAGGAATATCCTCCCCTCCCTTCAATGCATTAATATGTGCATTCAGCTCCTTAAACTCTTCAGAATGTACATCAGAACTAACTAAATTAGTTATAGTCCCCAAGTCCTTTTCCTCACTTTCTACAGACTTGTTATCACATTCTTCATCATTACTTGAAATATGTTTAGAATAAATCTCTTCTGCATTCTCCCTGGAATCTATCTCACTATCAATATCATAATTAATATCTTTATTAATATGATCTACATTAAAAACTTCATAACCTCCATGCCCCACAAAACCAGTAGACATACCATTATTGACGAATTTATTATTCTGCAATTCATTAGTTCTTTTTCCCGTAACAACAATGTCTCCTACACCCTTTGGTTCATTTTCATGTGAAGAACACGCACAACTTCTTCCCTCGATAGTCTTTCCTTGAGAGATAGAAAACAATAAAACGACAGAGGTAGTACACATCGACCTCTTACGACTGCGGAAACAATACATATTTAATTATTAGTATTTTTTTACTATTAATTAAAATTTTTCCTTAGTTTCTTATATTTATATTTATTTTAGAAACCAAATTAAACAAAATAAACCTTAAATTAGCATTGTTATTAAGCAACAAAATAGAACGATCCAATAGACCAGTAATAAACTCAATAAACTTAAAATCTACAATTTCACAAAGTTTTCTTAACGAAATAAGTGTTTTATTATCATATTTTCCATTAATCTCTAATCCAAGCTTACAATAAAGCAAATCAAACATAAAAAACAACCCAGACTTTAAAATACTAATAATCCCATTCCTACCATACTTTGATAAATTATCGATAAGGATATACAACTTCTCATATTTCAAAGAAAAAGACACCCTTAATATTTCTAAAAAATTATTAACTGACTGAGCATCTGAAACATAACCAAAATAATCATTAAAAAAAAACTTCACAACCCGTGACCTTATTGTCGGTAAAATATCATCTATATTCTCAGAAACTAATATAAAAAAACACCTTTCCTTCGGTTCCTCCAATATTTTTAAAATTGAATTAGCAGAGTTAATATTCAACAACTCTGGGCCCCAAAGCAAACAAATTCTAGGACAAACATCTAAATAATCACCGTTTATAAACTCCATTACGTCAATTATAGAAGATTTAGGAATAATCATCTGCTTTTTTTGTGACTTTAAAACATCACTCCACGAATTTAAATTAATCACACTAGAACTATTAAAAAATTGTCCAAATGTCTTAAGTAACTTGCCAGAAGAACCGTAATCTTCATCATTGGAAGGAATTATAAACCTTACATTAGGATGAGAAAACTGCGATATTAGCTTACATTTTAAACATTTACCACAATAAAATTCAAGTCCACTATCGCAATATAATGTCATTACAAACTCAAAAACATATCTAAACAAATTACCACAACCGTCATCATAAATCAATATACTATTCGAAAAATTACTACCTACAGTTAACCTCTTAAAATAATTAAAAAACTCACGCTTTCTCTGTAAATTTTCAAACATTATTTTCTAGTTAAACATTAAATAATTAACATATTAAACAATACCACCGTTTTATGGATTACAACTCATCTCGAACTAAAAAAAATATAGAAAAAGCTTTTGAAGGTGAATCTAAAGCAAGAAATAAATATACAATTTTTGCTAAGACAGCAATAAAAGAAGGATATAACCAAATCTCAGATATATTTCTAGAATGCGCAGAAAACGAAAGGGAACACGCTAAAATCCTATACAAAATGCTGTACGAATACAAAAATACGATAGATAATTTACAAGAATCAATCGATGGAGAAAAATACGAAAATGAAGTAATGTACAAAGAGTTCGAATCAACGGCAAGAGAAGAAGGGTTTACAGAAATAGCTGAAAAATTCAAACTAATAGGAGAAATTGAAAAAAACCACAAAGAAAGATTCATAAAAATACTAAAAAATATAAATAACAATGAAGTCTTTAAAAAAAAACAAATCACACTATGGAAATGTAAAAAATGTGGATATATACATTCAAATATAAAGGCTCCAAATGAATGTCCAGTTTGCGGACACAATAGATCGTACTTTGAAGTTTACAATAATAACTACTAAAGTAGACAAAATATCAGTATCTTATATAACTTTAAACTGTGACATACCTACTTATTTATTACATTATCTTTACGATAACAACATGTGTCATTGAAGCAGGAGTAAAAATAAATGATATAACCACAGATTTTGTCGAAGAAATAATAAACGATAATTTTAGAGAATATAAAAAAAAACCATTAATAAGTAGTAATAATAACATCAGTTCAATTTTCAACAATGGAAATAAATTATTCGAAATAAGAACAGACCACACTATAATTGAAAAGGACTTCTCAGGAAACACTCCAAAAAAATTCTTTCTCAAATATTACGACAAAAACAATAGAGAAATCATAAATCTAAAATCAAATCAAGCATATTATTACAAGAAAAAAAATTTAATACTATTCATTGGAGACATACATATTAAATCAATAACAGATAACGTAGACATCTATACTGACTGTCTAATATACGACATAGATAATGATGCTTTTTTTAACACACATACGACTAATATCGAAACAAAAAAAACAAAAATAAACGGAACAAAATTATATCTAAAGAGGGATCTATCACACATGAAACTATCATTAAATTACATTAATCATAAATATACTCTATAGTTTGGAAAGTTTTTTGCTATACATTAGATACAGAAGGTGAGGTTATGACTACAATAAACATAAAACCATTACTGAACATGGTTGCAATAGAACCAGTAAAAAAAAACGAAAAAACATCTGGAGGTATTCTTCTACCAAATATCGATAAAGAAAAACCTCAGGAAGGTATTGTAAAAAGTGTTGGACCTGGTAAAAAAGATGAACCAATGAATGTAAAAGTAGGAGATCATGTTATCTTCAACAAGTACGGAGGAACTGAATTTAATATTGGAGATGAGACATTGATAATAATGAAAGAATCAGAAATTCTAGCGATTATAACAGATTAACTTTTAAAAAAAAATAATTGAAATTATGCCAAAAGATATAGTATACGGAAACGATGCAAGGGTAAAAATGCAGAAGGGAGTTGACAAACTAGCAAATGCAGTAAAATGTACGATGGGCCCTAGAGGGAAAAATGTTGTTCTTTCCAATAAAATTGGGTCTGCGTCTATAACTAAGGACGGAGTAACAGTAGCAAAGGAAATAGAATTAAAGGACCAATATGAAAATATAGGAGCACAATTAATCAAAGAAGTTGCATCTAAAACTAACGATGAAGCCGGTGACGGTACAACTGGAGCAACTGTTATAGCACAAAGTATTTATAGTAACGGGTTAAAATACCTCATTGCACCAGGTACAAATTCCGTAGAAATAAAAAGAGGGATAGATAAGGCCGTAGAATGCATCGTTGAAGAACTTAAGTCAATATCAAAAAAAATTGACATTGAGAGTTCAGAAATAGAAAAAGTAGCAACAATATCAGCTAACAACGATCCACAGATAGGGAAATTTATTTCAGAAGCTATGAGGAAAGTTGGGAGGAATGGAGTCATAACAGTAGAAGAATCAAAAAGCTCAGAGACAAAAGTAGAGGTAGTAGAAGGTATGGAATTTGATAGGGGCTATCTTTCTCCATATTTTGCAACTAATTCAGAAAAAATGACAGCTGAACTAGAGAATCCATATATCCTAATTTGTGACAAAAAAATAAGTGTCATAAAGGAAATAATTCCAATACTAGAATCTGTTGCTCAGAGCGGAAGGCCTTTACTAATAATAGCTGATGACGTAGACGGAGAAGCGCTTACTACGCTGGTATTCAATAAGATAAGATCAGTGATAAAAGTTTGCGCAGTAAAAGCACCAGGATTTGGAGATAGAAAGAAAGATATATTAGAAGATATAGCAATTGTCACTGGAGGAACATTAGCATCAGAACAAAAATGCTTAAAGTTAGATGAAATAAATATCGAAAGCCTCGGAAGAGCCGAAAAAGTAATTGTTACAAAAGACAGTACAACTATCGTAAATGGAAACGGCAATAAAGATAACATAAATGATAGAATAGAACAAATATCAGCTCAAATAAAGAATACAGATTCAGAATATGACAAAGAAAAACTAGAAGAAAGAAGAGCTAAATTATCCGGCGGAGTTGCAGTTATTTACATTGGAGCTGCTACAGAAGTAGAAATGAAAGAGAAAAAAGATAGAATAGATGACGCACTTCACGCAACAAGGGCTGCAGTACAAGAAGGAGTAGTTCCAGGCGGAGGAATAGCATTATTAAAGTGCCGAAAAGCAGTCAATTCATTAAATGCAGAGAATGAAGACCAAAGGACTGGAATGAATATAATATTTAAGGCTGCTAGTTCACCATTCGAAACTATCTTAATGAATGCTGGAGAAGAAGACATAAGTGTAATAAAAAATGAAATAGAATCCTCTAGCTCAATAAGTTATGGGTACAACGCAAAAACAAAGAAATGCGAAGACCTCTATGAGAATGGAGTACTAGACCCAACAAAAGTCATAAGACTAGAACTAGAAAATGCTGCATCTGTTGCCTCTCTAATGTTAACAACAGAATGTGTTGTTGTTGAAAAAGAAGAAAAGCAACATATGTGTGGCCAACCAGGTGGGATGGATAGCTCAATGGGCATGATATAATTTTTTTTACAAAATAAAATGTAACTATATAATATGGCTAAAGATAACAAAGTTCCAGGGAACAGTAGCAGTAAAAAAGAAACGTTACAAAACGCAACATATGCTCTTGTAGTATTAGATTTTGTTATATCACTAACAGGAGGTATTCTAAAGAGTAACTACCCAGATGTGTCAGAAAAATTGCTTATGGTTGGTGGTATTTTCCTATCTATTGCAGTAGTATTAATAATCATCGAACTTGTAAATAGAAGAAAGTAATAAAAATTATACTGATTCTCGAATTAATTTATTCTTTTATAATACAACTAGTTAGTTGATTTTGATAATTCCTCAAGGGTTAATAGTATTTAATTTATATATTCATTTTTATATATTCATGAACTCACAATTAATTATTTAAATATTATGATTAATTTTGTTTAAAAAATAATAGCTTTAAACAGTAAATACGGGGCGTAGCGTAGCTCGGTTATCGCGCATGCTTTGGGAGCATGAGGTCATGGGTTCAAATCCCATCACCCCGACTTATAACAGCATTCATAATTTATACCAAAATACAAGATAAATGACTGAACTACCTAAAATCAACCTTATATTTATACGTACAAAATCTATGTGCTATTTTACACAAATTCAATTCTAAAAAAAGCAACCTAAAATACCACTCAAAAATACATATCTAATAAAATTTTTATACTAATAAATATGGGAATAAAAATAAAAACCATCATACAATCAAGAAGAAAAAAACTCGAAAAAGTACTAAACAACGATACCCTCTTAATACTATACTCAGGTGAAGAAATTACAAAAAGTGAGGACATATGTTATCCTTTTTATGTAAATAGAAACTTCTTTTATCTCACTAACATCTCAATCCAAAAATCATTTCTAATAATATCAAAACACAATAATATTGCACAAGAATACATCTCAATCAACAATATAGATAAACAGACAGAAAATTTCATAGGGAAAATACCAAGTCATACAAAAATCTCTAAACAAAGCTTCATTAAAAAAGAAAATATACTTAATAATGACACTCTAACTGAATTTATAACAAAAACAATTAAAAAGAACACAATAAAAACAATATACACAGATTTCAAAAACCGCCAAAAGATAGATGAAATATTATCACACATACAACCAAAAATCAAAGTAGAAAATATATACGAAGATATAGTAAACCTACGAAAAAACAAAGACAAGCACGAAATAATCTGTATTAAAGAAGCTGCAAAGATAACACAAAAAGGATTCCAAAAAATATTCAAAAATATAAAAAAAGCAACAAAGGAATATGAAATACTAAACTGCTTTAATGAAGAAGTTCTAAACCACGGAACACACGAACTTGCTTTTGATTCCATTGTCGCCGCAGGTAAAAATGCTACATGCCTACACTATCCAAACCCATTAGATTCACTAAATAGAAATGATTTAGTTCTATGCGATGTTGGAGCAAGTTATAACCATTATGCCTGCGACGTAACTAGAACATTTCCAATAAGAGGAACATATACACAAGTACAAAAGAAAATATACACAATAGTAAAAGAATGCAACGAATACATAATATCACTAATAAAACCAGGTATAACTATAAAACACCTACAATCTGAAACTATAAACTTCTTGAGTAATAAATGTTTAGAATGCAAATTGATTAAAAAAAAATCAGACATAAAAAAAATATACTATCACAATGTTTCACACCACGTTGGACTAGATGTACACGATCCAGCTCCAAATATTCCACTCACAGAAAATAATGTAATTACAGTAGAACCAGGATTGTATATAAAAAGGCTAAAAATAGGAATAAGAATAGAAGATACAGTACTGGTTACAGATAAAGGACATAAAGTTTTAACACGTCAAATACCAAAGGAAATAGAAGATATAGAAAATATCCTAAAATAATAATTTTTTTAATAATTTTATTTATCAAAAAAAATGATGAGCACAACTGCAGATTTTAAAAACGGATTAGTTATAAAGTTCAATAACGACTTTTATACAATAATAGAGTTTCAACATGTAAAGCCAGGCAAAGGAGGGGCATTTGTAAGAACAAAATTAAAAAACCTAAAAACTGGAAGAATCCTAGAATACACGTACAACGCAGGAATAAAAGTAGATTTCGTAAGAGTAGAGCGAAGGAAAAATCAATTTCTATATTCAATGGGAGATAGTTACGTATTTATGGATAATGAAAACTACAAACAAGTTACAATAGACAAAAACATGATTTCGAATCCATTATACCTAAAAGATGGGCAAGAAGTAACTATTCTGACTATACCTGCAAATAATGATGAAATATTAGGTGTAGAATTACCTATATCAATCGAAATGACAATAAAGGAAGTAGAACAAGCAGAAAAAGGCAATACAGCAACACAAGCATTCAAAAAAGCCACAACAGAAACAGGTTTAGTAGTCCAAGTCCCGCTTTTTATAAATAAAGAAGATAGAATAAAAATAGACACTAGAGACGGTAAATATATTGAAAGAGTTAAGAATAAATAGTAAATCAATTCAAATCAATCCAAAACAATTCAATAGCAGAATCAGTACTTGCTAAGATAAAATTATAACTTAAATTATGGAGTCAAAATATATTCCAGTAATAGGTTTAGAGATACATTTACAATTAAATCTACAGAACAAAATGTTCAGTCCAGAAAAATTTGAATACGGAGCACCAAATAACACACTAACAACACCAATAACACTAGCCTACCCAGGAACACTACCAACATTCAACAAAGAAGCTTTATATAGTGCAATCAAACTAGGATTATCATTCGGGAGTGATATATCTAATATAAACTATTTTGACAGAAAGACATATTTCTACCCAGATCTACCTAAGGGATATCAAATCACACAAGATAAAACGCCTATATGTAAGGGAGGACGAATATATTTTGATGTCAACGGTAAAGAGGAATACATAAATTTAACCAGAATACACGTTGAGGAAGATACAGCAAATATTAAAATTATAAAAAGCGGCAACTCAAATATATACAACAATAATGGAGACAAAATAACATTAGACTACAACAGATGTGGAGCTGCATTACTAGAAATAGTCACAAAACCAGAATTTAAAAACAGTGACGAGGTATTCTATTTCCTACATGAGCTAAGGAGAATAGTACGTTTCCTAAAAATATCAAATTGCAACATGGAAGAAGGCTCACTACGATGTGATGTAAACGTATCATTAACACAAGGAAACAGCAAAGCAGGCCAAAACAGGGTAGAAGTAAAAAACCTAAACTCAATAAAAAATGTAAAAACTGCTATAGAATACGAAATTATAAGACAGTCGGAGATTTTAAATAATAACAATCAAATAAAAAATGAAACAAGGACATTTGTACCTGAAAACAACACAACAAAATTCATGCGTCTAAAAGAAAACAGTTCAGATTATCGTTATACAAGAGAATTTAACATCCCTCCAATAGTCATATCAGACAATGAAATAAACAATATAAAAAACAACTTAGAAACCCTACCAAGAGAGTACAAAAAAAAACTAATGTCTGAATATAACCTATCAGAATACATCTCAGATATATTCCTAGAGAACCTAGATATGCTACATTACTTTGAAACTCTTGCAAAAACAATTACAAACTACGAAACATTAGCAAATTGGTTAATAGGACCAATAAAAAAACTACTAAACAAATATAAAATTGAAATAAATGAGCTAAACATCGATAAAAATAACCTATGCGAACTTATAACATTAGTAATAGATAATAAAATAAGCTACAGCACCGCTACACAAATAGTACTAGAAAAACTAATCGAAAATCCACTAAAACCAACGCAAGAACTAATCAAAGAACTGAACTTAACACAAGATTTAGAAACAAATTACATTAAATCAATGATAAATAATGTGTTAACAGAATATTCTAACAAGGTAGTCGAATATAAAAACGGTAAAAAAGGAATATTAGGGCTATTCGTTGGAGAAGTAATGAAGAGAACTAAAAACAAAGCTAATCCAAAAATTACAAGCGAATTAATACAAAAAGCAATCGAAGAAAATTACTAACCAATTTTATCACATGGATCTATTTTTATCTCACCAGTATTTAATAAATCTAACATATACTGATGTAACTTATCGTACTCATTTTCAATTTCTCCATTCAAAATAACTTCCTTTAATTTATTTTTTATAATACCAACTACAGGTCCAGGCTTTAGACTTAATTCTTTCATTATAATTTCTCCTGTAATAACTGGTTGTAATTTCCTCCTAAAATCCTTCTCTAATATATCCATTACTTTTTCTTCAACCCTATCAAAATTCTTTAAAAACTCTGCAATCTTAACTGGATTATGTGATGTAATATCTGCCCTACACAACAACATTAGGTCATTAAAATCATCACCTGCATCAAATGCTAACCTTCTAACAGCAGAATCTGTAACAACATCACTTGCTATTGTTATCGGCCTTAAATGCAATCTAACCATCTTTTCAACATAGCCAACCTTATCTTTAGGAAAATGTAAATTATAAAATATACCTTTTATCATTCTAGCACCAATCTCATCATGTCCATGAAAAGAAAAACCATGGCAACTATCAAATTTTCTAGTCTTTGGTTTTGCAATATCATGTAACAACGCAGCCCATCTTAACCATATATTTTCAGACACACAAGCAATATTATCTAAAACCTGTAATGTATGATAAAATATATCCTTATGTGAAAATCCACCAACATGTAATCTTCCTTTCAGCTCTTCTATATAAGGCATTACCAATGACAAAATACCACTCTTCGATAACAATTTAAAGCCTATAGAAGGAGTTTTCGACATTATCATTTTATTTATTTCATCACTTATCCTCTCCTTACTAATTATAGCTATCCTATCAAGATTATTAACTATTCCACAAAATGTAGAACTTTCAATTTCAAAATTCAATTGTGTAGCAAACCTTATTGCCCTAAACATCCTCAAAGGATCATCTCTAAACGTTATGTTAGGATCAACAGGTGTTCTAATTATCCCATTTTCTAAATCCTTAAATCCTCCAAACGTATCGATAAACTCTCCAAAATTATGTTTATTAAGGCCAATTGCTAAAGTATTTATAGTAAAATCCCTTCTTCTCTGGTCCTCTTCAAAAGTCCCAACATCAACTACAGGTTTCCTCGATTTAAAATCATAAGATTCCTTCCTTGCATTCACAAATTCAATCTGAACAGACCCTATTTTTAACATTGCAACACCAAAATTACTATACAATGCAAATTTATCAGCTGAAACAGCCTCTGCAACTTTATTTGCTAAAAAGAAAACATCTTTAAGACAAACAATATCAATATCATAATTATCTCTCTCTAGTAAAACGTCTCTCACAAACCCACCAACAACAAACACTTCAATATTATACTCATCAGCCAAACTACCTATAACTTTCAATAAAGAAAAACACTTAAGATGATCTAATCCCACCAGTCTATTTCTAGAAAGATATAACATAACCTAACTTAAATATAAAAAATAGCGCTTAATATCAGAATATAGAACTACATAAATAAATCAAAACACAATACAATCAAAACAAATTTGGAAACAACATTAAAATTTCAATAAAAACTCCTTTTAAAAACTCCAATAAAAATCAAACATTAATTTCATTTATAATACTACCGTATTCTGAATCAACTTCTTTTATAGGTTTTTTAACTATATTTGACTTATTGAACTTCTCAAAATCAAACTTAGGCATCAATTCCTTCTTTATAAAGTCTATAGCATTATTTATTCCTTCAACAAATTTTCCAAAATCCTCAGGGAACAAAACTATTCTAAATTTTTTAAATTCTTCCGAAACATCGTCCTTACCGGAACATTTTACACTTTCTGTAATTACTAAATAGTATATATCACTCTTAAGCTTTTTTACATCAATAAAATATTTACGCTTCCCAGCCATTATAATCTCGGTAAATATATCTCTGTCCTTTTCATGCACACTACCCAGATTTACATCATTACCTCCCTCACTCACAATATAATATATAACCTAATATTTTACAATAACCTAATATTCTATAAAAAAACTACTGATCACATTATTCCCTCGTAAATGTATTTATAAGAATATGCAAAAAAAAATAACATTTATAAAATTTTTTAAATAAAATTAATAACAGTCACATATGAGTACTGATATAGAAGGAGTAGCAGAAACTATTGCAAATATGACGCTACAAGAGGCAGCTAAGTTGGTTGAGGTTTTAGGCGATAAATATGGAATAAAAGCTGCTGAAGCAACAGTTGTTCAAGCACAGACTAGTGAGAATACAAAAAGTTCTAGTGAAGAAAAGACTTCCTTTAATGTGTTTTTAAAGAATGCCGGTCAGAAGAAAATAGAAGTTATTAAGGCCATCAGAGCAATTATGCCTGAACTTTCCTTGAAGGAAGCAAAAGACTTTACTGATAAAGCTCCATGCATGATAAAAGAAAACATGTCAAAAGAAGAAGCAAATAATTTAAAAACGAAATTAGAAGAATTTGGAGCTGAAATTGAATTAAAGTAGTAGTTTAATAATTAGCCTCATTAGCACTGCTTACATGACATTATCGCGAAGTTATATGACGATTATTTAAAGCCTAGTGTATACTTCGTTCATCAGTTGATTTTATTTTGTTATATAATTCATTGAATATGTCTTTTTCTTCACGTAAAAGCTTCAATGTAGAGTCTCTACCTTGCCCTAACTTATCATCGTTATAATAAAACCATGATCCGCTTTTCTTTATGATACCTAATTCGACACACAAATCCAATAACTCACTTACATTATCAACTCCCAAACCATACAATATGTCGAATTCAACTGATCTAAAAGGAGGAGCTACTTTATTTTTAACAACCTTAACACGAGTTCTATTACCTATAATGTTACCTTTTTCATCCTTTATAGCAGAAACTTTCCTAATATCAAGCCGTATAGAAGAATAAAATTTTAGAGCATTACCTCCTGTAGTAGTTTCAGGACTACCAAAGATAACACCAACCTTTTCCCTAAGTTGATTAGTAAAAATACATATACACCCAGTTCTACTTACAAGCCCTGTTAGTTTTCTTAAGGCCTGTGACATTAACCTTGCATGTAGCCCTATTCTAGAATCACCTATATCTCCTTCAAGTTCTGCCTTAGGTATTAAAGCGGCAACTGAATCTACAACAACTACACTTATAACATTAGTCTTTACCAATTCTTCAACTATCTTCAATGCCTCCTCACCACAATTTGGTTGTGATAAATAAAGTTTGCTCATATCAACACCCAACATTTCAGCATACTTCTTATCAAACGAATATTCCGCGTCTATAAAAACAGCTAACCCACCAAGTTTATGCGCCTCTCTAATACACTGCAAACACAATGTAGTTTTCCCAGAAGATTCAGGACCAAATATTTCTATAATCCTACCTTTTGGAAACCCATTTACACCTAAAACCCTATCAAGAGACAATGAGCCAGATGAAACAACAGGAATATCAAGACATGTATTATCATTCATCAAAATAACAGATCTATCACCAAACTGTTTGTCTAACTTCTGAATAACAGATTTTACATCATTATCCTCTAAAATACTTTCCGACCCCATTTATGAATTATACAGAAAAACAAACCAAATATTACATCACAAAAATTTTATTACATATGCAAAAAAAAATATTTTCACGTAGGAACATTTAATTAATTTTATGATTACACACAAGAATAAAAAAAACGTAAAATCTGAAAATAAATTAATATAGAAGGCCTAAAAAAACAAAAGTCAAATAAATAACACTCAATAAAAACGAAAATACAAAACTACAAAAGTTAAGGAAATCTCGATAAATTATTTAAATACTAGCCTTTACTATAAACCAGGGGTCATTTCATCACCAGTATCAGTAGGTTCCTTACCATCACCAGACATCCTAGGATCCACTAGAGAGGAGTCCTTTGGCTCTTCACCATCAGACTTTACAGGCTCACCATCATCATCAGACATCTTCCTAAACCCATCTAGAGGATATCTACCAAAACCCTCATCATCATAAGGCCCTACAGGTTCCTTACCATCAACAGACATCCTAGGATCCACTAGAGAGGAGTCCTTTGGCTCTTCACAATCAGACTTTACAGGCTCACCATCATCATCAGACCTTACAAGTTCCTTGTCATCACCATCCTCTTTACCACCCGAAATATCTGCCAAAGGACTACCAGTTTCACCAAAGTCCGTAGTATGAGCACCAAACATCCTAGAATCAAATGGCATACCAATTGGATTTCCTCCAGCAGGAGCACCAACACCTGTACCTCTATCTATATCTGGGATTGCGCTACCACCGACATTACTAGGCAAACCACTTCCCGACCCACTTTCACTAGAATTACCGCCTCCATTATTTTCAATAACAGGATCAGCGTCGATAGGCTCACTAAACCCTGGAATACAGCCAGCATTTATTCCAAAACATGGAGCCAACACAAAACAATACGATTTTATTTTCATACTCATATTTACAATATAAACACTATTTCGTAAATTTATATAAATCTTACAAATTTTTTAATCCCAAAAGACTAAAAAATATCCTAGCGCGCTCTACACCCACGACAACAACCTTTCCCAGATTTATCAGCCGCACTATTAACAACAGTATCCTTACCATCTTCTTTATTAACACTGCCGTGTTTTTTATAGTTTAAACCAGTAGTAGAAGCGGTTCTAACATTACCCGACCCTCTATTTGACACAACTTTCACATTTTCCAAACCATACAATCTACTTAAACCCACTTTTGATACATTAATGTTGTTCTTCTTATCATTAGTAGGAACCATATCAACTCTCGATTTATTTATCCTAGGAAACATTACATCTCTATCTTCGTCAATCAACTCTTTTTTAGACAAGTTACGACCAACAAAATCATTTACCAAATTACTATCATCAATTTCATCATCAACTAAGTTACTACCAACACACTTATTGTCCATCAAGGCATCAACACCATCTTTTTCATCACTCTCAAAATTAATAATCGACTTATTTAATTTCTCCTGACCATTTATATCAAAACCCCTCATAACCTCTTCGCCCTTATTTATATTTCGCTCAGTTTCGTTTTCATTAGTTAGTATCGAATTATTAATTTTACAATCATTATTAGCATTTTCTTTATCACTATCTACTATAACTTCATTAGTAGTAATATTATTTTCAATTACATTCATATGAGAATTAGGATCATCAATTTTTACATCATTATTGGTAACATAATTATTTTCATTAGTAGTAACATTAGTTTCAATTCGATCCATACATAAATTAGAATTATTACTCTTTACCTCTGCATCTAAAGTATCCAAATTAAGTTGTTGTATATTATTATCCTCGGTAGATATACTTTTTTTATTAGCCTTATCATCAACAACTTCAGCATTAACAACATCACTAACAGATATCATATTATTATTATTCTGTCTTCTTATTCTAACCCAAAAAGGATCACCAAGGAAGGCTTGTTTCTCACTGTTCTTTATACACAGAACAATACAAAAGTCAAAATAATCCATATTGCTAGGTGCTTTATACTTAAAAGTGAACCTATGACTATAACATTTATTAAATCCATTATAACTTACATTACTAAAAGTAATATCACCTTTTCGATATGGCAATACTGCCTCTCCATTAATATCAACATAACTTTGATGATTACTTTCATCCTTGATTAAAGCAATGAAGAGACTATCAAATACAACATTGTCCTTCAAATATATACTAACGTTACATTCGCAAGTGTCATCATTACCAACTACTATTTCCTTTCTATCTAAAACAATACATCCACCATAATCATGCAAAGAATCAGATGAAACATTATCAGAACAAAAACTACAATAAGCAAAAGCTAATGAAGCACCCAAACTAACAATACAAGTACCGTTCATGCTTCAAAGCTGTTATTCCCCCCCAAAAAAACTATATACTAAAAATCCTACAAAGAGATTAAAACCAAAAAAAATTTTTATTAAAATAATTTTTTTAAAAAAAACACTAACTGGTTACAACACCCATTTTATAACCATCTTACCATGACTTGTTAAATATTTATTAGCGGTAAGAAAATGCCAGTTATTAAAAAAACCACTGGCAGAAAATGGAGAAGGATGAGCGGAAGTTAATATGAGGTTATTCGTAGGATCTATTAATCCTCTCTTACTTTTAGCAAAATCCCCCCACAACATGTACACTATATTTCTTTTCTTTTTACTTAAATGTAATATTACTCCGTCTGTAAAAAATTCCCAACCTATCTTTTTATGCGACCCAGAGATTCCACACTCAACAGTTAATATCGAATTCAATAATAAAACTCCTTGTTTTGCTAAATACGAAAGATCTCCGTCCTTTACAGTAAACTTTTTATTAAAATTATTTTCAATTTCAGTATATATATTCCTTAATGAAGGAGGTATTTTAATGCCTTTGTTAACAGAAAAAGCCAAACCATTAGCCTCACCAGGGTTTATATACGGATCCTGCCCAATAATAACAACAGACAAATCATTATAATTACATAGGTTAAATGCATTAAAAATACACTCCTTCGGTGGAAATATAACCTTATTGCGATACTCAATATCAAGACGAGACATTATATCTTTAAATTTTACACTATTAAACAAATAGTCTAATTCCTTAGTCCAAACTTCGTTGATACAAAAATCCATAAAAAGCATCAAACATCAGTATTAATCTAGTAAAAATAAAACTACAACAAAACAATATACTATAAATAAACACAATAATATTTGAAATGAATTAAACACTAACCTTAGCTGAAATCACCAAATACGCTAAAAAGGATTAAAATATTTAAAATAACAAAATTCCATCAAGTAAACCCAACACTTAAAAAAAACTAAAATTTAACTAATATTCAAAAAAAATATTATTCATAAACTATGAAATATATAAAATACGGGATAGGAGCAATTGTAGCTCAAAGTATTAATGCCGGCTGTAATTGTGGCGCAGAGAAAAAAGCAATAGACGAGTTTTGTAAATATTTTGGAGTTTCAAAGGACTACGTATTGGAAACAGTAACAAATAATTATTTAGATCCCAAAATTGAAGAGTTAAAGAATGAAAATAAAAATTTAGAAGTGTTTGTTATCAGAAAATTTATATGCAAAGAAAGGAAAATTATAACATCTGTGCTACTTTCGGAAACATCAAAAATTAACACTGAGGAACTTGTGGAGTGTAACCAAAATGACATTAATAATGCTATGAAAAACAAAGAAAATGTAATTATATATAGTTTTAATTTTGGCAATGGGGAAAAATTATACAAAAAAAAATAAATACACATAAATACAAATCATTGAGTGGCTATCAAACTCAGAGAATCTAACAATCAAAAAAATTTAAAGTTTTATCAACATTCAAAAATAATTTAATATACACTAATCATGAAGTATCTAAAATTTGGAATGATAGCAATAGCAGTTCAATATATTAACGCTGGTTGTGGATGTTGTGCAGAGAAAAAACAAAGCGAAGAAGATAAAGCGCTAGATGAAATTTGTAAATATTTTGGAGTTTCTAAAGACCACGTTACGCTTACATATACATGGAAACGCTCAGAAAAAATGCCTGAATCTATAGACAAACAGAGAGTTGAAGCCACAAAAAAAGCAAATGTACTAATGAAAAAAAATAAAAAATTAAAATCGTACACCTTTGGAAAACATTTTATTAAAGAAGATAAGGAAATAGTGATTTGTCTAGTTTCAGATACATTTAACATTAACGCTAATGAAATTGTAAATGTGGAGCAAGCTGAATATCAGAAGGCCATAGACAACAAAGAGGATGTAATGATATATTATGTTACAGGTTATGGGCCAAGTGGTCTTTATTTGCACTATTACAAAAAAAAATAATTATTCTCTGTACAATATATTAGGCAACTATCAAAATCACAAGAACTAACACTTTAAAAACATAAAATTTTCAACTAATATCAAAAAAATATTATTCATAAATTATGAAGTATTTAAAATTCGGAATATTGGCAATAGCAATTCAATTTATTAACGCTGGTTGTGGATGTTGTGCAGAGAAAAAGCAAAGTGAAGAAGATAAAGCGCTAGATGAAATTTGTAAATATTTTGGAGTTTCTAAAGACCACGTTACGCTTACACATACAACAAAAGCTTCGCATGTAGTTAGTAAAGAAAAAGATGAAGAATTTGATAAAAAAAAAGAAGAAGCCAAGAAGGAATATGAAAAGCTAAAAAAAGGAAATAATAAATTAAAACAGTATATTTTTTTCAAATTTATATGCAAAGAAGATAATGCTATAATTGTTGTGCTAGTCTCAGACAAATACAACTTTAATACTAGTGAAATTGTGGAGTGTAAAGAAGATGATCTTACTAATGCCGTAAAAAACAAAGAAAATGTAATTATATACCTTTCTATTTCTAAAACAGGAAGTAAGTTTTATAAAAAAAATAATTAGATGAGAGACAATATTAAACAATTTCAATATCAGTAAATCTAAATACTCAATTTCAATAAAGGAAATAATAATAGATTGAACAAAATGTTACATTAATGATAAAAATATCATAATTTCCCGATTAAAAAATAATCATAAAAAAATTTATACCTAATAATTATGAAAGAGCTAAAATGTCCTAAATGTGGAAGTTTATTCCAAATCGACGACTCAAACTATAAATCAATCATAGATCAAATAAAAAATAACGAATTTAACCAAGAAGTAGAAAAAAGAATAAACGAACTAAAAGAAATAGCTAACTCAGAAAAAGAAACATTACTAACGAAATTAAAATCAGAGTACGAATCACAAATAAATAAAATAAAATCTGAAAATGAAATGCTTCTAATAAAAACAAAAGAAACCCTTCAAAATGAAATAAATAAAAAAGATTTAGAATTAAACAACATAAGTAATCAAAAGAATAATGAATTAGAAAAACTAAAATACCAAATAGAAATACTAAACAAAGAAAAAAACAATGATATAAAACTAGCAATTTCAGAAAAAGAGAAAGAAATACAAGAATTAAACAATATAATTGACAAAAATGAAAGCAAAATAAAAATCGCAATCATCGAAGAAAAAAATAAAACAAATAATTATATAAAAGACAAGGAATTCGAAATAAATAAACTAAAAAATGAAATTGAATTAAAAAATAGTGAAATAAAAATCAAAGAATCTAACCTAAAAAAGAACTTTGAAGAAGAAAAAAAACTATTACAAAACCAAATAGACTACTACAAAGACCTAAAAACAAAAATGTCAACGAAAATGGTAGGTGAAACACTAGAACAACATTGTAAAATCGAATTTGAAAGATACCTAAGGCCCCTGCTTCCAAATGCCTATTTCAACAAAGACAATGACGTTATTGAGGGAACAAAAGGAGACTTTGTTTTTAGAGACAAAGACGACAACTTCGAATACGTATCAATTATGTTCGAAATGAAAAATGAAATGGACACAACTACAAGTAAACATAAAAATGAAGACTTCTTTAAAAAACTAGACGAAGACCGTAAAAAAAAGAAATGCGAATTTGCAGTCTTAGTAAGTTTATTAGAAGCAGATAGTGAATTATATAATACAGGAATAGTTAACGTTTCGCACATTTACGCAAACATGTATGTAATAAGGCCTCAATTCTTCATACCATTTATAATGCTAATAGTACAAACATCCAGGAAAAGTCTAGAATATAAAAAACAACTAAATTTTATACAAAACAAAGAAATTGATATAACCAATTTCGAAAACCAACTACTAGAATTCCAAGAAAAATTTGGGAAAAACTACAGACTCGCCTCTGAAAAATTCAAAAAAGCTATAGATGAAATAGATGAAACGATAAAACATCTACAAAAAGTAAAAGAAGCAATAATAGGTTGCGACAATAATCTAAGACTCGCTAATGATAAAGCAGAAGGACTAACAATAAAGAAATTAACAAGAAATAACCCAACAATGAAGGCCAAATTCGAAGAAATAAACAAATTATAAAACAAACACTTATATACATCGCCGGTTAAATCAAAAAAAAATATATATACACTTTTAATCAAAATTTCTAACTTTTCCAATTCTAATGAAAAAATTTTTCTATAAAAATTTGTTTTTCCCCCCCCCACATTTTTATAATTAAATCATGAGTAATAAATTAAACAAAATGGCTGCTGTAATGATGCCATCAATGGTTTTTAATATTAATGCCGGATGTTGTGATAGTGATTCAACAGGCGGAACTAAATCTAAACAACATAGCAAAATAGATGATGATATAAAAAGGCGTACGAGTAGCTTCGAGGATATAGAAAACAAAATGCAAGCTGAATCTGATGAAAGAATAAAAAATATGAGACAGAGACGAGCTGATGAAGATAAGGAATTTCAGGACAGAATTGATAAAATGAATAGAGAAAGTGAAGAAAGAATCAAATTAGAGAATAAGAGACATGAAGAAAAAATGAAAGAAATAGACTCGCAGGAAGAAAAGATAAATGAATTGGAAAAGGAGAGAAATAGGAGACGTGAAGAAGAAATGAAAGAAATAAAAAGGAAACACGCTGAACATTTGGCTACAATGGATGTAGAACAAGAAAGAATATATAAAAAATTTAAGGAAGAAAATAGTAGAATAATAGCTGATCATGAAAAGAAAATGGATAAAATAGATGCTGATCATGAAAAGAAAATGGCTAAAATAGATGCTGATCATAAAAAGAAAATGGCTGCTAAGTAATGCCATCTATGGTTTTTAATATTAATGCCGGATGTTTTGATAGTTAATTCGACAGACGGAACTAAATCTTGTAGTAAATCAAATGAAAATAAAAAGATGGTAACCCTAAGAACCCAACAATAAAAGCAGGTGACAAACCAAAAGAATTTGAAAGGCAAATTCAAAACGATTGCAATACAGAAATGCAAGATATAGAACGTACCAAAAACGACGACGAAGATAATCTTCGTGATAAGATTGATGAATTAAATCAAGAAAATGCAGAAAAAATAAAATTAAAGAATAAGATACATGAAGAAGAAATAGAAAAAATAAATAAAGGCCACGCCAAAAATATGACAGATACAGAGGCAGAGATAAAAAGACAAAATGATGGACATAAAAATAATATGATCAAACAAAAAGAAGAGATTGAAAATAAAGTAGCTGAAAGGAAGAAAGATTCTGCAACTAAAATGGCTAAAGACGAGGCTAATACTAAAGAATATATAGCTGATTGGAGAAAAAGAAACAAGAACAAATGAAAATGATCGAAGAAATAGCAAAACAATATGCATCAAAATCTGGTTCTACTACTGCCAGTTCTACAGGGAGTTTACCTTTTCATTTGTTTTTTAATAATCAGAATTTTAATAGCAGATTGTGTAATTTTTATCATTTACCTAATGGACAAAATCATAATCACTCCTAATTCGATTGATAATCATTTTGTATTCAAATATTAAATTAAACCTATGTTTTCATCATCAATAACTAAAGGATCTAAACAATAATAAAAACAGTGAAAATCCACTTTTGGTCAAGATATTTTTTATAATTTAAATATGAGCAAATATCTTAATAGAACGATTTTTATAATAATGCAATCAATCACCTTTAATATTAGTGCTGGATGTTTATGTAGTGACAATACAAATAAAAAAACGGAAGAAAAAAAGGTAAAAAAAAACATTAAGAACATAGATAAAGAGATTATCGAATATCAAGCAAATGATGATGGCAAATGCCTTTTAGACGACTTTAGTGGAATAGGGAATTTAGTGGACGAACAAATGAAAAAAGATAAAAAAGAAAAAGAAGATATAAAAAATCTAGAACAGAAAATAGAAAATTTAAGAAACACTCATACCCCCGTTGAATATGAAGATATTCGTGCCAAAACAATAGCAAACTTAGAAAAAAAAAAGAAAGAATTAGAAGAAAAAAATAAAATAATAAACGAAGTCGATGACAAGGGGCAAGGACGAAGATGAGGACAACTTTGATTTTGGTAACATAGATTTTAGTAAAATTAAGCCAGAAATTAATAATGGATGATAACAAGATTTAAAGACGCTATTATAAAATAAAATTGTGTACATAAAGCCCTCAAAGAAGAAGCATAAATATAGAGAAATTTAATAAAAAACAACGTAAAAAAAGAAGTGTCATATGCTCATTCTTTAGCAAAATAAATTTTTCTAAAATAATAAAGCACATAAAAAGTCCAATTGACATATATCACGCCGTTCAATCTAAGCTATAACCGACATTAAATCTGTTATTTTAATAAACTTAAAATATGAACCAGAGAGTCCTAATAAAATATTTAAAGATAGACGAAAACAACGTTATTTCAGGCTTTGTAGACGCAATAAGAGATAAAAAGAATATATGTTTTATTGTTGTTAGAGACATCTCAGGAAAACTACAACTTACAATAGATAAAACAAAAAACACAAGTTTAAATGAAATTTTAAGTAAAATAACAAACGAATCAGTAATAAAAGCAACTGGGAAGATTATAAAATCCAATTTCGTAAAATTAAACAACCAAGAAATGATCGTCGACAACATAGAAATACTCTCAATAGCAAAACCATCGCCAATAATAGCACCTAAAGGATCAGAAACAAATATAGACCTAAGGCTAGACTACAGATGGCTAGACTTAAGATCAGAAAAGAATACACTAATATTTAAAGTTCAAACCGAACTACAAAAATCATTCAGAAACTATCTATTAAACAACAACTTCATCGAAATTCATACACCTAAAATAATAAATACTGAATCAGAATCTGGTGCTGGGGTATTTGAACTAAACTATTTCGGCAAAAAAGCCTATCTAGCCCAATCCCCACAATTCTACAAACAAATGGCAATGGCGGCAGGGTTTGAAAGGATATTTGAAACGGGTCCAGTCTTTAGAGCTGAAAAATCAAATTCAAAAAAACATACGACAGAATTTTCAGGATTCGATATAGAAATGTCATATATCGATTCATTCTACGATATAATGAACTTAGAGGAAGATCTAATAATAAACGCTTTAAAAAATGTAAAGGAAAAGTATGAAGAAGAAATAAGGTCACTATACGACACACAGGTAGTTATTCCACAAAAACCATTTCCGGTAATATCACTCACAGAACTATATGACGAACTAGAAAAGAGGTACAATTATAAAGCTAATGATTATGAAAAAGGTGATCTAACTACTGCTGGGGAAAAACTATGTGAGAATTTAGCTAAAGATAAATATAACAGTGAATTCCTTTTCGTAATAGGCTATTCAGCAGAAAACAGAGCTTTCTATCATATGAGAGATAAAAACGGGACACCCTGTGGATATGATTTAATCTGGAAAGGAATAGAAATTACAACAGGAGCCCAAAGAGAACATAGGTACAAAATATTAGCAAAACAAGCTGAAGAAAAAAACCTTAAAGAAGATGTTAAAGATTATATAAAATTCTTCGAATATGGCTGTCCACCTCATGGAGGTTTTGGATTAGGTATAGACAGACTTATAATGGTTCTACTTAATTTAGGAATAAAAGAATCAATGTTTATATTTAGAGGCCCAGACAGACTAACACCATAAATTAATATTTTTTACTTATCACATCGCTCATACAAGAATAAATAACCATGCTCAGCTCCAGTCCCATCAGTTTTTTTAGTAACTCTACTATCATCAAACTCAAACCATTCAGAGTTATCCCCATCACCAAAATTAACATATGAATAATAGTGTCCATATTCTAAACCTCCAGATTGAACAGCTACAGCTCTTATTTTATAAGTAACACCATCAAAAGAAATTTTATCATCAATATTAACAGGTCGGTCAATAATCTCTCCTTTTTCATATCTCTTCAACAAAATCAATATATATCTATTGGAAGTACCTTTAAGACTAACCTTGATTTTTTTTTGTATACCAGTATAATACATTTTATGATGTTCATCACAATACGCCTTATGATCGTTTTCTCTACAATATTCTAAATCCTTACCATTTTTTTTACATTCATTACAGATAGCATCTTTGCAAGCATCACACGTGATTAATCCTTTATTCTCACAATAACACTTATGCGTCTCAAAACAATCAGTCTTACAATTATTAGTATAAACACATCTACAAACCTCACAGTTGTAGATAGTTATATCATTAATCTTTAGATATTTACCAGGAGCTACACTTTCACCATATTTTTTCGAATATTCTTTACACACTTCACAATTTGTTAATATATCCATAAAAATTTTATACTCCTTACTTTTTTGAATACTCTCTAATATACAACTATCACAATATGCATATTCACTTTCTTCCAAATCCTCAATATTTTCGTAAGCATTAATACATTCCTGCATACTCTTAGGGCCATCTTTGCCTAATGAAATTAGTAAAAAATTCGCATTTTCCATAGATATCCTCTCATGTTTTTTTGAACAAATGATAGTATTAATTAAATTAACACCAAATGAGTCTGTTACCCCATTCAAAAAAATAGACATATTCTGCAAGAAACAAGTAATAAACTCATTAGAATCATTCTGGTCGAATAACCCTCCACCTAAATGCAAGGCTCTACCAAAACATCCTATAACATATTCCATTACATCACAGTCCAAATTTCCCTCATCGTTTTCGACAGCATCCTTGACTTTAAGAATTAAATATAAAAATGCATCAAAAAACTCTTTATTCTCATTAACAATACCACTGCCATAATTACTATAATAAATATTAAGAAATGAAACAATAAAAGACTTACATCTAAACAACATCTGCAAAGAAGAATTAAGATAACATGTATTTCCAACATTACGTAAGCCAATTTTACCTCCTAACAATATATCTGCGATATTATCAAAAAATTTAAATTCATCAGTCTTTTTCGCTTCATTAAGAAATTTATTTAAAACTGTCTTCATATCTTCCTCTATGGTTTTATTATTCATAGATTTAAACTTATCCCAATCTATTACATTCACCCCTAATCCTACACCATTGGGTTTATTACCTTTTCCTCTACTCTTTAAATTCCTTAAATTACCAGAATTCCCTAAATTCCCAGATTTACAAGACTTACACGAGTTAGAACGATTACAAGAAGAACCACAATAGAGTCTAAAATTACCAAAACAAAACACTACAATAGTGAAAATAAACCTACACATATTTAATTATAAAAAATAATAAAAAAAACGAATGTCAATGACATCTAGATCTAAAAAAATATTATAAAAATACCAAGTTTTTCAGATCATAAAAATTAAATTCAAAAAAAATACTATAGAATTTTTAAGAATCGATAAGTAAATGCCATATATCAATTCATTCTACGGCATAATAGATTTATAAGAAGATATAGTAATAAACATTTTTAAAAATGTATATGGAAAAATATAGAGTTTTGTATTACGTGACGTATAACAGCTGAACACTATGTATTGTTTCATATAAAAAGAAATTAAAAATACAAGAAGAGTTCAAAGATAATATAGATACGAGACACAACAAAATAAAAATATACACCTCAGGAAGGTTTCGGTTATAAATAGACAAACTTATGAAATAAACTAATATTCTCTATTTTCAACATCGTTCATATAAGAACAAATAACCATCCTTTTCTCCATCATTAGTTTCATTAGTGACACTACTATCATTAAACTTAAACCACTCAGAGTTGTCACCATCACCAACATCAACATATGAATAATAATGTCCACCATTCAACCCCCCTGATTGAACAATTACAGCTCTTATTACATATTCATTCTTACCAATTTTAATCTTATCATCAACCTTTACAGGGTCGCCAATCCTTCGTGGTTTGTTATTTTCACTAGCATATCTTTTTAAACAAATAAAAAAATACTTATTATCGAAACTATCACAAGGGTCAATCTTTTTCCAAGTAACAGAATAAATCTTTGCACGACATTTTTCACAATATATTTTATCACGTTTTTTTATACAATCTACATTATTTGTACATTCTTTGTAATCATCAATTTTCCTACATTCTTCGCAATCAAAAATATTACAATATCTACAAAACTTATAGTGATTCTTCTGACAACCATTACAGGCCATATTAAAAATACAACCACAATCCTCACAATGATATATACTCTTTTCACCATCCTTAAATACACCATATTTTATTCCTTTATAATTATCTTTATAACCCTTACACGTATTACAGACTCCAATAAGGCCCCTAAGTTTCTTAATAGTAGAAGAGCTATTAATATAAGCATTAAAACATTCACCACATCTAATAGTAGAATTATCTATTTTCTCCTCAATAGAATAAGAATCAATACTTTTTTGAATACTATCAGAAAAAGGAGCACAAACAATACTTTCTAGCGTAAATGTAGGCGATCTATGGCTATTTATACAAGAAAGAGTACTACACCAATTAAAATAAAGAGAATGCGTCACATTTTTAAGACTTTCTCCAATATAATCAATAAAGTAAGTAATAAATTCAGAAGAGTCATTCTGAGTAAATAAACCACCTTTTAAAACTAAAACTCTACCAAAACATCCTATAACGTATTTCATTACACCGCTATCCAAGTAACTCTCATTATTCCTCACCGCAGTTTCAACTTTAAGAATTAAATATAAAAATGCATCAAAAAATTCTTTATTCTCTTTATTCATCTTTGTATAATTTTCAGAATATTTCATAAGGAACGCAACAATAAATTCTTTACACCTCAGCAATACCTGCAAAGAAGAATTAAGATAACATGTATTCCCTACATTACAAAAACCAATTTTACTTTTTCGCAATATATCAGCAAGATTATTAATATAAACATTTATATCCTTTTCTCCAGAAATTTTCACATAATTAAAAAAATTATCTAAAACTGTATTCTTATCAGATAATACTTTTTCGTCTCTAAAATTACAAATAGAGTTCCAATCGACTGCATTTTTACGACCACCACCCAATTTTAACAACTTCTTTTTACTCTCTTCCAAACCTTTTCTAGGTTTACACGAGTTACAACAATTACTAGACCTATCCGAACTATAAAGTATAAAACTACTAAAACAGAAGTGTATTAACGAAAATATAATATAAAAAATGATCCTAAGCATATTTAAGTATAAGAAATAATTAAAAGAAATAAATGGCGATCTGGACGAGACTCGAACTCGCGACCTCTTGCGTGACAGGCAAGTGTTCTAACCAACTAAACTACCAAACCCTAGACAAGATCCTCAAAATCTACAAAAAAAGCACGAACAGAGAGAATCGAACTCCCACATTCAGTTTTGGAGACTGATGCGCTACCAATTACGCTATATTCGTCTATGAAATAATTTTAGTAACTCTTCCAGAACCAACTGTTTTACCTCCTTCCCTAACAGCAAAACATAGTCCCTCCTCCATAGCAACAGGTCTACCTAATTCAACGTTTATAGTTGCATGGTCACCTGGCATAACTATTTCAACACCCGTAGGTAAAGTAATCTTACCAGTAACATCAGTAGTCCTAAAATAAAATTGAGGAGCATATCCAGTAGAAAAAGCTGTATGTCTTCCTCCTTCCTCCTTTGTTAAAACATATAACTCTGCCTCAAATACTGCATGTGGAGTTATTGAACCAGGTTTACATAGAACCATTCCTTTCTTTATCTGATTTTTTTCAACACCTCTCAACAAAACTCCAGCATTATCTCCCGCAACTGCCTCGTCTAGAGTTTTCCTAAACATTTCCAAACCGGTAACTGTAGGTGTAAGTTTTTCTGCGCCTAACCCAACAACCTCAACAACGTCACCAACCTTTACCTTTCCTCTATCTATTCTACCTGTTGCGACTGTTCCCCTACCTGTTATTGTCATCACATCTTCGACAGGCATCAAGAACGGACGATCAATATCTCGAACTGGATCTGGGACATATTCATCAATAGTGTTTAATAAATCAAGTATTTTCTGTGCATATGGATTAGTTGAAGGATCAGGATTTTCCAAAGCACTCAACGCTGAACCAGTAATAATAGGACAATCATTGTAACCTTTTTCTTTTAGTTTATCAACTAAATCTTCTTCAACCAAACCTATCAACTCCTCGTCATTGACAAGATCACACTTATTAAGAAATACTACAATATAAGGAACATTAACCTGCCTAGCTAAAAGTATATGTTCAGTAGTCTGAGGCATAGCTCCATCAACAGCAGAGACAACTAATATAGCAACATCCATCTGTGCTGCACCAGTAATCATGTTTTTAACATAATCTGCGTGCCCCGGACAGTCAACGTGACCATAATGCCTCTTTTCAGTTTCATATTCAATATGTGAAGTATTTATAGTTATCCCTCTTTCCTTTTCTTCTGGGGCAGAATCAATCTCCGTATATGACTTAGCTGTACTCAGTCCTTTTTTAGATAAAACAGTCGAAATTGCTGCAGTTAAAGTTGTTTTCCCATGATCTACATGCCCTATAGTTCCAATATTAACATGTACCTTATTCCTTAAGAAGTGCTCTCTTGGCATAAATAATTTATGATTAATGTTTAATATATTTTTTTACAATTTAACAATATAAGACAATTTTTTAATAAAAAGAGTGGGAATGCTTGGACTCGAACCAAGGACCTTTACATTATCAGTGTAACGCTCTAACCAACTGAGCTATACTCCCTATAGTTTACTTATACGCTTTTATTTCATAAAAAACTTTTTAATCATTTATTTCTCAAAGAAAGCTATCATCTCTCTTTCAAAAGAGTTAGCAATTCCTAATTTCTTTCTATAATTTGAAACAGTCCTACGTTCAATGTTAATCCCTTTTGATCTTAAAACATCAGTAATTTCAGAATCTGCAATATTATTATTCTTCTCTATTATTTCCTGAATTTTAAATAAAACACTTATTACTGAAATTTTTTTATTACTCTTTATATTTTTAGAAAATAATGTTTTTAATTGGAATACTCCAAAATCAGTTTGTACTCTTTTATTTAATACTACCCTAGAAATTGTTGATACAGACATTCCTGTCTCGACACTTAACATGTTATAAGTCATCGGAGATAAAAGTTTAAAATTCCCAGTCAGAAAAAACTGTTTCTGAAGCTTTACAATCCCTTCTATTAGTTTCCTGAGATATTCGTTACGTTTTCGTATATTGTCGTATATATTTCTTAAAAACTCTCTTCTTTTCTTCATATATTCAATATATCTCTCGTCACAATTCTCACTTAAGGTATTTTCATTGAACGTAAACTTCGGAAGGTCTATTTCTTTAACACGAACACTAAACTCATCGTCATTTTCTTGGTGAACAAAAAAATCAACACTAAAGTTATAGTCATTTTCTTCACTCTTAAAAAAATCAACAGGAGAATTCTTCAGTTGTGAATATATCTTATATGTTTTTTTTATATCATTGTCAGAATATATTTTTAATAACTCTTTATATTTTTTTTTTCTATGAGTCAATGAAAAATCTAGTATTTCTTCAGAAAGTATAATTTCGCCTTTAAGTCTTTTTATTTGCCACAGTTTAAATTCCTTTTCATCTCTAGAACCTATACCATAAGGAAATATTTTTTTTAGTTCTGTAATATATCTTTCTATTTCTTCATTACTCTTTCTAAGACCAAAGTGTAAAAATATTTCACTTTTTAATATATCTACATTTTCTTTTAGAAAACCATTTGAATCAATCCTATCGATAAGAAAAGGAAGAATCTTCTTTTCATCTGAACTGTATTTTTTACAAACTCTTTCATATATATACCTCTTGATATTCTCTAGTGTAGAATTTTCTTCACAATAATCATTCTTTATTTTTACATTTTTCTTTTTTAATATCAATGTTTTGTTCTCGTCAGACAGATTGCTCAAATCATCCTCTATTTCACGGTTGTTTTTTTTTAACATTTCATTTAAGAGAATTTGCTTAGTATTTATCTGTTTTTTTTGTAAAATCCTTGTTTTTATCGTATTTTTTGTGGAAAAGTGCATTTTTTTATTAATATAGTTATCAACATTTTTACATGTTTATAACTTTTTATTTGTTTTTATTTCCATTTCATTTTTTTGTTGCCCTATGTCAACTTTGTATTCATTTTTACTGGGTTGTATAACACCAGTATTCAACAGGTAGTGAAGTTAAGTGTTGTTAACCGTGTTGATAATATGTTGATATTTTTCAAAACATTTTTTCTTGCAATGATTTTTATATATCATAATATATGTTAGTATGAGCTTGTATTTTAAATTGCGAGGAATATTATCAAAAGTATATGACGAAAAAATAATAAATGATACTTTTAAAAAAAGAACTTTTGTAGTTGAAGATAGTACAAACAATTTTAATGGAAGAGGATCTGACTATTATTTCTTTGATTTAACAGGAGACAACACAAGTTTGATAGAGTCATTTGCTGTTGGAGATTTTATTGAAGTATTTTTTAACGTAAGGTGTAAAGAATATAAAAAAGAAGGGATGGAGGATAGAGTTTTTGTTACTCTGCAGGCCTGGAGGGTTACAAAACCTAGAGTTGGCAACTCAGAAACTCAAAATTCGGAAAACAATATTGAAGACCTAGGTGTTTCTAAGGGTGGAATTAACAGTGAAGAAGACGCAGATGAGGAGGATGACTTAAGTTTTTAGCCTCTTTAGCTTAATGGTAAAGCGTCTGTTTCGTAATCAGAAGAGTATTGGTTCAAGCCCGATAAGAGGCTCTGCCTTCTTAGCTCAATAGGTAGAGCACTTGTTTTGTAAACAAGTGGTTACTGGTTCGATTCCGGTAGAAGGCTCCTTGTGTGTTTTTAATATTATTATTTATTTGTAATCTTTTGAATAAAATATATTAACATTAAAAGATGGATTCTAGCTTTATCGAAAAAAATGTTTTGCTCCTTAGGAAGTTGCGGATGTTAAATATTGAAATAAATAATACATTAAGCAGTGATTTATCTGGCATTAGACAGTTATACTTTATGAAGAAAGAGAAGCTACGAGAAGAGAAGGAAGGTATTATTCTAAAAGGTGAAAACGTAAAGAAGGCAATAGAGGCTGAGAACCGCAAGATTTATGAGTTTAATAATTTAATAAAGACTAATGATTCAATCTCTGAAGATGATTTGGAGGTTCTAAAATTGAAGATAATGTTGTCTGAAAAGAAAATTTCAGAATATGAAAAAGATTTGATAGAATATGATAAGGACATAGAAGGGATTAATAGTAGTATTTTAAGATTGTCTAATCTTTTCAATGTTGATGATTCAGATAAGTTTGCTGAGAACAATGAGAATGCTGTGGTAGTAGACTTGTATAAGTCTGTGAATTATATTAAGGAAATGCTTAATAGCGGTGTTCTTTGCAAGTACAATCAGATTGTTGAAAATTTTGAGAAAAATATGTATAAGTATCCTGTGGCGGCAATAGTTAATGGTTTTTGCGAAAATTGTAATATAGCTGTTCCTGTACAAAATGAGATAGATGTATTAAAGTTAAAGGAGTATATCATGTGTGAAATATGTGGGTGTTTCCTTGTTGATGTTATAAAAAGTTAAATATATAGCGATGGATTCCGATTTTATAGACATTTACGATGATATTTTTTTATTTGATAATGAGTTTAAAAAACTCATCTTAGATGGTAGATATGAGGAAATATTAAATATTTTGGAAAATTTATTAAAGAATGAGAAAAATGAATATAATAAAATGAAGTCTCTTCTGGATAATATGTTAGATAGTGATTTAGGACTTGACGAATTAGGTAATATAGAAAGGACATATAGTTTATTAGATATTTGTTCTACTAGGATTAGGATGCTGAATGAGTTTATTGAAAAGATAAAATGTTATATCAAATTGTAGAGGTTATTAGTTTACCTTAGAATTTTAGTGTTCTGTAATATTTATTTTATTGTGAGGATTGAGGAAGATATTAGGGTTTTTGAAGATAGGATTAAGAAATTAAAAAATTTTTTTAAATACGATAGTTTAATATCAGAGTTGGAAGATATTGAAAAGTTGGAGCAATCAAGTACATTTTGGGATGATAGAAAAAATGTGGAAAAGGTTTTTAAGAGAAAAAGTGAACTGAATAAAATCATACGTGACTTTAATGAACTTGATGAAAAATGTAGTGATATCTCAATTATCGCTCAATTGTTTGAAGATAGAGAGATCAGTGATGAGGAAGTGGGAAAAGAGATAGGGGCTTTAAAAAAAATACTAGAAGATTTTGAGTTGAAGAGTTTCTTTGACGCAGAACTGGACAGGAATAGTGCTATTTTAGAAATAAATCCTGGGGCAGGAGGTGTCGACAGTCAGGATTGGGGAGATATGTTGTTGAGAATGTATGTTCTGTGGGCAGAAAAAAACAAATATAAGGTTAGAAGTATCTGTTATCAGAAAGGGGACCAGGCGGGAATTAAAAAAGGTATAATTGAAATTGATGGACCTTATATCTATGGCTATTTAAAACATGAAACTGGCATACATAGACTGGTTCGAATTTCGCCATTTAACGCAGCAGGAAAAAGGCAGACGTCTTTTTGTTCTGTAGGCGTTTGTCCTTTAGTTGATGATACTATTAATATTGAAATAAAACCATCTGATATTATATGTGAAACATATAGATCTAGTGGTGCTGGTGGACAGAATGTAAATAAAGTTGAGTCTGCTGTCAGATTAAGACATATTCCATCAGGATTGGTTGTTGAATGCCAGGAGGAGAGGTTTCAATATAGCAATAAGGAAAAAGCAATGTTAATTTTAAAATCTAAGCTATATCAAATTGAAGTTGATAAAAGAAATAAGCAAAAAATTGAAAATGAAAAAAATAAGAAGGATATAAACTTTGGTTTTCAAACTAGGAGTTATGTTTTACACCCATATAAAATGGTTAAGGATCATATGTCAGGCCTTGAGTGTACTGACGTTGATGGTGTCTTGAATGGAGATATTGAATTGTTTTTAAAAGCTAGTATAACATTAAAAAATGACTAAGGTATGTTTTTTTTGAATTTGTGTATTCTTTGATATTCTAATTCGTATTTTTTTTGAGATATTAATTGCTTTTTTTGAGAATTTATAATGTTTTAATATTTTTTATTTTTTTTACTTTTTTATTTTACATATTTTTTTTATACTCAAAGTAGGTATGCTTTCATTATGTTTATTAATCGTACTTGGTAGCTCATTCTTGTTGGGGTATGTTTTTTTTTCTTATTTAAAACTTGGTCGCGTTGGGAGTGTTGAGGAGAAAGCACGGTTTGTGTCTGACAAAATTGCTGAAGGTGCATCGGCATTCTTGAGTTGTTTGTATAAGTATTTATCTTTTTTTGTATTGTTTCTTGCATTATTGATTATGTTTATAGCATCTACCAAAGTAGGGTCTTTGTATATTGATAATGTAGGGTTCCTTTACTTTGTATTTGGTTCTATTTTGTCGATGGTATCTGGTTATGTAGCAATGAAGATATCTACAAGGTCTAATATATTGGTCGCAATTAAGGCCAAGGATAGCTTAAAAGGAGCGTTTAATAGGTCTTTTAATAGTGGAAATCTTATCGGAATTATTGTTGTTAGCTCCGGAATATTTGGGTTGAGTTTTTTATTCTTATTAAATATCATATTTGGCAAGAATTTTGATATCTATTTTTGTACAAATATGGTCTTATTTGCTTTGGGTGTTGAATGTGTTGCTTTGTTTTGTAGAGTGGCTGGAGGGATATTTACTAAAGCAGCTGATATTGGTGCAGATTTAGTTGGGAAATTGGAAAAAAATATTCCAGAGGATGACTCTAGAAATCCAGCTGTAATTGCTGATAACGTAGGAGATAATGTCGGAGATATAGCAGGTATGGGTTCTGATTTGTTGGGATCGTTTGTTTCTACTGTTGTTTCTTGTGTGTTTTTATTTATTATGTCTAAAGGAGGGTATTCTTGTGGATTGGATATTTCATTGGTATTATTCCCTCTGTTGTTCTGCTTTTTCGGGGCTTTGGCTTCTGTTTTTATTAACAAAACAATTACGTACATTAAGTCTGACAATGTTAGTTTATTATTTAGAGTAGGTGTTTTTTCTATTACTATTGTTAACGCCTTGATTGGTTCTATTTTGGTTTTTAATATGTTTCCTTCTATACACTCTGAATGTTTTGGGGTTTTGTTAAATAATGTTGGTGCAGGTGTTTATGTTTGTGTTTTGATTGGGTTAATTGCTTCTATTTTGGTGAGTTTTATTACACGTTATTATACTGATTCTAATTATTGCCCTGTTAAAGGTATTGTTCAACAGTCCAAGGCCGGTGCTTCTACGAATCTTATTAGTGGTTTATGTGTAGGAATGGAGTCTTTGTTCTTTCCTGTTTTAATTTATTCTTCTTGTGCTTTGTTAGCGTACAGTATTTTAGGATTTTATGGTGTTTCTCTTGCAGCTGTTGCTGTTATGTCTACGGCCTTAACACATTTGTCTATTGATGCTTTTGGTCCTATAGCCGATAATGCTGGAGGTATTGTTGAAATGTGTAAATTTGGAAATAACGTTAGAGAAAATACTGATGTATTAGATTCTTTGGGTAATACTACTGCTGCTACAGGTAAAAGTTTTGCTATTACTTCTGCGGTATTTACATTTTTTTCATTGTTTGCTTGTATTTTAGGCGTGTCGAATATTAAGTATTCGTATTTGGATCTTCACTTGGTTTCTGGATTATTATTTGGGGCAATGGTTCCTTATTTGTTTTCTTCTATGGTTATAAAGTCTGTAGCATCTGCTGCTATGAAAATTATTGATGAGGTTAGAAGGCAGTTTAAAAATGTGGATTCTGATAATGGGGATCTAGTGGATTACAGTAAATGTGTTCTTATTTCTACGGTTTCTTCTGTTAGTGGTATGATTAAACCTGCTTGTGTGATATTTATTTTCCCGGTTTTGGTTTTAACTTTGTTTAATGATAGTATTTCTATTGGATTTTTAATTGGATTATTTTTAAGCAGTGTTCTTCTTGGTATATTCCATTCTAATGTTGGAGGGGCTTTCGATAATGTTAAGAAGGCTATTGAGGCATGTGTTGTTATAGATGGTGTAGAGTATTCTAAGAAATCTTTACAGTTATATAAATCTGCTGTTGTTGGAGATACAGTTGGTGATCCATTGAAGGATACTTCTGGACCTTCTATGAATATAATTTTAAAGATTACATCCTTTATATTTGTGCTTTTATTCCCATTGTTATTTAAAAGTGTTAGAGGAGGTTCATTTTTGAATTCTGGTAAATTTAATAAAAATTATAGTAATAATGGAAGCTTTAACGTTGCTAGTGAACCAGTTGTTAAGGTTGAGGATGTTTTCAGTGAATTATCTAAAGATGTAAGTGATGGGCATTATGCTTCGAGTAATACTAAAAAACGTTCTAAAAATGCTGTTATGGGATTAAAAGATGAGCCGGAGGTGTATGTTAATGAGGATGAGAATGGCAATTTTGAAAAGTTAACTAAGTATAAAAATGGTTACGTGTATGAGAGTTATTATAGTAAGTAGATATGAGTAGTGGAGTTTTTTTTATTTTTAGTAGTTTTTTTTTTTCATCAGTTTTTGGTGCTATAGTTTCTAAATATATTAGTTTTTTTGAGGAGTTAAATCTTATCGTTTTGAAAGGACCCTGGAATGTAACAGTTGGGATATTTATTATGATAGGGTTTTACATATATCACTTGAGGGTGTTTTATAAAAGTCTCAGTGAAAGTTTTTTGAGAATTATTTATGAAATTATCTCTCTTTGTGTGATGGTCCTTATATTTTGTTTTATTACTGGATTTAGTATTAGCTCTAGGACTGTTTTGTCGGCCTTTGTTGTAAATTTTACAATATCTCCATTATTAGATTTATATAAAGGATGGTGTGATGGATTTTTTAATGGTAGGAAGTATAAAAATGAGAAAGTTTTATTATTTATTATTTTGTTTATTTTTATAGCTTTGATTTTCATTGATTTCTCAGTCTATATTTTGAATAAATACCGATAAAAAAAAGATTTAGGATTAGAAAAGAATTAGAGTTTACTTCTTGATTTGAAGAAGTTTTATTGATTTATTTAACTTCCTCACAACTGGCTTCTTGAGTGTTTTCTGTTTCGCTATTGGAGGAATTGTTTTGAGCTGTACCCTTTTGTGCATTTTGCATGGCTTGGTATATTGCCTGGAGATCTGTATTTAATTTATCTTTAGCAGTATCTATTGCACTTATATTTTTGTCTTCTTTTGCTTTCTTTAGTGCAGAAAGATCTTCTTCAATTTTAGTTTTAATATCTGTAGGAATTTTATCTCCGTACTCTTTTAATTGTTTTTCAGTCTGAAAGATAATACTATCTGCTTCATTTATTTTATCTGCAGCCTCTCTTTCTTTTTTGTCTTTCTCTGCGTTTTCTTCTGCTTCTTTTTTCATCCTTTCAATTTCTTCCTTTGAAAGGTTAGATGAGTTTTCTATCCTTATTTTTTGCTCTTTTCCAGTTGTTTTTTCCTTTGCAGAAACATTTAGAATTCCATTGGCGTCGATATCAAATGTAACTTCTATTTGTGGTACACCTTTAGGAGCTGCTGGTATTCCATCTAGATTAAATACTCCTAACGACCTATTATCTTTTGCCATTGGTCTTTCTCCCTGTAATACATGTATACTTACTGATGTTTGGTTATCTACAGCAGTTGTAAATACTTCTGATTTTTTAGTAGGAATCGTTGTATTAGCTTCTACTAATTTAGTAAAAACACCACCCATTGTTTCGATACCAAATGATAGAGATGTCACATCTAGAAGTAATACATCTTTAACTTCTCCAGTTAATATACCACCTTGTATGGCTGCTCCTACTGCTACTACTTCATCAGGGTTTACACTTTTATTTGGTTCTTTCCCGAAAAATTTCTTTACTAGTTCTTGTATTGCAGGTATTCTTGTAGATCCTCCAACTAATATTACTTCGTCTATTTCACTTATTGAGAACTTTGAATCCTCTATACATTTCTTGCAAGGGATAGTACATCTTTCTATCAAATCGCTACATAAATTTTCGAAATGTGCTCTTGTAAGAGTTTTCATTAAGTGTTTTGGACCATTTGTATCTGCAGTTATATATGGTAAGTTTATTTCTGTCGATGTAGCACTAGAAAGTTCTATTTTTGCTTTTTCTGCAGCATCTTTAAGTCTTTGTAATGCTTGCGTATCACTACTTAGATCAATTCCAGTTTCTTTTTTAAACTCAGATGTTAACCAATTAACTATTTTTTCATCGAAATTATCTCCTCCGAGGTGTTTGTCTCCATTTGTAGCTTTAACTTCAAATACTCCATCACCTAATTCTAGTATAGATATATCAAATGTTCCACCACCTAAGTCAAATACAGCAATCTTCTCATTTTTATTCTTTTTGTCTATTCCGTAAGCTATTGCAGCTGCTGTTGGCTCATTTATAATTCTTTTAACATCTAACCCAGATATTGCACCAGCTTCTCTAACGGCTTGCCTTTCTGTATCATTAAAATAGGCAGGCACTGTTATAACTGCTTCCGTTATTTTTTGGCCTAGATAATCCTCTGCAGTCTTTTTCATTTTTTGCAATATAATTGCAGATATTTGTTGTGGTGTGTATGTTTTACCATCTATATTCACTAAACATCCATTACTACTACTATTTTCAACTTTATAAGGGAAATTTTTTATTTCATTTGAGACTTCTGTAAAGTTCTTTCCCATAAGTCTTTTTATAGAATAGATAGTGTTTTTTGGGTTCGTGATAGCTTGTCTTTTTGCTACATTCCCAACTTTGTTACCGTCTTTTGTAAATGCTACCACAGATGGTGTTGTTTTATTTCCTTCACTATTTATTATAACTGTAGCTTCATTTCCTTCCATTATAGCTACACATGAATTTGTTGTTCCTAGGTCTATCCCTATTACTTTTGCCATATGTATTTGTACTTTTCTGTTATAGCAAAAAACTTTCCAAGTTTTATAAATATTCTAACATCGTTATTGTATTATGTACTTTTAAGTATAAATTTTTTGTTTAAGTTGTTTAATCTACTTTTAATTTTAGCCCTTGTGTATATTTATCCATTGATAATTTAAAATTGTTACTTATAACTGTGTTAAGAAATCTTCGAAGTTATTTTTTAGTGTCTTATAGTCCATCGCTCCAACTATGTTTTTTACGTTATAGGTCTTGTTTGGTGTTCTTTTTATAAAAAATGATGATGGGATTGATCTTATGTTGAATAAGTTAGCAATTTCGCTGTTAAGATCGTATCCAATTGGCATTGATATTTGTTTATTTGTTATAAAAGTATCTATATCTGTTTTATTATTATCACAATTTATGAATAAAAAATCTGCATTATTTTTGTATTCGTTGTATATCTTTTGTAATTCTGGTATTTCGCTTCTACAAGGAGGGCACCATGTTGCCCAGAAGTGTATAAATATGTTAGGCCCACATTCGCTTATTTTAAATGTATTTTCATTATTTGTTTGACACTTAAGGTTATCTAGTATTTCTTTGTAATCCATAGTTGTTAGTTATTTATATTTATAAAAGTATCATAACTTATTTGTTTATTTTCGATATTTATTAATTTTTTTATTTCATAAATTGCTTTCTGTTCTATTATTATGTCTTCATAACTATTTTTTTGTAGTATAAATTTGTTTTTTATTTTATTCCTATAGTATTTTGTTATTAAATTGTTTATTTCTGTGTGAATTAGAGTTGAGTAGATGTTAATATAGTTTACGATGTCTTCTCTTGTGCATGTTATATTGTAGGTTTTTATTATTGTGTTTTTTATATTTTTGAGTATTATTTCATTTTTTATTATTGTTTCTACTGTTTTTTTTATGTCAGCATTATATCTATTCATTATTTTTTTTGCTTTTTCAGATGCGTAGTTTTCGATATCAATGTTAAAATTATTTAATATAGAGTTCTTTAGTTCGAGTGTTGTTATTTTTTCAAGGGCGAGATTACATTGGTATAGGGATATGTCTCTTATTTTCTGAAAATCTATAATTTTATCGTATTCGGTGTCGATATTTGGTTTATAATTTGATATTTCTGTATTTAAGAATCCATTTATCCAACTTATATTTTTGTTATTTTTTGCTATATCGAATTTATAGTATGTGTCATCAATTATTTTTTGGATATCAACATTTATTCTTGTAAATATTCTTACTATTTTAAAAATGTTTTTTTCTTTTTTTACTTTGTAGTTGTAGTTTATTAGATTAAATATTCTTTCGTTGAAATATATTTGGTTTTCTTTGAAGCTTAATTCTATCGTATAATTTATTTGTTTGTTTTTTAGATTTATTTGGTCATTGTTTATTTTACAAATACATGGAATGAATAGTTCTTGATTATCTTCATCTACCATTTTTATAATACTGTTTTCAGTGGATTTTTCTTTTTCTTTGCCGATATAGTGAATTAATACAGTTTCACTTGCTATCTTGACAAGGTTTTCACTATCTATATCAGAGCAATAGTGACTGTTAATTGTTATATTTGATAAAATTTCTTTAAGCGTTTCGATGTCTATTTTTTTTGTGTGGCAATAGATGAATTTTGAACTAATATCTCCTATTTCGTTAATATTTTGTATTGTTTTTTTTGTATTGAGTGTACTTTCTATTAATATAGGGTCGAATATTATATTGTTTTCCTTTTGATTATTTTCCTGTATTTTTCTAAATTCATTGGATATCTTTTCTGTTATTATTTTATCTAAGATATTGACTCCTGCTTCTCTAAATAATATATCTGTTGGTGTATTTTTGCCTCTGAAACCATTTCTATTTGTGTTGTTTTTTATGAAATGTATTTGATTTTTTAGTTCTTCTATATAATCTTTTTTCTCAAATACAAAATTTATTGTTGACTCATTTTCTGATATATTTTCTATTTCTAAATTCATAGTCGATTTACTTTAATTATATTATTTGTATTTGTTAAAAATTTATTTTTTGATATTTAGCTCGTTTGTGTTGGTTTAAGCAAAAAAAATACTAGTTATGTATGTTTTTATGAATATAAAGTTTAGACATAAATTGATATCATGTATTGTCCAGTGGTGCAATCGGCAGCACGCTCGTTTTTGGTGCAAGTAATCTAGGTTCGAATCCTGGTTGGACAACTTTTTATATATTTTGTTTTTATTGATTGCATATGTGTTGGAATTGGTATACAAGCTACCTTGAGGTGGTAGTGCTTATTTTAGCTTAAGGGTTCGAGTCCCTTCATATGCACGTTTAATTTTTACATTTTATTTTCCGCTGTATTTCTCTCTCCTTAATTGCGTTTCTTTTATCGTAATTTTTTTTACCTTTTGCGAGGCATATTGTAATTTTTGCTATTCCTCTTTCGCTAATATATACTTCTTTTGGTATAATTGTTATTCCTGCGTTTAGATTGTTTTTTATTTTTATTAGTTCTTTTTTTTTCAGTAATAGTTTTCTAACTCTGTATTCATCATGGTTGTATATATTCCCGAATATGTATTTGGCTATGTACATTTGTTTTATGAATAATTCATTGTTTATAATTATACAGTATGAGTTGTTTATATTTGCTTTTTTATCCCTTATTGATTTTATTTCAGTTCCTGTTAAGACTATCCCGGCTGTATATTCTTCGATGAGAAAGTAGTTAAATTTTGCTTTTTTGTTGGTTGCTATTACGGTTTTCATATATTGTCATTACTATTTGTATAATTAGGATCAGAATACTTGCAAAATAGAGGTTGCGACTTGGTTTTTCATTGAATACTATAATCCCAATGATTACTGAGTAGACAAATTCAAGGTATCTAAATGTTGAGACAAATGATGCATTTGATAGTGATGATGCTTTTATTAGACATATGTGTAATATGTTTGAACCGATTCCAAGAGCTATTAGTAGTAATAGCTCTTTATATGTGATACTTATTAGTGTTGGGATTGATATTGGTAGAGACATTGAAAAAATGACTAAATTGAAGTAGAAAATGGAGGTTAAGTGGTTTTCTGAAGTTGAACATTTTCTGTTTAGTGTGTCATATAATCCGCTAAATATTGTACCAATTAGTAATACTATGATTCCTGTATTTAACGTTATTTTATCTACTCCAAGTGTGATTAATATTATTATAAATATCAGACTTGTTGAGATGATTCTTCTGTATTCTACCTTTTCATGTAGTAGTATTTTTGAAAATACGATAGCCCAAAACGGTATTATGAATGTAATTAGTGTTCCGTTTGATATTGGCACTATTTTGAACCCTATTACGTAACTAGAGAGCGCTATTAGTTCGGTTAACCCTTTGGCAAGGTGGATTTTTATATTGTTGGTTTTTAGTAATTTGATGTTTTTTAGAATTATTGGTAATACTAGAATTGTTGCGAAGAAAAATCTGCCTGCAAGTATCTCTGCTGCTGGTAGTCTGCTTAGAATTTTATAGATTGAGTTGTTAATAGCACCAAAGGCAAATCCTATAATGCAATAAAATGATACTATAGTTATATTATTCATGACTAATATTTTGCTATTAAATAAATAAGATATTTTTTTTTATTTGTGACAAAATTAGAATGCACTATATTAATTTACCCCCATCTTCGTCGCATAATGTAGTATGTTATTGCTAGTACCAAAAGGATGAATATAATTATGTATTTTATTTTTATTTTTATTTTTTTTGTTGTGTGTTTCCCTTTCTCCTTTACGTGTTTTATGAAACTTTCTGTATTAACCACGAATTCATTGTTAATTTCATTAAAGGATATATATATTTTTTTACCTGTTAGCTTGTTTTCATCTCTTAATTTTTCTATCGTTATAAATAATTTGGATTTTAGATTGTCACTGAGTACATCGTAGATGCTTCGTGCACCTCTATTCCTTAGGGTGACATCATTTATTATATATTCTGCGCAGTAGTTTTCAATATTGTTTTCATAGTTTATATTGATATTGTATTTTTCGTACATTTCTATAAAGGATTTCTTTACCTCTGCAAAATGTCTCCTGATTAATTCAATGTATTCTTCCTTTACGAAACTTATGAATGGGATTATTCTGAATCTGGTCCTTAGTGATGGATCAAAATGAACTTCTGTCATAGAACCTGTTTCGTCTTTCTCTGATTTTCTTATTTTCTCATTTGATGTAAAGATGAATATAAATCCTGAAACGTCTACCTTCTTGCCATCGTATCCTATGTAGTAATTATTGTCTTTTAATGTTCTTAACATTTCGTTTAGGTCTCTAGCTAAGTTATTATCTGCTAGTATTTTGTCAATTTCATTGAATATAATTACCCCCCTTATGGCAGTTCGTATGTATGTGTCTAAATCTGATTTAACTATTATTTTGTTTCTTTTTTTAGTTCGTATCTTTACTGGCTTAAATAGTGATGATAGTTTTCCATCACCGCTTAATAATGTCGATGCATCTATTATAAATGCTGGTTTGTTGTTAAAGGCGATGCTTTGAACTAATGACATTGCAGTCTCGGTTTTACCTGTTCCTGCTGGTCCAGCTAAATATATAAATGTCGATCCAGGTCCATTTTGCAGATACTTTTTGTTTTCATACATGAATTCATCTTCAAACTCTTTTATTGCAGTATTTATTTTCTTTTTACTTAAATTTTGTTTTTGTAGTTTTTCTTTGATATTCTTTTTACCTTCTTCCAGTTCTTTTTGTTTTTTTAACTTCATGAAGTCGAATTCTGAATATTTCTGTATTATAGATATTACTGATTCTCTTATAATTTTCATAGCATATTTTTGCCCGACTATGGTTGAAAGTGATTTGTCAAGCTTATATATGTTTGTAATTGGGTTGTTAAATTCACCTATTTTACAGTAGTATTTTTTGATTAGATTTTCTTTTTCTTTGTTCCTTCTCTTAGTTTCGTTCCTGGCGTTTACATCGTCTATAATTCTGAAAATTTTGTTATAGAAGCCTTCAAAGACTTCGATTGGCCAAAACATGTATCCAATTACTGTGGAGATTCCTTTCCATCTGTTTAGGCAGCTGTAACATGCATTTCCGCCTGGTTCTCCTTTTTCAGGCAAAATATTACTTGTTTCACACTGTGTAACTGTGTAGAGTGTTGAGAATAATATTAATAGTAGTTGTTTTTTCATAGCTTAGTAAATTAACTTTTATTAAATAGTAATATACAGAGGTTTACTTTTGTCCGTATATATTTCCCCTATTGTTTCTCCTTTACTCATTAAATTTTTTAATAACTTACCATTATATACAATTTTATTCTTTTTCTTCATAAAAGTTTTGTCTATAAGCGTTTTTCTACATCATTGTACCCTACACATGAGTTAAACTTAATTAATGTTTGTTTCCCATTGATGTTTGTTATTGATACTTCAATATCTTCACCGACAGATAGTTTTTGTCCTTTGTGGGTGGCTTTGTTTATTTCTTTAGGCTTAGAATTTTTCACACATTTTATTTTTGTCTCCTGATTATCTGGTTTTGCTGGATGTGTTGCTGGAGGCGTAAATGGGGGATTAGTTGCGGTTGTAGATCTCGTGCTTTTTGTTTTATTATTATTAGATTCTTTACAACATCTACAGTGTAGGTATTGATAATTAAATATCATTAGCATGATTGTACTAAGTCTTGTTATTAATATTTTCATATCCTCAAATTTATTTTAGTATAATAAAATATTTTTGTTTTTGATGAAAGTAGGATTTTTATGGAATAAAACTAGTTTTTAATTACAATTATCCTCCTGTACAGCATCCTCCATTACATTTACAACATTTGTTACAACAGGCACAACACCTAGCGGTACCTTCTGACATTCCAATTTGTTGAGGTTTTTTATTTTTATTTTGCTTCTTTTGCTCTCTTTGTTCGATTTCTTGTTTAGTAGCTATAAAGTCTCCAGCTCCGATTGGAATTTGTGTATTGCATGTTTTTAGCATTCCATCATAATCATACTCTATTCCATCTATAGCTGTATTTATTGTTTCTTGAGGTATTTCTAATCTTTTACCATTGACATCTATTCGCATTTCAGATAGTTTGTTTTTTAGGGCTTCTTTTATATTGTCTTTATTATCAATACTATTTATGTCAGTTATTGTAACAAATATTGTGTTTTGTTTACCTAATATTCCTGCTAGTTGATGTCCTTCTGGTGGATTAATTTCGACTGGGACTATCAATGATTTTACTAATTCGCTTTTTTCTGACAACTCTACTTCAATTGTGTCTCCTGGTTCTAGCGTGTTCCAGTTTTTACTTGCTGGTAGCTTGATATTATTTCCATTATTGATTTTATTCTTATATTCCATTGCTTTCTCATGTAGTTTCCTGTTTAGAAGATCTAATTCAGGGTTACTTTCATATTCGTTGTAGATATTTTCGAGTTGGTGAATGATCTGCTGTTTTACAGTTTTGCCGTCATTATTTTTCATATTATTTTTGCCAATGTATTTAACAGAGATAGTTTTTGGGACACATATGTCTTCTCCAAAGCTATCCATCTTGTCGAAGACATAAATGTTTTCATCTTCTCTGTAATCTCTAAGAGTTACTCCTTCTGGCGGAACATATTTGATTTGGTATGATGCTTTATGTTGTGCAGTAATTCTGATTGTTATTTCAGTTCCCTTTTGGCCTATGTTTTTAGTATTTTTTATAATTTCAAATGAGCTGTATATACGTATACTTAAGTCTACATCTATTTCCTCATCTCTAAATCCGTTTGTAGCAGTTTTTACATCTTCAAGATTTTTTGTTTGCTTTTCAATATATTCTGTTATTTTTGTACAAGTTTTACATTCTTTTTCTTCTATATCCTTAAAGAATTGGAAGTTGTTTTCGTCTATATTTAGTTTTTCACCATTGAGAGTTATTTGGTCGATTTTTAAATTTTTTATTTCTTCTACCTTTTGTTTTGTTATGTAATAAATTTCAATTGTTGTGTTATCATAGTTGTCTAGATTGATTTTGTTATCTTCCTCAATTTTTAATTCATCATCAAGTACTCCACTACTTCGTTTTATGGCGGCCTTACTGAAAATGAGGTCATTTGGCCCTATCATTCCCTCAATAAAACAGTTTATTTTTTCTCGGTTTCCGTAATTTCTTACTTTATTAGCTATATTGGCTATATCATTTTTTAATTCTTCTACATCTAGTGTCCCATTTTTTACAGTAGTGTAAGTACAAGTCCAATTTGTTTTCCCATCATCTTCTAGAAGCTCAAAATCATTCACATAAAATTTTAATGTTGTATTTGCATATGTGTTGTAGAATATTAATAGTGTTAGAATAGTTATAATTTCCCACCAATGTTTTACCATATGTTTTTTTATTATTATATTAATATTTTTTTTATGTTTTAGTATGGTGCTTTTGTTTTTTTTCATATTCATTAACAATTGTTGTTTGGCTTGTAATCTGTCAAATAAGAGGAACGAAAAATCTGATGTAAGATCTCATAATTCAGAATGTTCAGATGATAATGTGGAAGAAGAAAATATAGGTTTAGTTGACAAGTTCTTAAATGCACAAAATAATGGTGTTGATGGGTCAACATTTGATGTGGCGCTTAAGGAGGTATCTGATGGAAAAAAAGTTACTTGTTGGATGTGGTATATTTTCCCGATTATAGAGGGGTTAGGGTATTCTGAGAAAAATGTAAAATACTCAATAAAAAATAAAGAAGAAGCTTTTGAATTTTTAGAAAATGATCAATTGAGAGATAATCTAGTAAAGATTACGAAAGCTGTGCTTAATTGTAGAAACTATTATCCAGGAAAATGTGTAAGAGATATATTTGCTGGTGATGATGTTAAACTATTCTCATCTATGACGTTATTTTACATTATTTCTAAATATTTGAGAGAAAAAAGGATAGCATCATTTGATGATAGTTGCTTTTATACCAGTGGTATTAGAGGTGGAAGTGGTGAATGTAATATATTCAAGGCAGTTTTAGACATTTATTTTAATGGAAAATATTGTGATGAAACATCTAAGCAAGTAGGACAGTGGTTAAAATAAAATTAGGTTATTTTTATAATTAGGCAGTTGATTAATTATTTATTTGGATAGTTAGATAAAAATTTAAATTTTTGATATTTTTTATTTATATCATAATCATATATGATGAGGAGAGGATTATTGTTTTGTGTTATTGGAGTTATATGTAGTTGTTTTATGTACCTTATTTCATGTAATAAGTATGATTTTAAAGAGGAGGGTGCTAAAGAAATTTCTGAATTAATAAAAAATAGCAAAGTTAAGATTTTGGATGTTAGAACTAATGGTGAGTTTGCTGGAGGACATATTGAAAATGCAATAAATATAGATGTATCTAATGATAATTTTTTAGATGAATGTAAGCGTGTATTTTCTAAAGATGATATAATTGTTGTATATTGTCATGCTGGGTCTAGGTCAAGGAAGGCAGCGAGCATATTAAAAAAAAATGGATTTAATGTAGTGAATTTAAGGGGTGGTATAGTAGAATGGAAAGGTGCGAAATTCCCAGTTGTAGCGTAATTCAGTTAAAAGTAGAAATGTTTCTTTAAATTATATTTTATTTTAAAAATTAAAAGTGTGGTTATTGGTTGAGTAGATATATAGAATAAAATAAATTGGTTATGTTTAGTGGTGATTATAGTTTTTTTGATTATAAACACAATATAATTGGTTATACTGGGCAAGATTTTGGGAGCTCAGCACAATTAGTATATTTGATAATATCATTGGTGTTATTAGTAAGTGCATTAACTGTACTAAGAAGATTGTCAAAGGATAGGGTCTCAAACGTAATTATGTCAGTAAGTATATTTTTAATATTATTTTACATTGGAAAAACTACATGGGAAACAATATATGATATAAAATTTATTGGTGGATTTAATAGTCGGCTATATCCATTGGATACTTGTTCAATCATTATGTATGCGGGTTTAATATCGTCATTTTTTAAAGGAAAAACGAAAGAGTACTCTGATTCATGGTTAGCTACAGGTTGTGTAGTTGGTGGAGTTGCAACCATGATATCTTTAAACGCCTTAAAATGTTATCCGTTTCTTTCTTTTGGAGCTTTGTATTCTATGATTTGGCATTTTTTAATGGTATTTGTAGGACTATTATTAATTGTTACTAACTATGTAGATGTCAACTATAAAACAATTTTAAGAGGGTTTGTTTTTCATTTTGCTGTATCGTTGGTTGTAATTCCTATTGATTTTATATTTGAATGCGATTTTATGATGTATAGGAATCTAGGAGGTGTGCCTGTTTTTGAACATGTAGCTACTAATTTTACTAACATGAATGTTCAATTTTTAAATCCAATTATGATGTTGATTATTTATTTTTTGACATTTAACGTGATTATATTGTCAGCGATGGGTATAAAAAAGATAGTAAAATATTCAGAGCAGGTATAGTTATTTTATTTATGGCTTGTGTAGTAGATAGAAATGTAATTTTAGTATTTCAAGTTAGTATCTAAAGAAAAAAGGTATTTTTAATTGTTTTAAAATTTTAGAATTTTAACCCATATATATGGTTAGCGAGAACGGTTATTCGGCAAAAAATATTCAGGTTTTAGAAGGGTTAGAGGCTGTTAGAAAAAGACCATCAATGTATATTGGTGATACTGGGGTTAGAGGACTGCATCATTTAATTTGGGAGGTTGTAGATAATTCAATAGATGAGGCCTTAGCTGGTTATTGTAAAAATATTATATTGACTATCGAGGAGGATAATTCTATAACGGTTTTAGATGATGGTAGGGGTATTCCTGTAGATATGCACCCCAAAGAACATAAATCTGCGTTAGAAGTTGTAATGACCGTTCTTCACGCTGGAGGAAAATTTGATAAAGGGTCATATAAAGTTTCTGGAGGATTACATGGAGTAGGTGTGTCTTGTGTTAATGCTTTATCTATTGAATTTGAGGCAACTGTTTATAGAAACGGTAAGATATATAATCAGAAATATAGTAAAGGTAAACCATTAGGAGATGTGCAAGAAATAGGTGAATGTGGAGAGAAAACTGGGACACAGATACATTTTAAACCAGATGATTCTATATTTGAACAAACTACCATTTATAATTTTGAGACTATTTGTGCTAGATTAAGAGAATTAGCTTATTTAAATACTGGGATTACACTCGATATTGTCGATAAAAGAGTTCTTACAGATGAATCTCAATATTTGTCAAAGAGGTTTTATTCTGATGGTGGTCTTGTTGAGTTTGTGAAGTATTTAGATAGTGGTAGAGAGAAGATTATAAAGGAACCTATATATTTCGAAAAATTAGATTCAGATGTCCCTGTACAGATAGCTTTGACATATAATAGTGGATATTCTGAAAATTTAATTTCTTACGTAAATAATATTCATACAATTGAGGGAGGTACTCATGTGTCGGGATTTAGAATGGCTTTAACAAAGGCTCTTAAGGATTATGCTGAGAAGTCTAAGTTATTGGAGAAAGCGAAGGTAGATATTATAGGAGATGATTTCCGTGAAGGTCTTACTGCTGTTATATCTGTAAAAGTCTCTGAACCACAATTTGAAGGTCAGACAAAGACTAAGCTTGGTAATAGCGATGTTGCTGGGAGGGTAAGTTCGGTTGTAAGTTTAAAATTAAAGGAGTATTTAGAAGAGCATCCTGTAGAAGCTAGGATAATAGTAGATAAGGTTGTATTGGCTGCTCAAGCTAGAAATGCTGCTAGGAAAGCTAGAGAATTAGTACAAAGGAAAGGTGCTTTACAGGTTGGTGGTCTTCCTGGAAAACTAGCTGACTGTACAGATAAAGATCCTGCAAATTGTGAACTATTTTTAGTTGAGGGTAATTCAGCAGGAGGTACGGCTAAGGATGCTAGAGATAGGAAATATCAGGCAATATTACCGTTGAGAGGTAAGATATTAAATGTTGAAAAAGCTCAAGAACATAGGATTTATGAAAGTGAACCTATTAGAAATATGTTTACTGCTCTCGGTGTCACAATGGGTACCGAGAACGATCCTAAGGAACTTAATTTATCGAAGTTACGATATCATAAAATAATAATAATGGCAGATGCAGATGTAGATGGGAGCCATATTAGAACACTTATTTTGACGTTTTTCTACCGATATATGAAGTCATTGATAGAGAATGGATATGTTTATCTAGCTCTAGCTCCGCTTTATTTGGCTATTAGAAATAGTAATTTTAAATATTGTTGGTCAGAGGAAGATAGAGAAAATGCTATTAATGAATTGGCTAAAGATGGCAAGAGGGATTTGGTTACGATAAAGAGATTCAAAGGTTTGGGAGAAATGGATCCAGAGCCACTTTGGGATACGACGATGGATCCGATGGGTAGGATATTACAACAGGTTACGATGTTAGATGCAATGGAAGCTGATAGAATAATATCGTTATTAATGGGCGAGGAGGTTGAGCCAAGAAGACAGTTTATTGAAGAAAATGCTTATTACGCTAATTTAGATGTATAGAAATGTAATAATATTTTTTTTTTGAATGCTTTGTTATAATGGTGAAAGGATGATTCAAAGAATATTTTTATTGCTGGTCATAAATTTTGTTTTTATTACTACAAATAATGCAACAAAAGTTCATATTCCTATCGTATATGCTTGTGATGACAAATATGTTATGCCAACTATAGTTTCTATGGAGTCTGCTATGAGGTCTAAGAAAGATACTTCTTTTTATGAATTTACAATATTAGTCCCAGGTGAATTTAAATGTGAAGAGAAATTCAATATATTCAGGAATAAATATAAAGGGAAATGTATTGTTAATATTGTAGACATGCAAGATGCTTATAGTGGTTGTTATGTATCACACTGGTGGACTATAAGTATGTATTATAGGCTAGACATCCCATGGATATTGAAAGGTAAGGATAAAGTGATATATTTAGATGGAGATACTCTTGTATGTAGTGATTTGCAAGAAATGTGGAATATAGGTCTTGACAATAATTTATGTGGTGGAGTTCCGGATCCTGGGGAGTATGACAGATATAAATATTTAACAAGATTTAATCCAAACTGTGTTATATATATAAATTCTGGAGTGTTATTGATAAATTGTAAAGCCTGGAGAAAAGTGTCAGGCATTAGAGATATGATAAAAGTATATTGTCAGAATATTGAAAAAAATGATTTTAAATATCTAGACCAAGATGTTTTAAATGTAATCTGTGGAGGAAGGATAATGAAATTACCTTTCAAGTTTATGCGGTTTACTGGTATAGAGAATGAGAATAAAAGCTGTGAATATGCTAGTAAATTTTATACTAATGATGAATTTCTAAAAGGTAGAGATAATCCAGTGATAGTACATTATTTAGGGCGTGAAAAACCATGGCGTATCAAAGAAGGAGTACCAAAAAAATTCTATGATAAGTGGCGTAAATTATTCAATACAATCAACGTGAGTTATAAATTTAAGGAATTAGAGTTTAAATCTAGGTGTTGTTGTAATCGTTGTTGTTCGAGGGCATAAAAGTGTTACCGAAGTTTATAGAGCTATTAATGATGATGTATTAAAGTCTTATATTGAAAAATATTTAGATGAAATATTAACTATAATACATCTTATTACAATGTGAAAATATTATGGTTATGCTTAGTAGAAAATTATTATTAATTGTTTATTGTGTTTGTGTTTTTAGATTTTTTTCTATGGCTGAAGGTTCAAAAGTTCATATTAGTATAGTATATGCTTGTGATGACAAATATGTTATGCCAACTATAGTTTCTATGGAGTCTGCTATGAGGTCTAAGAAAGATACTTCTTTTTATGAATTTACAATATTAGTCCCAGGTGAATTTAAATCTAGAGAGAAATTCGATATATTCCGGAATAAATATAATGATGAATGTATTGTTAATATTGAAGACATGGGTGATGTCTATAAAGATTGTCGTGCGGAATGTTGGGCTATAACTATGTACTATAGGTTAGATATTCCATGGATATTACAAGATAAAGCTAAAGCTATTTATATAGATGGTGATACTCTTGTACGTGGTGATCTGCAAGAATTGTGGATCATAGATCTTGGTGATAATTTATGTGGTGGTGTTATAGATTCTGATTTCAATAAATGGAACGAGTTTAAAAAGTTTAATCCAAATTGTGATAAATATATAAATTCTGGAGTGTTATTGATAAATTGTAAAGCCTGGAGAGAAGTGCTATTCATTAGAGAAAAAATAAAAGAATATTGTCAGAATATTAAAAATTATGATTTTAAATATCCAGACCAAGATATTATAAATGTAATTTGCGGAGGGAGGATAAAGAAATTACCTTTCAAGTTTATGCGACTTAATGTACTTGAATATTCAGAATGTAACTATGAAGAAAGCAAATATGCTAGCGAATTTTATACTAAAGATGAATTTCTAGAATGGAGGGACAATCCAGTGATTGTACACTATGCAGGTTATGGTAAACCATGGCTTACCAATGAAGGAATACCAAAGAAATTATATAATGAGTGGCATAATTTATTCGATACAATCAATGTGGAATATAAATTTAATGAATTAAAGTTTAAATCTAGGTGTTGTTGTAATCGTTGTTGTTGTAATTGTTGTTCGGTGGGATAAAAAACTTTACCGAAGTTTATGGAAATATTGATAGGGATGTATTAAAATTTTATATCGGAAATATATGTAAGAAATATTAACTATAAAAATACATTATTATAAAGTAAAGATATTAGGGTTATGTTTAGTAGAAAATTATTATTAATTGTTTGTTGTGTTGGTGTTTTTAGTTTTTTTTCTATGGCTGGAGGTTTAAAAGTTCATATTCCTATCGTATATGCTTGTGATGACAAATATGTTATGCCAACTATAGTTTCTATGGAGTCTGCTATGAGGTCTAAGAAGGATACTTCTTTTTATGAATTTACAATATTAGTTCCAGGTGAATTTAAATGTGAAGGGAAATTCAATATATTCCGGAATAAATATAATAATAAATGTACTGTTAATATTGTAAACATGAAAGATGCGTATAGTGGTTGTTATGTTGGATATTGGACTATAAATATGTATTATAGGTTAGATATCCCATGGATATTAAATGATAAGGATAAAGCAATATATTTAGATGGAGATACTCTTGTACGTGGTGATTTACAAGAAATGTGGGATATAGATCTTGGTAATGATTTATGTCGTGGTGTTCCCGATCCTAACCAGTATGGCAGATATGAAATATTAAAAGAACATAATCCAAGCTGTGATAAATATATAAATTCTGGAGTGTTATTGGTAAATTGTAAAGCCTGGAGAAAAGTGACAGGTGTTAGAGATACGATAAAAGGATATTGTCAAAATATTAAAAATTATGATTTTAGATATCCAGACCAAGATATTATAAATGTAATCTGTGGTGGGAAAATAAATTTACTACCTTTCAAATTTATGCGGTTTAATTTATTTGCTGATATAGAAAATGAGTATAATAACTGTGAATATGCAAAGTCATTTTATACTGAAAAAGAATTTCTAGAAGGTAAAAATAATCCAGTTATTGTACATTATGTAGGTAGTGAAAAGCCATGGGTTACAAATGAAGGAGTACCAAAAAAATTATATGATGAGTGGCGTAAATTATTCAATACAATCAACGTGAGTTATAAATTTAAGGAATTAGAGTTTAAATCTAGTGGTTGTTGTAAGTGTTGTAATTGTTGTTCTGGGAAATAAAAACTTTACCGAAGTTTATTGAGTTATTAAGGAGGATGTATTAAACCTTATATTGAAAAATATTTAGATAAAATATTAACTATAAAATATCTTATTACGAAGTAAAAATATTTGAGTTATGTTTAGTCGAAAATTATTATTAATTGTTTATTGTATTTGTATTTTTAGGTTTTCCCCTATTGTTGAAGGGCAAATGGTTCATATTAGTATTGTATATGCTTGTGATGATAATTATGTCGTGCCAACTATAGTTTCTATGGAGTCTGCTATGATGTCTAAGAAAGATATTTCTTTTTATGAATTTACAATATTAGTTCCAGGTGAATTTAAATCTAAATCTAAAGAAAGATTTGAAATATTCAAAAATAAATATAATGAGAAATGTACTGTTAATATTGTGAATATGAAAGCAGCTTTTAATAATTGTTATGGTTTATTATGGGGTAAGACTATGTACTATAGGTTAGATATTCCATGGTTATTACAAGATAATGATAAAGCAATATATTTAGATGGAGATACTCTTGTATGTAGGGATTTGCAAGAATTGTGGGACGTAGAACTTGGTGATAATTTATGTGGTGGTGTTATAGATTCTAGTTTCAATAGATGGAAGGATCTTAAAAAGTTTAATAAAAACTGTGATATATATATAAATTCTGGGGTATTGTTGATAAATTGTAGAGTTTGGAGAAGTCAATCAAATATTAGAAATGATATAAATGGATATAGTCAGAGAGTGAAGGAGAATAAGTTTATTTATCCAGACCAAGATATTATAAATGTAATTTGCGGAGGAATGATAAAGAAATTACCTATCAAGTTTATGCGACTTAATACACCTGAATATTTAGAATGTAACTATGAAGAAAGCGAATATGCTAGTAAATTTTATACTAAAGGCGAGTTTCTAGAAGGTAAAAATAATCCAGTGATAGTGCACTATTTGGGGGATGAAAAGCCATGGTTAACCCACGAAAGGATTCCAAAAAGACTGTATGATGAATGGCATAAGGTATTTAATATAATTAAGAAGGAATATAGATTTAGGATGTTAAAAGTTGGTAGTAAATTGCCAATTAAAGATGAATCGGCCTCTAAAGGAAAGTCATCACTTAGGTGTTGTTGTAGTAAGAGGCAGGTGATTTTATAGATAAAGTGTTAAGATATTAATTATTGAAAAAACCAGGAGTATATTGCCTGTTATGTGAATAGATTATAAACATTTCTTATTTAATTCAAAATATAGACAGAGGTTATAAATATTAATTGATGGAATTTTTAAGTTTTACTTTTACAGCTATTACAGCTTTTTCCTTACAGTAACCGCTTCTAGTTGTTGTTTTTTTATCTTCCATTTTTTTAATTTTACTAATCTTTTTTGATATTGATTCATTTGCAACTTGTTCGTTATCGCTTATTTTGGCAAGATCTTTATATTTGACGCCTTCTAACCACAATTCAGTTTTATGTTTTTCAAAGGTATTTTTGTATTCTTTCTGTATTTTTACATCTTTAATAGCATTTTCTTCCTTTTTCTTTTTTTTCTCTTTTCCCTTCTTTTCTTTTGCTTCTGCAGTAAGTTCTTCTATTTTATTGCTAAATTTATCACCGACATAATCATCTATATCAGAATAAAAGAGTAAACATGGTATTTTGTTTTTATCAGAATGTATATATTTGTTATAAGTATCAAACATTTCTTCGAAATTATCATAAGTCATTTCGTGTTTGCAATTTTTTAATTTATGATTAGTAATCTCTAAACGTCTAATAGATCTTTGTATTTTCTTTTCGTTATCATTATTTTCTTCGATTATATAATAATTTTTAGGGCTAACAAGATTTCTTATTTTATCAATTACAGTATCTCCATTTAAAAGTGCGTACGCACCGTTAACTGTATTACTATATGTACTGTCTCCTCTTAGTCCATTAACTGCAGTTTCTAGTACTCTTTCAAGACGCAAATAACCATTACAACCAAGACAAACTAACTTATCCATATACTTGTCATTATTTATAAGCCTTTCTAAGAGTTCAAGACAATATGTATTACCGTGAGAATATCCTGATAAAATTACTTTCTCTGGATTCTTGCCGGTTAAAAAGTTATTAATGAATGTATAAAACTTGTCAGACATTTTTTTAACGTTTTCAAGACCAAAGACCATTTCTGTGCCGCTTTCGTTGAACGAATTGTATTCAACGACTATAAATTTTAATTGTTATAACATTCCAGTCATCCTCTCCGAAATCACTAACCATTTTATTCTAATCAGCTAATGATTTTTTATATCATTCTTCGATATCCTTTAATCTCTTTTTATAAGTGGACAGTTCAGTTTTTATATCAGATGATATTTATGCTTTTTTTTGATTTCTTCTAAATCTTTTTCAATAAGTTCCATTGTTTTCTTCAAGTCATGTGGTAACTCATCTTTATCAGCTGCATGAATTACCCCCCCCACCAGCTAAAGAAAATAGCAGATAAAATAAACACTTCATGCTTATAATGTATGGGGAATTTTTAAAAGTAAAAATTTTAAAAATTTCTACTTTTAAAAATTCAGGATTAAATAAAGTAGGAATGAAGCGATATTTTATTTAAATAATTATTAACACTATTTTAGATGTTTAAATATGAAAGAATTAATTGATAGAGAAAAATGGGTTTTAAAAAGATTTGCTATATTTTATATTTTGATTTTTTTTATAAATTTTGTGTATGGTTTTATACAGGGCGCAATTAAAGGGTATTATAAAAATGTGGGGTATGAATTAGATAATTTCCCCCTGCTTGCTTTATTTGTGCACTGGGGCTACACAATCTTACTTTCAATTTTCCTTATTGGGATTATCTTTTGTCTTTAAAATATTTAAAAATTCAGAATATTTTTTGTCTAAGATTTTAGGAGATGGTTTATTAAATAAGGATATTAGGTCTGTTAGTATGATTTATAGAATTCAGAAAATATACATTGTCATTCATGTTGGTTTAGTTATTGTCAAGATTTTTGTTATGTCATTAGGTAGAGATTTGGGGATCTTTAATTATCTTTTTCCTGACATTGGTTATTTTTTTTTAATTTTATTACAGATATTGAAGTTGGGTAAATTGAAGAATATTTTAAAAGCAGAAGATTAATGTGTTTGGTTGTTATTTGAAGGGAGTATTATAGTTTTGATATATTATTTTTTATGCGTGGTCAGTGGATTTATATGGGTATATTTTATTTTCTTTAATGATACATTGAAATAATTTTTTATCTAGGTTGTAATTGTTGGTTATGTAGTGTATTAATTCGGCTAGTATTACTGCCGTTATTGTATCTATAATTCCGTGTTGTCTTATTATAAATGTAGCAAGGCATATAGATATTGAAGTGATTAACGAGATAATTATGTATTTTTTGTGGACGTTTAATTCTTTAATTCTTAGATGTACTAACCATGATATTGCTGCGTGTAGAGAAGGTAGAGCGTTACATCTAACATCTATTTTTTCTCTTATTGATGTAAATAATGTAAATAGTAACGAGTCGTCACTTGTAAGTCCACTTCTGTCAACGCATGTGGGATATATTAAATATATTATGAAACATATAGTTGTTGTTATAATTACATCTGTAGTGTATTTATGTAGCGTTGTTTCGTTTTTCTGTCCGATGTAGATTGGCCATAATGTAATATATATATAGTACATTATATAGGGGAAAATAAAGAATGGTACTGTTTGGTACAGGTGGTCGATATATAGTATTGTATTTGTTTTACTTAGGTTGAAGATTTTTACTATTATCGCAGAGAGAGAATAAAGAGAGCATATATATGTAACTGTAAATAGTACTTCTTTTATATTTTTGAGATACCTTTTCATATTTGGTAGTTAAAGAAAATTATTAATTAAAGAGTTGAAAAGTTTAATATTAACTAAGATAAGACAATAGATTTTTTATTAGGAACGGTTTTACTGATTTTAGAATATAGTTTTAATGGTAATTAAATCTGTTGAATTAAGCGTTGTTAATAAAATATTTTTTTATAAAAATTTGGTTTTTTGGCATATATATATATATATATATATTACTATGAATTGTTTTATGAGGAAGATATTATTATTTTTGTCATTGTTGTTAGGTTTTAACAATATATATTCTAGTGATTCCGAGGATAATTCTAGTGTTAGTTCTAAGAGCAATTCTGTGAAGGATGATAATGATCAGGAGAAGGATGATAATGTTTTTGTTGGTGCTTGGAATAAACTTAGGGGTTTTTTTAGTGGTGTTGTTGATAACGTTGTAAAAACTGTTAAACGTTCGGCCGCTGAGGTAGTAGTGAATACAATTAAGGATGTTATGTCTGGAGGTCCGGCCAGGGAAGTGTTTTTGGGTAAGATAAAGTCCTTACTTGGTGAAGAGGCTGCTAAGGTATTTTTGGGTAGTCCAGTTAACTTTTTAAATTATTGTGTATTTAGTAGGTTTGAATGTGATTGTGAAGCTGATCCTAGGTGTAAAACTGATGAACATACTGGTGTTCATTATAGAGAGTTCGGAGATCTTAACAGTGATAATTATGTCTTCTTTTTTCATGGTATGCTGTATAAAATAGATGATTATGATTTAATTAAATTAGAAAAAGCTGTTTCTGGATCTGATTTAAGATCTTATCATTTTGTATCTATTGAATATAATTCATTTCATGTTGGGGGAGATGATGTAGAGCAAGCTTTAGGTTTTTCTGACATTGATGACCTGTGCCGCGGTAAGGTTTATCCATTTATTAAGAAATTCTTAGAAGGTAAAAACCCGAACAAGGTGATATTTGTAGGACATTCTCATGGTAATACCTATGCAATTAGGGTTTATGCCGAAGCCAAGGAGGGTAATTTAATTTCCAATGTGAATAATATTGGGTATTTAGGATGTAAAGGATATTTGAACTTTGAGGAAACTCTTGCAACTGCTCTTAGCAGTAAGACCCTTAGGAAGGACTATGATTTTATAAATTTGTTACTTCCTGAAGCAGACGTTCCTTCTGTGCGTATGTTATTTACGTTACTTGCTGGTGCTGATAATTATGAAAAAATTAGGAATAATAATGATAATGAAGGTAAGATTAACGAACTTATTGAAAGAAATCTTATTAGTGATATTGTTAATCATAAATTGAGTAAACCAGAGCATTATATAAAACCACAAGATTTTCTTGATATGTTTGGAGCCTTAAATGACTATACTACTAAAAATCCAGGTAGGCCTCTGCCGGTTCTATTGTTTTATGCTGATGATGATGAATATGTAGGTGAGGCGTTTAAAAAAGAGGTCAAGGTTAATATGACGGAGGAGGAACTGGAAACAAAGAAAGCAGAAAGAGAAAAAAATGTGAAGAAAGAAAAAGAAATTTCTGTGATAGTAAAAGAAATAGAGGATAAGTTTAAAGATAAATTAGTAGAGGCTGGTGTAAATCAAGAGGAACTCAAGGAAGTATATAATATGAAGACAGGTGGTATTAAAGCATTTAAAGGACTAAGAATGTCTCCTACTGAAAGTGGTTCTAATGAAACTGAAGGAGGTGGCAGAAGGTGTTGTAACTCTTGTCGTTGTGGAAATCGAGGAAAATAGATTTCAAATTTGCCACTAGTTATTTTAATCATATTCTAATCATAAGGTGTTTTATTAGAGCATTATAGAACTTTTAATCATTTATGATTATGTAGTTCGATATTGATTTAGACATAGGTGGAATTGATGCTAATATAAAATGTATGTATTATAGGGTATATATAAGGTGAATAAAGAACTATTATAATTTGTAATAATTATATAATTGTAGATTTTTTTAAATATTAAATATGTTGATTGTACTGGTTTTTTTATTGTTTTGTGCTAATATTCATTCTACAATTATAAGTGTTTATGTAGATTATATTGATTGTAGTTATGATAGAAATTGTAATGTTGGATATAATCTAAGTGGTGGTGAAAATATCCTTAATATTATTGACTTTTGTGAAAAACATATGGATCCTGGGATTAAATCTAAGTATAATATGAAAAATTTTGTGTATCTAGAATTTCTGGATTAAAAAGTAGTAGATTTACAGATATCAATTATGAATGTAATGGTGATATAATTAATTTTAAAGAGGACATGTCTGAATTTGATAATGGTGATATATTTATATATACAGAGCCCTTTTTAAGTAGATTTTTATCTATAAAATTCAGTAGAGATATATTTTGTTGTCCTTTTGATATTGGTGAAGATATTGATTTTGATGATAGTGAATTACAAATTAAAATGGATGATTTAGTTGAGTCATTAGGTAAAGGAAAAATTAGAGACTACATTGCAGGTTTAATATTTGAATGTGCGCAAACGCATCTTAAAGAGGGGAGTAAAAGGAAATATTCAGGTGTAACTATGTCACTGCGTACTTTTTTAGAAAAAAGAAGGGAAGAAGTTTATTGTTCCAAAATGTTCTACTATCGTTAAATTGAATGTTATTACTCCAGGCGGCTTTAAATTAAAACCTGATGTTGATAAAAATTTTGAAAACTTTGAGGCAGCCTTTGAATTAGATTTTAATAGTGATATGAATAATTTGTTGAAGAAAAATATTTATGAGCTTAAGCGTGCCATAAGAAATAAAATCCCTATATTAGATCCTTCTGAAAAGGATGATATAATCGAATTTTGTGATAAGTTTGAATTTCAGAAGGAAATTAAAGCAAAACTTTATTTATGTGAACGGTCTAAGTATTTAGATACAATTAATATTGATCTGAAATTTGAAGCGCCTAAAGGATATGAGGTAGTTGAAAAATTAAAAGTTTTAGATGGACGGTATGTAGTTCCTATTGATAGAGATACAGATACTGATCTTGTTGTTTATACAAAATTAGCTCAAACAGTTGCTAAAAAACATTTTATATTAAAGAATAAGAAGGGCTCCAATAGTATTTTTTTTGATCTATTAGGTTTCATTAGTAAGATAAAAATAGATAAAAATTCGCAAACATTTAAGGATAAAGGTAATGGTGAACCTGTATCTATAAATTGGAATGTTAATGAAATTAATCCTTCTTTTATGAATAAAGTTACAGTAGATGGGAATAAAAATTACCAAATTCAAAATAGTGATAGAAAACCAACTACTAATAATATTGGATTGCCTGATAATTCTTGTTGTCTGTCTTGTTGTAAGTGTTGTAAGTGTTCTGGGGTGGTGCTGTTGAGGTTGGATTTTGTATTGTTTTATAATAGTATATTATGTTAAGGTACCTGTTTATTTTTATATATTTTACTCTGAATGTATTTCCAAAAACTATGAGAATTAAAATTAATGAGTGTAAAGATGAAGATGATATTGTACATGAGATGGTTGATTGTAATGCATATATACGGTAATGAATTTAATGTTCTTATGTATATAAATAACGTTATTAAGCGCTTAAAAAGTCAATTGAATTTGATAAGTTATATTATTATAATGTTCATTGTACTGTTAATGGTGTAGGGGTTCTGCATGATAAACAGGAAATTACTTTTAATAATATTAACGATGATGGTAGGATAACCTTTAATAACGGTGTTAATTTTGATATTATTTATATTTATGCATTAAATAATGCTGCCTTGGAAAAACTTCAAGGCAGTGATAGATAAGTTTATGTTTTGTTCTAAGTCCAGGTCTAATTGGAAATGGATTAATTTAGTTGATGAGATGAGGCCTTTTACAGACATTGACCAATTTAGTAAAGAAATATTGGGAAAGAATTTTAATATTGAAGATTATGTTATTAGTAAAGTATTTAAACATTCCAAGGATAAAAATTTAATTGATAGAGATATAGTCCTTAATGAAGAAGATTATGGTTGGAGAAAACTGATTTTTTACACTAAAGACACAAATGATGAAAATATTATTAATTTTCAGTCCTATAGTCTAGGTGATTTTTTTGCTAGACCTGATCTTAATAAAGTGACTGTTTATATTCCTTGTGCATATTCTGTTAAACTAGAATTTGAATATGAATGTCCTGAGGGGACGGAGATTCGTAGTGATTTTATGTCAGAAGGGAAAATTGTCTTATTCGGCGTATGGTGATATGTATTTCCTTGGGAAAGAAAAGATTGTTTATTTTGAAGAAAAAGAGGATATAACGATAGAGAATATTAAGAAGGAGGTATCTAAAATTATGACTATCTGTGATAATTATTATGATGAAGATTATTATAATAAGTCAGGTTCAATAATTTGTACTGTTGGGGATGATATCCCATATTCAAAGGATGTTACTTATAAATTTAAGGTTAATATCCCTGTATTTTCTGAACGGTTAAAGAGTATTTTTATAGAAGTTGATTCTACTAGAATTTTTGAATCGGCTGAACTTAAAAAACTTGATGGACTGTATATGATTCATGGGCCTAAATTTGGAGCTGATGAAGGGAAAACAGAGTTTATTAATCAGCTTAAGGCCGCGAAGGCTAGTGGGTCAGCTTCTATTAGTGATGATTACATTAATGAGTTAGCAAATGCCTTTTACGTTGGGTATTATAAGAGATGAGATGCGTATTGTGGTTATGATTGTAGAGATTTTACAAACGTTGCTGTTGTTAATTATATAAAGAATTCTGATTTATTAAAGCCTTATTTAAAAGAGGATATTGTTACTGGTGATGGCAATGTGCAACCTAGTAGAGATCCCGAAAAGAAGTGGGAAACTAATAATTCAAAAATTGGATTGCCAAATAATAGTTGTTGTGTGTCTTGTTGTAAATGTTGTAGTAACTGTTGTAAAGGGTGTAAAGGGTGTAAAGGTGGGTAAATGCTGTGGTGGGTGATTTTGTTTAAGTTTTCTTGTTTTATATTTTTTTTATGTATAGTTAAATTATGATTAGGTTGTGGTTAATTTTTTTTGTTGTTTTTAGTAGCAATATTTTTTGTGTGAAGATTAGGATATTGCAGGGTCTTTTCACTACTAATAATAATATGCTTATGTATTCACCAAATTATTCTAAATATCAGCAAGCGAATAAAGATTATTTGTCTGCGCTTGAAGCTTTGGACAAAGCAAATAAAGAAGGAAAATGTAGCAATAATGAATTAAAAGATAGCAAAGATAAAGTTTTTAGTGTTTTTCAGAGATAGGTTTATAGTTTTGACTTCAAATCTGAGGGGGCTAGGGTTAGAGATTTATTAGATTTTTTTCTGAAGAAGTATGGCGCTGGAGAAACTAGTAGTAAAATACGTGGATTAGTTGATCCTTCTAATTCTGGTTTTGATGTTGCAAATTATAAGTTTGAAAAATTAAGTGTTAAAGAAGATAATGGTAACATAAAGACATATCGTGGTGTTAATGATGTGGTTGATATCAAAGAGGATTGTGTAGTTGTAATTAGTTTTTCAAAAAAGTCTAAAGGTCCTAGTGGTTCTGGTGGGAAGAAAAGTAGTGGCGGATGTTCTTGTAAAAATGGGAAGAATTAGTATTTATTTGTCGTAGTTATTGCTGATATCTATAAAACCTGTTTGTGTGTTTTTTAATATTCTTTGATTTTTTGATCCTCTAAATGTTATTTTTAAGTTTTTTTCACTTTCTATAAATGGCCCATCTACTAATACATCGATGTTATTTAATATGTCTTTGTATGTATTATCATTTTCTATTTGGTCGAGGGTAAAACCTGTGTAGAGCCATATATTTAGCCCTAGACTGTGTATTTTTTTTGATAAGTTTATAAGTTCGTCAATGTTTTGATATAATGGGTCTCCACCTGTGAATGTTACATCGAATTTGTTTTCTTTTATAATACTAAAGATATCGTCGACTGACATTGTTTTCCCTGCATTGAAGTCCCATGATTCTGGATTGTGACAGCCTTTACAATGGTGTTTACATCCAGCAAAATATATTGAAGTTCGTAATCCATCTCCATCAACGATAGTCCCGATTATAATATCTAAAACCTGCATATTATTATAGTCTTTATTTTTTATGTAAATTAAAAAGTTTTCCTTATTTTATTTTATTTTATTTTATAAATATGAAGTTGGTTTTATTAGTATTAGTTTTAATTGGATATTGTTTTGATATAAACAGTTGTTGTTGTTGAAAAAAGAAGAAAGATGGTAATAGAGGTGGAGGATTGGGTAATTTAAAATCTAAAAAGAGTGTCCCTACTGGAGGTGGTGGATTAGGTAGCTTAGGGCCTAAAAAGGGTGAACCTACTGGAGGTGGTAGTAAACTAGACGATAAGAATAAAGATATGGATCCTGGTGAAGGTGGTGGTAAATCAACTCCTGCTGAAACTAATAAGTTTGATGCAGAAATAATTGTTAGACCTGATGGTGTTACAATTAAGCCTGTTGGAGGTTCGGAAATTAAGTTAAATGATGGCAATAAGGTATCTGCAAATGATGAAAAAATTGTAAATGATGCTTTTTATGATTCAACTAAAGCATACAAATTTAACTATATTAAGACAATTAAGAACGCTAAAGTTACAGTAGATAATGAGATAAAAGAGAAACCATATTTAATTGCGATTGTGGGTTTAAAAGGTGATGAACCAACTAAGTATTTTATAATAGTATCCAAAGAAGATGGTAATATGGGTAATTTATTTCAGAATGTTAATATTGTTAGTGTATCACTTTTATCGTCTAACGGTATAACTAGTATGAGGTGTATGTTTTTTGTATGTAAAGACCTAATTGAGTGTAATATTAATATTGATACTAGTAAAGTTACTGACATGTTTGATATGTTTTTTGGATGTTCATCGTTAACTACTTTGTCAGATATATCTAAATTGGATACTAATAATGTTACTAATATGAGTTATGTGTTTAATGGTTGTAAATCATTATCAAAATTACCAGATATATCTAAATGGAACACTAGTAGAGTCACTAAAATGGCTGGTATGTTTTATGAATGTTTGGCATTATCATCATTACCAGATATATCTAAATGGGATACTAGTAAGGTTGCTAATATGCGTGAAATGTTTATGGGATGTTCATCATTAGAATCATTACCAGATATATCTAAATGGAATACTAGTAAAGTTACAGATATGAAGGGTATGTTTTATGGTTGTACTGATTCGATAATATCTGAGGAAATAAAAGCAAGATTCAATCAGTATTACTTTTAGTTGATTGATCGTATTTTAATTTGGAGATTTAATTATTATTTATGTTGTTTTTATCTATTATTATTGTTTTTTATTTAAAAAAAATTTATAAATGTTTTTATTTTAATATAGGTTAATATTTGTAATTAAAATAAATATTAGTATTTTGTTTTTCATAAAAGATATATTAAACATAGTTATGTTTTGTGTTAGTAATATATTTGGTGATTTAAAAAGTACTTTAAATCGATCAATAAAAGTTGGATTTGCTTTTGGGATGAGTTTCTCATTAATTAATGGGATGGAGAGGAATGTGGATAAAGAAAAAAAAGGCGATGTAACATCGCTTTATGGGGTTAGATGTGTTGCAGACTGCGAGAATGTTGGAGAAGGGAAATGCGTAGTGAGAGTATTAAGTGAGGAATTTGTTGGGAATAATAAAGGTAAATTTAAAATGACTATTAATGATGGGAAGGAAGGTGAATTGAGAGACAAAGTTGACCTTGATTGCTTAGATAATGACAGGCAATTAAAAATTTGTCTAAAAGTGGTGAATAATTGTAATATTACAGATTTGTCGCACATGTTTGATGGATGTAGAAGTGTACGTATTATTTTAGGACTTTATAATATTGATACCAGTGAGGTTACTGATATGAGTTATATGTTTTATGAATGTATAAATTTAGTATGGGCACAAGGTATGTCTAGTTGGGATACTAATAAGGTTGAGGATATGTATGGTATGTTTTATGGGTGTAAGTCATTAGTATTATTACCTGATATATCTAAATGGGATATTAGTAATGTTGTGAATATGGATTATATGTTTAGTGGATGTTCATCACTAACATCATTGCCAGATATATCTAAATGGAATACTAGTAATGTTGTAGGTATGTGTTATATGTTTAATAAATGTTTATCATTATCGTCATTACCAGATATATCTAATTGGAATACTAATAATGTTATGAATATGAACGCTATGTTTTATGGATGTAAATTATTAAAATTGTTGCCAGATGTATCTAATTGGAATATTAATAATGTTAAGGATATGAGTTATATGTTTTGTGAATGTACATCATTAAAATCGTTACCAGATATATCTAAATGGAATACTAGTAAGGTTATGTGTATAAATAATATGTTTTGTGAATGTACATCATTAGAATCGTTACCAGATATATCTAAATGGAATACTAGTAATGTTGATGATATGGCTTCTATGTTTAGTGGATGTAAATTATTGGAATCATTACCAGATATATCTAAATGGAATACTATTAATGTTACTAATATGAGTAATATGTTTAATGAATGTAAGTCATTAAAATCATTACCAGATATATCTAAGTGGAAGACTAATAATGTTGCTGATATGAGTTATATGATTAATAGATGTAGATTATTAAAATCATTGCCAGATATATCTAAGTGGAATACTAGTAGAGTTACAGATATGAGTTATATGTTTAGAGATTGTGAATCATTATTATCATTACCAGATATATCTAAATGGAATACTAATAATGTTAAGGATATGGGTGGTATCTTTAATGTGTGTGAATCATTAAAATCATTGCCAGATATATCTAAATGGAATACTAGTAATGTTACTAATATGAGTGGTATGTTTGCATGTTGTTACGTAAGCCCATTACCAGATATATCTAAATGGAATACTAGTAATGTTACTAATATGAGTAATATGTTTAGTATGTGTGAATCATTAAAATCATTGCCAGATATATCTAAATGGAATACTAGTAATGTTACTAATATGAGTTCTATGTTTCATTATTGTCGCTTATTATCGTCATTCCCAGATATATTTAAATGGAATACTAGTAGAGTTACAGATATGAGTGATATGTTTGGATGGTGTGAGTCATTAGAATCGTTGCCAGATATATCTAAATGGAATACTAGTAGTGTTGAAAAGATGGATGATATGTTCGAAGGGTGTGATTCTTTGTCACTAATACCAGATATATTGAAACGAGGTGTTAAAGAAGAAGATGAGTTCGTCTATTAATGGTATATGTGTTCACTAATGTCATTACCAGATATATCTAAATGGAATACTAGTAATGTTACTGATATGAGTGGTATGTTTTATGGATGTAATACATTACCAGAAAAGATTTTAAATAAATTTAAGACTAAATCAGTAGTTTAATTGTGGTTTAGATAGATTAGTTTTTCAGTCAAATTAAAAAGTTTTCCTTATTTTATTTTATTTTATTTTATTTTATTTTATTTTATTTTATTTTATAAACATGAAGTTGGTTTTATTGGCATTAGCTATAATTGGATATTGCTTTAATATAAATAGTGGTTGTTGTTGTAAAAAGAGGAATAAAGCTATTAGTAGTAGTAAATTAGGAAATTTAGGACCTAAAAAAAGTGTCCCTGGTGGAGGAGGTGGATCAGGAAATTTGGGAACTAAAAAGGGTGAACCTACTGGAGGAGGACATAAACCTCATAAAGGTAAAGGAGTAGTGAGAAATGGTGATATTCAAAAAATAAAAGTTAGTAATGATGGAGTTTCTATTATATTTAGTGATAGGTCTATTCAGCTTGGTGAGAGTGACTTGTTAGAAGAGGACGCATGTAAAGGTCTGGTGGCTGAATCATTTATAGCAAATGGTAAGGTAGGTAAAGATAAGGCTATTAAAATATATAAAATACATGTTGATGAAATTGCTTTTTCTAATGATATTACTATTGAAATAGATGAAACAATTAAAAGTTCACCATATTTATTCTCAATCTGTATGGACGATAATGCTAATTTTTACTTTATTGATTGTATTGCTGAGGAATTTAGTGGTTTATTTAGTGAGGCTATTAGTTTGAAGAAGCTTTATATATTTGAATCAGCTGGGATGACTTCTATGAAGGATATGTTTGCTTCCTGTACTCAATTAGAATTTTTATATCTTGGAAAATTTGATACTGATAAGGTTACTGATATGAGTGGTATGTTTTATAAGTGTAAATTGTTAAAGGAACTAAATCTGAGTAATTTTAATACTAGTAAAGTTATAGTTATGAGTAATATGTTTGAGCAGTGTGGTGTTAAGGAATTAGATTTAAGTAAGTTTATTTTTGATAAATGTGATGATTATAGTTCGTTGGATGAACTATTTTTAAATAGTGGTATTGAAAAAGTCAAGTTTGGAAAATCTGTTATTAGTAATAGTTGTTACTGTCTTAATATGTTATGTAATTGCGATGATTTAAAAGAAGTTACTTTTGATGTAGCACCGACTAATGATTATCTTAAACTCACCCTAGATAACGCTGGGTTAGAACCTTCTAACGACAATAAGGAATGGAGGAAGAGAGTGCATTAACTGTGATTTGTTTTGATGTAAACAGAGCAGAGGTGATAAATGTGTTACATGACTGTTGTTGGTTTATGGAATAGATAGTAATATTAGTATTATTCGTAATAGTAATGTTTATAGAACAGACAGTAAATGTCTATATGTGAGAATCTGTAATTAGGATTAAAATAGAACTGTACGACGTATTAAAACTGATAAAAATTATTATTTACAATAAAATTATATTACGTATTTTGTTATTCAGTTTGAACATAATTATAGAATAATACATAAGACATTCCTTTCTCTTGTACATCTGTAAAAGGGCATTCTGAAACAATTGTATCATTAAATTTATACCATTTGCAATTATTACTATTCTTACAATATGCAATAAAATGCCCTGCATTATTATTTTCGCCAAAATGGCAAATGACTCCAGTTAGTTCATAATAATATGGACTATTATTCATAAGAACGAATTCTCTTATATCCATTGTTTCTTCAAGCTTTATTTTAACATCATATTCTATTACTTTTCCTCGATTTAGATTAATTACAAGCGTTTTAGGCGCTGAAATTATTTGCGTCTTACACCTAAATGTTGTAACTTGGTTACATTTACTGCAATAATAATCATTAAATATTTGTTCCATCTGATTATATTCAAAACAATCCTTTATTGATACCAAATTATCAATATATCCCTTGAATTTTCTTACTTCTTCTAAAGGAAAGTCTAAAATATTATTTGACTGGACCTTAAGGGAAGTATTAAGACAATTACCACAGGCCTCTATACGATTTTGATAATAATAGAATTCATTTATTATAATAGAATTATTTTGCTTTCTAAATTTATTCATAAAATTATTATATTCCATCCAAAATTTATTTTGATTATTACCCTCGTTGAAACTTATATTATGATTTGGTTTATTTAATTCTTTATGTATTGTTTGTAATAAAGAAACTAATTCTTTTGGATCCTTAGCTGTATTATCTTCATATAATGCATTTATTTTCCCTATAGTATCTTTAAAATTATTTGGTGAATAGTATTTCCCCCCATTGTTAGACCATAAGTTCTCTAATACTTCAGCCAAGGCAAAGGATAATTTATATTTATCTTTATTTTGTTTTAAATATTGATATTGGTCCAATAACTTTGTTCTAAATCCTTGACAATTACTAAAACATTGAAGAGTGGCATTCATATAACAGGTTGCACCAATATTTTGTAATCATATTAACCCAGGCGTAAAAGTTTCACATTTTGCTTTTTTCAGTATTATTATCTGGTTGTTTATTACTTGTAGTATTATATGTTGTTGGAGTAATATTACTTAGAATAGTTTTTAATGGTGGATTAACATTATGACTAATATTTTTATTTTTTTGTTTTGATTGATTTTTATTATTTTATTTTTTCTTTAGAAGTACCTGTATCTTTACAATTATTACCATAACAGCCTTCATTAATATAAAAATGATTAATTATGTTATAAATAGATAAAACTAGTAAAAATATGTCTCTCTTAATCATGCATTATGCATAATAAAAATTCGTAAAAGAACTACTTAAAATGAGTAATATTACGTATTCTATTATCCAGCTTCAACATAACTATAGAATAATACATAAGGTAATCCTTTTTCTTGTACCTCTTTAAAAGGGCATTCTATAACAAATGTATCATTAAATTTATACCATTTGCAATTATTACTATTTTTGCAATATGCAATAAAATGCCCTCCATCATCATTAGTGCCAATATGACAGATGACTCCAGTAAGTTCATAATTTTTAGGACTATTAGGCATATGAACAAACTTATCAATATATAAATATTCTTCAAATGTAATATTAACATCAAATTCAATTCCATGACCACGATTTAGGTTAATTATTAAAGTTTTAGCAGATGAAACTATCTTCGTAGAATTGTTACCATAACAATTATAGTTGCAATTATTGCAAGTATAATCTGAATATGTTTGCCTTTCATAATATTCAAAACAGTCATTTATTGATACCGAATTATTATTATATCCCTTGAATTTTCTTACTTCTTCTAAAGGAAAGAATAAAATATTATCTGTCTGGACACTGTGAATAGTTTTTTTACAATTAGAGCAAGTTGTCATATTATTGGTATAAAAATGAAATTCATTTGTCATAATAGAATCATTATGACCCTTATAATGATCCATAAAAGAATTATATTCTGTCAGAAAATCATAACGATCATTATTATTGTTAGTTGCTATTGTAGATTCTTTTGTATTTAATTCTTTATGTATTTGTTGCATTATAAATATAACTAAATCTTTCGGATCATTGGCTGCTATACCTTTAAAACTATGGTTCAATTCGCCTATAGTATCTTTAAAATTATTTGGAGAATAGTATTTTCCACCATTCTTAGACCATAAGTTCTGTAATACTTCAGCTAAGGCAAAGGATAATTTATACTTTTCATCTTTATTTTGTTTTAAATCTTGATATTGGACCAATAACTCTGTTCTAAATCTAGGTAAATTACTAAAACATTGAAGGACTGCATTCATATAACAGGTTGCACCAACATTTTGTAATCCTTTTAAGCCAGGCGTAACTGTTTCATTTTTTGGTTCTTGTACGTTATTATTATTTGATTGTTCATTAATTGTATTATCTGGATTTGTTGGATTATCAGAATATTGATCATTTGGTATTGGAATAATATTATCTGGGATAATCTTTGATAGTGGATTACTAGTAGGACGAGTATTTTTATTTTTTTGTTTTGATTGATTGTTATTATTTATTTCCCCTTTAGAAGTACCTCCCCCTCTACAACTATTACAACATTCTCCATTAATATAAAACGAGTTAGTTATGTTATAAATAGATAAAATTAGTAAAAGTATGTTTCTAATAATCACATGTTAGGTATAATAAAAATTTATAAAAAGAGATATTTATAATAAATTAAATTATTATTGATGTCGTAATTAAGTTAAATATGATGTTTTGGCTATAAATAATACTATCAAACTTTTTGATAAAAAAGAATATATGGCATAGCATAATCAATAATTTGGTTTTTGAAATTATCTACTTTATAAACAAGGTCATCATTATATGTATACCATTGACCATCAATAGGGCTTTTTGCATTTGCAATAAAGTGCCCACTTGCCCCATTTTCTCCAATATGTGTAACCACTCCAATTAAATTATATACATTTCCAAGATTCTTCAATTGAAAATAATTGGATAAATCAATTTTTTCAGTGAATTCTAATTTAACTTTATATTCAATACCTTTTCCTCTATTTAAGACAATTATTAAAATTTCAGGTCCATAATATAATCTGTTTTTGTAACAGGATTGAAATTGTCCATTACATCTACTGCAATACATTGCATTTTCTCCTGTGAAAAATTCCATCTTTTCATAATATTGAAAACAATCATCAAGATTAACTGACTGACTATTATTAATATTATTAAGTTGATTAAGTTGATTATTAAAGATAGCAGGATGTATAAAGATATTTTGCAAAATATTTTTGAAATTAAAAGACCTTGAATTTTGTATTTTAAATTTCCTTACTTCCTCTAAAGGAAAAATCAAAAAAAAATAATTTTGAAGATTATATTTTATTTCATTACATTTTGAGCATTGGGTATAAGTCCCACTCATTGCATAAAAAAGATCACTAATTATAGATTTATTATTTTCCCTAAAATTTTGTATAAAGTTTTGCAATACCATATCATGATTTGTTTGATTAATATTTGTGTTATTCCAACTTTGATTAGGATTTTTTATTTTATTAAGTTCTTCATGAAGTGTCATTATAATAAAAGTAACTAGATCTTTGGCATCATTAGCTTGAACGCCTTCAAATAAAGGATTCATTGTAGATATTTTCTCTTTGAATCCTGTGGGTGAAAAATATTTATTATTACTATTTTCTCCATTGCATTGATGAATAATATATTTACTTCCTTTTGATTGCCATAAATTTTCTACTAAATATTTAAATGAATATGTCAAAGTGTTACTACCATTATCTCTAATATAGTTCTCAATAGTTCGATGATATTTAAAATAATTGACTAATTTTTCGATATTACATAGACATTGTAATGTGGCATTCATATAACATGTGGCTCCTACATTTCTTAATGCAATTCTTTGATGAAAAGGGAATTCCTCTCTTATCGAATTGTATAAAGTGTTAGGTTGCATACTGTTTTCATTTATGTCATTATTATATTTGTCGCCAGTAAATGGAATTTTATTTGTATTCTGCGAACCATTTTGTGAATTAGGAATATTCCCATTATCACTATCTGTATTCCTTCTGCAGCTTTTACAACATTTATTACAACTCCAGATGTCTATGGAAGTGACATTTATCGTGTTTACAATAGATAAAATTGAAAATAATTTATAAACTTTTGTCATATATATATTATATTGATTAATCGGAATTTATTTTATTTTATTTTATTTTATTTTATTTTATTTTATTTTATTTTATAAACATGAAGTTGGTTTTATTGGCATTAGCTATAATTGGATTTTGCTTTGATATAAATAGTGGTTGTTGTGGTAAAGACAATAATGATAATAGTAAAGGCTGTTGTAAGTGTTGTGGGGCAGGTGATGATTTAGGTCCTGGTAATGGTAATAAATTTGATGCTGAGATAAAGGTTGGGCCTGATAGTGTTACAATTAAACCTGTTGGAGGTAAAAATATTGTGTTAGATGGGAATCATACTGTAAATAAAAAAGGGGTGGTAGCTAAACCTTATACTTATAAAGGAGAATGTAAAATATATAAATTTGACTATAGTAAGTTGATTATGAACGCTAAAGTTACAGTAGATAATGAGATAAAAGAGAAACCATATTTAATTGCAATTGTGAGTTTGAAGGAAAAAGATTCAACTAAGTATCTTATAATAGCATACAATGAAAATGGGGATATGAGTTACTTATTTGATGATGGTGTTGTTTATGTATCGATTTTGTCGTCTAACGGTATAACTAATATGTATGACATGTTCGGTGATTGTAAATATTTAACTACGTGTAATATTAATGTAGATACTAGTAAGGTTACTGATATGAGTTGTATGTTTGAAGGATGTGAATCATTAAAATCATTA
>CAMNOX010000002.1 GCA_946547305.1 uncultured Cytophagales bacterium | reverse complement strand
GATTATTAAAATTATTCATGTTATTACAATACATCGGATTATTAAAATTATTCATGTTATTACAATACATCGGATTATTAAAATTATTCATTTGCATATTTTGCATATTTTGCATATTATTGTTTTTAAAATTTTTGACTTCTTCTAATGGAAATATCAAACAATTAAATATTCCATAATTATAACATATAGGGTTATAACATCCTTTGGAATTATAATAATTTTTGCAATTGAGGCATTCATTTGTTGTCTCATTAATTCCAAAAAAAAGATCAGATATTATTGAGCTGTCATTCATGAAGTCACTATAAAAATGGGTTAAAGCATTATTTTTATCATATTGATTAAGAGGCTCATTTTGATTATTATTTTGTAAATAAGTTGTTTTTAATTCTTTGTGTAATTGTTCTAAAATATAAATAATAAAATCTTTGGAATCCCCAGCTTGACCATTTTTAAATAATGGATTCATTTTTTCAATAGTCTTCATAAAATTTATAGGCGAAAAAGATTTTTGACCATTTGTCCCCCATAATTGTTTTATTAAATCTAAATATATTGGGACTAATTGAAGATTATTTTTATTTTCTTTTGCGATATTATTATTAATAATCCTTTCCTTATTTTCTGGGTTTAAAAAGTACTCTGCTAACGCTTTTGTTTGACTTAAGCATTGTAAAACTGAATTCATGAAGCATGTTGCTCCAATATTATTTAAACCTACTAATGGAGGTGTTCCACCATAATCTATTATACAATCTTTATTTGTATATTTAGGTTGATTAATCTGTTCGTTGTTATTACCGTTATTATTGCTGGTTTCATTTGTAGAAGCATTAGGCAATTTCGTCTTATCTATCACCTTATTGGTATTATTTGTAAGAGTTGAATTTTTATCAGTTTTCCTTCTAATTTGAGTCTTAGCTTCAAAATCAGCAAACATTTGTAGTGTATTATTATCAATTGTATTGCGTCCTGAAAATGCATTAAGATTTCCCCTTAATTGTTCTAATACCTTTTTATCAGTTTTATCTACAAACTTTTTCTTCACTACTTTCTCTTGGGAAGTCGATTTATGTTTTGGTAAATTAACTGGTTTTTTAGCGCTACATGCGCCACCTTTACAACAACCTGCTAAACATGTTGTGATATTTAATGAGAATAATAAATACTTTATCATAATTGTAAATTAATAATTATATAATAAAAACAAAAATTAAAACAGTTCTTCTTCTTGCTAAGGTTTCCGATTTTATTACCAATTACATATAGGCTATTATAAAATAGATTATTGTCAATCTTATTGTTGTTCAACTACTTCATATATTAATAGGTATGGACTTCCTGAATAAATATCTTTTTTATCACAACTACTTACATGTGAATCGTTAAACTTATACCATTGCCCAGTTTCCTTATTTTTGCAAAATGCAATATAATGTCCACTCCATCCTGATTGACCTAAATGCGTACAAACACCTATTAACCTATATTTAATTGGTGCACCAAAGTTGGAAGCCACATATTGTGTTATATCTATTTCTTCGTCAAACTTAACCTTAGAAGGCTTGAATACCTTATCGGCACCATAGTCAATATTAATTAATAATTTATTAGGCGGCTGTATTATGTTGGTAGTTATCTCGGAATCTGCAAATTGTTTACAAGTACTACAGTAATATTGATTAGTGCCAAATAGTCTCTCTGGCCCAGTAATATCTCTAAGCCCATCATAAATATTAAATTCCCTATTATGATAATTAGACATTTCAAAAGAGATGAATTCAAACTTTTGATAACTATACATAACGCGTCTACATTTATGACATAATGTTCTAAATTCATAAGTCCCATAGAAAATATTTGAGATAAGTGAATAATTAGTAGTATCATATGAGTCTCTAAAATATCTGAATGCATTCATTCTATCATATTGATCAGGCTGAGTTACATTGTTGAACTTTTTATCCCCGTAATAATTTAGTTCTTCATGCATTGTCTGCAATAAATACAATATTAGGTCTTTAGAATCATTGGCCTCAAATCGTGCAAATTGTCCGTTACATTGACCAATAATTGTTTTAAAATTGTTAGGACTATAAATTTTTTTATTTTTATCTGACACTTCTCTAACTAATTCATAAAAAGCATTTGATATCTTGCCTCTTGATGAAACTGATCTATTTATCGTGTCTAACTTATTTTTGTCATTTGGATATCTTTTTAGGAAGTATTTATATAAGTCATTTACATGCAGTAAACACTGTAAAGTAGCATTCATATAACATGTCGAACCAATATTATTAAGGCCTACTAATGGGAAATTATACCTATTATTTACTTGACTTTTATTGGAACTTCCATTGCTATTTATCGTATTATTATCTTGATTTGGAATTGACTTTGAACGGCAACATACTTTTTTAATATATTCCCAATATTCCTTTATGCAACCACAATATATCGAAGAATTTAACATGAATAACAAGATGTAATATAGCATACATATAATCTAGTAATACTTTAGTAATTTAGCAAATCAAGTATACATTAGTATTAAAATTTGACTAATATTATTTGCTGATATTAATAAAATGTTCTATTGGTCGTATTTTAAATAATATATTTATTTCCATGAGTTAGTCTTATGTAATTACTTATTTCTAATTTTAGAAGAATTGACGAAAGGATATTTGAATCTATATCAATTTTTTGGTATATCTCATCAAATGTAATGTTGTTATTTTGCTTTATTATATTATATATTTTTAATGATTCTTTGTCTAATTGTATATTTTCTTTGTTTTCTATTTTTTTAAATGTCGCATTCCAATTTAACATTTCAGCAATATCGTGCGCGTTCGTAACTAGACTTGCCTTATTTGCCTTTATGAGTTTATTACAACCTAGTGATTTTAATGAATTAATATTACCTGGGATAGCAAAAACATCTCTATTATATTCATTTCCGCACAACGCAGTTATTTCTGTCCCACTTTTTTCTCCTGCCTCTATTATTAATATTCCGTCTGACAGTCCGGCTATTATTCGATTACGTAGTGGAAACCTAAATTTATCATGTTTTGTTCCAATTCCAAATTCACTAATAATACATCCTCCATTCTTTATAATTCTATCATAAACTTCTCTATGTACAGATGGATAAATTATATCAACACCCCCAGCTACAACTGCTAATGTTGGGATATTGTTATTTAATGACTCTTGATGTGCAAGTACATCTATGCCATAGGCTAACCCACTAATTGTGGTAATATCGTATTTAGCTAATTCCTTTATAAACTCTCTACAATTTTTTATACCATAATTTGTAGGTTCTCTTGTGCCAATGACACCTAACATTCTTGTGTTATTTAAGATATTATTACCGATGCAATATAAAAAACACGGTGAATCATATATTTCCTTTAATCTATATGGATAATCATTATCGCAATATGAGATTATTTTTACACCGACTTTCTTATGTTTTGCTACGATTAATTCTGCTTCTGTTAACGTATCTTTATTTAAAATAGAATTACAGATATTGCTATTTTTTATAACTTCTGACAAATTTGAATTACTAAGATTAAAAATACACTCTGCAGATTTATATTTATTCATTAGACTCTTCCAAATGCTAGGGCCAATACCTTTTATTAAACTAAGAGCTAATTGATATATGATATCATCCATTACCTACGAATATAAAATTAGTAATTAATTTTTATTTAATCGTTTCTTTTAATTTATCTGAAAAGGTTTTACCGATCATAGCTTTAAAGGCCCGATCACCTTCTTTCTTCACATCGGCTTGGAAATCATGGACTTTACTTAGAACCCGTCCTGCAGTATAATAGTATGTACTAACAACTACAAACGTAGTTTTATCGCAAAATTCGTTATAAACGCATCGATATACAAGATCAACATATATTGTAGGTATTCCTTTAATCATACCTGCAAGGAAAGCTCTAAACCCCTCCTGCTTAGGTGGAATAGATACTGATTCAACCCACATTTCAAATCCTCCAGAAAATTTTTCTTCATTGAATGTGTTAGTAACATCATGTATTACAGTTCCTATCGAGGCGGTATCTGTTTTCTTTGTAAAACTTAAGATAGCCTTTCCAATACGATGATTTGTAGTTATTTTTGCACCAGTTACCTCATTTCCATCACAGTTGGAATTCATTATCTGCTTAACCTGCCAACAATTGGACCCATTTGTACCATCATTGAAGTTAAACAGTATGTTATAAATAGTGTCAACTTTATTCCCTGTAACCTCATAATATGCACTTAAATATCCAATGTTATCATTTTTTTTTACAGGAGTTTGCCTATCAGTTTTCTTCATATTTACTTCCTTAATTTTTTTGACGGCTAGTTTCATCTCGTCCTTTATAAGTGAACAACCTTTTCCCACTGAACCATCTTTCTCATCTCCAGTCTCTATCCCTGTAATATTATCATATATTCCTTTTTCATCTGTGAATGTCAATGTACTGTCATTATAAAAAACATCATTTACTGACAAATATCCATCTACCTCTTTTTTTGTTACACCTGTTTTTTGTAGGGCATCATCGCTTTTATCGGTGAGTTTAGCAATATCTTCAGGAGTTAATTTCTTACCATCCCTCCAGAATTCTGTTATTTTTGTTTTTTTTACGTCAATTGGTTTTCTTCGGCTATTAAATATCATATCTCCTTTATTTTCTTTACAACATTTACAACACTGACAGCATTTCCTAACTTTAAAAGCTTCTTGCGTGAAACAATTATTATTCAGAAATAAGTAAAGAACAATACATAGTAATCTAATGTACATACAGTTACGTTAATAAAATTTTTATTTATTTTTATGATCCTCGTATAATGGAGATAGTTCTCTTAACTTATTGACTATATTTTTTAATTTATCTATAAAAAAATCAACTTGTCCTCTATTATTGTCAGTATTTAAAGTAATTCTGAGTGATCCATGTGATAATTCATGGTTTAATCCAATAGCGAGCAATACATGGGAAGGATCTAATGTGTTAGAGCTACAGGACGATCCAGTTGAACAACATATATTGTACTTATTTAGATTTAAAACTAATGATTCACCCTCTATAAATTCAAAACTTATATTAATATTGTTTGGAAGTCTATTAATCCTATCTCCATTTAACCTACAATGTTCTATCTCATCTATTATTCTACTTATACAATAGTCTCTTAAATCTCTAATATATTCATTTTTTTTATCTAGATCTGTGTAAGATATTTCAGCTGCTTTTACTAACCCCAATATTCCAGCTACATTTTCAGTACCACTTCTTCTATTTTTTTCCTGACCTCCGCCTTCAAGTAAATTTTCTAATTGTATATTCTTACTTTTATAAAGGAAACCGATACCTTTAGGTCCACCAAATTTATGACCAGAGACTGAGAGTAAGTCAATATTAAAACTTTTTACATCTATATTTAAATGTCCAAAAGCTTGAACTGCATCTGTGTGAAATATTACATTGTTTTGTTTGCATATTTTACCTATCTGCGCAATATCTTGTATAGTTCCTATCTCGTTATTTGCAAAAATAATACTTACTAGAATCGTCTCATCTGTTATAGAATTTTTTAATTGATCTATATCTACAAGTCCATTTTTATCAACATCTAAAAAAGTAACTTTAAATCCAGATTTCTCAAGATATTTGCAACAGTTTAATAATGAATGATGTTCTATCTTTGATGTTATAATATGATTTCCTTTAAATTTATACTTATTAGCTATACCTTTTATTGCCCAATTGTTTGATTCTGTACCTCCTGATGTAAAGAATATCTCGTCCTTACTACAGTTTATTATTTTTGATAGTTTTTTTCTTGCGTCTTCTATTGTTTTTTTTACATTTTGCGATTGAATATATACGCTACTTGGATTAAAAAAATATTTAGACGAATATGTATTTAGAATATCAACAACCTCACCGTATGGTTTTGTAGTTGAAGCATTATCAAAGTATATAATATCATCGTTCATATGATGATGCTTATTAGCTAAGTATTTGTTTTAATTTTTTTCTAAACTCCTCAGACGATTCTTTATTACTTACATCCTTTACAATTACCTTTATATTAACGTCGTCTTTGTCATGTTTCTCAAATCCATTAAGACTACAATGAAATACAAATTTGACTATATCGCAATTTATTGCCACTATCATTTCCGTAAACAATTCATATGACTCAAATTTAAATACTATAAGTGGATCGTTCTGTTCATAATACGCATTTTGTACAGATTTCTTAAGATCATCCATTTTCTGTAAATGCTTTTGCCAATACATATCAATGAAGAATATAGATACTTTTGAAATTATTAATCTCATTAAATATTCTGATCTAGCTTTTGCATCATCAAATTTATTATTTATCAAATCAGCCTCTACATTTATATTATAGTTGTCATCTGACACACTAAATCTATAAATTCCTTCATTATTCTCACTAGGATTAAATATGCTGCTATCTATATCTAAACATTTTTGACAATACTTCTCTACAAAATCCTTGTAAATTGATGATAGTAATTCACTATCTAACTTATCTTCAAATGAGTCAATGTCGTCAAAATATTCAAAATTAGATATCTGCTTATATCTTCTCTTAACATCATCGTATCTTATTTCGTCGTCACTTTTTAACAGAATATAATTATTTACAACACTCCAAATCATATTATATATATCGGAGTTTATTATTTCTTTCTTGAGTGCTTCTCTTCTAAAATCGTATATTTTACCCCTCTGTTTATTTAGCACGTCATCATATTCTAGTAATCGTTTTCTATAACCAAAATCGTTTTCTTCCATTTTCTTCTGTGCATTACTAATTGATTTTGTAACTAAACTACTTTCAATAACCTCGTCATCTTTTAAACTATCGATGAACATCTGAGTCCTAGAATTTCCAAGTGTCATTCTCATCAGATCATCTTCAAATGATATAAAGAACTGGGAAGAACCAGGATCTCCTTGTCTACCGGCTCTACCACGTAACTGCCTATCTACTCTTCTTGAATTATGCTTCTCCGTACCAATTATAGCTAGCCCTCCAGCTTCTAAAGCTTGTTTATCTAGCTTTATATCTGTTCCTCTACCTGCCATATTAGTAGCTATAGTTACAACACCACTTTCCCCTGCGTGTGATATTATATCTGCCTCTTTTTTATGGTATTTAGCGTTAAGAATTTGGTGTTTTATCTTCTTTAATCCAAGCATTCTACTTAACATTTCTGAGTCATCTACAGACGTTGTACCAACTAATACAGGTCTTCCAGATTTAGATAATTCAACAATTTTATCAACAATAGCAGCAAATTTAACCTTCTTTGTTTTATAGATTACATCATTTTTGTCTTCTCTTATAACAGTTTTATTAGTAGGAATTTGAACAACATCCAATTTATAAATAGACCAAAATTCAGCTGCCTCCAACTCTGCCGTACCAGTCATTCCAGATAATTTATTATACAACCTAAAATAATTCTGTAATGTGATAGTAGCGTATGTTTTAGAAAGACTCGAAATAGTTACATGTTCTTTAGCTTCTAACGCTTGATGCAATCCATCTGAATATCTTCTACCATCCAATATTCTTCCTGTAGATTCATCAACTATAAGTACCTTATCATTTATAACTACGTAATCAAAATCTTTCTCAAATAACGTATACGCCCTCAACAATTGTTGTACAACATGTATTCTATTTGTTTTTAATGTATAATCCTTGAATATCTTATTTTTCATGTTACTTTTTGCTTCCTCGGACATTCCAGGATCATTATCGATTTTGTCTATATCAATACTTACATCAGGTAGTACAAAAAAACCAGGATCTCCAATTTTAACAGATAAAAATTCATATCCTTTATCAGTTAATTCTACATTATTGAGTTTCTCTTCTATATAAAAATATAATTCTTGGTCAACCTCTGGCATCCTTTGTGCATTGTTTTCGAGGTATATATTCTCTGTCTTCTCTAAAAACAATTTTACTCCTGGCTCTGACAGAAACTTAACTAATGGTTTATATTTTGGATATCCTCTATATGCTCTAAATAAAGCTAATCCTGTTTTTTCATCCTTTTTATCCTGTGATATACCAGATTTAGCATCAAGTAAAAACTTATTTACAGCAGTAGTTTGGACTTCGACTAATCTTTTTACAATTGGTTGTAACTTTGCATATAATTCAATATCTCCATCGACATATTCCCCACTCATTATCAAAGGAGTTCTTGAATCGTCTATTAAAACTGAATCTACCTCATCAATTATTGCATAATTATTCTCTCTCTGAACACAGTCGCCAGCGTTAACTGACATATTGTCCCTTAAATAATCAAACCCAAACTCATTATTTGTACCATAAGTAATATCGGAATAATAGGCCTTTCTTCTCTCAGTAGATCCGGGGTCAGTTATATCTATACACCCTACAGATAATCCAAGAAACTCAAATATTGGACGATTTAAATAAAAATCTCTTCTAGATAAGTAATCGTTTACAGTTACCAAGTGCACTCCTTCTCCAGTTAGTCCGTTTAAGAATATAGGTAATGTTGAAACTAATGTTTTACCTTCTCCTGTAGCCATTTCTACAATTTTACCCTGATGTAAAACAATTCCACCCATCAATTGAACGTCAAAGTGTATCATGCTCCATCTTTTGATATCTCCCATTACATCCCATGACGTTAACCATACAACATTACTATCTTGCCCTTTCTTTACATAATCTCTACCATCTGCTAATAATGCACTATCAAGTAATGTCTCTTTAACTACTATTTCATCGAATTCAGTAAACCTTCTAGCAGTATCTTTAATAATTGCAAAAGCTGTTGGTAGCATTTCAAGTAATACTTTTTCTGATTTATTTTTTAGATTTTTTTTACAATTTTCTACATTTATCTCCATTGACCTTATCTCAGTTTTATCTATTGAAGTATTATTAATAAGGTTATCTTTTGCAGTCTTATAATCCTCCTTCTCTTTTTTAATATTGTCAAAATAAAACTCTTTTAATTTCCTGACTTCATCTCTAAGTTCGTCATTTGATAAGGAATTTAACCTCACGTACTCTGAATTTATCTTTTCAATATAAGGCTTCAACCTTTTTAAATCTTCCTCTTTCTTGGACCCGAATATTTTTGTCAAAAACCCAAGCATACTTACTTGTTAGTTAGTTTTTTAGTTTCTAAAAAAAATAACTAAAAAAAATAAAATAATATTTTTAATAGGAGCCAGTGCTAAAAATGTATCATAACCATTGATATTAATTTAAATTTGTATAAATGTTGTTTTATAAATTTATTTTTTTAACATAGTACAAAGTATTAATGTCTAAGTCTATACAAAGGTTAGTTCGGTTAGGTAGAGAGAAGAGTAGGGTAAAGCCAAGCACAACTGCATTAAAGCGTTTACTTAAAAATAGAAAAACGGTGCAATGTTCCCCACAAGCGAAAGGTATATGTTTAAAGGTAACTACAATGAAGCCTAAAAAACCTAATTCATCAATGAAAAAAATAGCGAAAATTAAAACAACTACTGGTAAAGAGGTATTGGTTTATATACCTGGAGAAAAACACAATTTACAGGAGCACTCTGTTGTTTTATTTAGAGGAGGGAACGTAAGAGATCTTCCAATTAATTATCGTGTTATTAGGGGTACTCTAGATGCTTCTGGTGTAGAAAACCGTAAACAGGGTCGATCGATATATGGGACTAAACGAGCTAAGAAATAAAAATTATGAGAAAAAGTAAAGTTTATAAAAAACATCCGGTACAGCCAGATCCAGTTTATAATGATTTAATTGTCGGGAAGTTTGTAAATCATTTAATGAGAGATGGAGAAAAATTAGTGGCATTTAAAATATTTTATAGAGCATTGGATATAGTTGAAGAAAAGACAAAAAAAAACGGGTTAGATATTTTTATGAAGGCTCTTGAAAATGTTGCGCCTAGTGTGGAAATAAAGAGAAGAAGAGTTGGAGGTAGTACATCGCAAGTTTCTGTCGATATAAGACCATGTCGTGCTAAATTTCTATCGATGACCTTCATAATAAAATGTGCTGCCAAGAGAAGCGAGAAGACTATGCCAGTTAAATTAGCTAATGAAATAATTGCTGCTTACAATGGTGAAGGTGAAGCTGTAAAGAAGAAGGAAGAAATCCATAAAATGGCAAGTTCAAATAAACAGAATTTTGTTCCAACAAAATCTAGGTAAAATTTTTACAATTGGTGTTAATACAGACGTTTTAAAATTTCTAAGTTGGAGTATTATATTTTTTTACCTCCACTGTAAGGTTTATCGCAACAATTTTGACAACATTTAGTACAGCAGGCGCAGCAACCAACATTAGGAATATTATTTTTTTTCATTTTAAACGCCTCATAATTACTTTCAACAATTCTAGGCCTATCATTATAATAGGCTTTAGGATTACCAAGGAACTTAGTTGGGTCATCAAATACACCAAAATTTGATAACTCGTGTCCTCGCCAAATTATTTTTTTTACAAATTTGTTAGTTCCTCCTTTATCATCTGAAATACTTCTCTGCAATGACAACAAATACAATAGGGCTGAATCATCATCATCTGGTAATTTTATCTCCTTTGACTCTTCACCAACTACGATTGGCCCTTTAATGTTACACATACTTAAGTCAATGGTTTTTAAATTAGGAGTGTTCCCGAAATTAGCGTAAAATCTATCTAATTCGCTAAAATCAATACCATTAAAATTTACATTCTCTAGTTTTTTACAATCCTGAAAACACTGAGTCATATTTTTTGGTCTTAAATTTTTTACTATACTGAAATCTACATTTTTAATATCTGAATTACCAAAAAATAAATAAAGATAATCTACGTTGGCAAAATCAGTATCAGTCATATTTATTTTTTCTACACCAGTATTAGAAAACATTTTACCACATTTTTTTGGTATTTTAACACCACCAATGTCAATATCTTTTAATTTATAGCATCCACAAAACAACTCCTCACAATTTTCAACACTATCACTAAAAATATACTTAAGCCCATTAATCTTTTCAAGATTCTCACATTTGTAAAATGCACGTTTTATATTTCTAAATTTGTAATTATATTTATTTATTGATATGGTTTTTACGTTACAATATTGAAAGGCATATGAAAGTACTACCCATCTTGCAATATTCCCAAACACATGTTCAATACAAATTTCATTATAATTAGTTCCTTCAAACATCCCAAGATAAGAATTATCATACTCCACCCAAAAATTTGGAGTTGTGAGGAAATATATTGGGGTTCCATCCTCATTAGGTTTGACTAACTTAAATACAACACAACATATATTGCTCAAATCTATTTCATATATTTTTTCCGATTTATTTTTTTCGTCATTGTTATAAGTTCTAACACTAATTTTACAGCCTTTTACATTTAAATTACATTCAGTATCACCTTTTAGTTCTATATCACTTTCGTTATTCCTTAAAACAATATATTTTTTATGAGGTTGCTTTGATATCATATACTCACCTTCATTTACTTTATCAACAAGTAAAAATAACTTATCATCTTCAACACAACGACTTGAGACGTAGAAGTTATTATTAATGTACTCTTCATGGGTATATGTTCCGTCATTTTGTACGGTAGTAATGTTTGAAATATACTTTATCCTAACTTTATCTTCATCACCAGAATAGGTATTGAATAAAGTAAGACAAAGAAGTAAAACAATTAGCATATATTAAGTTAATATATTTTTGTAAAATTTAATTAACATCCACATGCATTTCCACAACAATTAGAGCAACATTTTAAACAACATCCGCAACAGGGCCCACTACTTGGTGTAATATTACGTGTTTGTGGTATTTTAGAAATTTTTCTATTTCTATCTATGATTCCTTGCCTATTATTAAGATATTCTTTTGGATTAGTAATAAAAGCGTTTAGATTATCATATTTATTTAAATTATTTAACTCAACATTTTTATAAATTACTTTCCCACTAGAATCTGTTTCCATATCATCTTCGTCAGTAATACTTTTCTGCAATTCCTTTAAATAAACATGTGCACTCTTTGGATCGTTTGGTAATATTATTTCTTTGTCCAATTCTCTCAATACAGTTGCGCTATTGAACTTACACATACATAAGTCAATGTTTTTTAAATTAGGAGTGTTCCCGAAATTAGAGTTAAATCTATCTAATTCGCTAAAATCAATACCATTAAGATTTAGATCCTTTAAATTATGACAATCTAAAAACATATTTTGGAAAATAATTGGTTTGAGATTCTTTACATTACTAAAGTCAATATTTTCAATTTCGGAATTATAAAATATTCCATTACAATCTATTACATTTTTAAAATCGGTATTTTTCATATTTATGCTTTTTATTCCGCTAGAAAGAAACATCTTATTGCAGCGAGTAGGCATTTTAATTCCACTAATATCTATAGATTTTAACGATGAACATCCTTCGAACATCATTTTACAAGATTCGAGTGTATTGCTAAATATATTCCTATAACCATCAATTGTAGTAAGATTTTCACATCCACTAAATGCATTATTTGCGCTTTCAAAATTATATTTACATTTCTTTATTGATATTTTCTCTACTGTTTTACAATTTTTAAATATGTAAGAAAAATCGGTCCATTCATTAATGTCTCCGAATACATGTTCGATAGAAATTTCTTTATAATTAGTTCCTTCGAACATAGCAGTTGCCTTATATCCAACTTTATCGTCTTCAAAATAATTGTAAAAGTTAGGTGAAATTAGTAGATATTTTTCATCATTATTAGCTGAAACTAACTTAAAAATAACACAACATATACCATCCATCAAATCTATTTCATATTCTTCATGCAATGTACGATTGTTTTTTTTATAAGTATTATAACTTTTAACATTAAATTTACAATTTTTTACATCTAAATTACATTTAGTTTCCCCATGTACTGTTATAACTTTTTTTATTCTCTCATCTTCTTTATGGGCAATTAATAATTTAATGCAGCCTTCACTAGGCTCTCTTGCTAACTTATAATTGTCGTTATCTTTTTCAATAAGTAATAAAAAACATTTATAACCATATTCAATAATATTATTGTAAATATCTTCATTAATAGACCCATCAAAAGTACATTCGCCGTTCTCTTGTTTTTTTACGAGATTAGAAATACAAAAAACCTTAGCTTCTATTTTATCACCAGAATAGGTATTGAATAAAGTAAGACAAAGAAGTAAAGCAATTAGCATCATATTAAGTTAATATATTTTTGTAAAATTTAATTAACATCCACATGTATTTCCACAACAATTAGAGCAACATTTTAAACAACATCCGCAACAGGGCCCACTACTTGGTGTAATATTACGTGTTTGTGGTATTTTAGAAATTTTTCTATTTCTATCTATGATTCCTTGCCTATTATTAAGATATTCTTTTGGATTAGTAATAAAAGCGTTTAGATTATCATATTTATTTAAATTATTTAACTCAACATTTTTATAAATTACTTTCCCACTAGAATCTGTTTCCATATCATCTTCGTCAGTAATACTTTTCTGCAATTCCTTTAAATAAACATGTGCACTCTTTGGATCGTTTGGTAATATTATTTCTTTGTCCAATTCTCTCAATACAGTTGCGCTATTGAACTTACACATACATAAGTCAATGTTTTTTAAATTAGGAGTGTTCCCGAAATTAGAGTTAAATCTATCTAATTCGCTAAAATCAATACCATTAAGATTTAGATCCTTTAAATTATGACAATCTAAAAACATATTTTGGAAAATAATTGGTTTGAGATTCTTTACATTACTAAAGTCAATATTTTCAATTTCGGAATTATAAAATATTCCATTACAATCTATTACATTTTTAAAATCGGTATTTTTCATATTTATGCTTTTTATTCCGCTAGAAAGAAACATCTTATTGCAGCGAGTAGGCATTTTAATTCCACTAATATCTATAGATTTTAACGATGAACATCCTTCGAACATCATTTTACAAGATTCGAGTGTATTGCTAAATATATTCCTATAACCATCAATTGTAGTAAGATTTTCACATCCACTAAATGCATTATTTGCGCTTTCAAAATTATATTTACATTTCTTTATTGATATTTTCTCTACTGTTTTACAATTTTTAAATATGTAAGAAAAATCGGTCCATTCATTAATGTCTCCGAATACATGTTCGATAGAAATTTCTTTATAATTAGTTCCTTCGAACATAGCAGTTGCTTTATTATCGTTTTCAAAATAATTGTAAAAATCAGGAGTAGTTAGCAAATATTTTATATCCCCATTAGCTGAAACTAACTTAAAAATAATGCAACAGATATTATTTAAATTTACTACATATTTATAGTTCGATTTATTAATTCTAGTAACCAGTTCTCCATCCATTGTTACGGGGACCCAACAGACTGTAGTGCTAATTTTAATTATACATTTTTTTACATCTAATTTACATTCTGTTTTATCACCAATTAGATTATTCCTCATGTCATCTAATTTTATACAAATGGCATCGGGTTGCTTTGATATCACAAATTTATTATCTATTTTTTCAACGAGCAGGAAAATTTTACCTCTACCATTTTCAGCCATATAATCGTGAAATTTTTCATTAACAGACCCATTAAAACTAGCTACACCTTCCCCTGGTACTTCAACAAGATTAGAAATAAATTTAAACTTAACTTCTTTTTCATCTGCAAAACATACATAAAAAAAGGACAAAAGAAGAAGTAAGATGTCTAACATTGTTGTATGTTAAACATCTTACGGTTTAAAATGATTTAATACTTGGAATTTCTTTAATTGAGGTATCGATTGGGCCAACTGGTATTAGTCCAAATTTTATAAGTACAGATGGCATATATGGAATTTTCAATAATTTATAAATATCTATATCCACATTTACAATATATGAATTAAACTGTGAAAGTTTCTTTTCGGTAATCTCTTCTGTGTTTTTTTCATTAAATATCGAATTTGTGTGAAAATAACTAATTATTTCTGAGAGATAATATAAACCTTCGTTAGTCTCATCAGAGCAAAAAGTGGAGTGAAAATATATAAAAATGTTGAAAAATAATGGTTTTATTTTTTTTACATAGTTATCTCCATATTGTTCGTAATAACGTGAATTAATATCTGTATTCTCTAATTTTATCTCAACCAGATTCATTAGAATTTTATTCATTAAATTATCATTTAATCCAATTATCTCACAATTGTTAACAATTTTTATAATTCCTTCTTCTTTGAGTGACACTGAAAAATATGAATTGATTTTATTGTAAATGACGTCGAAATACTCTTTAATCATCGTACTACAGTTTAAATATACAAAAATTATAGAATCTTATCGATAAATAAATAGATATTTTAATTTTATTTTTTTTTTGAATAACTTAGACTATAAGTGTATCAGTACATATTATGAAAAGGACGTATCAACCACACAACAGAAAAAGAATTAATAAACATGGTTTCAGGAAAAGAATTTCTACTCGAGGAGGAATTGCAATTTTAAAAAGGAGAAGACTTAAATGTAGAAAATTCTTAATACCAGATGAGAGATTTTATAAAGGAAGAGAAATACATGGTAAAAGAGTAAAAAATACTGTAAGTGTACGGAAGTATAACAAATTAAGTAGGATTGCAGGTAAAAATAAATTGAACTCAACAACTTGCAGAAAAGCTGGAATGTAAATTACGATTTTGGAGTAGTGATTTGGTAAGATTATAATAGTTAATGTGTACAGTAATGTTGTTATATTCATCCTAGCATATGTGTTTTCTTTACACATCAATATAAATGGGGAGGATACTACACAGAAAACTGACGTTACACAAGGAGGAGATACTTCTGTCTATTATAAAGCTTCTGATGTATCTCAATCTGATATAAGTAATGACCTATTTGTCTTATCTGGTGATGCAGAAGTAAATAGTGACAAATATACAATCTGTGCAGATAAAATAATTTTTAACACCAAGGATAATACTCTTGCGAGTATTACTAATAAGTATAATTATACTGACATATTGAAAAGAATAAAAATTTTTTCCAAAACTGGCGATACTTTGTATTGTGATAGTCTAAAATATAACGTAAATAAAGGGATAGGTGTAGCAAAGAACGCAATGTTATATAAAAAGAACACAATAATACTAGCTAAAACAGCAAAAATAAATAATGACGGAAGGTATTACTGTAGCAATTTATCATTGACAACTTGTAAAAAAAAAAATCCAGACTGGGCAATAATTGTTGATAAGGCAATAATAAACAAGAATAATCTTTTTTATCTATATGGTGTTAAATTGATGTTTTGCGGTGTATATTTTCCGCTTGTAAAGGAAATAGGTCTTCCATATTTAATGCCTGAGACGAATAAATCAGGATTAAAGTATCCAGAGAGTGTCAATTTTGGAAGTTATGGTGGACTAGCAGTGAAGAATTGTGGTTTTTATATATATATTGACAAGAATCATGATATAAATTGTAACTTGTCAGTATTTCTCGGTAATAGCTCAGCTAATCTTTCTTTAATTCATAATTACATAAAAAATGATGTTTATAGTGGTGATTTAACATTTTTATTAAACAAGATTTCATTAAATGAAATGCTGTATGGTTATGAAGAGGAAATTGAAACAGATTGGGAGTTTAGATGGCAACATCATACACTGAGTTATAAAAATTATGATTTTAATGCTAAAGTATTCCTTGCTGGTGGAGACACTGATTCTAGCTCTGGCGTTGATGGGAAAAATTTGTCTATAGATGTTTATTTTAAATTAAAAAACCTGTTAAGATACATGGCGATGGATATAGGAGTAAATTATGATAAAAATTTTAAAACAAAATTAGAAAATATAGAAATACCATATTTCAATTTTAATATAAAATCTATACAATTCTTAAAATATTTTTCTATTAATCCAACTATGAATGCCTGTATATTCTACTCTAACAAAAAGAAAGATATATATAAAAAGGATAAACATGATATAACTATGAAGGACGATATTTTGGGGAATACAGATGTTTTAAATAAGAGTAATATTATGAATTTTTTTAAGAATATTTCTTCAGAAAAAATATGTAATATTTTTAGAAGTTTTTCCTATGAATTTAAATCTAGTATTCCATTGAAGTTTGGTCTTAAAAATTTTGATATTCTAGTAAATTATAATAATAGATTGTTTTTTTCAAAATATGAGGCAGGAAGTATAGTACTTAGAAAAATACCATACTATATCCATTCATTTGATGTGCAAGGTACTATGAAATTAAAAATGATGTCATCCAAGCTATCCTTTGATGAGTTAAACAGTAAAAATCTATTTAAAATAAAATGGATTGGATATGTTAATGATATAAATATTAGTTTAAAGTTTAATCCATCATTGGATAAAATGCAAAAGTTATTCGGCCTAGAACAAACATATATTAACGATTGTGGAAAGACTATAGATTTATTCTACCACACTAAGTTTGGTAACTTGCAAAACAATGAATCACTCGTGGTAGGTTTTTCTTCTGATAGCTGTTTAAATATTTCAAGATTAGATAATGATAAGGATATTAAGAAGAAAATATTCAATTTTTACATTAAAACTAGGTATGATTTTCTAAAAACGAAATGTAAGTTAGATGATATAACTGCAAATTTAAACATGAATTTATTAGGCCTGAATATATCTTCAAGTTGCGTTTTCTACCCATATCAATATTCAGAAACAGTAAATAATAAAAGTGAACAAATTGATAAGTGGTTTTTCGATACAAATGACAGTTTTTGTAAATCATTTCTTAAATCTGTATTAAAATTTGATGTAAACGTTAGTTTAAAATTGATAGATAATAAAAGCAAAAATATTGATAAGGAAACTAAAAAGAACAAAATAAACCATAATGACAAATTTATGTTAAATAAGAGTGTAAGTTATGATAAATTTTATATATGGGAGAATCTTGTCCTTGAGGCTAAATACACATTTGATTATAAATACAATCCAGTAATTAAAAAGGATGAGAAATTACATTTTGCTTCACTAACTGCTTCAACTTTACTATCTAAAAAATGCAATATTATGATTAATGGAACATATAATATAAAAGACAAGTTTATTAGTGCTTTCCGACTTAGTGGAACATATGATTTGCATTGTTGGTCCATAAAATTTGAAATGGCAGTAACAACAGATGATAAATATGAAAGAAAGATAAAATATGATATTTCATTAAATCCAAAGGTAAGTACATTTAGTTTCTTATCGCAAAATAGAGGAGAGACACTAGATGTAGGCTACTAGTTAATTAAATTCAATATAAAAAAAATAAATTGATGTAAAAAATATTCTAAAAATTTTTAAAATCAAGAAAAACGCTAACTATTGCACCATTTAAACATGTTGCCATAGCTTGTAAGTATGAGGGTATCGTTATATTCACATGTAGTATTGGCTGCTTTTATAAGCTATGGGATGGAAAATGACAATTTAAATAATGTTAAAAGTCGAAGAAATATAATTAATAGCATATGTACTTCTTCAAAACATTATGATGATAGCAATGACAAAATAGTTGAGAAACTGTCAGTTAATGTGACTAAAGTAAAGAATAATAATGCAATTAAACTTTTATTCTCATTAAAAGACTTAGAAAGAAGTAACTTAAAAAAACTTTCATCAAGTGATTTTACAATTCATACTTATGATGAAACTAACAAAGATATAAACAATATTTTTACAAATTGGAATGGTATTGAGATATGTAATGGTGATACACTTCATAAGATAAAAAAAAGTTTTCTAAGTAATTATGACAATGACAGTGTATATTCTATCGCATTAAAAGTCATTAGAAGTGATATAGAAAAAATTAAAATATGTATAAAATATAAAGGTAATACAGTAGATAAGGCTTTCTATGCTATAGGTGAAGACGGTGAAAATATTATTAATCTGGATTCGGTTTTAGGTGGGTTACGAGCCAATAAAGAAAAATTCAAAGAGATACTAACAGGAAAATGTTATTGTTCCGGAGTATTTAAAAATAATGATGGATTAAAATTGTGTTTGCCAAATGATAAGACTTTGCTAGATCAAGGATTAAGAAATGGTCTTATAATAATTATTGAAGACGAGGAAGGAAAGCAAATTGATAAGGAAATTTTAACTAATTGGATGGGGACAAAGGCAGTGAAAAATGGAATGAAAATTAGTGAATTAAAATCAGGGTTTCTTTATGACTCATCTAAGTCTAATACTGGGTATAAAAATACTGGCGACCCTTATTCTGTTTCTCTAAAAGTAATTAGTAATGATTATAAAAATATAAAGATAGCTTTACAATATCTAGACACTAAAATCTATATAAAATATAATGGTAGTGATATTATTAACCTAGGTGAATTATGTAATAGTAAAATATTAGATAAACCGTCAGTTGATGTGGCTAAAGTATTGGATAACTTATCAATTAGTGTAACTAAAGTGATGTATAACAATTCAATTAAACTTATATTCGCGGTAAAAGAGCTCGACAGAAACAGCCTAAAGGGCATTCATCCACGTAATTTTAAAATTTATATTAAGGATGAAAATGATAAAAATATAGACAATGTTTTTACAAATTGGAGTGATGTTGAAGTACACAATGGAGATACACTTAATAATGTAAAGAAGAGCTTTTTAGGTGGTTATGACAAGGATAGTGTATATTCTATCTCATTGAAACCTATTAGCAGTAAGATAAACAGATTAAAAATATGTATCGAATATAATGACGATATATTAAATAAGACCTTCTATGCTATTGGTGAAAATGGTAAAGATGTCATTGATATTAAGTCAATTTTGGGTGGTTCTCAAGTCGACAAAGAAGAAGTCATTAAAATATTAAATGGTCAATGTTATTGTACAGGGGTAGTAAATAATAATGACGCATTAAAGTTATGTTTCCCAAATAATGAGACGTTAATAAAATATGGATTAAGAAATAGCCTTACAATAATTATTGAAAACGAGGAAGGGAAGCAAATTGACAATGAGATTTTAACTAATTGGATGGGGACAAAGGCAGTGAAAAATGGAATGAAAATTAGTGAATTAAAATCAGGGTTCCTTTATGACTTATCTAAGTCTAATACTGGATATAAAAATGCTGGAGATCCTTACTCGGTTTCTCTAAAAGTAATTAGTAATAATTATAAAAATATAAAGATAGCTGTACAATATCTAGACACTAAGATTTATATAAAATATAAAGATAATGACATTATTAAATTAAATGAATTATGCAATAATGGAGCACATAATTTCAATGTAGGAAAAGCTAAATTATCTGATGACGAATATAAAAATTGTGTTCAGAATATGTTCGAGGAAGGAATTATATGTACTCCTGGTGCATTTGGAAACACTATCAAGGTGATTTTCCCAGAGAATGAACAGTTGTTAGACGATGGAAGGCGTAAAAATTTTAAAATATCAGTAGTTGATGCTAATGATAATAATATAGAAGAAACAATTTTTAAAAAGTGGGTTGATGGGGAAGAAATAAATTCTGGTACTTCAATATCAGAGATAAAGAAACTATTTATGGTAAATAGTAGTCTTTATCCGAATAATAAACCATTTGAGTTCTCTATGCGCTATAATAAGGCATCGAAATATGACAAAATAAAAATAAAGATCACATACAATGAATTATCAACGTACGTTAGTTTTGAGAATTCTGATATAATAAATTTAAATGAACTTCGAAATCAATATTAATATTAATCTTTATTTATAAACGTCTTTTTTTTTAATACTAATAAATATGTCTTTGTTAGAATGACTGGGTCTTGGCAGAAAAATTAGTATTAGAAATCTCTTTTAAGCTTAAAGTTTTCACCTAAATAGATACGTTTTACATTTTCATCATTAACTAGCTCATCAGTTGATCCAGTCATTATAATCTCACCATCATTTAATATATAAGACCTATCTGTTATCGATAAGGTTTCGTCAATATTATGGTCTGTGATCAAAATACCTATATTTTTCTCCTTCAAACTTTTTAACAACTTATGAATATATTTTATTGCGTTAGGATCAACACCTGCATATGGCTCATCTAGTAGAATAAATTTCGGATTTATACTCAATATTCTAGCAATTTCAGTTCGTCTCCTCTGACCACCAGACAACTTACATCCTTTTATATTACGTATTTTTTTGAGCTCAAATTCATTTAAGAGATATTCTAATTTTTCATCAATTTCACTACGACTTAAATTCATCAACTCTAAAGGTAAACGTATATTGTCTTCAACACTCAAGTCTCTAAAAATAGAAGATTCCTGCGGTAAATATCCTATTCCAAGATTAGCTCGTATCCACAATGGTTGGTTAGTTATTTCAACATCATCAATATAAATTCTGCCACTACTACATCTCTCTAAACCAACAATCATATTAAATGTCGATGTTTTACCAGCTCCATTGGGTCCTAACAAACCAACAATTTCCCCTTGTTTTAAAAAGACAGAGACATTTTTAACTATATACCTTTTATTATATCCCTTCCTTAAATATAAATTCTCCGCCGATAACAACATAAGTTATTAACTACTTATTTTGAGTATGACCTTTAAATGTCCTAGTTGGAGCAAATTCACCAAATTTATGACCTACCATATTTTCAGTTACATAAACAGGTATAAATTTATGACCATTATGAACCTCAAACATATGTCCTATAGTCTCAGGTGTTATCGTAGACCTTCTGGAATATGTTTTTATTGGAGTCTTTACAGAACTATTTATTCTATCATTAACCTTTTTTTTTAGGTGATGGGCCATATATGGGCCTTTTTTTACTGATCTAGGCATATTTACTAAACTCTTTTACTAAGTATAAATTTATTCGAATACTTTTTATTTCTCCTGGTTTTTAGACCTTTAGCTGGCTTGCCATTTCTAGACCTAGGATGTCCACCAGAAGCCTTACCTTCACCTCCTCCCATTGGGTGATCAACAGGGTTCATAGCTACACCTCTAACTCTTGGCCTTCTACCCTTCCATCTATTTCTTCCGGCTTTACCAAGCAATTCATTCATATGATTAGAATTTGATATTGTTCCAACCGTAGCAAAACACTTATCATTTATTAACCTAGTTTCACCAGATGGTAATTTAATAGAAGCAAAACCATTATCCTTTCCAAGTAACTGTGCACAACATCCAGCACTTCTAACTAACTTAGCACCAGCGCCAACGTTGATTTCTATATTGTGAATAAATGTTCCAACAGGTATTTTCTTTAATGGAAGGCTACATCCTATCTCAGGAACACAATCCTCACCTGATGTTACTATATCCCCAACATGTAAGTTTTCAGGAGCTATTATATACCTTTTATCACCATCTATATATTTCACCAGCGCAATAAAAGCAGTTCTATTAGGATCGTATTCAATACTCGATATCTTACCCTTTATATTCTCCTTCCTTCTTTTAAAATCAATATCTCTAAATTTCTTTTTATGTCCTCCTCCAATGTTTCTAACAGTCATCTTACCTGAATTGTTCCTTCCGCCAGTCCTTTTTAAAACTCTAAGCAAACTCTTATCTGCTTTAGTTCTACTCAACACAGAAAAATCAGGTTTTACTCTCCACCTCCTTCCTGGAGTAATAGGCTTCTCACTCAAACTACTGCCCATATTTATGTTTATAATAAATAACTAAAAATCATTAAAATATTTAAAAAAATCTTTTGACCACTGTAACTCAAAAAAACTATTATAAAATTAATAAACTACAATCATCAAATAATATTAAATTGTACTGCAAATTAACATCTTAAATCGTCAGGTAATTCTTGATGTAAGGCTTAAATATTTTTTTAATCGCTTAAAAACAACTTTACGTCAGAAGCTGAAGTGAATATTTTATAAATAAGTTCTTTTATGAAACCTTTTCAAAATCTATTTTAAAAATTATACATACATTTGCTATATTCCTCAAAATTGTAATAAACGCCACTATTATATATTTTAAGCGATATTAATTTAATACTATATTCTGCAATGGCCTTAGTACTCACCGTTCATATGTAAAACTTACAATATCAATAATTTCGGACTTAATTTTGTTATTATGTAAAATTACTATTTATGAAATTATCAAAAATTATCGTGGTAGTGAAATTTCAATATTTTTCAAACATTCTTCGTTTGCTATGTTTGCAGCTTCAAACTTTTTAGCATTATCTTTATAATCTTTGTCGTCATAATGTTCTTTAAGTTCATAATGTGTAAACCTGCCAAACCTTCCGTTTATATAGCCCAAACCATATACATGTTTAATCTCTACACCCTTTCCATTAGGATTAAGCGAAATTGAAACCCCTATTAAACATTGCTTCCATTCATTATTTTTACGAAAAAAGTGTTTTCTGTATATTATTCCATTGTTTAAGCAAATACAATAATCAGAGACTTGTCTGCTTATTTCATAATCATGCTCTGCATCTTTACACTCAGCTCCTTTAATCCAAATTTTCATAAAACAGTAGTTATTAAATATATTTTCTTTTGAAATAAAACTACAATTGTTTTTGAGCAAATAGAGGCGAATAGTATCTTTTTTACAATTATAGACATGTATAGTCTCAGTATTAGAATCTTTTAGGGGTGCATTTACATTAAATAACATTAATTTAATTTTAATATATTCCATTTCTTCATTACCACCATTTACCTTATCATATAAATTATTAAACTCACCCTCAACTTCAAATTTAAACCAATTGTTACATGAAATAATTTGAAGTTTGTCATTTTTCCATTCACACTTCCATGTAAAATTAGGAGTTACAACTTCATTCATATATTTTTGAAGCCCAGTAGCGATAAAGACCTTTTTCTCCTCTTTCTCTTCTCTTTCCTTTTTTTCTTTTTCCTCTTTATTTTTTCTCTCTTCCTCTTCAATCTTTTTCTTATCTTCTTCTATTTCTTTCCTCAGTGCTTCTCCTTCTTCCTCTTCTTTTAACTTATCGGTTGTTTTATTTATCTCAATTCTAGTATATTCATCACTATTTTTATTATTCTTAAGAATTTCTGGCTTTCTAACTTTAGGAACTTTTATTTTTTCGGATAAATTTATGATCTTTTTAATATCCTTGCTAGGTTCAATAATTAACTTTCCTTTATCTTCTGTAGGTTTAATATTTGACTTTCTTTTATCTCCTACTGGATTACTATTCTTTTTAGGGCCTGTTTTTCTTTTTTCCCCCCCCCATATTATTTTTATCTTTTTTACAATTATTACAGCAGCCAGCCCTACCATCACTTTCTCCATCCTTTTTACAACAACCAGCAGGATAAATAAAATTAATAGTGGTTAATATTAATAATATGGATATCAATTTAGTCATAATTATAGACTTCATAAAAACCTTATGATTTTAATATAAAAAATATATTGAAATTATTTAAATCTATTTAATTTTTTTAAATAATATTCTTAATACCTTTTATATTCTCATTAATAATAATTCCTGTATTAAAATTAAAATAGTTTTCATTAGATAATAAATCATTATAGTCCTTATAGTCATAATAACAATTGTAAAAATATTTATCTCTATATGCAAGATCAGTATCAACAATACAATCAACCTTTTTAACATCCAATCTGGCTAAAGTAATTATTCGGTGAGATAGTAAATAATATACTATAAATTAGGTTCTATCATGATATAAAAATCCAGATCATCCTTACTAAAGTTGTTAATATTAAAGTACCCACCTCTAACTTCAAAATAATCACTTTCACATTTTACCATAGCCTTATCTTTATACCTGTAATATTTACCATCTGCATAGAAAAGGCCTCTCTCAACATCATAATTATTTCCTTGTTTAGTACATTTAGTAAGATATTTACCATCTTTTGTTTCTCTATACATAACACCATTACCTAAATTGAGGTAAAAACGTACATTTTTACCAAGTTTTTCGTGAGTTTTTATGCGTAGGCACTCAGATGTATCATGTCTAAATTTTATATTTAACACATTAAGTGACTTTACTAGATTCATCAATGGTATAGATATTCCTTTATTGTTTTCAACAAAAATATAGCTAATACCTTTATCTTTAATTTCTAATCCGAAAGTATTAATCTTAAGATTGCCAATATCATCATTAGTACAGTCTTTAGTAATTTTATCAATTCCTTTGTTATCAATGCAGGTAGTAAATAGGCCATTTTTAAGAATGTATTTTTCCACTAATCCAACAAGATTATAATATTCTACTTCCCAATTACTTGAAACATTCGCTCGATTACCATCTCTTGTGTTTAAATATTCTGCTATCTTATTTTTTACAATCTCAATTTTTTCATTCTTTCTATTTTTTTCTTCCTCCTTTAATTTTTCATTGTTTTTTTCATCTCCTTTGTCTTTATCTTTATCTTCTGGTATTTTTACAGGTCCACCTCCATTTTTATCTACAATCATCGGAGTACCATTCTTATCATCTTTATGAGTCTTTTTTTTATCTTGACTCCATGAAATACATTTTGTTTTACTTTTACTCTTACCACCATCATTACAATTACAGGACCCACAACCAGAATAAATAAAATTAATAGTAGTTAATACTAATAATATAAATATTAATTTAATTCTCAATGCGCTCTCCATAAATTACTAATATATGGGTACAAAAAATTCTAAATAAAATGTACACAATAAACGTATTACTACTAAACTGGAGCTGTCTTGCTTTCTATCCTCACTTCTTATTACCTGCATTTTTATCTTTAACCATACAAAATTTTATAATTTTTTTAAGATAATCAAAATATTCTTCGTCATCACCAGAGAGTTCCCTCTTAAGATCATCAATCGTTCCCATTCCTTTAAGTTCTACATCTTTGCTAATTCCGATAAAATATTTTAGATATTCATTATAACCTTTATTAATGTACTTTAGAACTTTTACTTTTTTATCATCTTCTAGTCTTTTAAATAAATTATTATTATGATCTTTTTGAATTTTTTTAAATTTGGCATTGACATTATTAGAAAATATTTCTTTTATTGTCTTAGGTATAAAAATAGTTGCATTAGTACAGTACTTGCAACTATTTTTATCTATCATCTTCATTTCGTTATCACTGTTTAACATCAATCTACACTCTTCCTCAATTTTACGGTTAATAAATTTCAGTATTTCTCTAAAGAGATATGTTTTTACCTTTCGAATACAATTAGCTTTCTCAAATTTGTCATGTATTTTTTTCAAAGCACTTGACTTTCTTTCCCTCTTTTTCCCAAGAATATTGCAATTTTTATTGTCTTCTTTCTTCTCGACAAAAAGATTATCAGTATTATCGTTTTTAGCTGAATGTAAAATTTTCATGTTGTCAGAATAAATGGAATTATTATTTTGGAAGCCACTCTCACTTTGTATTAAATTATCATAACATTTTCGGAAAATATCATCTTGAAATTCATTAAAGCCCATGGATAAATTTAGACTGTTATCATTAAAATAAAAATCAGGATTTTTATAGGAATTAATACTGTTGATTGAAACATTACAATCTTGTAAGCCACAAATGTGCTCTTGGCTTATGTTAAAAATATCACACTCTTGATTTTTATTAGGGTCTTGCAATTGTTTTGATTCATTAACAACTTGAATTTCATTAGTATCTTTTTGCTTATTGTTTGTTGTTGATTTTATAACCGTTTTTCTTACATTATTTTTATCCACATTTTGATTTTCATCTTGATTGATATAACTTGTTTGAGCTATATTATGTGTTGATTTTTGTATTTTGTTACTTTCTTCAGTATCTGTCTTTGGCCTACTCTTGCACGATAGACAGAATGGATCCCTGAAATTATCTTTGTCGCCAGCATAACTTGTGTTTGTGGTAATTAAAATTGATACCGTTATGAATTTATTTGCCATAACTTTCATAAGTTGATTATAATTGAGTCTAAAATAAAAATATTTTTAAAAAAATTTTTAGTAATTTTTTACATTAGGAAATGTTAGTACATAAAAGAATAATTAAATCTATCTAATCACGATATTTGTTTTAATTTCATCTTGTTAAAATAACATCTATTAGTAAGTTTGTTGTCATTGTGATAGATTTAAGATATTTCAATCGTAAAATCACTATCCTCTAGAGACACATTACCCACTTGAGATTTGTCGTTATTTCGATGTATCGTAGTTGTCGCGTTATCCTGACGTGTTTTATCATTAATGTTATTGGAATTTTCGGAATTAGAGTAGAAAGCTTCTAAATCTTTGTTAATTTTACTATTTTTATTACCAGGCCTCCTCCTTATCTCTTCGACTATCTTTCCAAAATTTTCCACAACATATTTTAAACATTCAGCATATTCTACATCGTCTTTACTATTTTTATTGACCCATTTATCAAATGTCTCCATGCCTTCAAATTCTTTATACTTACTCTTACCACTAAAATGTTCTATGGCCTGGATAAATGTTTTATTAAGTATATTAATAATTTCTACTTTATTATCTTTCTCCAGTTTTTTAATTAATTCACTATTGTGATCTTTATCTAAATGTGTGATTTTGCTACTTAAATCACGGGATAATATATCATTTATGCTCTTATTCATAAGTATATTGTTATATCTACACGAGCTATAGTATTTTGGATCTATCTTCTGTAATAACTTTCTTCTCCTATAACCCCGTTTACATACTTTTCTAATTTTTTCATTAATAAATTCACGCAATTTACCAAGGACAAGTACTTTTACCTTTTGAATACAGTTATCCTTAGAATTTCTGCCATGTTTTCCATGTTTGCTCTTTATTGCGGTATTCTTAGGACAACTGTCATTCTTCTTATATCTTCCTCTCTTCTTGCCAAGAGGCTTATCAATTTTATTGTTTTTTTTCTTCTTGACAAAAGGATTATAAAATTTTGGAGTTTCTTTCTCCTCGACAGGATGATTACAAATTTTTGTCATTTCTTTCTCTTTAACAGGAAGATCACAATTTTTTAGCGTTTCTTTATTTATCTCTTTATTATTTTTAATTGAATGTGGAATTTCTAGGTTAATAAGATCAAGGTAATCATTATAATCTTCAGGATCATTATATAATTGCATTAATTCATCATAACATTTATAAGAACCATCTTCATTAACAAAACTAAAGTTAATTGGTAGGTTTAGGATATTATCCATATAGTAATACTCAGGATTTTGGTAGGACCCAATAGTGTGAACTGAAAAACCACAATCTTGACAGTCATTAAGCCATTCTGAAGGTATATCTAATTTATTATTCTTTTGAAATTTATTTATGTCTTGCAATTGTTTTGATTCATTAACAACTTGAATTTCATTAGTATCTTTTTGCTTATTGTTTGTTGTTGATTTTATAACCGTTTTTCTTACATTATTTTTATCCACATTTTGATTTTCATCTTGATTGATATAACTTGTTTGAGCTATATTATGTGTTGATTTTTGTATTTTGTTACTTTCTTCAGTATCTGTCTTTGGCCTACTCTTGCACGATAGACAGAATGGATCCCTGAAATTATCTTTGTCGCCAGCATAACTTGTGTTTGTGGTAATTAAAATTGATACAGTTATGAATTTATTTGCCATAACTTTCATAAGTTGATTATAATTAATCCTAAAATAAAAATATATTTAAAAAAAATTTTTAGTAATTTTTTACATTAGGAAATGTTAGTACATAAAAAAATAATTTAGCTCGCCTGTTCTACAATATTGTTTTAAAATTCATTTTTTTAATACGCTTACATTGAGAAATATACTCTATATAATTTTTCTTACTTCGACTTTCATTATATCTCATCAGTAGAAAAGAATATTACGGTTGAAGTTAAGATAAATAATATCTTAAAATTTATCTAATAAACGAGATGGTTTTAACATATTTTTAACTTGAATATTATTGAAATTTTCGGTATTAGAACCTATAGTTCCTAACAGTTTATTATTTTTACTACTTCTCCTGTTAGTCATTCTCTTTATCCATCAGATTATCTTTTCAAAATTTTCAGCAACATAACAAAAATGTTCCAAATATGCTTTCCTTTCCATATCACCTTCAATACCTTTAAGTATTCTACTTTTATATTTTTTTACCGTTCCCATCCCATTAAGTAATGTGTTAGTGTGCTCACCTGTAAAATGATTTAAACATTCGATAAAAGTTAGGCTAAACAATTTTTTAATTATTTCTTTTCCAGAAGTTTCTATCTTTATCAGCTCATTAATTAAATTTCTATTGTGGTTTAAATCATAATTATTCTTTGACAAACCACTTGTTTCACCGAAGAATATTTCCATCAAACTCTTATATAAATATATGGTCTTTTTTATGCCTGCATAGCAGTGACAAGCTATCTTTACTATTTTCTTTTTGTTGCTGGTTCCCGAACTATATACTTTTTCAATTTTTTTATTAATAAATTTACGCAATACTTCTAAGATGTTACTTTCACCTTTCTTATATAAATATCTTTACGGTATTTGTTATGTATAGTATTGTTAATTTTAGTCTTACTCAAGGACATATTTTTACCGATTTTTGTATTTTCCCCCTATCTTTCTACCAAACAATTTATCATTCTTTAAGTTTCCAATTTTTCCCTCACCAGAATTTCCAGGTGAAAGATTTATTTTTATATTATCAGCGTCGAAAATACTATAATCTTGATGAATATTTAGATCTTGGCTTGAATTTAAATCATCATATTCTTAATGGTTATTTACTCTTGTAATTGGAATAAAATATAACTATTGAAAAGGTTACTAGAATTCTGCGATTGATTATCTAAATTTGATTCTATTGTATTATTTTGCCTTCATTTTGTATCTTATTACGTTTATTATTGTCTGTTTTGGCAATGTCAGGAGTTAAATTACCCATCTACATACTTGCTTGACCATTTGAATCTGTCCTCCTTCTGCACGATAAACAAAATGAATCACTGCCATTATCAAAATCACTAGCGTAACTTGTACTGACTGTAAATATAAGTAATATAACAGGTACTTTACTACATACACCTTTCATAAGACGATTATAGCCTTATTTAACATAAATACATTAGAAAAAAATCTCATTACTTATTTACATGAAAAAATCTAGTAAAGCTAAAAAAATGATCCACTATATCTATTCTAAAATATCGTTTTAATATACTTCCACACTAATACAATCACAATTTAAAAATCTACTATATTTAATCTTTTCACACAAACTCTACAAATATATCTCTGACAGGAATCTTTTTATTGAAGTTGTGTTAAAATATTGTAAAATAGTATTAATCTATTTTTTATTATAGATTAATATTGGTTATATTAGTTTTCAGTATTATCAAGTTACCCAATATTATCACTCTTCGGAGACAATCGATTATTTCTCATTACAAAATGTTTTTCTTAAAAATATTAGGAGTTTCAGTAATACCGTTGTCATCGTCCTCATCATCTGAAGTTATCACCCTCTCTGTCCCCACACAAGCATCCACCTTCTTTATTCCTACTTCGTTTTTATTTTCCACTATATTATTATTATATAGATTGCGATTAATGTCACCTTTTAACTCTTTTTCGAACGTAGGTAAAATTAGACAATTAATACCTTCTGATTTAATTTTTTGCGTGATCTGTAAATTAGTACTATTTTTATTATACGACAGTTTCCTTTTTTTATTCCTAGTGTGTCCTTGAATATTATTTAAATTATTACTATTAATATTAGACCTTCTTCTTATTGTTAGAATTTTATTTCTAAAATTCACTGCAACATTTTTAATATATTTAAAATAATCATCATCATCACCAACCTTATCTGTCTTGAAATCATTTATCGTTTTCAAACCTTTAAAATCCTCATTAACACTTACCCCACTAAAATATTCCACAAACTCAATAAATTTTTTATCAAGATATTTTAGAACACCATTCTTCTGATCATTAACCAGTCTTTTAATTAATTGCCTATTATAATCTTCCCCGATTATTTTATTTTCCGGATACATTTGAAGAAAATATTTCCCGAATAGTTTTATTTATAAATAAATAATCAGAGCTATTATTTGTATAGTTTTTTGGTGATATGTTCTTAAATTCATATGCAAAATCACGTTCTTCCTTATATTCTTCCATAATCTTTTTATTAATAAACTCAAGCACTGCATCAATAACATATGTCTTTATCTTTACAATACAGTTATCATAACTATACTTACCATGTTGCTTTTTATTTTTAGGATTTTCGCGTTTTCTTCCACGCAGGGTTTTATCTTTTGCCGAGAAAATTGACATTATTGTAGATAACCCCTTCGAGGTTGATATATTAGAAATTACATTTTGACTCTCAAGATGAGCATTATTACCTATATTTTTAGAGACATCGCTGACAACAGGTCGCTCTGTAGTAGATTTTGATAGCCCAATTATATCGTTAGTTTTATCAGAGTCTCCAGCGTAAATTTGACCTATAACAAATACAGATAGTGTCGTTTTTATTTTATTCCCAAATGTCAGTTTCATAAGCTGATTATAATTGATGTTAAACTAAAAATAGTTTTTAAAAAAAATCCATTAATTTTTTTACTAGAAATGCTAATAGTACTTAAAAATAAATGGTTTAATATATCTATTCTAAAATATCGTTTTAATACACATTCAATTAATAAGAATTACATTTCATTTGCCTCTAGACTCTTTTTTTGTTTGACTATGTAAAAAAAATGCCATTGCAACATTTTTTAACTGTGTAAAACTTTCTTGGCTATCTTTAGCGTTCTTAGTCATTTTTAACATGTAATATTCCATATTATGCATCCCATTGAGATATTGATTTTTACATTGCCCACTAAAATGATTTATACATTCAGATAGTTTTAGATTAAATATAGGTTCAAATGTTTCTTTATTATCATTCAACAGTTTATCAATTAAGGTTATATTATTCTTCTTATTTATATACCAACTATTTAAATCATTATAGAATATTCGCTTTATGGTTTTGTCAATAGATTTAATATTCTTGCCTATTTTAGAGTACCCTTCTTTTATTTTATATAATTTACCTTTACATTTAGCCTCTTCAATTTTATTATTGATATATTCACACACCGATTCAAGAGTGTATACTACTATTTCTCGAAAACATTCCCTGTAGTAAAGCATGGTATGGTTCGTTTTCTCAGAAATATTAGGCTCTTCAATAGAGCCTGAAACAATCTGAATTTTATTATCTTCGCTTTTAATTGTTTCATTTTTTTTTTGCTTGTCGCAAATTTTTTTGGCAACTGCTATAACTAGCTTAAGATAATCTTCGTCTCCGTTATAAATTTGATAAAAGTTAACACACTGTTTCGCCCCGTTAAATTTCTCGTTAGTACTGCCACCACTAAAATATTCTATAAATTCAATAAATTTTTCATTTAGTAGAACTAAAACACATTCTTTATTATCTTTATTTAGGCGTTCAATCACTTCTTTATTATGCTCTACTTCAACGCCGATACGACATCCTACACCTTGAGAAAGTATTTTACTCAGTGTTTTATTTAAAATCTCAGAATTTTTAATTTTTATACAGCAATTTTCATTAACAGGCAATAATTTTAAGCCTTCATCATAGTTTTCCCCATATGCTTCCTTAATTTTTTCATTAATAAACTCGAGCGCTGATTTTAAGGCATATCTTTTAATCTTACGAAAACAGTTATCACTATAATATTTCCTACGCTTTTTCCTACTCATGTATCCTATTGACGTTTTATTTTTTTGGGAAGAGCAACTTATCGTTTGTTTGTTTATTTTTTCTAAACTATCACCTCCTCTCTGATATATAGTTGAAATATTATTTTCATGAAATATATTTGGGTATCTAAATGAATTCATAGCAATAAATGGCAAATTATTAGTTTCTTCGTTGTCATCTTCCTCATCATCTGAAGTTCTTACTCTCTCTGTATTCATACCAGTGCTTACCATTGTTATTAACCTTCCATTTTTAGACACTGTTATTCCTTTATTGTCGATATCCAAAAAATTATACCCCTGTTTTGGATTTTCGAATTTGGGTACAATTAAATAATTTTTATAATTTTTTTGGTTATATTGGCCCGAAATCTGTAAATTAATGTTACTCCCATTATTTTCAGTCTTCCTATTTAAATTCCCAGTAGACTCCAAAATAATATCCATGGAACTATTATAGGACTCACTTCTCTTCTGGTTCTGGTTTTTCTTATTAATTATATCTTCAAAATTCCTTGCGACACCTATAAGATGGTTAAAGTAATTATCATCGCAACCGACCATTTCTTCCTTACAATCACACATCCTTTTTATTCCTCTAAGTTTTTCAGTATTACTTTTCCCACTAAAATAATCTAAGCACTCAATAAATTTTCTATCTAAATAAAACATAATCCATTTCTTATGGTCTTTCACCAGTTTGTCAATTAGTGCTTTATTATTGTTTTCTGCACGTGTTTCGGGTTCACCATTTGCAACAAGAGAAAATATGTCATCAACATGTTTATGTATAAGGTTATCATCAACAATAATCCCATCATAATTAACTGCCATTAACTTCATATCAGTTCCTTCATATTCTTCTTCTTCATTAATTCTTTCATTAACAAATTCACGCACTGATTCCAATACACCTGCTATTATCTTTTTAATACAGATATCAACATTGAACTTATCATGAATGTTCTCATTACTAGGTGTTTTTCTTTTTTTTCTCAGCTGATCCGCATTCTTGATTGAAATTTTTTGATTTTGATGTAATTCTAGTATATTTGCATTTTCCAATGTATTAGCAATTACATTTTGACCAATAGAATGATCATCTTCGCTTATAAGTATAGAGGTATCACTGACCATAGGTTGTCGTGTATGAGTAAAATTAGATAAACCAATTATATTTTTAGATTTATCAGAGTCACTAGCATAAATTTGACCTATAATAAATACAGATATGGCTATTTTTGCCTTATCTACCAATACCATGCCCATATAGTTGTAGTTAATATAAAAATAGTTTTAAAAAAATCCAATAAACATTTATACTTAAGATATTAGTAAGACTAAAAATAAATGATTTAATCTATCCATTCAACATTATTATTTTATATGTGAACACTATAGTCTAAATGTTTAATTTGGTGTTTATATTTAATTACATTATCATAAAGTTGTAATGAATGATTATAATAACGACAAATATTTAGTTACAGCTGCATTACCATATGCTAACGGGCCAATACATATAGGACATTTAGCTGGGAATTTCCTTCCAGCAGATATATTTGTGCGGTTTTTAAGGTTAAAAAAGAAAAATGTAATATTTATATCTGGCTCAGATGAACATGGAGTTCCTATAACAATAAAGGCACGTCAAGAAGGAATAACAACACAAAATTTTGTCGATAAATATCATAAGTTAAATAGAGAAGATTTATTAAATTTTGGAATAAGCTTCGATATATTTTCGAGAACATCTAGTGAGAATCATAAAAAAATGGCTTCAGAATTTTTCGAAAAACTTTACAATGATGGACTATTAATTCCAAAGGAATCAGAGCAATATTACGACCAACAGGAACATCAATTTTTAGCAGATAGATATATAAGAGGAACTTGTCCTAAGTGTGGTTATGAAGATGCCTACGGCGATCAATGTGAAAAATGCGGTGTAACGCTTACCCCAAATGAGTTAATAAACCCTTATTCGGCCCTAAGCAACCAAAAACCTATTTTAAAAACGACAAAACATTGGTACTTACCATTGGGTAAATATCAAGATTGGTTAAAAGAATGGATATTAGAGAATCATAAAGAGTGGAAAAGTAATGTTTATGGGCAGTGTAAGTCATGGCTAGAAGAAGGTTTACAAGATAGACCAGTGACTAGAGACCTAGATTGGGGTGTTAAACTACCGCTAGAAAATACAGAAGGCAAGGTGTTATATGTTTGGTTCGATGCTCCAATAGGATATATAAGCTTTACTAAAGAACTATTAGGTGAAAAATATAAAGATTATTGGTGCGATAAAAACACCAAATTGATACATTTTATAGGGAAAGACAATATTGTATTCCACTGTATAATATTCCCAGTAATGTTAAAAATGCACGAAGGATACGTTCTTCCTAACAATATCCCAGCTAATGAATTTATGAATTTGGAAGATAGTAAAATATCTACATCTCGTAACCATGCCGTTTGGCTGCATGATTATCTAGGCCAATACCCAGGGAAACAAGATGTTTTAAGGTATGTTTTAACTGTAAATATGCCTGAAAACAAAGATTCGAATTTTACATGGTATGATTTTAAAAAAAGGAATAATAACGAATTAGTTGCTACTTTAGGTAATTTTATAAACAGAGTATTTGCAATGTTACAAAAGTACTTTGAAAGTACAGTTCCTGAATGTACTTTCACTAGTGAAGATTTGGGATTAATAAAAGATGTAAATAAAATAATTTTTGAAATAGGATCAGATATCGAGAACTTTCATTTTAAGGATGCATTGAATAAATTTATGGAGATATCTAGAATTGGTAATAAATATTTAACTGACCAAGAACCATGGAAAAAATTAAAAACAGATGTTGACAGAGTAAAAGCAATTCTAAATATTTGTGTCAGATTAGTCTACAAATTGGCAGTTACCGGTAGTCCTTTTTTACCATTTACTTCAAAAAAAATACTTAATGCATTCGGTGCCAATGATGTCAAATTTGATGATTCGTTAGAAAATATTGATTTTTGTGGCCTAAAGGTCAATAGTATCGGATTATTATTTGAAAAAATAGATTAGTTATGTTTAAATATTTGCTGTTATTTCTATCTTTTACATGTTCCATTTATTCAGAGTGCCGATGTCGATGTTGTGTCTCTTGCAGGATAGATTACGTAAAAAAGCTTTTAAAGAAATTGGATATTGACTTGGATAAATATGGCGGTAATAAATATTTAGCTATACATGAAAATTACGATAAGATTTTGCCAATTATAAAAAAATTGAGTGGAAGTCAGAAATGGAGAATGTTTATAGATGGGAAGGATCATAGTAAAGGTAAATATGTTTATGAAAAGAAGAATGGAGAGTATGAAAACGGAGAGCCTGGTTACTTAAATGCTATGTTGAATGCTTGGAACTATATGATTAGTACATTGGGGCAGAAGGTAGAAATTTCTAAAGATAAGAGTGATGATAAAAATGATATATTTTTAATATTGCACCAAAAGACAGTAAATAATGTTCGTAATATGTCTAGAGAAGCTGATTACTATAGAGACAAAGATTATAATGTCTACTTTGGACTAGGTTATAGTTCTAAATCAGGTATTGCCGATAAGCTATCTGAATATTCTAACAAATTGAAGAGTAAGGGTTTTGATTCAGAAAGATTATCAAATTGGTATGTAGACGTCAGTAAAAATATAGTTGAATGTTGTGATTATTCAAAAATTGAAGAAACTGAAGATTATAAACGTAGTGGATATTCATCTGGATCTAGATATATGGCTAGTATGATATTTAAGGATTATTACCAAAAGCTTGAAGAATTAAGAAGTAATGGATATATAAATGGATCATTTATAAACAAGGGAGCTAGTCATGAAGATAAAGTATTAGAAATAATAGTCAGAACGACTTGTTTATTGTTATGGTCACATATTTTCCCAGATGGAAACGGTAGAACTGTTATGTATCTTTTATTAAATAAATTCTTGATTGAGAATAAACTATTACCTGTGATTTTTTTTGAAAGTGTACATGAAGTAGTTATTCGCGATGTACAATTCGGGATTAGAGAGATTAAAGATGGACAAAATAATTTTTGCAGAATGATTTTGAAAGGAAAGATCTAAAGTTAAGTTATTTAATTTTGTAAATGGTTGATTCAAAAAAATTATATTTAGCACCTATGGATGGTGTTACAGATAGGGCATTTAGAGAATTATGTAAGTTACACGGTGCAGATTTTGTGTATAATGAATTTGTCTCAGCTGACAGTATTATTAGAAATGTAGAAAAAAGCCTTAAAAAAATAGAGTTTTCTGATTGTGAACGACCAATAGGTATTCAGATTTTTGGTAATAATTCTGATACAATTGCTAAGGCTGCACAAATAGTTGAGTCTCGTTATAACCCTGATGAAATTAATATAAATTGCTGCTGTCCGATGCGAAATATAACAGATAAAGGTTGTGGAGCAGCTCTTTTAAAAGATATAAATTGTCTTGTTAATATTATAGAAAACGTTATAAAAGCAACAAAAACTCCTATTACAGTAAAAACTAGATTAGGCTGGGATGAAAAAAATATAATAATTGAGGAATTAGTTATAAAATTACAAAATATAGGTGTAAAAAAAATCATAATTCATTGTAGAACTAGAAGTCAAATGTTTACAGGATTCCCAAGGTACGAATACTTATCTCAGTTAAAATCAAATAATAATATAAATATTGAAATTATTGGTAATGGGAATGTAGTAGATTTAGAAAGCTATAAAAATATGTTAAATACTGGAGTTAATGGCGTTATGATAGGTAGAGGTGCAATAGGGAATCCATGGATATTTAGTAACTTAAAGAATTTAAAAATAGAAAAAATTGATAGCTATAGGTTGATTGAAACAGTTGAAGAACATATTAGATTGTCTTTAAAATACACTAATGAGAAATATACAATATTAACAATGAAAAAACACTATTCAGGATATTTTAAAAACCTACCTTATTTCAAAAATTTTAAAATAAAATTAATGATGAGTAATAAAATAGGTGACGTAATAAAAATATTGAAAGAAATACGTTCTGAATACAAAGATAAATAAATTTAGATAGATAATACGTGTGTTACTGATGTAAAGTAATTCACAGAAAATTAAAAATGTTTTTAATTATTTTTTATACTTAAAGTAATTATGAAAAGGATATTGAAAGCTAAATTAGTGGTTATATTGATAACATTAATTAATATTTATTCTATTTATTCTGCTGGTTGTTGTAAGGGTGAAGGTGGTTGCTGCAATAGTTGTAAAAAAGTTAAAAATAATAATGGGGGGGGGGAGAGAGAAAAAGCAGTGGTTCTAAAAAAAATAGTACCCATAAAAGAATCCCGGGTACAGATGGTTTAGGTAATAGAGGTTTAAGTAAGAAGAATAAGAAAGTTCCAGCTGGTAAGATTTTATCTAATACCAATGGTAATAATGGTCCAAATGTTGGTATAGGCAAACCTAAAATCAATTCTACTGATATAAAAAAACATGGTAAAGAATTAGAGGATTTAAACTTTGATGATTTTGATTTTGGTGATTCATTTGGTAATACTGGTCCAAATGTTGGTATAAGCAAACCTAAAATCAATTCTACTGATATAAAAAAACATGGTAAAGAATTAGTGAATATGTATCCTAGCGATTTTAAATTAGATACAAGCCCAATTAGTAAAGCTGCCCTGAACATGAAGAAGTCAAAAACAATTACTGAATTTGAGAAAAAAAAATATGTAGCTGTCGAATTAGAAAAATATATGAATATTTTTGTTGCACCTGGATTTAATTGGGTTAAATCGTATTTATTTAATGATGTCAGAATTGAGTCACCTAATGGGATGATCAAAATTGGATTTGTTGATAATATCAATGAGTTATATGATAAAATAGAGAAGGCCAGTTGTGAACCTATGGATTTTATTAAAGATATTGAAATTGAATTATTGTCATTTAATGTAGAATGTAATCAAGATGGAACCCCCGTAATATATAATTATGACCTTGAGAATTTTCCAAAGACAATTGGTAACTTAAAAGATTGTCTTAACAAGGGTATTTCTAACGAAATTATTTATAGGAATTGGTATTTTTTGCCAGTTAATGGGTACTTTGGAAATAATTACTACAATTTTTATATTTGTTTGAATAATGGTAAAATATATTCAATTGTTGAATCTAAGAGTTCAAAATTACAATATTTATCTCCTGTTTCAATCTATAAATCACCTGATACTAAAGGATTTGTCACGGATGTTGCAAAAACTGGTGTTTATAGAGATGGAAATTTTTATGACATTTCTGGTAGTGCAGATATTATGTCAATGACTCAAAACACTGACACAGATAACTTTGAAAAAATTAACATGAAATGGGATGCGTTTAGTACTATAAACAAATTAAAATATCGGTAACTATAGCATTAAACGATGTATATGTTAATATTCTTTTTAACGTTTTATTCGTTATTAGGATATTCGGAGATTTAATTAAATTTTTAAAAAATATTGTGTAGTAGATAAATTATATTATCTGTTTCATATTTGCTAGCATTAAAACGTAAATAATTACTTAATATTTTTTTTTAACAAGTTTTATTTTAGACATAAAAAAACGATTTATGAAAAACGTATTATGGAGTAATATATCAGTTGTACTACTTATGCCTACTATTGATTCAAACTATGCTAGTGACTCTTCTAAAACAGAACAAATAGGCGGTCTATACAACCCTAGTTGTTGTACACCACAACCAAATGATAATAAAATTGTTGTAAGTGCAAACACTAATAATCAAACTGAAAATCAAAATGAAATTAGTTGGATGCATGGTTACGTGGAATTACAAGAACTACTTACAAAAATGTCAGATTATCAAGCAATAGATAAAATTCAATGCGGAAGGAAATGTAAACGTTCTAAAACTTCCCAAAAAGATGATAATTTTAATATTGCGGAAGGTATTGAAAAAATAACAGCGTTGGTCTTGAACATGATGCTTGAACTTATCAATGAAATAATTGGAAATAGATACAATGGTATGAAACTAAAAAGACTTTCTACTGATTTAATAAAGCACATAAGTGGTGATCTTAACTTTATAAATAAGACCATTGGAGAAATATTTTCATTCAGTTTAGACGGACAAATTAGTAATTACGATGAAGATTTTAATGAGGAATTAATTAAGATATTGCTAGAAAATGAAGCAATAAGTGGAGCCGATGAAGAGAAAATACTTACAAATTTATTTAACCTAAGTTTTAATGACTGTTTAAAACATTTCAGTGGTGTGAAGACGCATAAATTACTAATTAATGCAAAAACGATAGATGATTATAAGCCACAGATGACTAATGAGAATGATGAATATTTTGAACGTCTTAAAAACCTTACTAAAATTTTTATAAAGGAAATTGAGAAATTAAAAATAAAAATAGCCAAAGAAGAGGAGATTCATTGTTGTGGGTTAGATGATCTTGAAAAATTATTTAATGGCAAAGGTAAGAAAAAGCGAGGCAATAGTAATAATACTAGTTTGCAGATTTCACGCACAAATAGATTTCAAAATAATGATTATCTAAATTTATCTCTATTCAAAAATGACGCAATGGATAATAGTTATATAATAGATAATAATAAAATAACGCTAGAAAATAAAAATGATAATAGTATAAAAGATGGAAATTATAAAGGTATAATTTATTTCCTCAGGGATGGTGCAAGAGCTAATAATACTAGTATGGAACCAATAAAACATAGAAATGGTAGAGATATTGGGAAAAATACAAAATTTTATACTAATAAATGCGTTACAAAAACGGTTAGATATGCTTTAAAATCTATACGAGAATCTATTAACGAAATAATTAAGGAAAAATATTGGAATAATAGATCAACAAATGTTAACATTGGATTAAAAATGAATTCGTACGACTTGATAAAAAAGGTAAGTAATGATCGTACATCATTGGATAAAACTATTAGAGAAATATTTTCAGAAGACATAAGCAATAGATATAGTTTACAGGAAGATTATAACAAGGTATTAATTGAAATGTTGATAAAAGATGAGAAAAATAATAAAGAAGATAATAGAAAGACATTAACACAAATATTTGGGCTAACTGTTATTGATTGTGTAAACCTTTTTAGTGGCTTAAAGAAGAGTACATTACTTAATAAATTAAAAACGATAAATAAATGTAAAAAAGAAATGGCTGAAAACGATGAAGAGTATTTTGAACGTCTTAAATATACTGCAAATAATTTTGAAGGTATAATTAAAAAACGTTGTAAAAGATCTAGTGCTGGAAAAATTAAAAAGAAAATCCAATTAGAAGTTTTAACCTCTAGTTCAGAAAATCGTAATAACATTCAAGTCAAAACTATAAAGGATCCAAAAGAATAACGATTTAAATATACAACTTAAAGATATCAATTACTGAAATATTGAACCAAGAATTTCAACTAAGTGTAATGAATAAAGAGATAAAGGCTTATAACTAACATAATCCATTTGAACAGAGATTTAGCAATAGTTTCAGATTGGGATAGCAACATCTCATTTGGGAAATTATTACTCATGATAATACTAAAGTATATGTCAAAAATTCTGGCAATAATTGAATTCAGAAAACAATAACCATGTATTGGTAGCAATGGTGAATTTATTAATGGACAAATCAGTAAAGAAAAGGGATATTAAGTAGATGGAACTATGAAATTAATGCCAGTATAAAAAACAACATGATGCAAACATACGAAAAACCATAATTAAGTATTCTAATTCCAAATATATCACAGGATAATGATTATATAGATTTATTTCAATACAAAAGAGAGAAATAAGCCAATAATGTCACTGACTTAGATATTGATAAGGTAGAACTGAAAATTAAAAATAAAAATAAATAACAAAATAAATAAATAATAATATGATCCTTCCTATTAAATAATCGACATATTAATTCATTTAATTAGGCTTGTTTAGTTCAAAACACTAAAATAGTTAATTAATAATTATTATACTTATATAAATGATTTATTAAGATTATGGCAAGTAAAATATTGATTTTAATTCTAATATCAACAAATATTCATACTATTTACTCTGACAATAGTTGCTGCTGCAAATGTAATAGTGGCAATCGTTGTTGTTGTCAGTGTTGCCAAGTAAGACCAAAATATGTTGAGGGTGTTGGGGGGGGGGTGAGAAAACGAATCGATAAAAAGGATAAACAAGGTAGCGATATAGCCAATTGTACAAGTAATGATGAAGATAGTGAAGATTATTATAAGGATTGTCCTACAGGAACAGATCTTATAGCAAAAGGTATATGTATATACTTAAACAACTATGTTATTGACATACGAAATGAATGGAAATGGACGTGTATAGGTGATAAATCTGACAAAAAAATCATTATAATACAAGGGGAATCAAAAGCTGAAATATTGGGAGACTTTGATGAAATAGAAAAATTGAGATCATCTGGACGTTATTTTGATATTAGGATTAAAATAATAGATAATAAAAATTGGAAGTATGGTGAGAATTTATCTACTATTGGAGAGTTATATAAAGAAATAAAACAACTGTATTGTAGTTAAGAAAAACAATATAATGTGGATATATAAAAAAATATTGAAATTAAATTAAACTCCTAATTTATTTTATCATTAAATTCCAGTGAATAAATTGCTTTTAAAACAATTTATGTTTTAGTAAATAACCATTATCATTATTAAAGTTGTCCAAGTTAAAAATTAAAACTCTTGTGCATATTATATGAAGCAATATTTCTACCGGCTAGTTGAGTATCTTCATCAGGGCTTATTTTAAACAACTTAATACTTTGCACCATATTATTTTTTAACTCTGTATCTATATTCAAACTTAAATTCCTGTATAAATTTTTATAATTTGAAAAATCAAACGCTTTTTCTAGAGATATATTATCAGTTAGTTTGTATTTTACGTCGAAATTTAAGTTCTTAAGTTGCCTGTTAAATAAAATATTTATCAAATTTGAATTTACCTTTATACTTATATCTTTACTTATCAGACCAGAAACTTTGGAACAAAGGTCATTAATAAACGTATTTGCAGAATTAGTTAACTGATTACTATTAAAATTATTAAAGAATAATATAGAAAAGAATGTTTTTAGATCATTGTTAAATTTCTTTGCGCTATTATCAGCTAACAACACATTGTAATTTATATTTGGAGAATATATACCTCCGTCAAGCCTGACTTCGAGGAAAACATTACTCATTTTATTGTCAATATTTATGTTATATAGGTCAGAAATTGCGTAGATATTAATATTTGAGTATTGAAGGTAATTATTAAAACTTATCTTACCATTCCTTATGAGGAATTTTTTACTTAAAAAGTCACCAAGCTTGATATTATATGTTCCACCACTCATATTATAACTACCATTCAACTTTAGTTCATCATCAAATTTTATTGATATATTACCATTCCCTGTAAAGTATAAATTATTAAAATCGTTTAATTCTAGATATATATTGGTATCTTTATTAAAATTGATATCTAAATCTAATTTTGTTTTCATTTTATTTACCTGCCCCCTATATAATTTATTTAATGCAGTAATTTCAGATGTGTATATCTTTATATCAGACGTAGAACCTTCATCAGATGAAATATGAAAATTTCCGTTATTAACATCTATTTTCCCATTAACAAATATCTCATGCGGGTTTATTGTTATCCTTAAATCACCAGTCCCTTTTAATAATCCATAAAAGTACCTATTATTACTTGTTTTATCAAAAACTTTACAATTTTTAAGTTTACCTTCCAGGGTAAAAATAGGGGCAAACAATTTCTTTAATGAAACATTTGCATTAAAATTACCACATTCAATACCTCCCTGATAAGCTTTTATTGAATATATTCCTATTTCATTTGAGTTAAAACTAAATACATCACCAGATATATTATCATAATAACATCCATTACTAAATATATGTAGGGCAAGATCCCTTATCATACCATTACCATCTACCAGTATATTATCTAATTGCCCTTTCAAAGTATAACTAGTTGATATAAAACCTTTTTTAATGTCTAAAATATTGTAAACGAAAGGTCTTAATCCAGTTAAATCAAAGTCATCTAGTATTATATTAAAATAGAATGAAAAACGATCAGAAAATAGCAGTTTACCAGTAATATCAGCTATTTCATTTGACTTATCATATTGTTTTAAACATAAATTGATAATCTTATTACTATTATTATTGATTAGTATTGTGTCAACTGCAATAGATATATTTTTATAATTAATGTCATAAATACATAGGTTGTTTAGAAATAGGTCAAAATTTATTTTCCCATCAATAACTGTAGCTTTGCTTGATACATTACATTTAAGGTTTTTTAATCTTAATATATTTATTCCATTAATGTTTATATTATCTAAAGACATGTGTAAATCTGCAAAACGATCATTAACGTCCAGATTATAACGCCCATTTATATTTAAATAATTTATATTCCTTTTCCTATTATAAACTGAGAAATTATTAAAAATAACATTCTTAGAATCATATTTTATTGTACCCTCGGCAAACATTTTCCCTTTTAATAATCTGATATAATTCCTTTTGTTATCAATATCTAAATAAATACCTTCACTAGTATCTAAGTTGAAATTAGAATCTATAATATTGCCACCTTTGCTGTCTAAGGTTATCTTTGATTTAATTAAATTTTTCAGTAATATTATGTTCGAATTAAACTTAATATCATCATCATCCCACTTACATTTTAAGTCAACAGATGATATGATTTTACCATTCACATCAAGACTATTATCAATATTAACGCTGAATTTACTAATATTATTATCTATAAAAAACATCCTATCAATATTCAATTTCACATTGTTTTTAATAAGACCACCAATATTACTAAAATGAAAATCCATACAAATTTCTCCGAAATCTATTATATCATAAAAAAACAAGTTAAATATGTTTCTTTTCTTTACAATAATATTAGCTGTTGTATTATAACTATTGACGCTCCTTATACGTAATTCCTTATTTGATAAATTTAAAAATCTCGACTTCATTATATTTAGATCGTTAATTATACCACTAATATCGGCCTTATTTATGTTTACATCAATAAATTCTGATGTTAAACGTGTGTCAATTTTCCCATTTTCATAACTAAATAATGCTTTTACATCACTTATCTCAATAGGGACATTATTGATATCCAATTTTATATTATTTACCAAACTTCGCAATTCATATTTCTCCCCAATATTTAATAAATTCATTTTAAAATTACATATTACATTATCTGTCCTTAATTTATTTCTGGAAGAACTATTCGATAATACATTACCTTCCAATAAACCTGATAAATTATTAAGAGATAAATTATTTTTTGCAAATATATTAAACTTCTTGCTTAAGACTTCTAATTCAGCAACAATATATTTATTAACAAGTGCCCCTTTGTACCTTATTTTGCCTAATTTTAGCATTTTGAACCCAATGTCAGATAGAGTAAGCGCAAAATTACTCTTTTCTGTCATAGTTATATAATCAAAATCAACTAGGATCTCACCAATCGATAAACCCTTTAAATAATTGCTTAAAAAATCTCTTGAATCAATAGATACATTAACCTTATCGACAATATTTACATTTTTAGATTCCTTACTAAATAAATTTGATATATTTGTAATAGCTGTAACCTTGAGATTAACCTTATTATTACCATCAAAGACAGTAGTATATCCAGTAATTTTATTGTTACTCCCAGTTATATTAACTGTCAAATCACTTATAAATAGATCAATAAACCGCTTAAAGCTAAAACCGAATACATTATTAATGAAGCATAGTAATGAACGACCGTTGTTGATTTTTAGATTATACTTACATTCCAACAATTTATCTATACTACCGATGCTAAAATCGATAGCAGAAGTCATATTTTGATAATTAAAATTAATGTTTTTAAGCATTACAGTATCCTTGTTTTTTATAATCCTACCATTAACTAATACATAATCATCTGCACAACTAAAATTCTTTATATTCAACACTTTATTCAGGTTTTTACAGGATAATAATAACTTTTTAATATTTAAACGTCCATCAAAACCATAAAATAAAAATTTATTTTTTAGCAATTTACTAACGCTGGATAAAAAGATATCACCTGTAAAGTGCAAATCATCTGTTAATAGACGTAAATTATTAGCACTTAGTGAATCAGATATAAAATAATATGAAAAATTCCCAGCCAAATCCTGAATTGTTACATAATTATTTCTTAACAACAAATATATATTAAACTTTACATTTTTAGTGTTTATTTCAAGATTAGATAACTCAACATTTAAAATATTTCTCAAACTATTTTCCCCATTATTATAATTTATAACGAAATTATCAAGTTTTATATTATTAAATACAAAAGTAAAGAGTCTCAATATTTTTGTATATTTAATGTCTTTATTAACGTCAGTAATTTTGTTTTGCGTAGCATTATCAAAAGTAATCTCAAAATCTTTAAAATATAGATTTTCAATAACTATCTTGCTATCTAGGATAATATCAAAAATATTTAAATTGATTGACATCTTATTAATATTTAAGCTTCGTTTATCATTAGAATTAATAATTACTTTGACGTTATATATATCAATCGTTGCAAAATCCCTTATACTCGAACTTTCAAACGATAATTTAAAATAACGATTGCTATAAGCATTAAAAATTGTAGTTATAATTTTTCTTTGCAAGAAAGGTATTCGTATCAAAATTATGACAGATGATATCATTACGAATACACTTATGAATATATATTTTAATGCCCGTATAATGATCATTTGTACAATAGAAAACTAATTTGTTGTTAAATTAAAAAAGTACTTAAATAAAATTTATTTTATATTAATTTTATACTAATTAATAACAGCTCCGTAATGCTTGTTGTACTAACGTTTGTAGGAATTCGCGAGAATAAAAGAATTAGGGATTACAAAATTGTTCTAGAGGAAAAAAATAGCGGTAAAAAACTATTCCTAGACATTACGTTAGATATATCAATACAAATAAAACGCATACTAGGTAGTGAACATTATAAAGGAATCTTTGACTTGTTCATATCAATTAGCGAAAAATTCGGGTTTAGACTAAAAAAAACAATAATAGATATAAATAAGCAGTTATCGATGCTGAATCTTTTTGATGAATTTGGCAATAATCTTCAACTAAGTACTAATTTAGTAGACGGTATAATACTATCTACTTATAATGAATCTGATATTTACATTGATAATTCTGTATTAAAAAAATCAAAAAATAGCGATACAATTACATATTTTTCTATAGACTTGGCGAAGTACTCATTAAATGAACTATACAATATGCTTGAGCGAGCTAAATATGATGATTCATTTCTCGAAGAAGCTGTAAGAATAAGAGATGAGATAAAAATACGTGAGAGTAAACTAGCAAAACCATATGACGATGGGCCTGATTTGATATACTGATATAAATATCAACTGTTTTTGTTAATTATCAAATGTTTTTTTTATAAATATAATATGGATGGAAGTATTATATTTGATTTCTCTAGTAAGATCGTTGAAAATTCAATATTGTCTTTTGGTGTCGCTATATCATTAATAGCGTTTTTTAGCTGTGCAGTACTAAGTAATTTTAGTGTAAAAGAGATGGTTTTTTCATGCTTATTTATTTCTATATTTGGCATCATATTCGGTTCAATAGCGCATTATGTATTTTATTATAATGATTACCGCATTATTGAAGAACACATGCCTTATTATTTTAAAATATGTAATTTGGCATTTTTTAAAGATAACACTATTGGTTTTTCTGAGGATGCCTGGATGTCAGATCACGGATTGATATTAGGAATTATAATTGGTTGCTTATTTAGCTCTTTTATGTTTAAAATTAGTTTTCTTAAGTTGTTAGATTGTACAATATCGTCTATTTGTTTACTTTTATGTAGTTTTAGACTATTAGATTTATTAAAAGTAAGAAATTTTGGAGTACCTACAGAAAAATCGTATGGGATTATTTTTTCAAAAATTGATTATCTACCAAGACATGCGACTATGATGTACGAATTTATTTTACTCCTAATTACCTTTTTTGTAATATTGTATATCTTTAAAAAATTTGATTTTAATATCAGCAGTCAATCAAGATATGGGTTTCTATTTTTCTTGGGCTTACTCTTTATATATATGTCAAAAGTTATTGTTGGTCTATTAAAAGTACAGGATAATATACTACCAAATCCTGTATCAGACTTCTTTAAATTAGGTGTAGATCAGTTTTTAGCAATTAGTTTCTTGATGTTATCTTTGATCTTTGTTATTTATAAATTCCCTAAGGTAGAGGACTAATAATTTGGGGTTGACATGATTTTGACAGTTATGAATCATGTAAAGGTGCATGTAAGTTTTATCTTACTTTTAAAAAGATAGTACAAATAAATGGCAATGAAATAATTGCAGGCGGAAGTGATCCTAAGAAAAATAAATTCTTAGCAGGTCTTATGAATTTCATTAACGGAAATTCACTTCTAAGAATGGTTGCTTAATTAACCAATATTTTATATTGATTTGCTGTTTAAAAATATAAAATGTTATTGGGAAAACAGTCATTCCATATAACGATATTTAATATGGTTTGCTAACGTATATATCTGCTGTGTGAACAAGTTTTTATTATATCTGTCACACTTAAGAAAAATAATAATAAACATGTAGAACTTGCATTATTTGTATATTGGACGAGGGTTCAATTCCCTCCAACTCCACAAGTTTATTTTAATTATTTACAAAATTATCCAATCTTTTTTTGCGATGGAAAGTTATAGCAAATCTATGAGCCTCGTCACGGATGTATTGTAATAGATGTAAAACTTTTGAGTCGTTATCAAATACTACAGTTTTATTTGAGTTGTACATATATATTTCTTCAAATTCTTTAGCTATGGAGATGATATCGACTTTATCAAAGATTTTTAATTTTTTTAAAATTTTTACAGCCGAATTTAACTGCCCCTTCCCGCCGTCTATAATAATCAAATCTGGTAAGGTATCTATACTTTTATATCGCCGGTATATTACCTCTTCCATAGTTTTAAAATCGTCTTGTCCAACAACGGTTTTTATATTAAATTTTCTGTAATCCTCTTTACTTGGCTCTCCTTCTTTAAAAACCACACATGATGACACAGGATATGTCCCTTGTAAATTAGAATTATCGAAGCATTCGATATGAAATGGAGTATTTTTTAATCTTAATTTATTTTTCAATTCGACAAGTATTTCCTTTTTGTCGAATTCCAATGTCTTTTTTACCCTTATTTCACTCCTAAGAAAATCAATATTTCTCTTGCAAATATCTATTAATTTCTTTTTATCACCTACTAGTGGTATTTTTGAACTAATATTATTGTACGTAAACTTAACATTTGATATTACATTTTTAGAGGTACTAAGATATTCATCACGATATAATTTAAAGACGTTCACCTCATCAATATTAAAAAAAACATCATTCTTTGTAAAAACTACCAACCCACATTTTATTATAAAATATGTACAATATATATCTTCTCCATCTTTTTCAACGTAAAACACATCTAAATCCTTTAATTTTGGATTAGAAATTACTGATTTGCTTTCATAAGACATTATTTCGTCTAAATCGTTTTTGCATCTCTGAGCTGCTTTATATTGCTCATTTTTGGAATAATCAGCCATTTTTTTCTTTAATGCTGTTTTTATTTCCTTAAAATTTCCTTTAAGAATATTTATTGCACTATTTACTCTATTATTATATTCCACTAAACTTACATAATCTTGACATATTCCGCAACAATTACCAAGATGATACTCAAGGCAAACTTTATATTTATTATTTTTAATTTTATCCTCATCTAAATCTCTTTTGCATGTTCTAATTTTACATATTTTAATAATAAAGCTATATAAATCATTCATAAAGCTTCTATTCGAGAATGGCCCAAAAACATATTTATAGTCATTACCAATATTCTCAGTTGGAACTAATCGTGGAGCTATTTCGCTTGTTATAACAAGGTATGGGTATGTTTTATTATCCTTGAGCAAAATATTATACCTAGGTTTAAATTTTTTTATTAAGTTATTCTCTAATAAGAAAGCCTCATGTTCATTTCTAACTATTGTAAAATTTATGTATTTAACATTCATTGCTAAATTATGTGTTTTTATTGTTTTATTATTTTTTTCAAAGTATGAACTCACTCTTGAATTCAAATTTTTGGCCTTACCTATGTATATTATCTCTTTGTCTATATTGTAAAAGACATATACTCCGCTTGAATCTGGTATTTTCTTTATATCCTTAATTTCAAGATATGTGGTAAGCATTAATCAGAAGTTAATAAAAGGATTTTTAATTCATTTATTTTTATAATTAAAAGGAAAGTTTTTTACATAAATAATTGATTTCTTGTCAAATGTTTGTATCGGAGTAATTTTATATGGTATAGATATTATTTCACTGTCATATATTTTGGATGAAACGTCTAATTGATAAATAAAATATTGTTGTTCAAACATATTTACAGGGTTTACAGCATATATTTTTATCAAACCATCTCTTCTAACAAAATATTCTATAAAATTAGACACATTAATACCATTTTTAAATTCTTCAAACCTTGTTAGAACTTGTATATCATCCCAATTATTTATTATCTCTGATATAATTGACTTTTTAGCATCTCTCAGTTTTTTCTTTTCAGTCTTAATAACTTTCTTATCTTTGCTAAAAACATATCCATCGTAAACTATATCATCAAAGTTTAACCCATATAATATTTTATTGAAATAAATATCCCAGTCAACATGTGTAAATTTATTATCGACTATAAATTGAATAAAATGGATAATATTATTAACCAATATTTTATCATTCCACTGAAAAAAACTGTCGACTAAATTTAATTTTAGTAACCATTTTTGTAAATCATGCAAAACAAATATAATTCCAGCATTTTTTATCCTAAACTTCCTTATCTCAATAAGATCACCAAAATCTAAATTTGTTGTATAATAATCACTTACATCAATTCGACTATCTTTATTATCATATGTGGATATATCGTTATTGTAAATCGGGTTAGAAGCTATATCAGTAGTATTAGTATTATAAGTTGGATTACTTATTATGGTGGCTGTATCAGTATTGTAAATTGGACTATTAGTCAAGTTTGAAGTATTAGACTCATAAGTTAGATTAGTTGTTAATTTAGTAGTTTTATCATTATATATTGGATTATTAGTCGTGGTAGTTAGGTCTAGAGTATATTTCTGATTATTATCTATATTTGTAACATTAGTATTATAATTTTGGTGATTAATCATTCTATTAGCATTTTTAGTATAATCTAGGTTGTTAGTTATGTTACTAGTATTAGTATTATAAGTTGGATATGAGGTTGTTTTATTAGTAACGTTAATATAATTTAGATTAGAGGTTAAGTTAGTGCTACTAATACTATAAGTTGAGTTAGAAGTTGAGTTAGTGGTGTTAGATTCATATGTTAAGTTATTAATTAGATTTACTGTATCTGTAGTGTAATTTGGATTGCTAGTTAGGATAGTAGTATTAGTATTATATGTTAGATTATTGTCTAAGTTTGTAACGTTAGTATTATAAGTTAAATTACTGATTAGACTATTAGTATTTGTAATATAATCCTTGTTGTTAGTCAGATTATGCGTAGTAGATTCATATACTGGATTATTATTTAAATTAGTAGTGTTAGCATTATATGTTTGATTATTAGTTAAATTGGTAGAATTAACCCGATAATCTTGGTTGATAGTTATGTTGGTAACATTAGGCTCATATGTTTGATTTTTAGTTAGATTAGTTGTACCTGCAGTATAGGCTTGATTGTTAGTTATATTAATAGAATTAGACTCATAGATTGGGTTAATTGTTAAATTATTAGTATTTACAGTATAATCTTGACTATTATCTATATTGATAGCATTAGTATTATAAACTTGATTATGTGTTGTTTTATTAATTATATTACTATTGTAAATTGGATTAGAAGTTAGTTTAGTAGTATTTTTAATGTATGTTGGATTATTAGTTAATTTAATGCTATAAGCATTGTAAGTCGGATTAGATGTTAAATTATTGTTATTTGTAGCATAATTTTGGTCAATAGTTATGTTATCTGTGTGACTATTGTAAGTTAGATTAGAGGCTAAGTTAGTAATATTTGTAGTATGATTTTTGTTATTATCTATATTAATAATATTCGTATTTGAAGCTGGCCTAGAAGTCAATCTATTAACATCAGTACTAACGTTAGTATTGCAACTCTGATTAATATCTACATTATTTATAACGTTAGTATAATTTGGAATAACAGTCAAGTTAGTGGTGTTACTATTATAAGTTGTGTTATCATTTAGATCAGTAGTATTAGTATTATAGATTGGATTAACTGTTAATTTTGTAGTATTATTGTTATAATCGTGGCTATTATTTATGTCAGTAGTATTAGTTTTATAATTTTGATTATTAATTAATTCAGTAGTATTTTTAACATAAATTGGGTTATTAGTTATGTCAGTAGTATTAGGATTATAAGTCGTATTACTGATTAGGTTATTAGTATTTTTAACATAAATTGGGTTATTAGTATTTTTAACATAGATTGGGTTATTAGTAGTTAAGCTAATAGTATTAGTTTTATAATTTTGATTATTAATTAACTTAGTAGTGTTTTTATAAATTTGATTATTAATTAAGTTAGTCGTATTAGTAGTGCATTTTGGATTACTGATTAAGCTAGTAGTATTTTTAGTGTAAATTTGATTATTAGTTATACCAGTAATATTATTATAATTTTTATCATTATATTCATCACTTAAATAATCATTATTTATAATATCAATAACTAGTTTATAAAAAAATGCTCCTTCCGAACGATTTTCTATTAACTGAAAAATTTTTTTATCTTTTGTATTCACTTCAATATTCTTTATATCACAATTAGATAAACCTAATAGTTTACGCACGAATCTATTAGCAAAATCATTAAATTCAAATTCTTTGGGCGTATAATGATTAAATAATTCTTTATAGAATAACACCTTAAATTGTTTTTCATTTACATTCCCTAAACCAATTGTGTCTTTTAATTGATACAAGACATCCAACATTGAGAATAATCTTTTTGCTTGATCTCCGAATAATTCATTTGTAATCTCTTTTTTTTGAAAATCTGAAATATTATGCAATATAAAATCTACGGCCATTGGATTTTCCAAATTAAAGAAAAAATTACTTATAGAATTCTTATCTACAAATAACGTATCGTATATTTTTCTCTTATCTATCCTTCTCAAAATAAAATCTACATCAAAATTATCACTAATATTCCTTATAAGATTCAATATTCCATCATTTCCGCCGCAGCCAGTATAACTACTATTATTCTGTTGGTATAAATCCTCTTGTAACTTTTGTAGTATAACTATATATATATTATTGACTAGTTTTTCATTAAAATTTTTACATGAACTTAATATTCCTGCCCCCAATAAAACATCATCTAGTGAAATAATAATAGGGGCTGCAATGTCTAATAACCCAACATTGGGATATTCCTTTAAAATTAAATTTGAAATCACATCGTTAAGAATTTTATTAATTTCAATGTGAGATACATTATTTATTAAATCCGTTATTAGCCCTTTTTTCTTTTCATAAACGCATTTCTTTACCGTAAAAACCAGATTTAATTTCTTTATAAGGACATCCATCAACCAAATTATCTACATTAAATCTACAGAAAATAATTATATTTATAACAATAATATACAATGACAGAAATTATAAAAAGATTCAATGTTTTTACAGATGGAGCATGTAAAGGTAACCCAGGGCCTGGGGCATATTCTTATATTATTCTAGATAATGATAAGATCTTATATAAATATTCAGAGGGGTTTATAAAAACCACTAATAACCGAATGGAGCTTATGGCAATAATAGAAGCCTTGAAATACATAAAACTAACGTACACTTCTTTTGAATGTAATATCTTTTCTGATTCTAAATACGTAACAGATACATTTAATAAAAATTGGATTGGTAATTGGCTAAATAACAATTTTAAGAAAGTAAAGAATACGGACTTATGGAATAGCTATATCAATATTGCTAAAGGATTAAATATAAAATATTTCTGGGTTAAAGGTCATAAAGGAGTAACCTATAATGAGGAATGTGATAAAATGGCATCCTCTTCAATTAATAATAAAATTTTAAAAGAAGACATTGGATATAGTAGTTGATTTTTTTTTATCAATTTTTTTATTACATATATATTATGAGTTTAGTTTGGCTTTTTAAGGTTTCATTCTCGTTTACTTTGATTTTGGTCAGTGTACTTACTTTTCAATATATTGGATCTAGTAAATTGGATTTTTTCCTAATAGGGTTGACTTCTTTTATTATAGGGTTAGTTTTTTTTATATTCTACGAGAGTGCAATTAAAAAGAATAAAAAATTGTTTATCATCTTACTGAGTCTAACATCAGTATTTTTTTTACTATTTTCTTATAAAAAACTGATGGTCGCAGAGGATAGAAAGATTATAGTTGATTTAATTAGTAAGACTAAAAGCCTAAAAGAGAATGAATTCCTGTTTGGCAAATTAATAATTGAAGCAAAGAACAAAAAAGTCAGTGATACGAATAAACCAAATGATGCCAATAACCAAGGCAACAGTAGTAGAACAAATGATGAAGATAAAAAGATAAAAGAGTTTAATGATAAAGTTAATGCTGATATTAGGTATATAAAGAGTTTGATTGACGAGAATATAAAGATATTGTCAAGCATACACAATAAGCAGATTTCTAGTAATGATAAGATTAGAATAGAAAAAAATCTACTTAAGTATAACGACATTGAGAATACCATAAAGAAGAAGTACGATGATCTTAAAAAAGAAAATGCTAAAATAAAAGACGAAATGAAGAAAGCTGAGGAAAATTCTGCATTACAGAATAAACCTACCAGTAACGATGTCAAACAGAAGGGAAGGAGTGTAAATGTTAATAAAGTAAAGAAAAAATAATATGTACAAAGGTAAAACAAGTTCAAAACTTAGCAAGTGTATAAAAATTACAGGAAGTGGTAAAATTATGCGTAAAATGTGTGGAAAGAACCACATGTTAGATAAAAAGAGTAATGCGAGAAAACGTAAGTTGAATAAAAAAACTGTTGTAAGTAATGGAACAACAAAAGCAATACGTAAAAGTTTAAATATCTAATTTTTTCATAGTATCTTATAGTCTGTTTTTAGTTAAATAAGAATTAAAAAAAAAAAAACGTAAAAATTAATTAATAGTAAAATTTTACTATTAATATTTTTTATTGTATATTAAATTATGATCCACTGTACCATGTTACACAAATGGAGTATTATACTAGGGTGTAGTATATATTTTCTTGATACTACAACTATATATGGTGCTTGTGATTGTTGTGATAGTTGCTCTAATAAAAACAGAGACACGAATAAGTACTTAAAAGTAAATATAAAAAAAACTAACCGACTCAGTGGTGTTACAGGTGAATATAATATGAAGCCATGTGATAATGATTGCGTAGTAAACGATGAAGAGGCTAATTGTGAATTTGATGTTCCAACTATTGATGTAAATGATATGAAAAGTCGAATAGATAGCAAAATATCAATTAAACATCGAAATCGTACAAGGAAACATGTAGAAAGTGTAGATATTGGTATGTATGATCTTGATCAATATAATGCTAATGATACAATTACTAACGAAATTGACGAGAAAGAAATTGTAGAAAAATGTAAAAAAATTGATACACAGGAAGAATTTACTGTTAAAAATACAAAGGCTGAGGATAATAAGAATGAAACAAATGAAGAGTTTACACATAAAGATACAAAATTAGAAGAAGAGAATAAAAGGAAATTAGAAGAAGATAGGAAAATAAAAGAAGAAAACGAAAGGGAAAAAAGATTAGAAGAAGAGAATAAAAGGAAATTAGAAGAAGATAGGAAAATAAAAGAAGAAAACGAAAGAAAAAAAAGATTAGAAGAAGAAAAGCTTAAAAAGAGACTAAACGACGCGAGAAGAAAAAAAATAGAAGAAGACAAAAAGAAGAAAGAAGTAGAAGAGGAAAGAAAAAAAAAATTTAGAGAAGCTAATAGAAAGATATTAGAAGAACTTAAAAACAGAAAAGAAGCAGATGCAAAAAAAAAGAAAGGCGAAGAAGAACAAAGGGAAAAAGAAAAAGCGAAAAAAATTAATATAAAAAAAGAAAATACAGTTAAAAATATAAAAGTAGATAAGAAAATTCAAATATTAATAAACGAAAAAGATATTGAAATAAAGAATGTTACGAATCACAAAAAAATAAAATATAACAATGATTCATTAGGTAAAATATGCAATGAGTTTGTCGGCAAAACAACGTTCTACGAAATTGATAGAAAAACATATGACGATATAAAAAAAGATAACTCCAATATTGCCACATGTATAGAAAATATCAGAAATAAAAACTATCTACTTACAGCAGTAAAGAATAATGAAAATACAAATGAGAAATATTACATAATGTACTGTGATAATGCTGAAGTTATAGGGAAAAGTGGAATCTTTGATCAATCAAAAAACGAAGAAATAATTATTATAAAAAGTGGTGCATTAACTGATACCAGCTACATGTTCTACGAATGTAAAAATCTGGTGTATCTAAATTTATCAAATCTAAATCTAAAGGAATCAGTGACTACATCATATATGTTCTATCATTGCTGCAACCTTGAAGAATTAGATCTATCTAATCTAGATTGCAGAAATGTTAGCAATATGTCTGGGATGTTTAATGGGTGCGAAAGAATTAAGAATATAAATTTTTCTAATTTTAAAACTAGGAAAATAACAAACATGAGCGCAATGTTCTTTGGGTGTAAAAAACTGGAATCATTAGATTTACATACCTTCAATACAAATAATGCCACTGACATGAGCAATATGTTTTACGGTTGTGAATATTTAAAAAATGTTAATTTAGAAAGTTTTAAAACCAATCCACTACTATTAAAAAATCTAAAAAATATGTTCTACAATTGTAAAAGCCTAAAGAATCTAAATATCTCTGGTTTTTACGCCAACGAAGATACAAATGTTACCGATATGTTTAAAAACTGTACTTCAATATGTGTAAGTAAAATCAACAACACCCATATAGACGAGTATATAAATTATGCATATGAAGAAACATTTGGAATAAATATCTAATATACGAATTTATAGGAAGAACTTTTCACATTATTCAACAATATAACTCAAAATTATTATTAACATAGAATTCATCGACTCAAAATATATTTTCTCTAATAAATCATTAAATCTATAATATTAGTTTATGTTTTATAAAAAACTTGCTGTTGTAGGCTTACCAATTGTATTAAGAAATACATTAAGCAGTTTTAACGGATTCATTGATAATTTTATGGTTGGAATGTTAGGAAGTGATGCAATATCTTCTGTGTCCATAATCAACCAAATTTTATTTATATTTGTTACAACATTTTCAGGTACTAATGCTATAGCTGGTTTATATACTACACAATACTTTGGGGTAAAAGATTACTCAAGTGTAAAAAACGTACTTCTTATTAGAATTATAATATCTGTGTCGTTACTATTACTTTTTTCCGTTTTAATATATTTTACTTACGACTATTTAATCAACTTATTTATGACTAAGGGCGATTATGATACAAAAAGAAATATATTTAATGCGTGTAATGAATATTTTTTACTAAGTTTTTTATCTTTAATTCCATTTACATTTACTCAAATTTTTACTTCTACAATAAATGAATCAGGAAGTACATCCTGGCCAATGATATTATGTTTGATAGCAACATTAACCAATATAATATTTAATTATTTACTAATAGATGGTAATTTGGGATTTCCTAAACTAGGATTACTTGGTGCATCATTGGCTACATTCATATCGAGATTCGTTGAATTACTATTTGTGATTGCAATACGTAATAGATTTGCTTTTCTTAGAAATATATTAAATGGTCTAAAGTTAGATTGTCAATTGCTTCGCTCTATCATAGTCAAGGTTATCCCTATTTTCTTTAATGAGTTTTTGTTCTCATTTTCGTTCCTTGTCATTGCTCAATTATATTCATTCCAATCTATAGATAATATTGTAATTATGTCTATTACTAACACTGTAGTCGTATTTTTTATGAACCTATTAATTGCCATTGGTTACAGTTCTGAAATACTAATAGGACATCAGTTAGGTCAATGTAATTTTACTCTGGCGTATTCATACGCAAAAAAAGCATTATTATTTGGTTTTTTTATAGGAATAATCTTAACTCCAATAATAATTATTATTTCTTATTATTTCCCAAATTTGTATAATATCAACATAGAGTTAGCCAGTAATATAACCAAATGTATACAAGCATTTGCATTAAATTTTTATTTACTGTCAATAGCCGTAATAATATTTTATATATTACGATCTGGAGGAAAGATTTTACTTTTATCAATTTTAGATAGTGGGTATTTTTGGCTATTAGTGATCCCATGTCAGTTCATGTTAATCAAACTCTCTAATCTAAAAATTTTTGAAATATATTTTATAATTCATCTTTTGAATTTAGTAAAATGTGTTATTGGTATATACTTTATAAAGAAAAAATCATGGATAAATAGCTTAGTAACAAATAAATTGTGCACTTGATAGGATTTGAACCTATAACTACAGATCCGAAGTCTGTTATTTTATCCAGTTGAACTACAAGTGCCCTATAGTCTATACCTAAAAAAAATTATTGATTAACAAAGTAAAAGAAGAAAATATTTTATGTAAAATTTTACTACTATTATTATCTTCTTTATATTTAAATATATGGCAATACTTGGCAGGATAGGTATAATATCTAGGATCAATATATACATATTTGCAAACATATTAAACACATTTTGCGGAGGATCAACTGATTGTTGTAAATGCTCTGCTAAGACTAATGATGAATACCCAGCTGACAATATTACTATCATTAGAAACCAAAAAAAACAAATACCTGCAGATATTAAGAAATTATTAGAAAATAAATTAAGTAATTTTAAAATGAGTCAGTCTACTATGGAAAAACATATTCAGTTTAACATTACAAAATTTAATGATATTAATAATAGTAGAAGCAATTTAAGCAATAAACTAAGTTCAACTATTAGTAATCCAGACGTCGTTAATACAGAATTATCGAGTTTTAATAATGCAAGTTTTACTGATGAATCTGGTAAAGAATTCTTAGAAAATAAAAAAATTAAAATAGATATTAGCAATGATACCATAAGTATTGAAAGTTATAAATATACAAAAATAAATATAGATAATAAAAAATCTCAAGAGATAATAAGGATGTCCTTTGCTAAAATAACTAATTTATACTACATCAATAACGATACATATAACCTAATAAAGGAAAATTTACATAATATATCAGTAATTTTCAAATCTGGTCAAGAATCGTTGCCATACATGCTAGCAATCGTTAAAAATGGCGATAATAACTATCTTATATTCTGCAAGGACGCTAATACGACCAGATGTGAGGCACTTTTCTATGGAACAAGCAACAGTGAAATAGTAATAATACAAAATGGAGCATTGAGCGATATTAGTTATATGTTCAGTAATTGTAGCGTCAAATACATAGATTTATCGAATTTTAATACGTCTAGTGTAAAAAACTTTGGATGGACGTTCGGTCGTTGTGATAATCTATTAAAAATAGACTTAACCAACATAGATACAAAGAACGTAACGAATATGAGATTTATGTTTTATAACAGTAAAAATTTATTAGAAATTAAACTTGGTGATAGATTTAACACATCCAAGGTAACTGATTTAAGCTATATGTTTGATAATTGTAATAATTTAAAAACACTAGATCTATCAAAATTTTCTACTACAAATGTTAAAAAAGCAAATTACATGTTCTATGAGTGTAACAATTTAAGCGAGCTGATCATTGGAGATAATTTTAACATAACTAATGTTTCGCAAAAGGGTATATTAACATATTGTGATAAATTAGAGAAAATATACATAAACGCAAGTAAAAATAATTCATTTGATAGTGTATTAAAAGATAAATACAGTTATGATGATATTACAAATTCATTCACTAAGAATGGTTAAAATAAAACATGTTTCTGTCTAATAATGGCAATATTTACTTTAAAAAATTATATTTTAAATATTATAAAACCTCTATCTAATTATTTAAACACCTTCGAACATACTTAGATTGTATTTCATCCAATTTTAGACTACTAGCCTCCAATTGCCTTACAACACTCATTGCAGCAGTTGACACAACACCCACAACAGCAATTCGGAGTACCAGGCGTATTTATTTTGGGCTTATTTTTGTCTATAGTAGTGCCATGTACGCCTTTTATCCTATTATCTAGCTCTCTTTTAATAGCACTATCATCCTTGCTGGCGTAGTCATATTTATTTAAGAAATTTATTTCTGCTGGAGTTGCTTTTTTATAATATTCTCTTAGTTTTATGTACCTATTTGCATCTGATAAGAAAATATCTAACTTATCTTCTCTAGTAATATTTTCCAGTTTTTTAGTTTGATTACTTTCGTCAATCATATTAATGTTTTTAATATTTTCAATGTTTTTAATATCATCATATTTTAGATTAAATTTTTTGTTAAATGTTATATTTCCTAATTTTGGACAATTATAAAATAAATTCTGATTTATATCCAGTTCAGCTGTCAGATTTGACATTTTTAGGCCTTTTAGGTTTTCGCAATTTTTAAACATATCTTTACCATATATTTCAAATTCACTTTGCCCATTTAGATCTATTTCCTCAATATTTTTACAATCCTTAAACAAGTTATTACCAGTTCCAAGATCACTAAAATATTCGATTATTTTAGCTTTTTTTATGCAGTTATTTTTAAATAATGAAATATTTTGTTTATCATTATCATGGAATGCGGCAAACATATCTATTTCTGAACAGAAAAATAGTCGATTTTCTTGGATGTTCTCTTTAACAATTTTTAACTCAAATATCACTGGGCAATGATAAATTCCGCTTCCTAATGTTTCATATTTACTATTATCTGTTTTATTCTTTACAATATATTTATCTCCAACTTTTTCAACTATGTTAACATCATTATCTCGACCGAATGAGGCATCGCAACAGCATAGATAATCAGAATATTTACGATTAACTTTATCAAAATTATCTTTTATTACTGCAATTGAAAAACAGTTATAATTGTTTATATTAAAATTTCCATTACCAAATGAATAAAGACTTTTCCATATTTTTTTTCTCTCTGCAGTAGTTTTATTATTTTCATCAACTATGTCTACCTCAAACTGTGTAACATCAAAAAGATAAAATACATTGTTTTTGTCACTTCTTAACTCAGTTTTCACTTGATCCAAGTAATCTTTATTAAAAATACTTTCATCTGAACAAAAATACCTATTATCACAATCAAATATAGCCACAGCGTTTATTGAAAATAATTGTATAAATATTAATAGAGTTATTAAAATTTTGTTCATATTCTACAATTTTCTCATTTGCGGAAATAAAATAACATCCTGTATAGATCTTGAGTTAGTTAATATCATCGTTAATCTATCTATTCCGATACCGATCCCAGCTGTAGGTGGCATTCCGTAACTCATTGCAGTTAGAAAATCTTCATCTAGTACCATTGATTCATCATCTCCTCGTTTAGATAACTTCATCTCCTCTTCGAATCTTTTTCGCTGTTCAACTGGGTCATTTAACTCTGAAAAGCAATTAGCACATTCTTTACCATTCATAAATAACTCGAATCTATCTACAAAATTAGGATTATCATAATTTTGTTTTGCTAATGGCGACATTTCGATCGGATAAGTTGTTATAAATGTAGGTTGTATTAAATTAGGCTCACATTTAGCCCCAAATATTTCATCAATAATTCTACCATATCCTAAACATGGATCGATGTAGATATCTAATTTTTTAGCTGTTTCTCTCAATTTATCTTCGTCCATATTCGAAATATCTATTCCAGTAAAATGTTCGATAATTTCAAACATTGTAAACCTTTTAAAAGGTTTTTCGAAATTAATAATATTATCATCGACTTGTACCGTTTTAGACCCACAAACTTCTATAGCTAATCTATTTAATAGATCTTCAGTAAAATTCATCATCCATTTATAATCTTTATATGGCACATAGAGCTCTACCTGTGTGAATTCTGGATTATGGAACCTGTCCATACCTTCATTTCTAAAATCTTTGGAGAATTCATAAACACCATCTATACCACCTATAATTAACCTCTTTAAATATAATTCATTCGATATTCTTAAATATAATTCCTGATCTAGTGTGTTATGATGTGTTGTAAAAGGTCTAGCAGATGCTCCTCCGTACAGTGGTTGTAAAACAGGTGTTTCTACCTCCAAATACCCATAATTATTAAAATAGTTCCTTATTGTATTAGTTATTTTAGTCCTTTTAAAAAAAACCTCCTTTGATTCTTTATTTAATATCAAATCTAAATACCTTTGACGATATATATGTTCTTTATTAGTAAATTGAAAATGCACTTTTTCTCCATCAATTTTTACACATGGTAGTGGTTTTATGGCTTTAGACAGTAGCTTTAAATTCTCAACATGAATACTTATTTCTCCAAGTTTTGTTTTAAAAACATAGCCACTAACATAAATAAAATCTCCTAAATCTATAAGTTTTTTAAAAATCTCGTAATTTTCTTCGTTTTCATTATCAATAGAATCTTTTTTGATATATAATTGAATTCTTCCGTAACTATCTAACAATTCACCAAATGAAGCTTTTCCCATTAACCTTCTAGACATCAATCTACCTGCAATTTTTACTGTCTTATTATTGTATTCATCAAAATTTTCTAATATATTAGTACTTTTGGAATCAATAATAACCTCATCTGATGGATATGGGTTAACAGATAATTCTTTTAGTTTTTTGACTTTATCCAACCTATTTAACTCCTCTACACTAAAATCAGGCATAATATTAGTTAAAAAAAATAATAAAAAAAAAAATAAAATTTTTATTTATAGTAAAATTTTACTATTAATAAAATATGGTTATTTGTTACTTCTTTAGGGAAGCTTCATGGTATTCACGATATGCAAATTGTGTATTGACGCTAATATTTTTTTTTATATCTGCTATAAATATTATACCTAATGATTGTTGCGATTGCTCTACTAAAAAAAAAGAAGAGCCTAATAAATATAGACTGATAGGAAACGGAAATGGTAAAAATAGTATACCAAATAAAGACAAAAAAACTGAGGAAGATGAAATTGATGATAATAATACTGTCAAAGATAGAATTCCAGAAGACATAAATTCTCATAATACATCCAATCATTCAGAACTATTAAATAAAATTGACGCTATAACGAATAACGACAATATACAAAATATAAGTAATGAAATATCAACAGATGAAAAATTAACTGACGAAAAGCCAATCAATGAAAAACCAATCGATAAAAAATCAATTGAAGAAATACTACACAATAAAGGACAAATAGAAGAAAAACCAGCCGACAAAAAGAAAGAATTTATAAGTGAAATAACTAAAAATATATCTGAAAATAACTGGGATGAATATGACAAATCAATTAAAAAATATGCTAAATACACAATAAACGAGAACATAAAAAATAATCCATATACAAAAATATTATCCTGTTATTCCATTAAAGAGACGAACTTCCAGTATGTTATTAATAAACATAAAGAAGTAGAAGAAAAATATAAAAAATTTACTAGTGAAAATATAATAAAAAACGGTAAGACAAAAACAGATATATTTGAGTATGCACTCGAATGCGATATCAATATGTCTGAGGCAATCAATGGATCGGATTATAATAAAATCTTAGCTTCAAAGGGAAGGAACATGGAAATTAACGAAGAAGCAAATTCAGATAAAAAAATTAACATTGATGGTTGCCAAATAATCGCAATTAACAACACTAAGTTTATTAATGGTTTAAAAGGTAAACATGGAGGAACTTATATGAAAAATGATTACAATAACATTATGTATAATATAAAAGAATGTTTATACGCTAAATTAGAAAATAACAAATTAACGCGCCTCAATATAACCTACATAAAAAATATATTAAACGAATGCTTTCCGAATTCATCAGTAAAAAGTAATGCAAAAAATGGGACTATAAAGCTACAAATGGGCGAACGTAATGAAATCCTAAAAGAATACTACGGTATCTGTAAATTTCATAATTTAATGTACAATGTGTTGTTGAATAGTAATGCAACTTCTAAAATCCCAGCAGATATTAGTATATCTGCTGTTTATAAAGGGATTAGTGACGCGCTTAACAGTACATATGCAACAATTGTGAATGTACTAAATAAACATAGTTCAAATCAAAAATATTAGATTAAAAAACGGCATTAAAATCATTTAAACAATAAACTCCATGAGGTAGTTCTAACTTTCATTTTAATATATATTTGATAATAATTACCTAACCTTAGTTTCAATGAGAGTGATAAATATTGAGATCCCTAATGGATTTGAACCATTGTCAAAAGTTTTGCAGACTTTTACCTAACCACTCGGCCAAGAGATCTTAACTGGATGCTAATAAAAATTTTTAAAAAAATTACATCATACCTTTTTATCATTACTAATGTTATCTATCGTCTTTAATAAAGGACAGTTTAATTTTGGTTATAGCTATATATTTATCTAAATATTCTTAAATAATCTTCATTTATCCTCATCATAAATATAATTTTGTCTTAAATTGATTTTATTTGCAATTCTATTTATATTATTAAATGATACCTCCTGTGAGCAACAAGATTAACAACCTAATTATAGTCGAATCTCCATTTAAAGCTAAAACAATAAAAAAAATTATTGGTAATAAATTCGAAGTTATGTCATCACAAGGGCATATTTGTGATTTACCAAAGAAAGATATAGGGATAGATATTAATAATGATTTTAAACCTAATTATATTATTGATAGTCTTAAAAAAAAAATTGTTAGTGAGCTTAAAACCAAGTCTAAATCAGCCGATGTAATATATCTAGCTAGCGATGATGATAGAGAAGGAGAGGCAATATCTTGGCATTTAAAGAATGTTTTAGAGCTAACTGATGATAAAATAAGACGAATAGTATTTCATGAAATAACCGAGAATGCTATAAAAAAAGCTATCTTAAACCCAAGGAATTTAGATTTAAATCTTGTTAATTCTCAACAGGCCCGTAGGATTCTAGATAGATTAGTTGGGTATAAAATATCTCCTATATTGTGGTCGAAAATAAAAACCGGATTATCGGCTGGTAGAGTTCAGTCAGTTGCAGTAAGATTGATAGTCGAAAGAGAAAACGAAATATTATCATTTAAACCAACAATATATTATAAGATAACTTCTCTTCTTACGTATAAAAATAAAATATTTAAATCTGAGCTTAAAAACAATTTACAGACCAAGGAAGATGTTATAATTTTATTTAAAAAGATAATCAATTCAGAGTTTATAGTAAAAAAGGTTGAGAAGAAAAAAGTAACAAAGGAACCGGTAGCTCCATTCACTACATCTTCACTACAACAAGAAGCAAACACTAAGTTGGGTTTTAGTGTTAGCAATACTATGAAACTTGCACAAAGGCTATATGAATCCGGTAAAATAACTTATATGCGTACTGACTCTGTAACTCTATCTGAAGATGCAATTAAACAAGCTAGAGATGTAATATCTAGAGAATACGGCGAGCGATATATCCAAAATAGACAATTTAAAGTAAAATCGAAATTAGCACAAGAAGCACATGAAGCAATAAGGCCTACAAATTTATCTGAAACAATTGCTAGTAATGATCAATATGAACAAAAATTATATAATTTAATACGTAATAGGTGTCTAGCTTCACAAATGGCTGATGCGATAATTAATAAAACGACTGTAATAATAAAAAATACAAATTTAGATGATGAGGAATTTATAACAAGAGGATCTATAATCGAATTTGATGGTTTTCTAAAATTATATCAGACAGAAAGTGACGATAATGACGAAGATGAAAATATACTTCCTGATTTAAAGGGAAATGATAATGTAGAATTTGTAAGTATTACAGGTAAAGAAAAAAGTACACGCCCAAAATCGAGATTTACTGAAGCTACATTAGTTAGAGAATTAGAAGAGAAGGGTATAGGTAGACCATCGACTTATGCTCCAATAATTTCTACAATACAAAATAGAGGTTATATAGTTAAAGCATCAAAGGAAGGAACTAAGCGGGAGGTAAACATTATAACGATGTCTGATAATAAAATTACTGAGAGTACAGAAACAAAAATAGAGAATACTGAAAATAATAAGCTTTATCCTACAGATATAGCAGTTGTAGTAAATGATTTCCTAGTAAGTAATTTTACTGATATAACGAACTATGATTTTACCGCTAATATTGAAAACGAATTAGATAGTATCTCAGAAGGTAAACTCGATTGGGTTAAATTTTTACATAAGTTCTACGATGGGCTATTGGTTGAATTATCTAAATGTTCAGATATAAAAGTTGAACTTAGCAGTAAGTTATTGGGTGTAGATCCAAAAACGAATAAAAATATGTACCTTAAATATACAAAATATGGCCCTGTATTACAACTTGGTGATAACGATGAAAACGATAAACCTAAGTATTTTAACTTATTGAAAAACCAAAATATAAATAATTTTACATTTCAAGATGGGTTAAATCTGATAGGATTACCTAGATTAATTGGTAAATATAATGGTGCTGATATATTTGTTCATAATGGCAAATTTGGTCCATACATCAAATGCGGAGATTTGAATGCACCAATATTTGACTTAAGTAGAGTCTTTAATATTAATGAGGATGAGGCAATAGCTATTATTAAAAAAAAAGAAAATTATAAAAAGAAGAGCTAATTAATTTTTTTAAATAACCAACACTACAAAAGTTAGTTTCTTGATTTAGTTTTTTAAATATTCTAGACTAATATTTTAAATAAGTAGAATTAAATGTTATAAATCAGAATTTTCTTTTATCTTACATATAGTAGTTATACCTATATGGCGGAATTGGTAGACGCGTTAGTCTCAAAAACTAATGACAATTATGTCATGTCGGTTCGATTCCGACTGTAGGTACTTTAAATACTTTACAAATAACAATAGTATCACTTGTATTGCATGTTTTGCAATTGTAACAATATATAATCTGCCAATTCACTCACAAGTAACATCTACATTATTATCAAGGTTGACTTACCTATATGTCGCTTCGATTCTGACTGTATGTAATTAAGTAATTATATTATCTTATATTAAATTACATGATTTTAGGTTTACCATTAATCGTCATCTTCATCACTATAAATAAAGTCTTCAGCATCATCAGGTCTAGTGAGTATATTTTTAGATATTTCTTTAAAACCTTCTCTAGTAAATTTATTTACTAAATATTCCCTTTCAACACCTTTAAGAGATTTATTTATTATAACTTTCTTTAATCCTGATCCAAAAACATAGTTTTTGGTATTAAATGGCAATTTTTTAAAGCTGCTAATATCTAATTCCATGAGCTTTTTACACCCACGAAATATACCATCCATACATTTAACATTACTTGTATCAAAACTGCTCAGATTTAAAGATTTTAATTCTTTACAACCTTTGAACATCTCCAACATACTAGTAACTTTTTTTGTATCAAACTTACTTAGATCTAATGATTCCAACATTTCACATTCATTGAACATTTTCACCATATCTTTAACTTTACTTGTATTAAAATTACTTAAATTTAAAGATTTTAATGATTCACACTTATAAAACATATAACTCATATCAGTGACTTTACTAGTATTAAAATTACTTAAATTTAAAGATTTTAATGATTCACAATTATAAAACATACTCCCCATATTAGTAACTTTAGTAGTATTAAAATTACTTAAATCTAAAGATTTTAATGATTCACAATTATAAAACATACTCCACATATTATAAACATTACTAGTATTAAATCTACCTAGTCCTATAATTTCAGATAAATCATAGCAAAAAGAAAACATATTACACATATTAGAAATATTACTAGTGTCAAAATTTCTAAGATCTAGTTTTTTCAACCTCCAACAGTTTTCAAATATCCCACAAGCGTCATTTATATTTGCCGCTAATATCTTTAGATAATTATATCTGGTTTTACTTTTCTCCATTTCAAAATACTCTGAAAAACACTCACTAAAATCATCATTAATATTCTTCTTGCAGGTTTTACAAATAATAATATCATTTTTATTATCAAGATTTGCAATTGCAATAACATAAAATTTACCAATTTTACAAGTAACTTTTACATTATCATCAATGTTATACTGACTTATATCATAGCATACATCAAATCCTACTTCCTTTTCACATGTTATTTTAAGATTCCTCCCCAGAACTTCTTCTTCACCATCTTCGTATTTAAAGACAACTTTATCATAAATATTACTTTCATCTCTAGTTATTACTATTTCTTTAACAGGCATACATTGCTTTACCACTGGTTCATTTTTTTTATACTCTTTATTTAATTGTTTAAGCTTACCCACATCAGACCGACCACCATCATGGCTGCTAGTTCTAGGTTCTGCTATTCTACTTGGACCCCCACTCTTACCTTTAATAAAATCTAGATTTCCTGCTTTTGAAGGATTAAGTGTTTTCCTCAAACTATCCTCTTTACCATTTTTCTTATGTGGATTACTTCGTTTATGTTTTTTTCCTCGGCTTCCAATTCCACCTACGGCACTTATATTCCTTCCTCCACAACACTTACAACACACTTTACTATTACCATTATTTCCTTTACCACAACAACCACTATTTATATCAAAACAATATCCAATTAGCGTTAATACAAATATAACCAACTTCATATTAATAAAATAAAATAAAATAAAATAAAATAAAATAAAATAAAATAAAATAAAATAAGGAAAACTTTTTAATTAATTGGCAAAATTAAAATTTTAATTATTACAAGTAAAACACGCATAGTCTAATTTCAATTTTAGCTGTTATATTATTTAAAAATAGATTATGAATCATAAATATTATTACATAGAACCACATATGGAAAATGAAAATAACACGTAAAAAATGAAGGCAAACAAATTAATCATCAGAATCAGAATCAGAATCAGGATTATCGCTTTTGCGTTCCCATACCTTGCTATTACGACGTATAAATCCTTCATTATTTAATTCACAACTAATAATACCACAATTATTAAAATTATCTTTAATATTTTTCTTTTTCACATTTACTTCAGGAGCGTTTACATAAACCCGTTCTAATTTAGTACACCTTGTAAACATATCTTTACACACTAATGATTTATTAAACAGAAAACTGGCTATATTTAGTTCGTTCAATTCACTACATTCATAAAACATATAACTCATATTAGTAACATTACTTGTGTTAAATTTACTTAATTTTATATTTTTTAATTTAATACACTTATTAAACATATTACTCATATCAGTAACACTACTAGTATTCCATTTAGATATATCTGGTAATGATGTTAATTCCTCACATCCATTAAACATATTACTCATATTAGTAACCTTACTAGTATTCCATTTAGATATACCTGATATTGATGATAATGACCTACATTCACAAAACATATTACTCATATTAGTAACATTATTAGTAATAAAATTACATATGTATACTTTCTCTAGATATTTACATCCTTTAAACATGGATTCCATACTTTCTACATTACTAGTGTCTAAATTATATCCATAAAACTTCTCCAGTTTTGAACATCCTTCAAACATGCCTTTCATATTTTTAACAACGCCTTTATTAGCTCCATTTAATACTATTCTTCGTATATTCTTACAATCATGGAACATATAAGACATATCTTCAACACAGGCAATATTAAGTTGTTCTAGACCTTCAATAGCTACAGGGTCATAACTTTTTGATTTGCATAAATCATCACATTTAGCAAACATATAAGCCATATTAGTAACCTTACTTGTATTAAAACTATTCAAATCTATATTTATTAAATTTTTACATTTATAAAACATATAACTCATATTAGTAACCTTAATTGTATTAAACTTATCCAGTCCTACAATTTCGCTCAGATCTTTACAGTTATTGAACATAAAACTCATATCAGTAACATTATTAGTATCAAGTTTACTTACATCTATTTTGGTCGCCACACTACAAGAAAACATACCATTAGTAGACTTTATACCTCTTGACATTAATATTTTTATATAACCACTTTTACAAAAATAAAACACTTTTTTAAAAGTACTATTTTCACTTGATGCAAACACAAGACAATTATTATAGCAATTGTCTATTATATGTGCAACAATATAAGGAATATCTATAAAGGAAATATCTACATTAATCTCTATGTTGTCACGAATGTATTTCTTACTTACATAAGGACAATAAAAAAGGCTATAATTATAATCAGTACCATCTTTATCTGTACCATGTTTAATATTCCCTTCTCTTGAGTATTCTTTTAAATCATCGTTATCGAATATAACGATAATTTTGTCATGGTTTATTGTTATTTTCTTAACATATTCTGGGTCTTTTTTTTCTACCTCTTCCTTATTCCACCCTTCGTCAGATTCGAATTCAACTGATACTCCAGAAAATTTACCTTCATTATTTAAAGTGTCTTTTTTATTAATTTTTATATTTTGTTGTGCTGCTTGATAATATGGGATTTTCCCCCACTCATTTCCTACATGTTCGACTTTAACTGATACTTCAGAAATTCCATCTGGTTGTTTTGTTGAAAAATTTGGATTAGGTGTAATATTTTTTAAATCTGTTTTACCTTTTTTATTTTTATTTCCATTTTTGCTACTAATCATAAGGATATTATCTTCAGACTTTTTATCGCTAATGTCTGGACTTTTTTTACTTATATTACTCTTACCAGTAGTTGGATCTTTCTTATAAGTAGGAATTTTATCTTTAGTTTTTCTTAAATTATCTCCACCACCTCCACAACACTTACAACAGCACCCACCACCATTATTTTCACAACACCCTCCTGCACTATTTATATTAAAGCAATATCCAATTAGCACTATTATCAATAAATACAACTTCATATAAAATAAAATAAAATAAAATAAAATAATGAAAACTTTTTAATTTGACTGAAAGACTAATCAATCAAAAACCACAGCTAAACTAATGACTTTTACTTAAATTTATCTGGAACATTTATTAATGCAGTACAATCTCTAAACATATCCATCCTACATTTTACATTACTAGTATCCCATTTAGATATATCTGGTAAAGTAATTAACGAAGAACAACCTTTAAACATACTAATCATCCAAGTAACATTACTAGTATTCCATTTAGATATATCTGGTAAAGTAGTTAATTGTGAACAATAAGCAAACATCAACCCAGTACAATCCAAATTACTAGTATTCCATTTAGATATATCTGGTAATGATAATAATGATTTACAGTCATAAAACATACAATTCATATTAGTAACCTTACTAGTATTCCATTTAGATATATCTGGTAAAGTAATTAACGAAGAACAACCTTTAAACATACTCTTCATATTAGTAACATTACTAGTATTCCATTTAGATATATCTGGCAAATTTGATAATGAATAACAGAAACAAAACATACTCTTCATATTAGTAACATTACTAGTATTCCATTTAGATATATCTGGTAATCTTACTAATAATAAACACCTATGAAACATATGACTCATATCAGAAACTTTACTAGTATTCCATTTAGATATATCTGGTAATGATGATAATGCCAAACATTCATAAAACATACCAGCCATGTTAGTGACTCTACTAGTGCTCCATTTAGATATATCTGGTAATGATGTTAATGATTCACATCCATAAAACATATAATACATATTAGCAACCTTACTAGTATCCCATTTAGATATACCTGATATTGATGATAATGACCTACATTCACAAAATATACCACTTATATCAGTAACTTTACTAGTATTAAATTCCCCAAGCACTAACTCTAATAAATTTTTACATTCAAAAAACATCCAAGACATATTAACAACACTAGCAGTTCCAAAACTATTTTCAAAAACAACCTTCTTTAGTGCTTCACAACTGCTAAACATCGAAGACATATTAGTAACCTTATTATCTTGGAAACCAGAAATTTTAACATATTCCAAATTTTCACAATTTTTGAACATTTCACTAATATCAGTTATACCAGCTGCCGACAATATTTTTGCACAAAATACCCTAGAACCACTAAAACCTTTTTTAAGAACTGATATGTCAGTACAAACAATAACGTAAAAGTTCTCAATACCTTTATCATCATTACCAACAACTAAAACAATATAAGGTGCTTTCGTAATATCTTCATCCACAGTTACCTGTAAAATGCTGTCTATTTTAAAATCAGGTATTTTATATATAGAACTATTTTTCATAACCTTTCCATTAACAAATTTCTTTTGCAATCCATTGATAACTTTTACCAATTTTTTTCCATTGATACTAACAGAGTTATGCTCTACATTAATCACAATTTTCTCTACAGATTCGTCATCCTCAAACATCCAATTACCTTTCCCACTTACATGATTTACTGCTCTTCCTAAGCCGCATTTATTGACTACCCCATTTTGGCAACTGCGAAAGTCTAAATTCGATTCATCATTACTAGGATTCTTTTCCTTACAACAACCACTATTTATATCAAAACAATACCCAATTAACGCCAAAAAAGATAAAATAAATTTCACACACATATATATATGTATATATATCTTTTGATTCTAATACAAATATTAAATTAAAAATTTTATGAATAACTTGTAATTCGTCAGAAATTTCAGAAAATCACGAATTGTGTTTTCCCTTTTCAATAGCCTCTTCGATAGTCCCAACCAGATTAAATGCAGAACTCGACAGGTCATCCAGCTCTCCGCTTAAAATCATATTAAATCCTTTAATAGTGTCTTCAATAGATACAAATGCACCTTTCATTCCAGTAAATTGCTCTGCAACTGTAAATGGCTGCGATAAAAACCTCTGGACCTTTCTAGCTCTTTCAACGGTCTTTTTATCTTCATCAGACAACTCATCCATTCCCAAAACAGCAATAATGTCCTGCAATTCTTTATACCTCTGTAGAATATTTTTTACATTCTGGGCGGTTTCGTAATGTTCTTTACATACTATGTCTGGATTTAATGCTCTAGAACTAGACACTAGCGGATCTACAGCTGGATATATACCTAATGAAGCTATTTTTCTAGACAATACAGTAGTAGCATCTAAATGAGCAAACGTAGTAGCAGGTGCTGGGTCAGTCAAATCATCAGCTGGAACATAAACAGCTTGTACAGATGTTATAGATCCATGTTGAGTTGACGTAATTCTTTCTTGCATTAATCCCATTTCTGACGCTAAAGTAGGCTGATATCCAACAGCTGACGGCATTCTACCTAATAATGCAGAAACTTCTGAACCGGCCTGTGTAAATCGGAATATATTATCTATAAACAATAATATATCTCTACCACCACTATTGTCATCTCCATCTCTGTAATATTCAGCAGTCGTTAATCCAGTTAATGGAACTCTCATTCTAGCACCTGGAGACTCATTCATTTGACCAAATATTAATGTTGCAGATGATTTCTTTAGAGCTTCATTATCAACTTTAGATAAATCCCACTCACCTTTCTCCATTGACTTTTTAAATTCATCCCCATAATTTATAACTCCAGACTCAATCATCTCTCTTAAAAGATCGTTACCTTCCCTACTTCTCTCTCCTACTCCAGCAAAAACAGATAATCCAGAATGGAATTTAGCAATATTATTTATCAGTTCCATTATTAAAACAGTTTTTCCAACACCAGCACCTCCAAACAATCCTATTTTCCCACCTTTAAGATAAGGCATCAATAAATCTATGACTTTAATACCTGTAGTTAATATCTCAGCATTATTAGATACCTCTTTAAATTCAGGTGCATGTCTATGTATTGGTAATGTTTTATCGGTTACTGGCTGTGGCATTCCATCTATAGCTTCACCTACAACATTAAATACCCTACCTCTTATATTCTCTCCAACAGGCATTTGAATAGGTTTTTTAGTATTTGTTACCTTTAATCCACGTGAAAGCCCATCAGTAGAATCCATGGCAATAGTTCTTACTATAAGATCTCCTACATGTTTTTGACACTCAAGTACTATTTTTTTACCATTTGGATTTACAACAACTAATGCACAATATATCTCAGGTAAATCTTTTTCATCTTCAAATTTTACATCTACAACAGGTCCTATTATTTGAACAATTTCTCCAGTAGCATCTTTCATCACTAGGTTGATATATTATTGATAATAAAAAATTTATAGAAATATTATAGCTTAACTTATTTATCTGTAAATCAGTTATTTAACATCCTATCATTAACAGCCTTACTGCCAATTAAATCTGATAAAATCTTTTTAATTTCATTATTTTCTTTTTTTAACTCTATTATCATTTTGTACAATAATTTCACCTTTTCATTGTCTTCAGATATATCCTCTATATAGTCATCTTTATTTCTATTTAGCGAAAGAAACATTTTTTCATTCTCAGGCAGGTATCTTTCTAGAACCTCTGGTGTAATGATCCTCTTTTTTTCTAATATAGATATCTGTTCTACTATATTTTTCAATTGTCTTATATTCCCTGGGAATTGATACTTAGTCAATAAATTCTCGCTATCTTCAGATAATGTAATAGCATCAGTCTTATATTTTGCTGCAAAATCTAGAGCAAATTTAATAAATAAAAGTATAACGTCATTCCCCCTATCCCTCAAAGGTGGAATTTTTATAGGTACAGTATTTAACCTATAATATAAATCCTCTCTAAATTTACCCTCACTAACTTTCTTTATTATATCAACATTAGTAGCTGCTATCACTCTTACATTAACCTTTTGTACTTTTGATGATCCTACATGTATTATTTCTTTATTTTCCAGAACCCTAAGTAACTTTACCTGTGTTTCTAAAGGCATTTCGCCAATTTCATCTAAAAATATAGTACCATTATCTACCTCTTCAAAATATCCTTTTCGGCTATTGTCTGCACCAGTAAAGGCCCCTTTATCATGTCCAAATAATTCAGAATCTATCGTTCCTTCAGGTATAGCCCCGCAGTTAATAGAAATAAATTTGTTATTTTTCCTTTGACTAAAATGGTGTATTATCTTTGAAATTGATTCTTTCCCTGTTCCATTCTCTCCAGTTATTAAAACAGAAAGGTCAGTTTGAGCAACTAACAATGAAATCTCGATAGCTCTATCTAATAATTTTGAATTTCCAATTATTCCAAAATTTAGCTTAGCCCTATCTATCTGACTATTGTTCATTAATTACTTGCTACTAAATTATTCTAAAACAAATAAAATATCTATCAAAAAGTGAACTTAGGGGGAATTGAACCTCCAACCTTTACATCCGCAATGTAATGTTCTATCCATTTGAACTATAAGTTCTATAATCATTAGTATAATCTTAATCCTAGATAAAAGCAATATACTGCGAGAAATATAAAAAAATTACATATTATATTAAAATTTTACTATTAATTATATATATATGTCTCTTGCCAAGTGTTACTTTGATATTTTCTATATACATGTAAAGTGTAATTACTATAATAGTGGTATTTCAAATGATTTTAAAATAGTACCTTCTTGTGAATTGTCTAATATTTTTAATAGGTACTCACTATCGTTCATAAAAATGTCGAATTTATATAGACTGGTTTGCGTAAGGAATGATATTAGCAGTATAAAGAAAGATTATAAGTCAATTTTTAAAGATGTTATAATGAAATTTGATATATTTGTAGCGAATAAGAATATATATAATTTTTGTGACCTCAATGTAAAAGAGACATATTTATTTAAAAATGAAAAAAAATCATGTGAATTAAAACAATCTAGTATTAATTTGCGGGCTAATGAAGTGTATGAAGATAAATTATTCGGTAAAATATTAATAAACTTTAGTGAATTAACACCTGATACAGTAACTGAATTTTTTATTAATATCCCAGTTATTAAATCATTCTGGGTTGTAAATACTGGAAATACAAAGTATAATATCAATGAATATGATTTCAAAATTAATGGGAAAATAGTAAAATTTGAACAGACAGGTAACGCAAATTCGTACATTTCTAAAACCACAATTGAACTCCGAGAATCCGGATTTTATACATTTAATCTTATCGGGAAAGATAAAAACACGAATAAGTGCATAAAAATTATACCGCCATTAATCTATGACAATATTATAGAATCAAAATACGTAAGTAATTGCGCCATCAATAATTAATTTTATTTAAAAACAACTAATTCAATCGTAACTTCAAATATTTTAAATATTAACTTTCAATAATTACAAATATTTTGTAAATTTATACATACCTACATATGCCAAACGCAGCAACATTAGGTTGTAAAACTATATGCCCAATAGTAACACCTGGGACTCCACCAATCCCACATGCTAGTGGTGGAATGATAATATCAGGAGCCCCAACTGTACTAATCGAAGGTAAACCAGCAGCTAGGATGACTGATAATATTTTATGTAATGGGGCTCCACCTCATCCAGATGTTATATTAAAAGGGTCAACAACTGTTCTAATATGCAATCTCCCAGCTGCATATCTATCTTGCAATACAGCTTCAGGTGGTTCTATAGTAAATGGTTCGCCAACAGTTCAAATAGGAATGTGATTATTTTACTTTAGATTTATTACTAGATTTCTTTTTAATTTCATAAGCAGTTTTGATTAGATTTATTAAATCGCTAATTTTATCTACATTTATAAATTCATCATTATCTATATTTACGTCAAACCTAGTTTCGATCAACATTAATAAATCAACAAAATCAGTCGAGAATTTATCTATACTCAAATCGTCAATACTAGTATCATCTGAAATATTACTTTTATCTATAGCAAAGTTTTTCTCAATTAAATCAAGCAAGTCATTCATAATTTCATCTATGCCTAAAGTATGTTTGTCTGACATCATTGATTGTTTAAAAAAATAATTATTAATAACAAAAACTCTATTCAATTATTGATATTAACATATTATGATTGACCTTCCCAGCAGCTGTTTTAGGAATATTATCTAGAAACACTATTCTACCTGGCCAATTATATTTTATAAAATTTTTCTTTATTTTATCCATTATTAATTCAATTATTTCACTCTCATCATCATTACTGTTCCTTTTTACAACAAATAATATTAAAGATGGTTTACCTTTATCGTCATTAATAAGTTCTAAAGATGCATCCTTTATAATATTGTCAAATTTTAAAACCAAATTCTCAATTTCTCTTGGATATATTGTTACCCCCGATATCTTAAAAATCCGTTTTTTCCTCTCTTTAAAAAATACGAAACCCTCCTTATCAATATAACCTATATCTCCGGTTCTCAAATATTTTTTCCCATCAATATTAATAAATGAATCCCTAGTAGCTTCAGGGTTGTTATAATAACCATTCATAAGTGTATTACCAGCTATACATATTTCACCTATTTCATTTGCCTTAACAATATTATTATCGTCATCTAATATTATTACGTCTATGTTTGCAGTTGGTTTACCAAATGAGCCAAGTTTATAATTAGATTTAGTATTTACAATTACTACACTCGATGTTTCAGTTAACCCATATCCTTCATAAATTTTAGCATTTGTCTTTTTGAATCTTACTAACTTATTAAATTCTTTAATTAATGTGGTATTTAATGAATCAGCTCCTACAAAACATTCACCAAGATTTTCTATTTTACATTTTTTAAAATGTCTATCTTCCATTATCTTTTTCATCATAGCTGGGATAGCAATAATCATATTTATTTTTCCACTATTTATCCCACTTATAACTTCTGACGGGCTAAATTTATCCATTAAATATATAGATGCGTGGATACTTAAGAAACTATGAATCCCAACACATAGACCGTAACAATGAAAAATAGGTAAAACTGCTAAAGTTTTATTATTCTCACTTGAGAGCCCATTAAATAAATTAATAGATATACCTTCTAAGGCTTCATTTGACAACTCTACAATTTTAGGTACATCTGTAGTACCACCCGAATGAATAAAAAATGATGTCTCATTCTTTTCAAAGTTATTAAATGTTGTTAGTTCTACTCTAGTATTTGTAAACTCATCTAAATTAAAGATATTTTTAGACTTCTTAATGCTAGGTTTTTTGAAATAATACACCAATCTTTTTAACCAACTATGATACTTAAATGGATTAACTAATATAAACTTTTTATCATTTTTTACTATATAATCATTACTGCCATCAATAAGTGTTTCTGGTAATATAACATACTTCGACTTTAATACGTCCATTTTGTCAACAATAGCTTTAAACCTTGTTAAAAAATGTAAAATACTAACCTTTGCTCCAATATAGTTTAATGCATAAAGCGCATAGACACACGTAGGAATATTTGGAAGTACTAATGTAACTATATCTCCTTTTTTTATGCCAATATTTACAAAATAATTGGACATCCTTAACACATTTTTATACAACTTTTTATATGTTATATTGTGTTTTTTAAAATAAATTGCAACCTTATCGGAATCTTTATAATCAATTACCCTATCAAATATCGAAGCCATCTTATCTTAATATGCTAAATAAAAAAACTAATATTAATACAAATAGGGGGACTAACGTTCTAGAAATGATATAATAAAACAATGAATTCCTACCAAGATTAGACATCCAATTATCTCTATAATTAAGTCCAAGTAATGACTTTTTTTTACTATAAAACTGTTTTCCAACGAATATTCCAAGCAATACAAGACTCCAAACCAATAACCCAGGGAATGAATCTGATCCATTACCTCTAAGATATCCAATAAACTCACCAAAAACAATTTTATACAATGGTAAAGAACCATAATCAACCCACACTGAGCATCTATAACTATAATATCCAATAAAAAATACAATAGCTGAGGCTAACAGATAAAAATATTTATTTTCTATACGTTTATATAAAGGATATGACAATAATATTGAAATAGATAATGCGTGAATAATTCCATAAGTTATAAAACAATGTTTATCTCCAATAATCAAATACATAACAACACTACACAAAGACATAAAAATTGCACAAAGGAATAACCTAACCCCCCTCACTAAATTATTCCTTGATAATGTAAAACACACACCTACAATTAGTACAAACATACACCTAATTAGGTTTTGAATAGGCTCTAATTTATGGCTATACAGAAATATTTGACAAAGCTTAAATACTTTTTCACAGATTTCAGATCCATCTGGAAAATTTAAATATTTAAGATTCTGATATGAAACTAAATAAACATAATAAGCAAGGTGATTTAATAATACCAACAAAATACCAATACCTCTTAAAACATCCAATTCATAAATCCTATTACCTAATTTATTTTCCTTCTCAGCAATATTTTCCATAAAACGCTAAAAAACTGATATTACTAGTATAAAAAAATAAAACATAAAATTACAAAACATTAAAAACTAATATATCCAACTAACTAAAAATAGATAAACAATGATATTTAGGGAATAAATAATATATCCAACTCATTTAATCAACTACTAAAATATGATGTTTTTTACTGTTTTGAGAATAATAAGGAGTGTCATATGATTTAATCTTCATGAATTAGTAATTTTAACATTACCTACAGATCTAGTTAGATATTACATTCGGAATAATTACTATTACAAGGAATGTCAAATACGTAAGAATTACTCACTCTTCCAATAATTACATATTTATAAATGTCTTTGTATATCAATCCACTTTTCTAATTAATAAACATATAAATTATATCATCAATTTGACTTAATATAGACACATTGACCACTAACATCATGTACATTTAATATTCATCGTCATCATCATTCCTACATTCTTTCCTCAACAAACAAAATTACGAAGTCTCCTAAACTGCATTTGCTTTTATCAAAGATATAGTACTTCCATTAGAACGTGAACCCAGTCAATTATAAACAGAGAATTAACAATGTTTTCAATATTAACATCTTGGCAACAGCAACATATAAATAAAATCAATTGGTGTTAATATCAACAATATAACAACCATTATTTTAGCCCTAAATCCACTCTTCACGCAAACTGTAGTTAGGTGTGAAAAATTTTTAGTTAAAAACAATACGTAGCTAGGAAATAACTAATAAAGTATAATTTATTAACAATAAAAAGTAATTTTATGAAAAATAAAAATTAAACTGTATATAGAAATGATTACTGCGAAAAATAGTTTGTATTTGATTTTTGTGTTTTTGTGCATTAAGGTTCACTGTGAGGGGTCAGCAACAGAAATTAATAACATAAAGGATTATCAGGTCTCCCTTTCAAATGGTTTTATCGGATATAAAGTATTCGAATTAATTCATAAATATTGCAAAAGTAATAATTCAAACACTAAAGATAAATTAAGATGTAATATACTTTGGTTTTTGGCTAAATTAAATTTAAAATTAGAAAGCCGCATTGAAAACAGAAATACGGCATTATCATTCTCAATTAGACCTTTTTACTTCGATTACAATCATTATTATAATCCAATTGGTTGTATTAGTGGATACCCAGGTCCTCATTGTATTCTTAGAAGAGTAGGAATTTGTGGGTTAGGTTTCGGTTGGGAGTTTTATTATAACGATATAAATTCTAAATTCAAGTTTTCGCACAATTTAACGTTCTTTATAAATGTTGTAGCAAAAAAGGTAATTCCATTTGATATATTAATATCTTACTCTCCATTTGTATTCAGTATTAGTGACATAATATATTTAGAATTGAGTCTTATAAATTTTAGTCTAGGTAATTTTATAAAAAGCATAATTATGTCATGTGCTAGGTTAGAAAAGCAACATAAAGATAATTGGGAGAAAGCAGATTCTGATGATAGTGAAACAATTTCTGAAAAGAATAGATATAAAGAGAAAGTTATGTCCTTACATCCATCTAAAAGTAAAAAAGTTAAGTTTATATTGTACGATAATTTATTATCTTCGATGCTATATAACATTAGGCTGTACATAGGGATTAAACATTAATTTGACAATTATAATTTTATTATTAACATCCTATAAAGATGGTTTACTATTTATTAGCTAATTGTCTCAGTGCCTTAGCAAATAATTTATGTAAATGTCTCACACTCGACGGTAATAGTTTGGCAGGTCAAAAACCGCTAACAATTATCTTACACGCAGATATTCTTAATCTATTTCTATTTGGTTTTGTGTATCTTTACTTTAAAAAGAAGGGTGAGGTTGATTTTACATTTAAAGAAACGTTTTGTACTAAAGAGGAGTTCATTCAGGTGTTATTATTCAGTATTCCGATATTTGCAGCATCTTATAAACTTGTATTGATGGAAAATATTCAAATTAGTAGTTTAGAGATTTCTGCGATGATAAAACCGTTCATTGTTTGTATTTTGGCTACATTCCTACTAAAAGAAAAGTTTAGATTGTATTATATTTGGTATGGTTTCTTTATTTGTGCTGGGTTTTTAATATCTAATTATAATAAAATTTCGACTAATCATATATATTGGTTGTTATCGTATATAATAATTGGGGCTATAGGTGATACAACTAGGAGATATTATTGTAGGAAGAAAAAAAATCCATTGCAGGGTTGGTGTGTTGAGTTTGTGATATTCTTTTTGTACGGATTTGTGATATTACTCGTCTGTCCGCTTATAAAATATTTATTTCCAAGTTCCCCAAATAGCTTAAGTAAATATAGTTTTTCTTTTGACATATTGTTTAATCCGTACACTATATTGATATCGATGATAACTTTAGGACACCATTTATCTGCCATATATGGTGTTAAAAGAGCTTCGAGTGTGATTTCACTGGAGTTTGTAAATTTCTCGAAGGTTATTTTTACATTAATTTTCAGCTATATATTCTTAGGTCAATTGCCATATTCATCAAAAGTAACGATATTTGGAGTCTGTTTTAATTTCCATAATCAGATATTTGGAGCAATTATTATATCAATTACGTTAATATTTTTTAGCTTTAGAGTTAATAGAGATAAAAATTTATGTTAAGGTATTTACTACTTCTTTTATTAAATCTAAATGCTTTCTACGATTGTTGTGCTGATTGCCGCTCTTGTTGTTGTTGTTCTAATTGTTGTTGCTGTAGAAATAATAATACTAAAAGTTACAAAGATAAAAAATCAATGTTGATGACTCTAAATAACCTTGACGATTTCAAGCTTACTGATGAAGAAAAACAAGCGTTTATAAATATTCATAAAATATATGAAAAGTATAAAAAATCTTTGACAGGTAAAATAACCAACGAAGAACTAAATAAATACTTGGCTGAAATTGAAAAAGCATTCATAAAGGATGATTATTTAAATGATCCTAATAAAATAAATATCTATAGAAAATTCCCAGATAATTATGAAGTAAAAGCAGACAAATGTGCACTTGAATGGAATTATAACTGCTGGTTCACTGCGGCTATTTTGGCTATATTTTCTATAAAGAAATTTGCGTTATTCCTAAAAAATACAAACTTTGATAAAAATACAGAAGAAAATAGATGGAACGTCTTAAAGGATTTTTTATACTTATATGAGAATAATAAGCAATTAGACAGTAATATCATAAATAAATATAGAGATATGGTTGCTATAAAGATGTTTGTTAAAGGTTATGATTATTTTTTAAAATGTAAAGAATATTACTTTGATCGTTATAAGGAATGGAACAATTCAGGAAATTTCTTCAATTATTACGGATTTGATGATATATTTGTTTATGTAGATGACGAAACTACAAAATTATGTATATATAATTTAATCAATGAAATTAAAACAAAAGAACCTGAACAGAATATCAAAGGGAAACGTGTTAATTTTATTAAAAAGAATCACTACTTATGTGCTGATACTAGTGGTTATGAGCTATATATGAAGGATTTTTATAAAAAAATATTAAATGATAAAATTGAATTCGAAATAACATTTGACGAAGAAAAAAAACGTTACTGGGTGGAGGAAATTCCATATGACCATTATGGATATTATGATACTAAAGTCTATTTATTTACAAATGATACCAGGTGTAATTCTAAAGATGACTTAGGTAGGATTGTTTTTGACAAAACATTAAAAAAGAGATATGAACCATGTGCTTTATTAATTGCCTCTCCAGGATTTCATATTTGTACTTTAATAAAGGATAATAATGGCAATTGGAGACTTTATGATGGGTTAAATAATACAAATGGTAAGGTTATAGATATAAAAAAAGAATTTGGTAATAAAATGTATTTCCTACTTGGTGGACGTAAATACTATATATCATATTGTTTTTCTGAAGTGTTTATTGAAAATAAGTAAGATTAATAATTTATTTTCTTTGGATCATTTCCTAAATGTTATCATTAAATTTGTTTATATCTAAATTAATAATGTGTTTCTCTAATTTTATTTATGACATTAGTGGTTTTATATTGATAGATAAAGAAAAAGGTTATACTTCATTTGATGTGTGTAATAAATTAAAACACAAGTTTAAATTCAAAAAAGTAGGGCATAATGGTACTTTAGACCCAATTGCAACTGGATTGATGATAATTGGTGTTAATAAGGCGACAAAATCACTTTTCAAGTTGAATAATATTACAAAAGAATATATAGTTACAATAGTCTTTGGCAAAGATAGTAAAACATTAGATATCAGTGGTGAGATTTTTAATATAAATAGAGATATAGATATAAAAGTAAACAAATTAGATGATGCAATAGACATATTAAAATCCAGAGATACACAAATTCCACCAATGTATTCAGCAATAAAGATAAATGGTAAAAAACTGTATCAGCTGGCTAGGAATGGAATTGAAATCGATCTAAAACCACGAGATGTAAAAATATATAATATATCTCGAACTACGGAGATTTATGAAGATGAAGATGGTTTTAAATGTGTAAATATAACCATGAACGTTTCACCTGGATTTTATGTAAGAAGTTTTGTTCGAGATATTGGACAAATACTACAAGCACCATGTGTACTAAAGGATTTAAGAAGAACAAGAAACTGTGATTACAAAGTGGAAGATTCAAAAAAGATAGATGAGGTTACACTCGACGATATTTTTGAAATAAACTTATAGTATATTTCTCATACTTCACTGCTCAATAAAACTATAGTTGTCTATCTAACATTATTTCTCCAGACTTTTTACTTATCTGATTTTTAGCACAGGCCATATTCTTGATAATATTTTCTGCAATCGATTCATTTAAGGCACCTTTCTTGATTTTATATTTATTCTTAACTGTACCATCTTCTAATATTTCTACCTCCATCCTCATATTCTTTACAGCCCCATTACTGTTACTTTCAACTTGTAATAACATATCATTATGGCCAGCAAATACACCACAAGCACAAGGAGAATCAGCAACATACTTTAATACATTAGACCCTAATTTCCCTGCTGCGTCGTGATTAGTTCCAGCAAACAATTCATCAACAAAAACAACTACATTAATATTATTCTTTTTTGCATATTCAATAAAGCTTATCATCTGATCACACATTGCAACTTCAGACATATATCTACTATACCCTTTACTAATATCTGTAGTAACATCAATAAGAGAAAACAATCGTCCAATGTCAGATATAGTAGCAACTCTTGAAAAGCTGATTCCAAATGATTTTACAAAGATACATGATATTGCAAGAGCTCCAATAGCGGTTGTCTTACCTCCTGCATTCATACCATATAATAATATTACACTGTTCCCGTTCTCATTATATTCCTTGTCGCCATTTTCTATAGCAACATATTCTCCTTTGACATCTCTACCTAATCTGATATCATTCCCTACTGCTACCGTAGGAGGCAAGAATGGGTTCCAACAATCATCTGCAACAATATATGGTTTATTCAAGTTTTTAACTACTGTAGGGAAACAAATTCTACCTTTATATCTTGGATCTCTGATTAAATTCAAAACACATAAATATGTCTCAATCTCGGCTATTTCGATGATAGGATTAATAAATATATCTTTATTGTTATCAAAGAGGTACAATAATGTACAGAATTTCCTTGCTCTTGCCTTCCCCCAGTTCTTCCAATAACTCCATTTTTCAGGAAATTTATCTAATAGATTTAGAAGTCTAATTTGATCATTACTAAGCCCTTCTCTTTCTCCAAACATATTCGCACAATGTGATAACTTAGGACCAAGGATATTGTATATATCTTCATCTTTCTCTTTTATGAAATTAAATATGTCTTTCATAGTTGAATAATACATTTTAATAGCATGATATTTCTCAGTTAAGTTTTCATAGAATCCAGTAGGCTTAAAATATTTAAAGATATTATGTGCCTCAAAACCTAAACTCAATAAGTTCATAATTGACGGAATAATGCGCATAATGTTAAACCAATCTTCACCTTTTGCTTCAGAAAAGAATTTACATATTGACACAGAATCTACAACACCTCTAACATCAAAAACTTTAAATCCAAATATTCCGTACACGGACTTAAACATCATTTTAACTAAATCACCAAAATTTACGTTTTCTTCATTTGCTGCAACAATACCCGAAACACCAAAAGGAAGGATAATATTAAAAACTACAATTCCAAGAACACTAAAATTTAAAAATAGTCTTGCAAATTTCCAGTTAAGAATGCTTGTTTTCTTTATTTTATCTGATCTAGTATCTATATAGGCATTATACTGCTCATCGCCCATATTAAATCTTTCATACGCTTTTTTATCAGAAAATAGGCTAATAAACGCATCCTCATATTTAGCTAACTTATCATACAATTTATTTAGAGTATCAATATCTAAATGTTGAATATTTCTGAGGTCATCTACTGTTTTAGCCATATCCTCCCCAGGATTGATAATCTTTTCATTAAGTTTAAATTCACCTGTTATTGTTTTAGGCTTAAACAATGTATTAACCAATGACTTACCTGTATTTTTATTATCACAAATTGAGAATGCTTTTAATTCATTAACAGTAAGCACACTCGACGATTTGTTATTTATAAATTCATCATGACTTTTGCTTCTAATATAAATCGAAAATATAGCATTAAGCAAGTTTTGAAGGTTAAGCTTTTTATTTATTTCAACTAATTTTAGATTCCATTCTTTTAACTTCTTTTGATCACGTTTTTTTTTCTTCTTCCTATTCTCTTCAGCTATAAGTTTTATCAATTTATTTCTCATTAAAAGATCATCAACTTTTATACTTATATTATCAAGAAGGCAACCACAGATATAATCAAAGTTTTCTTTATTTATTTTTGAATAATTATAGCTATAATTAACTTCATTTACATTTTCTGAAACATTACGAATATTTTCATTATTTGTTGCCTTCAATCTATAAGTAAAAATACATAAACTACATCCCCATAGAACAATTTTACGCCCAATGTCCATACTTTATCGATATATATTTTTTTTCTTATTCAAAATTTTTACATATTTTTTTTAACCCACAGTTGCTACATTTTGGTCCTATTGCCTTACATTGATATCGTCCAAAAATCACAAACCATGGATTTATCTTGTTATAATATTTACGAGGGAACAGATAACTTAGCTCTCTTTCGATAATATTAGCATTTTTACTATTTACTAAACATAACCTATTAGACACCCTTGCTACATGCGTATCAACCGCTATTCCTTCATATCCATATAATATTGAAAGTACTAAATTAGCAGTTTTCCTCCCAATTCCATTGATTTTTAATAGCTTTTCGAAATTGTTTGGAATTATATCATTATATTCGTTATGAATTATATTTGATACTTCAATTATCCTTTTAGCTTTTTCTACCGGATATGAAACTGATTTTATTAATTCAAAAACATCCTTAAAATTTGCGCTCGATAGCTCTTTGAAACTACCATAAACATTAAAAAGACTTGGGGAAATTTCATTAATCCGTTTATCTGTACATTGAGCGCTTAGAATAACTGAAATCAATAACTCGTAATCGTTTCTATATTTTAATTCTGTTCTTATTAATGGTTTATCATCGAAATAATCTATTATATATTTGACTCTAGCAAAATTTATATCCACAAGACTAACTATTTTTGTAATTAATAGTTAAAATTTTTAAAACCAAATATTTTTATAGTATTACAATATCAAGGTCTTTAGTTATGTACCTTTCTAACTTATTATTAACTGTATTAAATCCAATAACTTTATCACTAACTAATCGTCTATGAGATTTAATAGAATATGGAGATACATAGTATCCATTAGTTCCAACAGCGTTAAGTAAATGTTGAATATTTTCACAGTCAGTTCCGGAACACCTCAACCCTTCCATATATAAATCATCATAAGACTTTTCTGAGACGAATCCATGGTTCCCAACGTTATTGGTTGTATAAAGCATTGTGAAATTAGATGGTAAATTATAATCTGCTATCCATGATGTCCCGATAATTTCAAACTTACCTTTAAGAACATTATCTTCAAATGCGCTCCAATCATCAAACCTTAGATCGCAAGTTACAACACCCTCAAATGTGGATTCATACATGTCTTTAATTGCTTCAATTACCTTCTTATTCAATTCAGAAGTGTAACTGTAGATTTCTATATTTAATTTATTTTTAGTTGAATACCCTGCGCTCTTAAGCAATTCTCTAGCCTCATCACATCTTTCTTTGTCTGTAGCATTAATCCATTTAAATGAGTCCAATCCTTTTATATCGTCTTTATACTTACCATTTTGCATATTTTCTGGAATTATTGCATATGAAGGCATCGAATTTTTTAATATAGCAGTATTTAATTTATTTCTATCGATGGCCATACTTAATGCTTTCCTAACCCTAATATCCTTAAGTTTATTATTTTTCATATTGAATACTAACTTATCCTGCTCAAGAACATCATATATCTTATACATGCTTCCAAACTCCTTAATATACTTTTCTGCATCATATGCCGGTAACTCATAATATGTTATATCAATTTCCCCAGCTCTAAATGAATTAAGATCCACAGTCCCTTTGGTGATCATCAAAAATACAGCCTCATCTATTTTAACATTATCTTTGTCCCAATACTTTTCACTCTTTTCTAATATTATCTTATCATTCATGACGTATTTTTTTATTTTATATGCCCCATTACTAACTATATTCCTGTAATTAGAAAATCCAATAGGGTCATTTTCAAAATTCTTTTTATGTGTTGGTAGGAATATTGGTAGAGTCACGTAATGTATAAATTCAGAATTAGGCTCTTCAAGCTCTATCACTAATTTAAATTTACCATCTGCATATACACCTAATTCTGATGGATCTATATCTCCGGCTTTAACTTTTTTTGCGTTTTTTATTGGATATAATAAACTATCATAAAATTTAGCCAAAACTAATGCTCTTCTATATGAAAAAACATAATCATCTGCAGTTACAGGGTCCCCATTAGTCCACTTAGCATTTTCTCTAAGGTAGAAGGTATACTTTTTAAAATCATCAGAAACTTCATACCTTGTAGCACCAGTAAGCACTAACTCTCCGTTTATATTATATCTTATTAATCCTTCGTATATATCATATGCTATTCTTAAAGAAGCAAGATCATTTATATTATGTGGATTAAAAGTAGGTATATTATTCCCTAGATTCTCAACTAATACCTTACATTTTCGTGTTTTTGAAGCACTAAACCATTTATATGTTATTATCGCACAAGCTGCTGTTAATGCAGCGCATATTTTTCCAATTAACCTAGACATACTTGATAGTTAAAATTATACCTATCAAACGTTAAATATTTTAAACACTACAAATTATAGACTATAAAGAACAGTATAATTTTTTATTTAATGAATTTTTATTTTAACAAATGGTTTCTATTGTACAAATATTATTCATCATACATCTCAAGATTGTCATATTTATACAACAACCAATAAGATTTTATTTGTTTCCAGATTTCTATTGCAGATGGCACAGCTATTAACATTGATGTTCCACCATAAAAATGTGCTAACTGCATCCCAACATTAAAATAACTAGCTAATACAGGCAAAAATGCTATAAATGCTATACATATTGACCCAGGAAACGTTATAACATCTAACAGCGAGTCTATGTACTCCGCACTTTCTTTCCCAGGTTTAACTCCAGGAATAAAACATGAATTTCCTTTTAAATCACTTGCGATTTTTACAGAGTTCACATTTATTGACGTGTACAAATATGTAAAGAGGACTACTAATATAAAAAAGGTTATATTGTATCCCCATGATAATGGATTGTTCAATGAGCTATATACATTAAGTGCTAATGTACTTCTACTTGACAGAAAATTACACAAAAATGCAATAAACATTAGCACAACATTACCAAATATAATAGGCATTACACCTGCAGAAAGCAATTTTAATGGTAAATACTGTCTTTTTTTTGTCAATTCATCAAACTCCATTATTTCTCTAACGTACAATAACTTTATTCTCTTAGTTGCCAGAGACAACGATACAACAAAAGCTGTTACTAAAAACAATAAGCCATATTCGATAAGTAACACCATAAAATCTCCTTTTTTTAATAGGTATTCACTATAAACAGCAGAAGGGAAAGATGATATTATACCTACTAATATTAATAATGATGTACCTTGGCCTATTCCGTTATCTGTTATTTTTTCACCTAACCATACACATAGCATTGTACCAGCGGTCATAATAACAACAGACATGGCTATAAATAACTTTTTATTTATTAATAACTCCTCTTGACTTATGTTTGATGAGAAGAAAGCAATCCCTTGAAAAATACTTATAAATATAGTTAGATATTTAGTCAACTGATTCATTCTTCTTCTCCCGGATTCACCATCCATTTGTATTTTATAGAAACTAGGAAATAATAAGGTCATCATATGTATAATTATTGACGCGCTTATGTAAGGCATAATACCGAGGCTGAATATAGATTTTCTTGCAAATGCTCCCCCGACGAATGTATCAAGCAAGCCCAATAACCCACCTCTTGTAGTATTTACAGTAGCGACATTAACACCAGGTAAGATAATATAAGTGCCAACTCTAAATATCAACAAATAAAATAACGTCTTAACCAATCTATCAGTCAACTCAGACGACCTTAAAAAATTTATTAATATTCTTATATTTCTAAACATCGCTACAATTTTATTTTATTTCACTTTACTTTCCGCCTCTTCTAAACATTTACCACCCTTAGATTCTATAAACTCTTTTGCACTTTTTGAGAACCTAATTGCCTTTACAATAATAGATTTGAAATCTATATCGCTAATTCTACCAAGCACTACCTTATAGTTTTCATCAGGTTTTATAAGCCTTTTATTAGATAAAACTGTACTATCTATCTCTTTTATTCCAGAATTTATAACTCTAGCTAACATATCAGTAGTTATAGTTTTTGGAGTATCCTTCCTAAATTTGTTAATTCTCCTTATCATAGGGAGCTTCTTTTTTAAAGGAGTCTGTCCACCTTCAAATCCAGGTCTATAACGATATCCACTTCTTTGTTTATTACCGTTACTTCCTTTTCCACATTTACTACCATGTCCAGAACCAACACCTCTACCGACGATCTTCCTTTTTATCACAGCCCCTCTGTTGTATTTTAAACTATGTAAATTAACGTTTTTCATAATCTATCCATTAAAAACTTTTTCTAGTGCAACCCCTCTATCTTTTGCAATCGATATAGGGTCTCGTAACTTCATAAGTGCATTTATCGCTGCTCTTAACCCATTAGGTTTACTATTTCTTCTAATATATTTTGACATAACATCTTCTAGCCCAGCCGATTCACAAACAACTCTTGCAGCTCCTCCGACTTTTATACCAGTTCCACTACTCGCTGGGAAGAATATAATTTTACTTCCGTTATATTTTCCAAAAACCTCATGTGGAATTGTCTTATTTATTATCGGTATTCTAAAAAGATTTTTTATTGCTGCTCTTTTCGCTTTTTCTATCGATGCTTGAACATCCTCAGCTTTCCCTGTACCAAAACCTACTAAGCCCTTTTTATTCCCAGCTACAACTAAAGCAAAAAATCTCATTCTTCTCCCTCCTTTAATTACCTTCACTACTTTTTTACTCATTAGCGTAGTGTAATTAAACTCGTCTTGAATAGAATTATTTACTAATTTTTTCCTCTCTTTCATATCCTAAAACTTTATACCACAATTCCTTATGCCATCGGCTAAGGCTTTTACCTTGCCATGATATAAATAACCGTTCCTATTAAATATAATGCTATCAAATTTTAATTCCTTTATTTTCTCTCCCATCTTTTTTCCAGTTTCAGTGGCCTTTTCAATATTACAATTTTTACTGTCCTTAAATAAACTTCTAGACGACACAGAAGCCAGAACATTATTATTTTTTCTATCAATTAAATTGCAGTAAATCGATGTATTACTTTTAAAAATAGTAACGCAAGGCCTATCGAATGATCCTCTCAACCTAGAATTAATCTTTCTCTTTTTCTTCTCCCTTTTTTTTTCAAACTTACTATCTCTCATAAACTCAATATCTAATTATTTAACTTTCTTTCCAACCTTCAATTTAATATCCTCACCAGTATATCTAAAACCATTACCCTTATAAGGTTCAACTGGTCTCAAATCCCTTATTTTGGCTGATATTTGACCGACCAAAGCTTTATCACTACCACAAATTGTTATAATGTTCTTTACCTTATCAGACTTTATTTCGCAGGTTATACCATCAGGGATACAAAACAAAACCTTATGCGAAAAACCTAAATCAAATTCTATCACTCCTTTATTTATTAACGCTGCCTTATACCCCTTTCCAATCAAATCTAAACTCTTTTTAAATCCAGCACTAACACCTTCAATCATGTTTTTAATCAACACATAATAAAGCCCAAGTATCTTGCCGACATCACTAGATTTAAACTTTGAATTGTCTAATGATACGCTGAGTTTATCATTATTAACTGCAATATTAGCCCCATCAAAGACCTCAGTGACCGTTCCTTTCGGTCCACTAACCTCGACGATAAAACTACTTTTGTCAAACTTTACATTAACCCCTTGTGGAATATTTATATCTTTACTAGTCGTTGACATACTTTTATTTTTAAAAAACAGTACAAATTAACTCCCCACCAACATTTTGTCTCCTTGCTTCTTTATCATTCATTACACCCTTAGAGGTGGACAAAATACCTATACCTAATCCATTATAAACCCTAGGAATATCTTTAGACTTGACATAACATCTCCTTCCAGGTTTACTAACCAATTTCAACTCTACAATACTAGGGTTAGGAGTATATTTCAATTTAATATTTGCTATATTTTTATTATTGTCTAACTTTTTTAATTCAAAAGCCTCAATGAACCCACAATCCTTTAAAATTCCAAGAATTCTTACAATTAACTTATTCGTATCAACTGTTACGTCTTCATGTCTAACTCTAACGGCATTCCTTATCTTTGTTAATGCGTTCCCTATAAAACTAGTTATCATAAGCCTCTACTTAACCTATACGATTTTAGTCTAATATAATATTTCATTCAAAAAGTAAATTTAAGTTTTTTTTAACTACACATAATAAAATATTAACTTCACCATATGGTTTTACGCTATTTTATAAATGTATTATTGGTATTTTTGACTAATCTCTCAATTCAGTGTAAACCGAGCCAACAGTGTAAATGTTGTCAATCATGTCGATGTTGTAATCAAAATAATACTAGCTCGTATTATAAAGAAAAACACGGAGTTGATGATAGAGATATTTATTACTATCTACAAGATAATAGAAATCTAACCCAACAAGATATAAATAAAATTGCTGAGAATTATTTAAGAATAGTAAATGAAGCTGACGATACTGTTAAAACACTCGATGAAGTAACGACAGATATATTAACTCCAAAAATTATAATACAGCACCTTGGAATTAATAAAGCCATAAATGAGATAGATAATATCAATGATGTCAGGGAGAAAATAATCAAAATAAATTGGATAGTAAATGATGACTTTATCAATAAAAAATATACCTACGAAAACTCTAATTTAAAACTCCCAAGATGCCTAGTAAAACACGAAGACAATAATTGTGTCTTAGAATCATATTTTACTGCAATGTTAAGTGACCCATATAGAATAAAATTGTTCTATCTTTTAAACTATTTATTCGAAAATGGACTCCTTTTAGAAGAAAACTATCCAGTAACATTTGAAGTTTGCAAGTTTTTTTATGAAGCCGTAAATCATCCTAACTTTACTGATACAATAAGATGTATTTCTGTTATGAAAGCCTATTTTGACAACTACCAAAATTGTGATTATCTTCGACTACATGAAGACGAAAACGGTGAACGTCCAACATACGGTAGTTTTCAATATTTTGACTTCGCTAGTGAAATATTGGGTAAGATCAAAGATGAACTTAATACTGGTCAAGGTCTTCAACTAACATATAATAATTCATTACTTAGATACCGTGGTAAACACTGTGGACATAAATTCAGTGTACAAGTTGACTGTCATTTATGTTACGATTTTACAAATATCAAAGGCACTAATAGCTTAAATTACTCTGCGTATAATTATAATGGTAATTTTATCCCTTTTACTGCAATTCTATTCTTTGCCGAAAAATTTCATTTTTATACATTTAGAAAAATAAATAATACTTGGGTAAGCTATGATAGTTATAAGGTAAAAACCCCAACACCTGTAAGTGAAAAATTTTTTTCAAGACTAATTTTGAACAGCATATTACGAATTCATAATTTCAATGGTGCCTATTCTGGTTATATTACATGTATACAACATCATTGCGATTTATTTGACAATCACCCCGAAGGAAAACTAAATAATGAAAATATAAATATTGACGCAGATGAAGGATAAAATATTCAGCTGTATTGAGCAGTTATAAAAATTAACTTTAAGTATTTAGATAAAAATCTATTTTAAATAATAAACTTAAAGTAGATTTGGCTTTATGATAAATGAAATATCATTTATAGTATTTGCAATATTGACAATAATGCCGATACAATGTAAGAAGACAAACTACAGTCAATGTTGTCGATGTTGTGACCAAAATAGTATTAGCTCTCCTAACGAAAAGGAATATATGTTTGGTGACAGATATATCTATTACTATCTAGCAAAAGGACCTTGTGGGTGCCAAAAACTAACTCAACAAGAAATAAAAGAAATTGCTGAGAATTATTTAAGAATAGTAAATGAAGCTGACGATACTGTTAAAACTCTCGATGAAGTAACAACAGAAAAATTAACTTCAGAAATTATAATACAGTACCTTAAAATTGATAAAGCCATAAATGAAATAAATAATATCAATGATGTCAAACAGAAAATAATCAGGATAATTTCGATAGTAAATGATGACTTCATTAATAAAAGATATACATACGAAGATTCTACGTTAAAACTCCCAAGATGTCTAGTAGAGCACGAAAACAACAATTGTGTCTTAGAATCATATTTCACTGCAATGTTAAGTAACCCATATAGAATAAAATTGTTCTATCTTTTAAACTATTTATTCGAAAACGGATTCCTTTCAAAAGAGAATTACCCTGTAACCTTTGAGGTTTGTAAATTTTTTAATGAAGCAGTAAACCATCCTACCTTTACTGATACAATAAGATGTATTTCTGTTATGAAAGCCTATTTTGACAATTATTCAGATAGTAATTATGCACAACAAAAGGACAAAAACGGTAACCTAATGTACGCTTATGGTAGTTTTCAAAATTATGACTTTGTATGTGAAATAAGGATGTGTGTCGTTAATGAGCTTAATACTGGCCAAGGTCTTCAGCAATATATGTCATTGCTTGAAAAAAATATTTTTAGTAAAGTAAATATACACGGTGGAGGATTGGATCGTGATTCTGAATGCAATCTATGTTATTTCCCCACGGATATTGCAACGTTAGACAAGCTGAATTATTCTGGATATAAATACAATGATAACTTCATTCATTTTACATCGATTACTTTTGCTGCACATGGTTTTCATTTTTATACATTTAGAAAAATAAATAATATATGGATAAACTATGATAGTTATAAGGTAAAAACCCCAACGCCTGTAAGTGATAAATTCATTTCAAGACTAATTTTGAACAGCATAATATGGATTCCCAACTTTAATGGGCACTATTCTGAGTATGATACAACTATAAATGAGCATTACGATTCATTTTGACAGCAACCGCAGTGGAGCCTAAATACAGCTCTGATAACTGAATCTAAATAAACAAATAAAACTCTATTTAAAATAATAATTTTATAATACATTTGAATAAACATATAGTATATTGGCTTTATGATAAATGAAATATCATTTATAGTATTCATAATATTGACAATAATGTCAGCACAATGTACCCAATCTAACAGATGTCAATGCTGCCAATCATGTTGCTGTTGTAATCAAAATAATACTAGCTCGTATTATAAAGAAAAACACGGAGTTGATGATAGAGATATTTATTACTATCTACAAGATAATAGAAATCTAACCCAACAAGATATAAATAAAATTGCTGAGAATTATTTAAGAATAGTAAATGAAGCCAACGCCACCACTAAAACTCTCGATGATGTAGCGATAGATATATTAACTCCAGAAATCATAATACAGTACCTTAAAATTGATAAAGCCATAAATGAGATAGATAATATCAATGATGTCAGGGGAAAAATAATCAAGATAATTTCGATAGTAAATGATGATTTCATTAATAAAAATTACACATACGAAAACTCTAATTTAAAACTCCCAAGATGTCTAGTAGAGCACGAAAACAACAATTGTGTCTTAGAATCATATTTTACTGCAATGCTAAGTGATCCGTATATAATAAAACTGTTTTATCTTTTTAACCATTTATTTAAACAAAGACTTTTTACTAAGGAAAACTATCCATTAACATTTGAAGTTTGTAAGTTTTTTAATGAAGCAGTAAACCATCCTAACTTTACTGATACAATAAGATGTATTTCTATTATGAAAGCCTATTTTGACAACTACCCAAACAATTGGTATGCCCAAATTAAAGACGAAAACGGTAACCTAATGTACACTTATGGTAGTTTTCAAAACACTAATTTTATTGACGAAATAAAAAAAATGATTATATGTGAAATTAATACTGATCAAGGTCCACTACCAAATATGCTATTACTTAATAAAATTATTGATGGTATTGGTAGGGGACGATTGGGTATTAGGAAAGAACACGATATATGCCACCTACATTACGTCCGTAAAGAAATTACGAAATTAGATAGATTAAATTACTCTGGATATAGATATAAAGATAAATTTATACATTTTGCATCTATCTCATTTGCTGCACTAACCTTTCATTATTACACATTTAGAAAAATAAATAATATATGGATAAACTATGATAGTTATAAGGTAAAAACCCCAACGCCTGTAAGTGATAAATTTATGTCAAGATTAATTCTAAATAGTATATCATACATTCCAAACTTCAATGGGAATTATCCTAGTTATATTACTAACATAATAAATCATTATGATTTATTATGACATCAGACAATTAGGTGATGTTAAATATAGTTTTGGCTATTGCTTTTGAATAGATATATAATATTTTTATTTAAAAAATATAACTTTAAAATAGATTGGATTTATGATAAAGGTGATATCATTTACAAAATTGTCGATATTTACTTTTTTCTTAATACAATATCAACAATCTAGCGCCAGTCAATGTTGTCAATCATGTCGATGTTGTAATCAAAATAATACTAGCTCATATTATAAAGAAAAGCACAGAGTTGATGATAGAGATATTTATTATTACTTAAAACGAGATTTCCCAAATCAGGGTATGAAACTAACTCAGAAAGATATAAATAAAATTGCTGAGAATTATTTAAGAATAATAAATGAAGCCAACGACACCACTAAAACTCTCGATGAAGTAGCGACAGATATATTAACTCCAGAAATTATAATACAGCACCTTGGAATTAATAAAGCCATAAATGAGATAGATAATATCAATGATGTAAGGGGAAAAATAATCAAGATAAATTGGATAGTAAATGATGACTTCATCAATAAAAAATACACCTATGAAAACTCTAATTTAAAACTCCCAAGATGTCTAGTAAAACACGAAGACAATAACTGCGTTCTAGAATCATACTTTACTGCAATGCTAAGTAATCCGTACATGGTAAAATTTTTCTATCTTCTATACTATTTATTCGAAAAAGGATTCCTTTCAAAAGAAAACTATCCAATAACATTTGAAGTTTGTAAGTTTTTTAATGAAGCCGTAAATCATCCTACTTTTACTGATACAATAAGATGTATTTCTGTTATGAAAGCCTATTTTGACAACTACCCAGATAACAATTATGCTCAAAGCAAAGACAAAAACGGTAAACTAGAGTACGCCTATGGTAGTTTTCAAAATTGTACCTTTGCATGTGAAATAAGGATGTGTGTCGTTAATGAGCTTAATACTGTCAATCACCTTAAAATTGATCAAGATAATTCAATTGTAGGGAAATACAATAGTAGTGGACTTTTTGACGTTAATCATTGTGATAAGGATATTGAATGCCATATATGTTGTCAATACAGCGAAAAAAAAATTCCATTGATAGACAGGATCAAAGCACTAAATAGATTAGAATACTCTGGATATACATATAAAGGTAGTTTTATTCATTCCACTTCAATTTTATTTTATGCAGTTAATTGTCATTATTACACATTTAGAAAAATAAATAATATATGGATAAACTATGATAGTTGTATAAAAACCCCAACGCCTGTAAGTGATAAATTTATGTCAAGATTAATTCTAAACAGTATATTACGCATTCATAACTTCAATGGGCACTATCCTGGGTACTTGACAAACATAACTCGTCATTATGATTTAGTAGAAGGCGATCCTCTTGGGTATTTAAACGATACTAATGAGAACATCGCTGCAGACGTGTGTTATACTGACCTACATAAAGAAGATATTTATAATGATTAAATCTTAAAAGAATTAAATTTTGGGCCATTAGGGGGGGAAAAAATAGTAATAAGTTTTTACATTATGACAGGTAAAAACTAGATAAAAAACAGGACGATAAATGTCATCTGGTAATAATGCGTGCTGTTGTGATAACTGTTGTAAAGGATGTAGGCCTAGGTAATAAGGAATCAGATTTAAAAAGGTATTAAGATTTTTTTATTTCATGTAATCGTAATAGTATTTTCAAATTAAAAAAATATATAATTTTATCAGTATAAATGATTATTACTTTTGATTTTATATTTTTATTATTGTTTTTAAGTTTTAGGTTTCTTTTTCTGCGAACATAATTGTTATTAAAAAATATTTTTATTTGAATTACCTTTTTTGTAATTATAACTTATCTATATTTCATTGTCAATACAAACATGGTTTAATAATCTATGAAGAAATAAATAAGTTGTTTTTATTAAAAAACTTATTTATTGTAAAAATTTTACATACCATGTTTTTAATGTAATGATAGGAGTTTTTATAAAAAAATCATATTATAAATTACTGTATATTGAGGCTACAATATAAATTGTATATAGTAGACACCGTGTTCTTAAATGATTATGATTTAATAATAGTTGATATTGAGTTAATATATGTATTGAATTTTAAATATCACATAAAAAATACAAATAATTGACTTTATATTAATTTTATAAAAAAATAATATAACTTACATATAAATAGGAGTTATGCTTAAAAAAAAATTAATTTACTGTCAAGTATCCACATTTGGAACCTTAATGTATGCTGGCAGTAATAAAGATGATACAAAAGGTTTAGAGAATATTAACTTTAACCTTCGTGTAAAATTTTTTTATAGTGATAGGAGTGGGAATATTAAAAAATTTGGATTTTATAAAGCTGGAGATGAACAAAATGAAGAAAATAAAGTTGAGTTTAATGTAAATCTTAATAAAGAAAAATATATGACTCTGCTAACTAATATTAACTATCATAAAAACGACAAAAATATTACGCTACAAGATTCAGCTACTGCCATTAATACTGCCATTAGTACTGATTCTATAGGCCTTGCAAAGGGTTTTCTAAAAGTAATTAATATTGAAAACAACATAATTCAATCCATAGAGGAAGATAACACACGTAAGTTGGATATGGCAAAATTTACTTTTTATAACTCTACTAATTTGGAGGATTTAGCAAATCATGATTTTAATGAAGTTTTAGACCTGAATAAGAAAGGAACAAAAATTGGACTTAGAATTACTCTTATGTATACTTATAAAGACAATTTTACCCCTGAACATGATAAAGATCATACACATGATGAAGACCATGAACACGAGGAAGAACCTAAGGGTAAACAAGATGATGACCAAAGTAAGACTCATAGGGGCTGTTGTGTGTGTGGAAAACGTTAAAAGAATATATAAATAATTAGTCATAATATTTTACGCATAAAAAATTATATATAGTTTTTAAAATTAGATAATATTTATTTTTTTACATATACTTCTACAGTTGCTAATAATTAGATATCATTTAAATGGGCCTAATTTCGATTTAAAGTATTTTTAAAAGTGTTATTTATAAGTTTTAAAATTTCTATTTATATTTTATATGAAGCCAAATGGTGATTTTTAAATATTAGTGCACGAATCGAATACGTTTTTTCTTTAAGCAAACAGTTACTGAATGCAAGAAAATTATAGACCTACAGAGATAATGCGAATATTTTTTAAAAAAAATATTCGTACATAATTTACTATGATTAAAAATCGTGATTTGGGATTGTAGTTTTGTAGATATGAAACTTGTAAATGATTGTAATTGTTGGATATTTTACATAAATCATATCGTAAAAATTAAAACTCTCATATATAAAAAAAAAGAATAATTTGGAATTACTAAAAAACATACTAACATTATAATATAAGTATGTTTAAGAAGTTAATTTATTGTATTGGAATGTGTTTTTTCAGTAGTATATATGCTGGTCTTTTTGGAAACAATAATAAAACATTATCTTTACCTGTTATTTGTAAGTATTATGTTGACGAGGCTAATACAGATATTTTTCAGCTAGATTCTGTGGGGGGGGGAAAAAAACTATCGATTAGATTTGACACAAATATTAATAATGGTGATATTGGTCCTTTGAAAGATAAATCTAAGGCTTGTGAGGAAAATAATTCTCTCTTACTTAATGACGGGCTAGCTATTTTATCTATGTTGTTAAACAAAAGTAAGATCAATGATTATTTTAAAAATCTAATTCTTAAAACTATTAAAAACGGACCAGATATATGCAAAGACGGCTCATTAAGGTTAGAGAAAGCGTATTTAGCATTAGTTAAAAACAAAAAAGTTATTCCTATTGATGAACTTTTGACAGTAGATGCAAATGCAGGAGTGTATGTTTGTCTTCTTTTTTATTATAAACAAGATGACAGTAATTTTGCTGATAATATGCAAGATGTAGTTAGTAAGACCTCACCTCAAACTGCCTCATCTACTAGTGTAGATAATAAAACAACTACCTCTCTAACACATAATCAAGAAATTAATATGCATGATAACACTCCTAAATCTACGTTATTTAATGACGACAATAATACTCATGGTCCAATTATTATACCCAATATTATGCTACATACGCCTGATAATTTACGTACGAATGATGATTCGGGGCAACATAATCATCAAACATTGCCGGGAAAACATATACCAGGGAGTGTGAAGAAAGGCGTAAATTCTGAAAGCAATACTGGAGGATGTTGTAAGTGTAAGACTAGATAATAAATGAAATTATACGAGTTATTAAAAGGTATTAATTCGGCGTACTAGTGTAAGCACCATAAATTAAATAAAAAATAAAAACTGTAAAATGTGACTAATGTACGCTTATTTGGTAATTAGATAGCATATTGTAGTAGACAAATATTAACATTTGGTAAAACAGTAGAATTAAAATTGTATTAGATGATTATCAAAAAGTAAAAATAATAGACATACATCGGTTTAGTTGTCGAAAAGCAGAAAACCACTGTATGAATAATAGCAGTAGAAAATATATAAGAGTTGGGATAATATATATTTAATTAATTGTTGTTCAATTACTAGTAATACTCATAGGCTTTAGTAAAATATTCGCTAATTGTTTATTAAGTAGCTAATATTAGAAATTTATGTATACTTTTTTTTAATGTTTAAAATAATGTAACTAATATTTAATAGGATTTATGTTAAAGGGATTTCTTATATGTATTAGTGTTATACTGTCTAATAGCATACACGCTGGTAGTACTAATGATTATGATTCGACAAAGCCCGATATCGTATACGAAGGTAGGACGTACGAAGGTAAGACGACCTCAAATCTATACTATATGCATCTTTTCGATACTGAAAATAAAGCATATTTTTTTTTATCTGATTCAAACATATACTGTGGCGATAATGGAAAAAAAAATCTCTTTGAATGTTCTACAGATGATTTTAAAAAAGCGCTTAGGAATTACTTTATTTCCTATTTTCCCAAATATAACGATATCGTTAATATTATAAGAATCATCGAAAAAGCCAAAGAAAATGATGTTACTGATAATCAAATCAATAATATCACAAAGGATATCAAGAAAATCATTGACGATATTGAATGTATAGAGCAATGGATTGAAGATTTAGACAATAAAAACATCACAATGACCAGAAATCAAAAATACGATTATCTAAAAGAAATTGTTAATAAGGTTTCAGTTTTTCCTAATAAAGAATCAAGCCATGATTATGATGACATTGTAAATAGTGTTATTAAGGGATTAAATGGATTGATTACCAATAAAGAGGAAGAGAGAAAGAAGAAAGAGGAGGAAGAGAGAAAGAAGAAAGAGGAGGAAG
>CAMNOX010000001.1 GCA_946547305.1 uncultured Cytophagales bacterium | reverse complement strand
CAAGAAGAAGTAGAACAAGAAGAAGTAGAACAAGAAGAAGTAGAACAAGAAGAAGTAGAACAAGAAGAAGAGAAAAAAGTAAAAGAAAATGTACTTATAATATCTGATAATAATATTAGAATTCTTCAAAATAAAAAATACCATGATGACAAAAAGTCTTTTGCAATTAGTGACCAAAATAAGATGAAACCAATGATTCGCAAAAAAAAAGCAAAGACTAATAATAAAACTTTGAATAAAATAGGTAAAAAACCTAACAAGAAAGATGGCAATAAAAGTAAAAAAACAATAGGAAATGGTAAAAACAATACTAAAGGAACCACTGATACACAGAGTGCTAACTGTAGTTGCTGTTGTAAATGCTGTAGAACCAGACAATAAACTACTGAATTCACAAATATATAAATTAAATATAGCTCTAAATAAATAACCGACATATTCTCACAAAGAAAATAAGCTATTAATTTTTTAAAACACACGTTTTTTAATTATCCAAACTATATAAATGTACAAAACTTACAAATCACTAAATTTAGTTGAAATAAATAAAAATACTGAGCCAGATAATCCGACTCACGACGGAAGTAATAAAAGCTATGTTACATGTTACGATGGGCCACCTTCAGTGAGTGGATTACCTGGAATACACCATATTTTGTCTAGAACATTGAAGGATATATTTTGTCGATTCAGTTATCTAAAAGGAAATTCAATTTATAATAAGGCTGGATGGGATACCCATGGACTTCCAGTAGAATTAAAAGTAGAAAAGGATCTAAATATTACAAAGAAGGATATCGGAACTAAAATATCTGTCAAAGATTATAATAGTCAATGTCATAATTCGGTCTACAAGTACATAAAAAATTGGGAAGAATTAACCAAAATACATGGCTATTGTACAGATATAGAACATCCATATATAACATGCGATCAGAATTATGTAGAATCTGAATGGTGGGCGTTTAAACAATTATATAACAAAGGATTAATATATCAAGATTATAGTATTCAACCATATTCTCCAGCTGCAGGTACAGGACTAAGTTCACATGAATTAAATCAACCTGGATGTTATAAAATTATAAAAGATATAACAGTTACTGCAATGTTTAAATGTTTAAATAAAGATAACACATATTTCATTGCTTGGACAACAACTCCATGGACATTACCATCCAATAGTGCCTTAGCAGTTAATAGCAATATAACTTACGTAGAGGTAAAATATAAAAATAAATATTCAAATGAAGATATAAATGTAATTTTAGCTAAAGAGGCACTTGTAAGATATTTCAATGATCAGTCTGAATATGAAATTATAAACGAATTTAAGGGTAGTCAATTATTAGGATTAACCTATGAACCACTATATAGACTAAAGACAGATAACACATCAGTAGACATAATGAATATTAATACACTTTTTAAAGTCATAAATGCAGATTATGTTACGACTACAGATGGGACTGGAATAGTACATATTTCTCCATCATTTGGAACTGATGATAGAAGAGTAGCCAAGGAGAATAATATTAATGAAATAACTGTCGATAGAAATGGAAGGAGAGTACCTATTGTAGATGAAGAAGGTAGATATGTTGATGAGGTAGACATCTGGAGTGGTTTATATGTCAGAAAAGAATATTATAAAGAAGATGATCCAAATATTATAGATGTCAATGTCGAAATAATTAAAAATTTAAAATCTAGAGGATTATGTTTTAAATCAGAAAAACATGAACACTCATATCCTCATTGTTGGAGAACTGATAAACCATTAATATATTATCCATTAAAATCATGGTTTATAAAAACTACAGCAGTGAAAGATAGATTAATAGAATTAAATAAAAAGGTAAATTGGCACCCTACAAATGTTGGGTTGGGGCGTTTTGCAAACTGGTTAGATAATTTGGTTGATTGGAATATAAGCCGTAATAGATTCTGGGGTACACCAATACCTATTTGGCTAACTGAAGATGGAAGTGAAATAAAATGTATTGGTTCTATTGATGAACTTAATAAAGAAATAAAAAAAGCCAACGAAAAACTAAAGTTAACACAAAACACTAATCTATTCGATATTCATAAACCTTATATTGATGAAGTTATTCTAGTTAGTAACAATGGACGGAAGATGTATAGAGCACCTGAAATATTAGATGTATGGTTCGATTCTGGATGTATGCCTTTTGCACAATTTCATTATCCTTTCGAGAATAATGGAGAATTTAAGAATTCCTACCCAGCGGAATTCATTTGTGAAGGCGTAGACCAAACTAGAGGGTGGTTCTTTACATTACACGTATTATCTACAATGTTATTTGATGATATATGTTATAAAAATGTAGTTTCAAATGGATTAGTGTTAGATAAAAATGGAAATAAGATGTCTAAAAGACTAGGTAATACAGTCGATCCTTTTGAATTATTTGAAGAATATGGATCAGATGCAGTACGATGGTATATGATTATTAATTCAGATCCTTGGGATAATTTAAAATTCGATATTGAAGGTGTTAAAGAAGTATCTAGGAAGTTTTTTTCTACATTATTTAATACTTATAATTTCTTTGCAATCTACTATAATTGTGTCGAGGATAAAATTAAAAATATTGATGTCAATATAAATGGTATTTATAATATGTGCCAAAATAAGATTGACAAATGGATATTATCGAGACTCAACTCTGTTATAGATGAAGTTGAGGTTGAATTAACTGAATATAATCCAACAAAGGCTGTTAGAATAATTAATGATTTTGTTATAGATGATCTAAGTAATTGGTATGTAAGATTGAATAGAAAGCGCTTTTCTAGAAATGATGATCTAAACGACTGCGCATTAGTTTTTGCAATTTTGAAAGAATGTTTAGAGAAAATATCAGTTATGATATATCCGTTTGCACCGTTTTTTAGTAAATGGTTAAATCAAAATATTCTAAACAATATACCTTGATTATTAATTAAATTGGAAATCCCATGTATCCAAGGTCTTCTTTAAAAAATTTAGATGCAACTTCACTATATCCTATACAAACAAAGGCTGAAAAATACGTATAGTCAAATTCTTTGGAATGAATAGGTTTAACATATACAGTTGTATGGAGTTTTTTACTAGGTTCTTCTACATGTTTACCTGCTTTTTTCTCTGCCTCAAATGCTTTCTGAATGTAGCTAGATAGGAGTTCAATGGTCTGCCCCAACCTAGTTTTATCATCTAAGCTATTATTTGTAATAATTAATTTATATTTTTCGTTAATCTCATCTGTCATTCCATCCATAAACATACGCCCTGAAAGGCAATAACACATAAGTCTACCTTTAAAAACAAGGTCATTATATAATTTAAGATCTTGGTCAACAAGTGAAGATACATAATTTCTTCGATCGGCAAGAAAGTTAAGGCTCTTTTTCTGTTTTTCAAAGTCGTCTAAATTTTTTTTTCTTAAGTCGTCTAAATTTTTTTTTAGGCTGTCTACTTTATTTTTATTTTCGCATTCAAAACACCCCCCCCAATTCATTAATTGAGTAGAGAACCCGATTACAGATGCTATAGTTATCCTTTTCATGTATTAGCGTTAAACAAAATATATTATTAAAAAAAAATTAATTAAAAAATATATTATTAAAAAAAAATTAATTAAATTAAGCCACCTTTCCTACAAAAACCGCCCTCATCTACTGTAAAACCAGCTTTTTCTAAAATCTCTTTCGTAACTACTCCTTCGCGATAAGTGACAAAAACCCAAATTTTGATATTAGTCGCTGCAGGGAAATTATCATAAGGTTTAACTTGCACACTAAATATACATGAATCCTTGCCAGAACTATTTAGGTCTGTAAATTCTTTATATAACCTACCTTCTATAATATTAATTGCATTATCAATCTTATCAAATTCAGAATTTGTCTTATTTTTTTCCTCGTAACCTAATTTATCATATTCTTCACGTGTAAGTTTAAAGGCTTTAGTATTACAAATTTGCCTCAAAATGTCATCTGTCCAACAATATCTAACTTGAAAATCATCAGAATTTAAATTAATACCAGCATTTCGAAGATCATTTTTAATATAATCTATAATTTTTGTCTCTTCTTTTTTCAGAAATTCCTTGAAATCATTGAATCCTTCTGGGTCATTATTTTTGTTGTCTTCGCTACAGTTACAACATCCACCATATAATAACTGTAGTGATGAAACACATGTAACTGCTAATGTAATATACTTCTTCATATTTTAACTGTGAACCTAACTTTACTTACCGTCTGCATTTTTTATATCATTTGAATCTTCCGGATATTCACATTGTAAAGTGTACATCCCATCATCAAAAACAAATTTTGCATCACTTAGATCTTTACCGGTTATGACATTTTCTCTGTTAATAACAAGTAAAAATGATCCTGCTGGTATACCAGCAACGTCAGATTCTTTGGCATTATGGCTAATCATAAGCACTGGGAAACCAATATTCGTGTCATTAGACATATTAGTCCGTTCTTCTGTTAAATCATCAACCTTCTTTCCAAATGAGACCAAAAAAGGATTGTATTTCTTATCATATTCTTCCTCAAGATTCCGTTTGTCATCTCCTGCTGCATTATTAATTTTTTTTTTATCTTCAACAATTTTTAAGAACATTTCGATAGTATAGTCTGTCCAAATAGAGAACGTTTTTCTTATGATGTCTTTATCGTCTAGTTTAAATTGTGTCTTAATATATTTAACAAGTTTATCTTCGTCCTTACGAAGAGCCTCTTTACATTGTATGACTTTCTTCTGTAAATCAGTCAAAGTCTTATTTTTGCTATCTTCGCTACAGTTACAACATCCACTATATATTAACTGTAGTGATGAAACACATATAACTGTTAATGTAATATACTTCAAAAAAAACATATTCATTCTTATATTTATAAAACAAAAATGTATAAAAAAATTTTCTACCATTAATTTTGAATATAGATTATTGTTGAGAACCTAAATTCAGAACAAACGATTATGAAACAATCAAAATTTACAAAAAAACTGTATTTAACAATCATGTAGGAAAATTTTTTATTTAATTTTAAAGTTTTTCCAAAATGTTATCTAACTTAAAAAAGTATGAAAGTTAGGTCTTCACTAAGGAAGAGAAGTGCTGATTGTCAAATAGTAAAGAGAAAGGGGGTTCTGTACGTTATTTGCAAAAAGAATCCAAGATTTAAACAAAGACAGGGTTAGAATATGAGAATATTAGGAATTGAATTACCAAGTAATAAATCACTTGAGATATCATTGACACATATCTTCGGTATAGGTAGGCCTATGGCTAAAAAGATTTTAGAAGCGACTAATATAGAAAACAAGAAGACTTTTGAGTGTACAGAGGAAGAAGGAGCTATATTAACTTCTTATATTGAAAAACATATTAAATGTGAAGGGGAATTGCGTGCAGAAATACATATGAATATTAAATCCCTTTGTGATATAAGGTGTTACAGGGGTATTAGACATAAGAAGAATTTACCTACAAGAGGACAGAGAACTAGGACTAATTGCAGGACAAGAAAGGGGCCTAGAAAGACTGTTGCCAATAAGAAGAAAGCAGAAAAGTAATATGAGTAAAGTTTTGAGAAAAAAAAAGAGATCTGTTGTTGTAACGCCTAATGGCCGTGCATATATTAATGCTTCATTTAATAATTTAATTATAACAATAACTAACAATATGGGAGATACTGTTGCATGGTCATCTGGTGGTAAAGCTGGATTTAAAAATGCTAAAAAGAAGACTACTCCTGTAGCAGCGATGTATGTAGCAGAGGATTGTGGGAAAGCAGCAGTAGAATATGGAATAACGAGTTTGGATGTTTTTTTGAAAGGTGTTGGGATTGGTAGGGAAACTGCTTTAAGGACATTGGTCGAATGTGGGTTAAGATTAACAAGCATTACTGATAGGACATCTTTGCCTTTTGGTGGATGTAGACCTAGAAAAATAAGAAGAAATTAATATATGAGTAGATATTTAGGACCTAGAACAAAAATAGATAGGAGATTTCACTCACAAGTATTTGGAGTGAGTAAAGCATATCAAAACAGGAGTACAATTAAAAAGAAGTTTAAGCGAAAGCGTGGTGTTTCTGAATATGGCGTCTTACTTGGTAGTAAAAAACATGTTTTATACCTTTATAATATGCGCGAGAGGCAATTGTCTAATTATGTAGATTTTGCAACGAAGAAAAAGGAAAATACTGAAGATTTGCTAGCTAGGATTTTAGAGTCACGATTGGATAATGTAGTTTATAGATTTGGTTTTTGTAAAACTAGGAGAGCCTGTAGACAATTAGTATCGCATAAACATGTATGTGTAAATGGAAGGAAGGTTAATATAGCATCCTATCAGGTAAAAGTAAATGATAAAATATCTCTTAGTGATAAAGCAAAAGCTAATAAAAATATAAATTGTGAGATTTCTGGGCCTATTATTGAAAATAGTTGGTTAAAATGGGACGCTGTGAAGAAAGAAGGGGAGATAGTGAGATCTCCTACTATTACTGACATTCCAGAAAAGCTTGATTACAAGAATGTAATTGAGTTTTATTCCAGATAAATTTGAATAAAGTTGTATTTATGAATAAGGTTTTGGATTTTGATGGGTTATTAATTCCAGATAAGGTTAATATTTTGGAATCAGGAGAGAGTAAATGTACTTTTTCTTTATCTCCATTAGAAAATGGTTTTGGTATAACAGTAGGTAATGCTTTTAGGAGAGTTTTGTTATCTCGTATAAAAGGATATGCTGTTTATGCAATAGAAATTCCAGGTGTAGAGCATGAATTTTCAACAATCCCTGGAGTATATGAAGATGTTGTCGAGATTGTATTAAATCTTAAAAAACTTAGTATCAAGAATATATCAGACAATAAAGATTCTGAGTCTGTAAAAGTTAAGATAAATAAGAAGGTGTTTACAGGCGGTGATATAAATGATTTTTCTAAGAATTTTAAAGTCATAAACACTGATTTAGAGATCTGCCATTTCCCAGAGAATTTAAATTTTGAGATGACATTACATATAAATTCTGGATATGGATTTGAAATAGCTGATAGTGCCAAGACCAACGAAGGGAAAATTGGTAAAATTTATATTGACTCTATCTACAGTCCAGTTAAGAATGTAGCTTTCAATGTTAGCGATCTTAGGGTCGGAAATAAGTTGGATTATAATTCATTAAAAATAGATGTAGAAACAAATGGTGCATTAACCCCTAAACAGGCAATGAAACAAGCCGCAGGTATATTAATGAAACATTTTGAGCTATTTATGAACTATGGTAAGTTCGTAACAGAAAGTGAGTCTAACTTGGATAAGAAGATATTAGATGTTAATACATTGAAGATAAAGGAATTGTTGAATAAACCAATAAGTAGCTTTAGTGCACACTTTGGGAAAAGAGCGTTAAATTGTTTAAATTGTAAAAATATAATCTATTTGAAGGACTTAGTGAAACTCACAAGGGATGAAATATTTAGAATAGAGAACCTTGGTGATAAGACTATGGAAGAAATAACTACATTTTTAGAATTAAACAATTTAGAATTTGGAATGGATGTATCAAAATTTGGACTATGAGACACGGTAGAAAATTTAATCATTTATCAAGGAAATGCGGACATCGAAAGGCTTTATTAAAGAACTTATCTATATCGCTAATAAATCATAAAAGGATTGTTACTACATTAGCAAAGGGTAAGGAACTTAAAAAATTTGTAGAACCTATATTAACGATAGCTAAGGATAGTTCTATGAATTCTAGAAAGTTAGTTTTTTCTAAGTTAGTAAATAAAGGGGCCGTTAAGGAATTATTCAATAACATATCTGAGCGTATAAAAAATAGGAATGGAGGTTATACTAGGATTATAAAACTCCCATCAAGGTTTGGTGATAACGCCAGAATGTGTTCAATAAGTTTAGTCGATTTCTTCTAAATAAATCATTTTTCATTTTTTCATTGTTAATTATTACATGAAAGTTATTGAATAAGGTAGTATAAGTATTATTTAAATCTATAAGATATGGGAATACAAAATCTTCTTTAGTAATCATAATAGAACATATCGTATAAATATTTTTACTGATATATAGGCAAGTAATATAGATATTATTTAAATCTATAAGATATTGTAATTCAAATATAAAAATAATACATAAAACAATTCAATATGTGTATATTTAAATAGTTTATAAAATATGACAAATGTAAATAAGCAAAGAGGTAATAAAACTTAATATATAGTAATATAATAGTAAATTATATTATTTCATTACGCTGTAGTTGATGTTGGGACAGAAGATTCATTATAACAAACCCAACTTTCCAGTGGATTAGCGATATTTAAATTTATAATAAGCTTAAGTCCTCTACTAAAAATAGGCACTTTATTTAATGCACTAGCAAAGGCCGGAATTTTCTGTATAACTTCATTAAATTTCTCCTGATTTTTAAAAGTTCCCGTCTTATGATCGAAACCTGCGCTTACCAAATCATGAGATATTTGGCTAAATATATCAGTTACAGCTTTATTATTTATAAACCTAAAACCATCAAAAAATGATATAATCCTTATAATTACTTCATTTGTAGACCCAGAGTTAATGTTTTTAATTTCTTCATATTTAAATATTAACTTCTCATCTTTTAACCTGGATGACTGCCCTTTCGAACAATTTTTATCGTCAAAATATACCTCAAAACCTAGATTATCTATAATAGCAATGATAAAATCCTTTATGAATTTATATGAAGGATATTTAACATTTTTAAACCCTTCGATTGTGGATGGAAAATCAAATCCAAAAATATCATTAAATTTAATATCTTTATGTATATTAAATTTAATACGTAAACGAAGATGCGATATATTCGCTTTAACATTAAATCCAAAAATTTCATCTAAAACATTATTAATTTTCGTTGAAAGCGATTTGAAAATTTCACTACCATTTATATATTTACCTATCTTAAAGAAATTATCTTTCTGAATAGCAGCCTTAATTGCTCCTTTAAAATTCTCGAGCGCACCAGTTATGTCAATAACATCATTGTATCCAAATTTCGTACCAGTATCATCTGTACTAACAACAATATTTGTATTATTATCAATAGCAAGCCCCTCTACTTTTTTACAGTTTGCAATTGTAATATCAGGAATATTTTTTACAATGTCTTCAGTGACAGCTTTAGCCTCTGATTTTAATTTATCTTCCTCTGAGCCTTTACAGCTATTACATATATTACCGCAGTTAATATTAACACAATTCGCAACCACGAACAAAGCAGCTCTGTTTTTTTTTACCATAATCATAATAAATATGTTAATAAAAAAACGCAAAAACAAAATTTTAATTGAAATATATTGCCTAATCATTCAAAGCTTCATCTTCTAATCTATAAATAGCAAGATATGGTCTTGGATTCTCCCATTTACCAAAGTTATCTACATTGTTCCAATAAGTTAATGGTTTTACATCCGATACAGTATCAAATTGGTACTTTACATAACCAAGTTTATTTTTATTTTTGTCGAAAACAGGCACAATACATACATGATCAGCACTACTTGTAGTTGGGTTAAGTACATTTCCACATGACCAAATAGAACCAATAAGTTCATAATATTTTGTCTCACCTGATGATTGCACTATCTCAATATCATCGTCTAAAATTACTTTTACATCTTTAAGCTCACATTCGAATATTATGTATTTACCCGTAATACATTCATCCCCTTTGTAACAGGATGAAGGCCACATGTAGGATAATTTTTTTGATTTCATTCTTTTTTTTATATCGTCTATAACACAATCAAAATCATTTCTAAGATATATACATACAAATTCTGATAGATAATAATTAGGGTCAGATTGATGCTGATTTCCTAACCAATCCAAGAAGTCCCCATAGGCCGCCTTTTCGCCATTCAAAATACTCTTACATAGATTAGATGTTTTATCTAAAATTTCAGGAATATTAGATAAAGCTAATCTTTCTTTAGTTGAATTTGCATTCATGAATTTAAATTTTGAAGGGTCAACTAATTTCTTATTCAATAATCTATCAAGGAAATTCTTTTCTGATATTAATAACCTTACAACTGACAAAACTGCACAATTATTATTAGCCCATTCTATATTAAGAAGAGTTTTATAAGGTATTTCACTATCCACAAATAATTCAGACGATGTAATTGTCCGTTCATTTGGATCCTTTATCTCATATCTTTCATCCAGAGTACTTTTATTAAAATATCTCGATGGAATAAAATATCCTTTTTGATTTTTTTCATTATTATTTTCTTCTATAGCAGAATATTTACAGCACTTACAACAGCAGTTAGAGCAACAATGATTTATTAAAACGGTTGTAAAGAAAACAATAAAGAATATCATATCTTTAAAATTGATATAAATGCTTCCTGAGGTATTTCTACATTACCTATTTGTTTCATTTTTTTCTTCCCTTCTTTCTGCTTTTCTAATAATTTACGTTTTCTTGATATATCACCACCATAGCACTTTGATGTAACGTCCTTTCTAAATGCCTTTATTGTCTCTCTAGCTATCACCTTACCACCTATTGCTGCTTGTATTGGAACTTCAAACATCTGCCTAGGAATAAATTCTTTTAATTTTCCACATAACTCTCGTCCAAAATAATCTGCTTTAGATCTATGTATTATAGTTGAAAATGCATCAACTTTAGAATGGTTCAATAATATATCTAATTTAACCATATCTGACACCTGGTATCCAGACATTTCATAATCAAGTGAAGCATATCCTTTTGAAATAGACTTTAATTTATCAAAGAAGTCGAATACCATCTCAACAAACGGAATATTGAATGTCAACTCTATTCTTTCCTGCGATATAAAATTCTGGTTAAGTAATGTACCACGCTTGTTAGTACATAATGTAATTATGTCTCCAATAAACGCTGTTTTGGTAATTATCTTTACATTTACAATTGGTTCTTCTATCCTCGAAATACAGCTTGGATCTGGCATTTTTGATGGAGAATCAACAATTATAATCCCACCTGCACTATCATAAACATGGAATTCAACAGAAGGGACAGTACTTATTACAGATATTCCAAATTCTCTAAATAATCTTTCCTGAACGACTTCTAAATGTAGCATTCCTAAAAAACCACATCTAAATCCATATCCTAGGGCTATAGAACTTTCATTTGTCCAAATTAAAGATGCATCGTTAAGTTGTAATTTTTCTATTGCCTCCCTAAGTAAATCGTATTCTGTACTATCAACTGGGTAAATACCAGCAAAAACCATTGGTTTTACATCAGCGAAACCTTTAATAGGATCCTTACATGGATTTTTAACATTAGTAATTGTATCACCAACTTTAATTTCTGTAGCCTTTTTTACTCCAGAAATTAAATATCCCACATTCCCTGCACTTAAATAATCACATGATTCCTGTTTTAACTTTAATACTCCAAGTTCATTAATATTATATTCCTTGCCAGTATTTATAAATCTAACGACATCAGTTGAACGTATTTCTCCATTAAATATTCTGAAATAAACTTCAATACCCTTGTAGGAATTAAATACAGAGTCAAATATCATTGCCTGTAATGGTTTAGTTAAATCACCTTTAGGGCTTGGTATTTTATTTATAATGGCCTTCAGTACATCATTTATACCTTCTCCTGTCTTAGCACTTGCTAATATTATCTCGCTTTCATCGCAACCTATTAAATCTATAATTTCCTGCTTTACTAAATCAATTCTAGCCCCAGGAAGATCTATTTTATTAATTATCGGAATAATAGTTAAATTATGGTCAATAGCCATATATAGATTAGAAATAGTCTGTGCTTGAATACCTTGAGTAGCATCTACTAGTAATAATGCACCTTCACAAGCAGTCACAGATCTAGACACTTCATAAGAAAAATCTACATGTCCTGGAGTATCAATAAGGTTCAATATATAGTTACATCCGTTATAATTATACTCTAGTTGGATTGCATGACTTTTAATTGTTATACCTTTTTCTATCTCTAAATCCATGTCGTCTAGTATCTGTGTTTTGACATTTGAAGTAGAAATAGCACCAGTAAGTTCTAATAACCTATCAGCTAGTGTACTCTTACCATGATCAATATGTGCTATGATACAGAAATTACGAATATTATCTTGCTCTGAATTAACCTGTTTTGGCATTTTTTTAATAGTTATAAAATTTTAAAGATTAATATTAAGAATGTACTTTACACATTATTTACTTTTCTTCGTTAGCTACTTTTCACATCACCAACATTATAATTATATTCCAACTATCCTCTAGTTTGGCAGCATTTACAACAACATTTATTACAACAACATGGTTTTTTATCATCTATACTGCTTTGTGTACTAGGTGTTTTATTTTTACCACCTTTTGTTTTTGTAGTACCTCTTCCATCCTTACTACCTTCTACATCTCCGGTTTTTTTAGTATCTCTTATTTCTTTTATAACCTCTGTTTTTTTAATATCACTACTTTCAACAGGCGTTTTTGTAATGAATGTCTCTTTAGCTATTTTAGGTAGTGGTCTAGGGGTATTTAAAGTATTATTTTTATTTTCTGTTATTACTACTGGTTTTTTAATTTCATTAATTTCACTAATTTCATTAATTTTACTAGTATCTAATTTGGCTGTACATTTAGTAACTTTAGTAACTTTAGTAACTTTAGTAACTTCAGTAACTTCAGTAACTTCAGTAACTTTAGTAACTTCAGTAACTTTAGTATCATTATTTAATTTAATTTCTTTCAGCTTTGGAATAGGCTCAATTCTAGGTTTATTATCTACAGGAGTTGCGTTATTATTTTTATTAATATCTTCATATACATTTGACTTAAACTTTAAGATATACGTTTGGCCGTTTAATGGTTTATCAACGGGTGTTTTAAAAAAATTATCTTCATAAATTTTGTCTATATTTTTCACATCAAGGCAAGATTCCTCTCCTAACATTTTATTAAAGTATTTTACAAATATATCATCTTTAAAAGTATTTGTAACCGGTAGCAAAACAGAAAATGGTCGTTTAGATAATAATTTACTATATTGTTGTTTTAGTTTTTTACATTCTGGAGCTTCTTCAAATTTAATATAAAAATGCACTAGGTGTTCTTTTATAGTGTTAAGAAGAAGTTTATAAATGTACTTAGAATCATTTATAACTCGTATATTAAAAAGATAAGCTAGTGATTTACTCTCTCCTTTAGTTACTATAACACTTATTATAGTATCCCAATTGTCACATAATAGTTTATTACTATTCTTTACGTTATCTTCAACCTCCTTTAAAAATGCCATAAGTGAATTAACTTTGGTGTTATCAAATAAGTCATCTTCCTTGGCTTTAAATTCCTTTAAAGCCACAATATCCAATAAAATATTTCTGTTAATAGGTATATTTTTTATTTTTTCAGATATATATCTAGAGCAATAAGCTTTAACATAGTATTCTAGATATTCCGCACTATTATTATATAGTACAGTATTTAATCTATTATACTTATCATCAAAAAATCTAATTTTCACTAGATCTTGTTTATTTACATAATCTAAAATAACTTTTACCCATTTATTCACTATTTCTTGTTCTATTTTAGAATCAATTTTATTATTTAAAAAATCTTCGTATTTCGGAAACGTCCCGTTTATTTTTATTTGCGCTGCACTATTATAATTATTTAAGATATCCTTATAATCTAGTTTTTCTTCCGGAGTAAAGGTTTTATAATTTGAGTTAATTGCAATCTCATACTTCGGTACAGTTAAACATTCTATTCTATAACTATTGTCCAAATTGTTTTTATTATTAATTCTGTCGTGTATATAACCAGGATCACCAGCATCAACGAAATACTCATAATAATTTACAGGTTCACATATTTCGTCCCTACCATTCTTAAATAATGTACCATTTTTGACATATATACAAAAACTTTCAACATTATGTTTTAAATAGTACATTAAACATACCACTATCTTTTTACTTCTAGGGTCCAAAGAAACCTCCACTTTTGTTTTGTCTATTTCAGTCGCTATATCCTTGTTATAAGCATAGTTAAGACTAATGCTATCATAAAATCCATAAAATATTCGGTCTTGATTGCCGCCTGCAGAAAAAAAACCTTTAAAAAAATAATCTTTTAATGTAGCTTCACTTGTAAAATTTTTTGCATTTTGTTTGGCAGGTATACCTTCTTTATATCCTAGATATTTTATATATGCTGCCTTTTGTTCATTATTTAACTCTCTCCCATTCTTATCGAGATAATAAACTTTAAAGTCAAAACATTTTTTTAATTCCTCTATACTAACATTGTCTTTTAGTTCCATTTGAAAAACAAATCTCCCATCTTCACTAAGACCTTCACTCTTTACCTCACATATTTTTAATATTGGTAGATTAATATTAGAAATTTTACCACAAAAAGCATTTTTTACCTTTTCGTATTTCCAACATTTTTCTTTTCTTTTATTTAAATAATATAGATCTTTATCTTCTATTGTTACACTTGACAAGCATCCTTGAATGATATTACATATACGAGATTTTATAAATTCGTAATATGGTGGGGATGTAGGATTTTCATCAAAATAATTTAATTCATCGTTAATATAATCAGCATTCCACTTTACTATATATCTCTCTCTCCCCCCCCCCGCTTATTTCTATCAAAATATGTTAATTTATCACATTTTATAGATACATAACGTATTTGGCTGTGAATATTTATAGATGAGACAAAACTAAAAATCGTTAATATTAAATGTAAATAAAGCATACTCATAATTAAAAAATAACAAATAATCAAATAAAAAAAATAGGAAATATAAAAAATAAAAATAAAAAAGGACGACCATTGACAATTTATGTAACTTTATCGAATCAAAATCTTCAGTATATTAGTATTGCTCAGCTTTGATATTACTATCTTTACACCTGCAACCTATCGACGTTGTTATCTTCAACGAACTTAATAAAGAAATCTTATCTTTGGGTGGGTTTCGTACTTATATGCTTTCAGCACTTATCCTATATAAACATAGCTACTCGGCATTGCATCTGGCGACACAACCGATACACCAGAGGTTTACTCATTCCGGTCCTCTCGTACTAGGAACGAATCCCATCAAATTTCAACGCTTATAACAGATAAGGACCAAACTGTCTCACGACGTTTTGAACCCAGTTCACGTGCCACTTTAATCGGCGAACACCCGAACCCTTGGGATATTTTACCCCCCCAGGATGTGACGAACCGACATCGAGGTGCCAAACCTTCTCGTTGATACGGGCTCTTGAAGAAGATTAGCCTGTTATCCCTAGAGTACCTTTTATCCTTTTAGCGATGGCTCTTACATTCGAAACCAAACGGATCACTATATCCAACTTTCGTCCCTGTTCGACTTGTATGTCTCACAGTCAAGCACACTTATACTATTACGCTCTGAGTACGATTGCCATCCGCACTGAGTGTACCTTTGAAATCCTCCGTTACAATTTAGGAGGAGACCGCCCCAGTCAAACTACCCGCCTAACATTGTCCCTATTTCTAGGTTAGAAAAGACACTTACTTAGGGTGGTATTTCATCGTTGGCTCAATTACGTCCGAAAACATAATCTCAAAGCCTCCCACCTATGCTACGCAAAACAAGTATATTTTCAGTATCAAGTTATAGTAAAGGTTCATAGGGTCTTTCTGTCCCGTTATAAGTAAGCGGCATCTTCACCGCTGCTACAATTTCGCCGAGCTCTTGGTTGAGACAGTCACCAGATCGTTACACCATTCGTGCAGGTCGGAATTTACCCGACAAGGAATTTCGCTACCTTAGGACGGTCATAGTTACCGCCGCCATTCACTGGGGCTTCAATTCGCGGCTTTAGTCTTTTAAAACCTGACCACTCCTCTTAACCTTCCAGCATTGGGCAGGCATCAGGCCATATACCGCATCTTACGATTTTGCATAGCCCTGTGTTTTTGTTAAACAGTCGCCTGGCGCTCTTCACTGCGACCTCTTATCCTTCTATATTGCTATAGAAGGAGTAGGTACCCCTTATCCCGAAGTTACGGGGCTAGTTTGCCGAGTTCCTTAACCAAGAATCACTCGAACACCTTAGGATCCTCTCCTCAGCCACCTGTGTCGGTTTGCGGTACGGTTAATTAATAACTCTTTATCAAATAGAGATTTTTCTTGAAAACATGATTACTGTCATTATCAATTGTCCGAGGACTCTTGTACTATAACCTTCGACAGTCCTGACGGATTTACCAATCAAGCCTATATCTACAGGCTTCAACCTACTATTCCATCAGTAGGCAGACATTTCACAATTTTGTACTCCCTTATTTATTATTAATTAGTATCGGAATATTAACCGATTCTGTCATCGTAATCACTTTTCAGTTAATACTTAGAAACCGACTAACCCACAGCTGATTAACATGGCTATGGAAACCTTGGCTATTCGGTGTTAATGTTTTTCACACTAATTTCGCTACTTATTCCTACATTTTCGTTTCTAAACAATCCATAAAACATCACCATTTTACTTCACATCGTTTAGAATGCTTTTTTACCACTCCATATTTTCATATAGAATCTATAGCTTCGGTAATATGCTTAATACCCGCTTATTGTTGGCGCTCAATTACTCGATTAGTGAGCTGTTACGCTTTCTTTAAAAGATGGCTGCTTCTAAGCCGACTTCCTAACTGTCTCGGTAATCAAACTTCCTTAGTTTAACTTAGCATATATTTTGGGACCTTAGCAGATAGTCTGGGTTCTTTCCCTTTTGTTTTAGGACCTTAGCGCCCTAAAGCTCACTCCCAACAAACATTACACACAATTCAGAGTTCATCAAGATTAAATAGGATTTTACTCCCTTCAATCTAATTGGTAGCTTTACCTGTGTGTAAATAAAATTGAGGCTGTCCCTACAGACATTTCAAAAAGTACGAGCTATCTCCGAGTTTGATTAGCCTTTCACTCCCATCCACAAGTCATCCAATAGCTTTTCAACGCTAACTGGTTCGGACCTCCATCACACTTTCGTGCAACTTCATCCTGCTCATGGATAGATCACCCGGTTTCGCGTCTAACTCCACTGACTTATCGCCTTTTAAAACTCGCTTTCGCTATGACTCCATGTTTAATAACACTTAATCTTGCCAATGAAATTAACTCGTAGGATCATTATCCAAAATGCACGCCGTCACAGGATTACTCCCGCTCCGACCGCTTGTAAGCATATAATTTCAGATTTATTTCAACTTCTTTTTCAGAATATTTTTCACCTTTCCCTCACGGTACTAGTTCACTATCGGTTTCTTGGTAATATTTAGCCTTTCCTGATGTTGCAGGAGAATTCGAACAGTCCTTCACCGAAACCGTTCTACTCAGGTAATAGATAGCATCAAATATCACTACTTTACAGGACCTTCACCTTCTATGGTTCTTCATTCCAAAAGATTCGGTAATAACATTTAACACATAACTCCATCCCTATAACCACACTAAAGCCGGAACCTTAATGTTTTGGGCTCTTTCGCATTCGCTCGCCACTACTAACGAAATCATTAATTATTTTCTTTTCCTCTAGGTACTAAGATGTTTCAGTTCCCTAGGTTCGCTTTTCAGTAAATATAAATACTGAAATGATATTTCTTCTAAATATCGAGTTGCCTCATTCGGAAATCTATAGATCAAAGCTATTTACTGCTCCCTATAGCTTATCGCAGCTCAACACGTCCTTCATCGCCTCCAAGAACCAAGGCATCCTTCATATGCTCTTAAATAATTTTTTACATTCGAAATTGAGTTACTTATAAAAATGCCAAAGATCTATAATCTATTTTGGTGTATAAAATAAAAATTACGAAATAAAAAATTCTGGTAACATTTTATTTCATAATAAACTAAATCAATTAATACAGCCAATAATTCACTATATAACTACACCCAAAGTAACATTCAGGAAGAAATTCATATAGTTCTTCTTTAACCAATCAAACGTTCTATTACATCCATATTGTAAGAAAGATATAAATATAGGCACGAGTAAGATAGTGTTAAGGTTATAAAATACATGTCTTGTAACATATACCCTCCTTTCTGAGAAAAAATGCTCATTGATTAATGTAACTAAACTCTCAGAAACTGTTCTACTTGCTCTTGTATCGAAGAATTTTTTCAACTTACTAAAAGTATTATTAGTAACATTAAATCCAAAATTCCCAGGAGTGACTTCACTCCAAAAACTAATCTTAAAACCAGCTAAAAGTTCAGTTTTATAGTAAAGTCCTGTTATATATAATATCCAATATATAGGGTCCAAAAAATTTGGTAAAAAGTCAGTAACTATACTGAAAGGAAGTGGTAATCCTGAGAATTTAAATAAAAGTATCCCTGTATAACCAGATTCGAATGCTACTACACCATTTTCTTGAGTTTTCTTAAAAATACTGTAAGCAAAAATTGTACTTAACCCAGTATACTTAGAAAAATTTATATCTAAAACAGCACCACCCAATAGTATAGGAGACAACTCTGATAGCTTTTTGTCATCTTTCGGTACTAAAGTAAAACCTCCTGCTTTTCCAAAAAACTTAATAAAGCTCGGGATATCCATATATCCATATGCTCCAATTTGAATAACTCTTTGTTTTTTTGGCAATTTAGCTTGATGCTTTGCATCTCTTCTCTTCAACATATCAACATCACTTTGCATCATCCTATAGCTTGTAAAAAAACTACGCCTCGCATGTCTCTCATTTACTAACATGCGGCCTTTATATTCTCTTCGTGCCTTATTCCTTTTCAAAATCTGTACATTATTATAACTAACAGCGTATACGTTAAACGCAAAAAACAAGAGAATAACGAATCTGCACAAACTCATCAATTTAAATGTTAATAAATTTATTTTCATTTATTTATTTTCATCAAAAATATGGCACCCACTAGCATCAAATATTTCTAAGGATTTTAATACCACTAGTTGTTTAATATCCATTATTTTTTTTTTGTCCACCGTATTTATAAAAAATTCAATCTTTAATAATATTGAAGACTTATCTGACATTCCACTTATGTATACGTTTATTGGAAGATTATTATTAACTTCTTGAATTTGCATTATTGCCCCGTATATCAGTTTGTCAACTGTGCTTATTTTTTTATAATCCTTATAATCAATATTAAAAGTTTCGCTTATAAATGAATCTTTACATTCTGATAAATTAAAATATGGTGTATTTGATAAATATGAGTTTGGAAATGTAATAACCATTTGGTCATCTGTTAGAATTTTTATTTTACTTAATCCTATATCTAGAATTTTCCCAGATATTTTTTTTTCAGGAAGAACTATTTTATTCCCTATTTTAAACGTTTTATTTAATAAGATTAAAAATCCAGAAAAAATATTAGAAAATTGAGATCTATAAATTAATAAAAAGGCACTCGTTACTATTGCAGTTATTCCACCAGCTTTTTCTATAACTCCAAAAATATTAAATCCAAATAACCGCAGAACCATTAAAGTCAACGTTACATAAGAAAAAATCTTAATAAATTTCATTATTATTGTGAATAATTTCTTCTCTAAGACATCATTATCTTTAGACGACAAAGCATTCTCTACATTAGAAGTTAAGTTGGCAAAACAAATCCACATCAAAAATACTGACCCTGTAGCTTTTATTTTTTTTATTATAATAATGAAATACTCATCAATATACTGTAAAAAGAAATTATCTTCATTGGCTACAATATCAATTACAAAAAACAATATTATAGGTGTGTAAATGGATTTTACTATGATCTGTAAAATTTTTACGAAACTAGATGTACTTTTTAAATTAATAAATTTTACTTTTAATACATACGATACTAATATTGCAATAGTACAGATAACAAGGTACAATATAAACTTGATTGAATCCTTATTAGCATAGAAAAAATCAAAAAGCACTGAATAGTTCGTCATTGTGAATTTTTGCTTAATTTAAATTTAAAAAAATATTTCGTATAATATTATTTATCATTTGATTTAATCATTCTTATTTTTCTTTAAATACTATCGAAAATGAAACCCCTTCCAACTCAAATAAATCATACATTTTATTACGTAAAAAAGATTTATACTCGTTTGTAATTCCTTTAGGGTTATTACAAAAGAATACAAATGTCATACCATCTTCAGGTAATTGGGTTATATATTTTATTTTTATTTCGCTACATCTTTTTGACACAGGTGGAGTTGCTGCTACAATTGGTAGTAATACATCATTTAATTTAGATGTCTTAATTTTATTTGTTTTATTATTATAGACCTCAAATCCCTTTTCAACAATTTTAAATATATTATGTTTTTTTAGAGCTGATACAAATATAATCGGAATAAAACTACAATTACGCAATCTATCATATATTGACTTTTTGTAAATATTTACTGTTCTATTATCTTTTTCAATTAAGTCCCATTTGTTAACAACGATAACGATACCTTTTTTGTTTTTTATCGCTAAATTTATAAGTTTTAGATCCTTACTTTCAATATTTAAAGTAGCGTCTATAACATAAATACATACATCACAATTTTCTAATGCATTTATTGACCTCAATGTAGAATAAAACTCAACATTTTCAAGATTCTTCTGTTTATTACGTATTCCAGCTGTATCTACTATAATAAACTGTTTTTTAAACAAATTATATACAGATCCAATTGCATCTCTTGTTGTACCTGGAATATCACTTACAATATTCCTTTCTTTACCTAAAAGTACGTTAGTTAATAGTGATTTCCCTACATTAGGTTGACCTATTAAAGCAAATCGTGGTAATCCAGTATATTGGTCATTACTGCTATCTAATTTACTAACGACATAATCTAATAAATCACCTGTACCATAACCACTAATAGCAGATATTTTAAACAGATTATTAAATCCTAATTTCATAAAGTTATAACTAGCAAAATCTAAATTATAATTGTCTGCTTTATTTACTACAAGTATTATCTCCTTTTTATCTCTGTACTTCATTAGAATCTTTGCAATGCCTTTGTCTTCGCTAGTCAATCCATCTATAGCATCTACAACAAATAAAACAACATTCGACTCATTAATAGCCATTTCTATCTGTTTGTTTATGCCCTTATTAATGATACTATCCTCTGTTGTAAAAATATACCCACCGGTATCAACTATTGTGAAAGTTATTCCATTCCAAGTACATTGTCCATAATTCCTATCCCTTGTTGTTCCGCATTCATTACATATTATAGCATTTCTGGTTTCTGTAAATCTATTAAATATAGTAGATTTCCCAACATTTGGCCTCCCAATTATAGAAACAATCGACACATTAGTAATATATCTTTAAAGATAATAGATAATTAATTTAATGATTAAAAATTGTAATAGATTGTCTTAATTTGTATATCTATTACTTTATTAATTTAATATCTCAATTCTTTTAATTCCACTAGCGACACTTTTACATTTTATAGTTTTAATTAAGCTTATTTCTGATGTGTTGCTTACATGTGTCCCACAACATAATTCCTTAGAAAAGTCTCCAATTTGTATTGCTTGTACGTCACCATTATATTTATCTGTAAATAATCCAATAAATCCATCATTTTTTGCTTCTTGGGTGTTAGTATATATTTTTTTAATTAAGACACATCCTTTATTTATCTTATCATTGATTATACATTTTATTTCATTTAATTCATCATCAGTCAAAACTCTATTGAAATTAAAATCAAACCTAAACTTATTGTCATATATCTTTGACCCCATTTGTCTGATGTTGTCACCAAATTTATATCTAAGAGCATAGTGCAATAAATGTGTACATGTATGATTTTTAGAGATATTTAATCTCCTATCGTAATTTATTTGAAGTGTAAATGTGTCTTCTAAGTTGTGTGGTAATATTTTTAAGAAATGGATTATATCATTACCTATCTTTTTGACGTCAAAAACTTCATATTTAATATTATTAGAATCGATTATATCACCTGTATCCCCTATTTGTCCACCACTTTCTCCGAAAAATGGTGTTTCTTTAAATATAATTTGGTAGTAATCATCTATCTTCCTATATTTTAATATTTTTGATTCGCATGAAACATTACCATAGCCTACAAATTTAGTTTCACAACTATTATTATTTGCTATCTCTATCCATTCCGAATTAGTATCTGCTCTGTCATTCCTTGATCTATTTTTCTGTTCTAGCATTAGGTTTTTATATTCTGTTTTATCAAAACTTAAATTGTTTTCTTTAAGAATAACTTCAGTAAGATCTACAGGAAAACCGAATGTATCGTGAAGTTCAAAAATATATTTAGCATCGATAGTTTCTGAATTTGAATTCTTAATTATATTATCTAAGCGTTTTATACCAGACATTAATGTATTAAAGAAGTTTTTCTCTTCTAAAAATATTGTATCTTTTACTCGTTGTGGTGTAGTTACAAATGTGTCACTTATAAAATCGAATTTATTTAAAACTTCATCTACAAATTGGTATAAAAAAGGTTCTTTAATATTAAGAAAGCTATATCCATATTGTACGGCTCTACGTAAAATATGTCTAATTACATAACCTTGCTTAATATTACTTGGAATTAAACCTTGCGATATCGTTAGAACTATTGCTCTTATATGGTCTACAATTATCCTAAAAGCGATATCTATTTTCTCATTTTCAGCATACCTTTTACCTGTAATATGTTCGAGCTTCCTAATGTAATCTATAAAAATATCGGTATCGTAATTAGACTTTTTATTTTGTAAAACCATTGTAATTCTTTCAAGACCCATTCCGGTATCAATAAAATGTTTGCTCAATTTCATTAGTGAATTATCAATTAAACGTTGGTATTGTATAAAAACTATATTCCATATTTCAATTACTTCTTGATGTCCTTTATTTACTAAAACTTTACCTGGTGTTTTATCAATTTCATCTACATCTCTAATGTCTATATGTATTTCTGTGCAAGGACCACATGGCCCTATTTCTCCCATTTCCCAAAAATTATCCTTTTTATTACATAGAATAATATGTTCTTTATCAATATATTTAGACCATATTTCTAATGTTTCAATATCCTTTTCAATTTTATCAATATTGTCACCAGCAAATACAGTTACATATAATCTTTCTTTATCTAATTTAAATTCTTCAGTTAATAACTCCCAACTAAATTTTATTGCCTCTTCCTTAAAATAATCATTCATTGACCAATTCCCTAACATTTCAAATAATGTATGATGATACCCATCAGCCCCTATTTCGTCTAAGTCATTATGTTTCCCAGATACTCTTAAACATAATTGGCTATTAACATATCTATTATCTATAATCGGTTTTTTATCTAAAAATATATTTTTAAATTGATTCATTCCAGCATTTGTAAACATTAATGTAGGGTCGTTATCTTGAATTAAAAGTGACGGTTTAATGTATAAATGACCGTTTCTTTTAAAAAAATCTATAAATTTACGCCTAATTTCACTACTAATTATCATATCTATATCTTTAAGACTAAAAAGAAATTTATAAATATTAATAGACTGAGCGAATTAATATTTGTTGATGACTATTAGCTAGTAGAAAATATTTTATCTTCTTGGACGACATGATCCACATTGATGCTTGCAGCAACCTTCATTTAATTCAATTGACTTTTTGTTATTATTTTTTTTATTATTTTTCTTCTCTACTCCTTTTATTTTATCTGCATCTTCTTCTACTTTACCATTACTTACGTTCTTTTCTATGGTAATTCCTTTCTTCATATCATTACCTATATTTTCTAAATTCTTACTTTCTTCTAATTTTTTCTCATCCTGTTTATTATTAATTACATTTTCCCTTTTAATATCATTATTTAAACTTCCTAATTTTTTATTTTTTTCTATTATCACATTACCATTTTTATTATTAATTGCATTTTCTTTCTTTGGATTTTTACAATAATTTAGAATTTTTTCAAGCTCAGCCTGGACCCTGCTGGCATTATCGTAGAATTGTTGGGCAATTACATCTAATTTCCCATTTGTCTTAAATTCAGGCATAGAATTTACACTAGCTTTATCCATTGTTATTATCTCTATATCTTTTTCTATACCAGGTATTAAGTTTTTTAGTTGATCTGCATCATTAGCATCTTTTAGCATATTATATCCAGATATTTTATCTTCTAATGTTTGTGTTGTATTTATAAGACTCTTCATACTTTCATATCCTCTCCCGTCACCTAACATATCTTTAATTGTAAAATAGATATTACGTTTATCACACTCATTAAAGATGCCCTCGCCTACTGCTTCAGAATAACTATTATTATAACATTTTGTGTAAAATGTTACTATTTTTGAATTTTTAAAATTATAATCAGGATACTTTTCTTTAATCATGTTTTTTACCTTATTCTCCAATTCACTATATATTGTTTTATAAGAAATTTCCTCAAAGTATTTAGAATTAAATCTAATATTGCCTAGCTCAAATCCTTGTCTTATATAATAATCGTTTGGAACAATAAATATATATTCATGTATTCTTTCAAAGAGTAAGTCTTTTAACTTGTCATCTTTTATTTCTTTGCAATCTTTTATTCCTATAGTTAGTATATCTTTTTTCTTGTCAAAAGAAAGAATTGACTCATCTGAACCATGTATGGCATGTTCTAACCTCCATATTTTTCCCTTAAGGCATTCTTCAAGAATACATGAATATTGCATGTTGGAAAAACGCATTAATTTGCATTTCATTTTTGTCAACTCTCGGCTATTATTATCACATTTGCCAGTATTATATTTTATAAGTTTTTTGTTAAAAGTACATTTAAGATTTTTATAACCCTTAGCAACTTTATTTTCTTCAATCACTATATCTGTTGCATACTTTTCCAATAGATCTTTAGCATTACCACTAGTAGTCTCTAACAACAGTTGGTAATTAGAGATGAACAAAGTTCCTTTTTGTTCACTACCAAACCAACCTTTTTTCGTAGTTAAAGTTTTTATTAGATATGGTTTATTACGACTTACAAGGCTATAACCATCTTCGTTAGTTAAATATCCTTCGGCTTCATTCAGTAAATCACCAGAGATGACATACAACTCACAGTAGATGTGAGGAAACTGCGTAACTAAAGCTATATTGAATATAAGTTTCAATTTATTGATCATAACAAGTTCTAATATATATTTAAATTAAAAAATGATAATATAAAAAAATAATTTTTTTAATTTACAAATTACTAAATATATCTGTAATGTCTATACTATGTTAATTTTTTACAACACTTACAGCAACGGCAACAGCCACCTCCAGTATGTGCCTGAGTATCAACATTCTGTTTAGTTTTAGTATCTTTTTTAGTCTTATCATCTGGCTTTTTAACAGTTTTATTAATCTTTTTACCAATATCAATTTCTTTATCCTTCAGCGACTTAAGCTTCTCTTCACGTTTATTTTCTTCCTCTTTTAATTTTTTTGTGTTTTCTTCAGCTTTTTTTACAATTTTCTCTAGTTTCTCCCTTTTTAATTCCTTATTTTCTACTTCCTCATTTTCATCATCAATATCTTTCTTATCATCTTTCGTTGTACCATTTAACTCTGTCTTTTTTAATTCATCATTTTTGGCATTAATATCTTCCTTATTATCTTTCTTTTTACCTTTCTTCTTCCCTTTTGATGCTACTTTTATCTCATTTATATTTGTAATTTTTAACTCCTGAAATTTGGTTGTTATAGCTTTATTTAGCATTTTAACAAGAGCCTTAACCTCTTCACTTTCATCACTACTGTAGTATGATTCAATTTTACTAATAAATTTTTTCTGAAATTCATATTCGTCTGTACCATCATTTTCTTCTATATATTTATCACCAAGAATTTTATCTATATATATATCAACTGCATCGTACTTGATTTCATCCATTGTTCTACCATCTGTAACCTTACAATCTTCAACAATATAATGTTTGACTAACTCATAGATTTTAGCCTTTGGTGCTAACTTTATTTTTCCCACCAACACTTCTACTTTTTTTTTTAACAATGGTTTAATTTCCTCTTCTAAGCATTTTGTAAATTCAATATCAAATATTTTACTATTTATCTTATCTATAAATAACTTTCTCTTTTCTTCGACTATTTTAGCTTTACCATAAAAAGAAGCAGGTATTATGTTATTTTTTACCCAATCATTGAGAGTACCCCAACTAAAATTAGATAATCCGTCATCTAATGAATCATCATTTATATCAGATTTTAATTTTTTTAACGCTTCTATATCGGTAATTTTATCCATACTTTCTGCGTTTGTATTGTTCTTATTAATTTTTTCTGTTGCTCCTATAATGTTCATTATTATCCCGTACTCGTAATCACGAATTAGTAACTCATCAACTACATAATAGAGCTCATAACTATTTTCAATGAATCCTTTATCCTTTATTTCACAAAAGTAATCTTCTTCCTTTTTGCAAAATATTATTCTTGGATCATATTCCTTAACACTATATCTATTTTCCCACTTGAATTCTGGATAATTTGCAATAATTACTTCATTTACTTTTGTAGCAACTTCTTTGCATATCTCTTTAAAAGTAATTTTATCTAAACTATTAGATTCAAATCCTTTAAAATCCTCTATATCATCTAATCCTGGCATAGTTTTATAATCTCCGTAATTTTCATCTTTATCAACACATACAACAGCATCCGTTAGAAGTATATATTTATGTGATTTTTTACAAGGATTTTCTTTTAACTTATATAAGCCTTTTATTTTCACCCTCAATGAGTCACTTGAATCTTCAAAAGTAACAATTGAATCATTACCCACAATTTTGCGTACTAACTCCATTATCTTCTTTTTAACTTGCTCCTCGAAAAGTAAAAAATACTCTTTATTGTGATATTTACTTATTTCATCTTTTAACTTATTCAGTTTTTCATTCACTTTATTTCCTTCTTCGTACCCATCAAACACAATCACTTTTTTCTTGGGTGTGCAATTTCCAGTATAAGTTGACGTTTCATTATCACCTTCGTCAATTTTTGACTCTCCACAATATTTTTCAGCAATTTCTAATAATTTATACTTGGAATCCCAACGACGTGAATATAATCTTATCTCGTTTCTACGTATATAAATTGATGTACGAAAACCATCCTCGTCTTCTTCTTTATGACATACAAGATATCCGCCATTTTTATAATTTTTGTAGTCTTCGTCTGAGAAGTATTCCTTAATATCACTAATTATATCATCCATACTAATGTTGCCTATAAACAATATAACCTGTTTATTGCAATAGATTGAAGAAAATTGGGTTATTAAAAACACCTTTATCACTACATTTATTAATTTTCTCAAGTACATAAACTTATATATATATATATATATATATATAACAATAAATTGCCATTAAAAAAACATTCCCTTAATTTTTTTGCAACGGAAACATTAAAATATAATTTTTCTATTTGTAAATTATTAAAGATATCTGTAATACTTACTATGTTCGTTTTTTACAACATTTACATGATTTACAGCACCTATCACAGCAGTTTTGTTTAGCTTGTGGTGTTTTTGTTACATTGTTTAATTTATTTTTACTTTGACTTTCCTGCTCATTTGGCTCCTTCTTTTCGATATTTTTTACGTCATTGATACACTTAACAATGTTTTCTTTTCTACGTTTGGCATCTTCTTTAGCTTTCTTCTGTGCATCATCTATTTTCTTTTTCATTGCCTTCCTTTTGTCCTCTTCCTGTTTATATATTCTTTCTTTCTCTTCTTTAGCTTTCTTATTTTCTTCTTCAAGTTTTTTCAGCATCTGTACAGCTTCTTCGAATTCTTTATCTGATTTGTTATCTGGTATTTTATTTTTATTAATATAACATACTCTTAATCTTGTATTACTAGTGATAGCTTTTTTACTAGTACTTACTTTTTTATCGCCTTCATATAATTGAGCCTGAACACTATCCATGTAAATTGCATTATCAATCTCTAACCATATTTCATCACATGTAACCTCATAAAATAGATTTTTATATTTATTAAATATCTTATTTATCTTCGTAGTGGCTTTATCACTTAATAAATTTTCTCCTTCCTGGTCAAATAATATTTCAAACTTTAGTTCTTTTATCTTAGCTTGCACTGCCTTCGATATTCCGTCTGCAAAATCTTTTATATTATTCGTATCTTCATAATAATCATTTATTTTCCCACTATAACAATAATATGCTTCATTATTATCGTCAAAATCACCTAATAAAATATCCATTGCAACATCATGTATATAACTTTTAATACATTCTTCACTAATATAATACACACCATCTTCTCCGGTTTGAGCAAACCAATTATCTACAATCAATTTCTTTGTATTTTGAAAAGTTGCATTTTTTATATTGTCTACAAGCTCGTTTATTTTAGCTCCCAATTTTTTTGCATGTACAGTGAAGTATTTTTCTGCCCTTTCTTCAGCTTCTTTTTTAGATATTTCAGCCAATATATTTTCTTTTATTTTTTCTAATTGTTCTTTAAATTTTTCAACTTCTTTTTCAGATTTATCAATGGTATCTTCTTCCTTTCGGCTGCGTTTAACTGTTTCCACTGCTTGACGTATGTTAAACATGTCTTCGGTTATATTCTTTTCTTTACATTCTAATTGTTCAATGGGCGTACCCTCAGCGATACTATAATTGCCTATTCCTTCACTAATCTTTTTGATTATTTCTTTCAAACTCTCAATAGCATTATAATATTTTTCACTTCGTAAAATATTATTAATTGAATAGTAATATTTTCCTGTCCCTAATCGGCAATTTTTTATTATTTTTTGATATTTACCTTCACCGATTTTATGATATATGTCTATATTAAGCTTATCTATATCAATCTTGTACTTATTTTTTAGAATAACCTTTGCTTTATTTCCTATTTCTTCTAAAATATTGTCATAAGTATCTTCTTTGAACAGGATTGATAGATTTAAATCATCCTTGTTTATACCGTAGAGAAGTTTCTTATTAGGTCTAATACGAAACTCAACGTAGTAAGCATGCTTGTATAAATAGTCCTTTAAATCGTCTTCTTCAAGTCGATAATCATCACGCATCGTTATACTTAACTTATCGGCAGTAGAATAAAAATCAAATATTGTTTTACTGCCATCATCAAAATTTAGACATTGTTGCTCTAATCCTCTTATGTGATTTTTAAATAATTCCTCGTTAATAGAGTAATATGTAGTGTTATTGTAATTACAAATTTTATTATAAAGTTCAGAAAATTTATCAGTCTTCGTATAATATTTATTATTTGTACCTTCATCTAAATCTACACTGATTTTTTTTACTTTAAGATCACCTTCTATCGTGCAGTCACAATCTATTCCTTTTGGATCAACACCAGGAGCGACTGTAACATTACCAACAACATAATTTTTTACCACATCTTTTGGTGCTATATCTGAAAAACCAAAAATATCCACCTTAAGCTTCTTTTTATAACAAAAGAACTTAAATGTGTTATAATCATTTTCATCTTCCCGTAATTTAATCTCGTCATTTATATCGCCTGAAAATTTAACAACTTCATTATAAAAAAGATTTGCAGAATTATCATCTTTAAAATGATAAATAAACGATTCGTCACTATGTATATTAACTAAAAAAATCAAGGTTAGTGCAAGTTTGAGTTTCATAACATTATTCCTCATTTGTTGCACCACCGATATAAATAGCGGACAATAAAGTAAAAATGTAGGCTTGCAAAAATGCAACAACGATTTTTAGTATTATCATGAATGTGTTTATAAAAATTCCACAAGTACCGGCAAAATAACTTTGGAACATGAATCCAAGATTTATAATACTTAACAATATTATATGTCCAGAAGTCATATTTGCAAATAACCTTATTAATAACGTAAATGGTTTTGTAAATAAACTTATAAATTCAATAGGTATCATTATTGGATATAAAAATTTAGGAACATCTGGTTTAAATACATGTCCCCAATAATGCTTATTTGAATTTAGATTTGTATATAAAAAAGTAATAAACGCTAAACAGGCAGTAACTGATATATCACCTGTCACATTTGCTGCTCCAGGTAATAACCCAAGTAGATTATTAATCAGAATAAAAAAGAAAAGTGTCATTAAATATGGCGTATATTCTTTATATCTACTACCTACATTGGGTTTTATAACATCGTCTAACATATATAAAAATACACACTCAATTGCTCCAACAAAACCTTTAGGAGCTCTAGTACTTTTAAATATCAAATACCAAAGTCCACATATATAGAATATTACTATCAACAAAATTGCACTAAAAAATATAGCCAGTACATTTTTTGTTATCGATATATCTATTACAAATGCTCCATCTTCAGATTTTATTTTATTATCATCACCTATATAAAATCCATTATAATGCTTAGTATTACCATCTTCATCATAGAAATTCTTAGACGAAAAAATATAGAATCGGTAATTTTTAATTAAAATAGTTGGAGGATAAATTGTTGGTTTATATTCCTTTCCTCTAAAATTAACCTCAAAAAAAGTATATTTCCTATCGTCAGCAATGTGGTGAAAGATAAAATCATTACCGCCTTCTTCATGTTCAGTACTAGCGCAAATATTATTGTGTAAAAAAAGTAAAGTTAATAAAATATGTACTATATTTACTATTACCATATTTTATTATTAATCAAAAAAAGGAAAAAAATTTGTATTAGATATTTTTTTAGAGATAATCCCTACTCTTTTGTTAAAATAGGGGGCAACGAATATGTCAATTACATGTCATATAGGTTTTTTAAATGAATTAAAATATAAACCCATAATTAACAACATCTTTTCACTACTGGGAAATGATTTTATATGCGATATAGTTGATTGCGAAATAAATAAATTTAGCGATGGAGAAGTAGATTTGATATATAAATCTGGCAATTTTGATTTTATAGTAATATTACATTCACTAGAACTACCGTTTTTAAATCTAGAAATGTTACTATTAAAAATTCAAAAAGGATCATTATTGTCAAAGAAAATAATTGTGATAATAACCTATTTAGCATATCTTAGACAAAGCTTAGAAAAAACATTAGGTGAAAAAATTCTTGAACTGTTACTCTCATTTAAAGAAGTAGTAAAAATAATAATTATAGATCCACATTTGCTGAATATTAAAAGTAGAAAAATATTAATAATAAGAACTAATGGTATATTTTATAAGAAAATAAATGAATTAATAACTAGTAATAAATTTAAAGATCAATTAATATTGCTACCAGATAGGTCAAGTTTGACTAGAAATAAGAAGATCATTAATAATTTAAAGATAAAAAGCATTGTAGTCGATAAACTAAGAAACTCTGATACAATAACGTCTAAAATTAGTTCAAGTATCACTGATTCTAATGAAAATATCATAATAATTGATGATATAATTGACACAGGGAATACTATTTTAAAAGCAATAGAGGCTTATTTAAGTAGCGTTAAATGTTTAAAAATTAATCCTAGCTTTTATATCTTCTGTACGCATGGCGTTTTTTCAAAGGTAAATTGTAAATTTCTGAGTAATAAACTTATTAGTAAAATCTATCTATCTACAACATTAAAAAAAATAAAAAATGACAAAATAGAATACGTTGATATATCTAAAATATTAGCAAAAGAGATATCTAAAATTATAAAAAACACTAAAGGTAATTAGTAGATTTTATTCTTTTCTTATTACTGCACGTAGGTCTTTTTCACATTTATCAATAACATTATTAAGTATCGATAATATCTCGTTGTTTGACATATTGTCATCTCCTGGATCTATGTAAAAAGATATTGAATATGTCTTTTTTTGTATGTTATTTCTATCAATATATATATCGATTAACCTTACAGATGTTATTTTTTTGCTAGACCCAATTATCGTATTTTTAACATCTTCAAAATTTATATTTTCATCTAATATTAACGATAAATCCCTTTTTATAATTTGATACTTAGATATCTCGTTGTATGTTGTTGGAGGACAATTTACTATTAACTCTAAAATTTTATAGAAATATAAATCAGCAAAGAAGACATCTTGGTTAATTCCATAAATATTAAGTAATCTACTAGAGACATTACCTAGATATCCTATTGTTTCATTTTTGTAAGATATAGACCTCCCAGATATTATTTTAGCTATGTCTAATTGAGGTTCCTCTAATTTAAAATCATTGAGATTATATGAATGTAATAGTTTGAGAACATATTTTTTTAACTCAAAAAAACCATTACTCAAATATTTGTTCTCGTTATCTCTAGCCTCATGTCCTGATATATAAATCGCTAAATGCTCTTGTTCTATAAAGTCATCATGATGCCTTCTATATGTTTTACCGAATTCAAATAAATTTAAAACTTTATTTGAATGATTTATATTATATTCTATGACTTCTAGGCCGTTATAAATTAGGTTATTACGTAAAGCATTTAGGAAACTACTTGATGGATTCTTTAACTCTACTATATTTTCTGCATTAATAATATTCTGTTTTGAGATAAGTGGATTTGTTCTAATTTCATAAAAACCATTAGAACATAAAATATTACAGAACGTATTTTTAATATCAATAACTTTATTTGAACGAGCTATGTTAATGGTTTTATTTTCATATTCACTATAATTTAAATTATTATAACCATAAAACCTTAATATTTCATGTACAATGTCGTTTTCGCATTCTATGTTTTTCCTGTATAAAGGGATTATTGCAGTTATCTTATCATCATCAACTTCGGTAATTATTTCTAACCTATTTAAAATATCTATTATTGTACTTTCTTCTATATTCTGACCTATAATTTTGTTTATATTTGTAAATGATGTTTCTATCTTCTTTTGAGATAAATTACAGTTATTGATATCAACATATCCGTATATTTCAACATTAGGTTCTTGGGCAATTAAATATTCTAAATACTTATTTAATACATTTAGAATATTATTCTCATCGATTCCTCTTTCGGCTCTATATGATGCCTCAGTACTCAAATTAAGTCTTTTTGAAGTTGCCCTAATATGTGCTCTATTGTAACTAGCACATTCTATTAATATATCTGTTGTATTATCACTTACAGATGAACTTAATCCACCAATAACTCCACCTAACACTAGTATATCCTTACAATCCGATACGACAATGTCATTTTTTATGGTATATTTTTTATTATTTAACGCCAAGAATTCCTTATCACTAGCAGTTGTTATCTTTATATTTTTGTCAATTTTATTAAAATCGTAGACATGTAATGGTGTCCCGAGTTCTAACATTACGTAATTTGATAGATCAACAATATTATTTATTGGTTTAATGTCTGAATTTAGAAGCCTATCTTTTACAACCTTTGACGATTCTTTTATTTTTACATTCTTTACTAAAATACAACTAAACCTATTACATAAATTATTATCATCTATATCAACAATTAAAGTATTCTTGTCGAGTTTCTTTATATCTTGTTTTGCAAAGTGTATATTTGTTTTAATATTAAGTGCTGCGCTTAAATCTTTAGCAATTCCAAGGTATGAGGATGCATAAGACAAATTTGGTGTTAAACTAATAGATATTAAATAATCCTTCTCAAACTTATCTTTATATATTTCATAACAACTTTGACCTACATTATATTTTGCATCTAATTCAATAATACATTCATGATTGTTACTAATGCCTATTTCATCATCTGCACATAACATTCCATCAGATATTTCTCCTCTTATTTTAGACTTTTTTATTTTAAACTTTTCACCAGAATAGGTACGTAAAGTAGCTCCGACTTTTGCAACTACAACTTTTAATCCTACTTTTACATTTGGTGCTCCACAGACAATATCTAATATAACACCAGAGCCAATATCTACTTTTGTACAATTAAGTCTATCAGCGTTTGGATGTTTTGTACATTCTATAACTTCTCCAACAACTAAATCTTTAAAATACTCTTCATCACATCCTATTTGCTTTACATCTTCGACCTCTAGTCCAATACGTGTTAAAGTATCACAAATGTCATCTATACTTAAGCGGTCTAAATTAATAAATTCATTCAACCATGATAATAAAACTTTCATAATTACCTAATTAATTATTTATTAAAATACATTCTATTTATTTTTATTATTAAAATTCACAATGATTAGGAAACCTAGGGAATGGAATTGTATCTCTAATATTATCCATTCCTGTAATAAATTGAACTATTCGCTCTAATCCCATTCCAAAACCACTATGAATAATTGTTCCAAATTGTCTAGTTTCCAAGTACCATTTCAAGTAATCAGGATTTATAGATTTCTCTTTTATCGCGTTCATTAGATAATCTAACCTTTCTTCTCTTTGTGATCCACCAATAACTTCACCAATTCCAGGGAAAAGAATATCCATTGCTGCAACCGTTTTATTATCGTCATTCAATCTCATATAAAATGCTTTAATATCTTTAGGATAATCTGTTATAATTACAGGTTTTTTAAAATATGACTCTGTTAAATACCTTTCGTGCTCTGTCTGTAAATCAATTCCCCAGCCTGTAACAGGGTATCTAAATTCACTATTTTTCTTACAGTTAGACAATATATTTATTGCTTCTGTGTATGATATTTGCTCAAATTTCTCATTTACTGTATTAGTAAGTTTATCAATTAAACTGTAGTTGTCTTTTTTTACACATAGAGCATTTAAAAATTCTAATTCAGGTTTACATTGATCAAGTACAGATGTTATTATATATTTTACAAAATTTTCAGCTAGCACTATATCGGCTTCCAAATCAAAAAAAGCCATTTCAGGTTCAACCATCCAAAATTCTGCTAAATGTCTAGTGGTATTAGAATTCTCTGCCCTGAACGTAGGACCGAATGTATAAACTCTATTTAGTCCAAATATTCCAGTTTCAGCTTCTAATTGGCCCGACACGGTAAGGTTAACCTTTTGACCAAAAAAATCATCTTTAAAATCAATATTTTTGTTATTAAGTAAGTCTATTGATGTTACTGTAAACATTTCTCCTGCACCCTCAGCATCGTTACTAGTTAAAATAGGTGTATTTAAATAAATAAAGTTATTATCTCTAAAGAATTTGTGTATTGCATAAGATATAGTACTCCTGATTTTAAAAACTGAATAAAATGTTCTTGTTCTGAATCTTAAATGTGAAATGTCCCTTAAAAATTCTAACGAGTGATTTTTAGGCTGGATTGGATAATTAATAGAACCTCCAATTATATCTATACTTTTTACTTTTAATTCTAAATTTTGTTCATTGCCTTTAGAATTTATAAGATTACCATTTATTTTTACACTTGCACCAGTATTTATTGAATCAGAAATATTAGTCCCTAATTCATCTACATTAATCACACATTGTAAGTCATTCAAAGTTGACCCATCATTAATCATTATAAAACATATATTTCTACTAGCTCTTTTTGTTTTTACCCACCCACATATTTCAATATCATTTTTCTCTCTAGAATCCAATAACAAGTCGTTTATAGTCTTAATCATAACTATTGTCAATTTCTAAGTTAGTGTATTTTTTTTGATATTTGTAAATTGTTCAATAACGTTTTTAATGTTATAATTTAATTAATGAGGAAAATAAGAACTAGATTTGCGCCAAGCCCAACCGGTTTTTTACATATAGGTGGTATTAGAACGGCTTTGTATAATTATCTACTCGCAAAGAAATATAATGGAGATTTTATTTTAAGGATAGAAGACACAGACCAAAATAGGTTCGTTCCTGAGGCTCAAGATTACATTGTAAATACATTAAAGTGGTTAGGAATTGAACCTAATGAAGGTGTATGCTTTGGCGAAGGTGATTTTGGACCGTACATTCAATCCCAAAGAAAAAGCATTTACGAAAAATATGCTGAATTATTAGTTGAAAAGGGATTTGCATATTACGCATTTGATACAGATAAAGAGTTAGAAGAAATGCATGTTAGGTTGTCGAAATCAAATGTTACTACACCTCAGTATAATTATGCCGTTAGAAATTTCATGAAAAACTCGCTAGTATTACCAAAAAGTGAAGTAGAGTCTAGGATTGCTAATGGAGAACCATATGTAATTAGATTTAAGATTAATCAAGGTGAAGTTGTAAGATTTAAAGATATAATCCGCGGCTGGATTAAGGTTGATACATCAACTCTTGACGATAAGGTGCTATTAAAATCTGACAAAATGGCATCATATCATTTGGCAAGTGTAGTAGATGACTATTTAATGAAGATAAGCCATATTATAAGAGGCGAGGAGTGGTTACCATCAGCTCCATTACATGTACTACTTTATAGGGCATTCGGTTGGGAAGGAGAAATGCCAAAATTTGTACATTTACCTTTATTGCTAAAACCGAACGGTAAAGGCAAATTAAGTAAAAGAGATACACTCGATGAAGGGCTAACAATTTTCCCATTTAGTTTTTTTGACAAGAATAGTAATAAAGAAATAACTGGATTTAGAGAAAAAGGATTTTTACGTGAGGCAATATTAAACGCCATTAGTTTATTAGGGTGGAGTCCTGGAAGTAATAGAGAATTGTTTAGTTTAGACGAATTAATAAATATTTTTTCATTAGATCGATTACAGAAATCTGGTTCTAAGTTTAATATTAAAAAGTTTGAATGGTTTAATCATCAACATATAATAAATACACCTAATAGCGAACTATTTAAATATCTTAAGGAATACTCAAATGAGAATCGTGATAAATTAAATAAAGTTTGTGATTTAGTTAAAGAAAGGGTGTATTTTACAACAGACCTATATGATAATGCTAAATACTTTTTTAAGCGTCCAGAGAACTTTGACAAAGCTAATTTAAGCGAAGATAATATAAAATTTTCGATAGGATGGATTGAAAATTTTATGTCTTTAATAAAAGATAAACCACTAGAATTTGAATGTTTACATGATTTTTTAAAAAATCTACTAGAGAAAGATAACCTAAAATTTGTAGATATAATGCCTACTTTTAGGCTTATAATATTTGGGAAGATTAGCGGACCAGACGTGATAAAAAGTATAATAATATTAGGCATAGATGAGGTTTATGAAAGAATTAATAATTTTAAAAATTACATTTTATAATAATACCTGAGTGAATTCCTAGAGCCTATTCTATTTTTTGTGCATTTCCGAATGTTTTAGAATTTTTTTTAAATAAATTCTTTTTTAGTACAAATTATTTGTAACATATATTTGTTATGGTTAGTTCTAATAGTTTAAGTAATATGCTCTTAAATATAAAGCCTAAATTCTCTAGGTTCACATTTAATCTCTGTTTGGGTGTATGTACTTTTTTTAATATAAATTCAAGTGATAATGGATTAAATAAGTTATTTGGAGCAGTTGGTAATGTAGCTGGTATGGTATTTAATGGCAACCAGCTTTTAAACATTATTGGAAATTATGTATTCACAGGTGAAAATCATCATAATGTAACAGATAGCTTCACTAAACCTAATATTTGTATTTTATTCCATGGGCTACGTGGCAGTGCTGATGAAATAATAAATGTCCTTGGTGACAAAATATCTAGCAATTTTAATTGTGACGTGATATCGCTAGAATATAATAATTTTGCTATTACAAATATATCGGGTGGCATTAGTAACTTAGTAACATTTTTTCGTGATTTACGTAACAATAAAAACTTACAAAACCATAATCTTATTATAATTGGGTACTCGCTTGGGGTTAATATAGCAGCATTATTCGCTATTGAATTAAAAAAACTAGGTATTGATTTTGACTTTATAGGCTACAAAGGCTACAAGGATTTGTATTCAGTAATTAAAACAGATGATGGAATAGTGCAAAAGTTTACAGAAAATTTTTTAGCAATTAACAAAAATAATGTGTGCAGTATCGTTAAAGGTGTCTCTGAATCAAATAACGAAGTGAAAAAAGTGATTGAGAAGACTGATAATGTTAACTCTATTAAAAATTTAGGACTTAAAACAGAAATTCTCAATGAGGGTCTTGCCGAAGGACACAATGCTAATAAAAACGATATTGCTGTAATATATGCCGAATATGAAAAATTAAAAAATGGAGACCCCAACAAACATTTTATTCTATTGTGTCAGGCACAAAAAGATAATATAGTAGGTAGTGGTATGCAGGAGGTATATAATGAACTAACACGCACTGGAACTGATAGTCAGAAAGAGGAAGAAGACTCTACCGCTGGTGCATGTGATTGTTATAGTAAATGTGGTCAAAATAATGGCGGTAGTCAAGGTAGTAAAAGCAGTACTAAAAGTAATTGATAGTAATTTATACTTCTATTTCACCTTTAATTGTCTTTTTAATATTATATTGATATCTCGTTTTATGTGATATTTTAAAATATAATTAAAAAGACATGTTTCCGAGTAAAAGATTTAGTCAGAATTTCTTAATCAACAGTGAAATAGCAAGTAAAATAGTGTTAGAACTCAATATATGTGACTCTGATACTGTAATTGAGGTTGGTCCAGGGAAGGGCGTTTTAACTAACCTTATAATACAAAAAACCAAAAATGCTTATTTCGTTGAACTTGATAGAGAGTTGTGTAAATTATTAGAAAAAAGATTCAAATTAGGTAATAAGTTAATAAATACAGATATATTGAAATTAGACCTTAGAAAACTTGCTAACGGGCGTAAATTAAAGATTATAGGGAATTTCCCTTATAATATATCTGGTAAGCTAATACTTAAGTTTTATGAAAATCGCGATGTAGTTGATGAGGTTGTAGGGATGCTTCAAAAAGAAGTAGTAGACAGGCTATGTGCTGGTCCTGGTACTAAAAAATACGGAATTCCAGCAATTTTTACACAATGCTACTATGATGTTACAGAATTATTTAACGTTGATCCGACTAATTTTATACCAAAACCTAAAGTTATGTCCTGTGTATTTAGACTCAAAAGGAACGATATAGATAAATTAAACTGTGATGAAGATTTATTTAGAAAAATAGTAAAATTATGTTTTTCATGTAGGCGTAAAATAATAAGTAATAACCTTAGATATAACGAATACTTTAAATATATCGATTATAAATACCAGCAAAAAAGGGCTGAAAAACTAACCATCAATGACTTTATTAATATAACTAACTCTATAAAAGCAAATATAGACAATCTAATAACAAATAACCAACTCGATTAGACTTACATTATTTAGAATAAATTTTCTTCTTTATAGTATTTTTATTCCCAAGCTTAGAAGCATCTATTTTCTTTAGCGATTTACAATTTGCAAACATACTCTCCATATTATCTACTCTAGTGGTATTCAGAGTATATATTGCATCGACATCTTTAATTGATTTACATCTATAGAACATAGCCTTCATATTCCTAACACTTGATGTATCCCATTTAGACATATTTGGTACATCAGTCAACAATTCACACCCTTGGAACATGTAACTCATGTCAACCACATTCTTGTTGACAACATTTTCTAAACCTCTTATAGACTTTATCAGCTTACACTCAACGAACATACCACTTAAATCTCTCAATAAATCTTTATTTTTAGCGAAGAACTTAATACGTATTTCTCCATTTACAACGTATTTCGAATTAACATGTGAACACATTTTCACTAACTCACCATTGTTTATAGAAATTTTTACATTCTCACTATTATTTTCAATAAACTTATTTCCAAATATTTTAACCTCTTTAACACCAGAGACTTTATTAACATCAAAATACAAATTTACATCAAAGTAATAATAATAACCATTATGACTAGCTACATCATCAAAGTTTATTCCAAATTTCTTCAAGAATTTTCGCCCAATATTTTTCGATATATTATTTAACCTATCACATCCATAAAACATTCCATCAACTGACCTTACATTATTGGTATTCAATTTAGTCAAATCAGGTAATAATTCAAGTAAACTACACCCTGCAAACATGTTATTCATACTTACAATACCTTCACTCATAATATTATTACTTATACTAATTCTCTTTACCTTGTCACAACCTGAGAATATTCCATCTATGTTAGATATCTGTTTCTTATCGCCAATATAAATTTTAATATTTACACGTGTTAATCTACCAGCCTCTACATCATCACTTTCTAATTCATCGTCAACTTCATATGCAAGTATAGAAGCATTATCTGTTATCTTATTTTCTTTCAGTGATTTATCTACACTAACTATATTACCATTATATAGATAATATAATTCTTTATTCCTGAACTCCGGATATTTCTTAACCAACATAGCACTTATATCACTAAATTTCTGACTATCATAACAAGTACATGTATAATTTATACCAATCGAAGTACCTGAAATTTTTATATGTAACAACTTACCATTATTAACGGCTTCTTCATTATCATCATCATCAACGCATATCATGATAGAACTGTTATTCTTTAGTTTATTTTCGGAAAATGTCTTATTCTCATTAACCTTTCCACCATCACATAAAAAGTAAGTTTTATCATTCTTTAAGTGTTTATATTTCCTAAAGAGTTCTGAAACAACCTCACTGAATTTTTGGTTTTCATAACAATCTAGAGTGACATTAACAGATTGATCCATTGATAAAAATCTAATACTTAATTTGCGACCCTTGTTTTGGATATGAACTTCTTCTTCATACTCATTAACATTTATCAAGATAACATCATTATCCTTAATCCTATTTTCAGCAAATGTTTTATCTATGTCAATCATAACGCCATTACATAAATAGTACAAGTTGCCATTTTTAAGATGTTGATGTTTCTTGAAAACTTCTACAAGCGCATCACTAAATTTTTGATTTTCATAGAAAACAAAAGTATCAGTCACAGTTTGATCTGCAGATATAAAACTAATATTCAACCTCTTCCCACTATTCACATTATGATGGCCAGAACTCTCTTTTGCATTTATACATGACACAATACTTTGTTTTTCGCCATCATTTACACTTATTATTAGATCTTTATTAACTCTCACAAATTCTTCTCCAAAAATACGAATTACAGCGTTTTTTACATCATTTAAATCAAAAAACTCATCGATACTTATGTAATCATAACCAACCTTTGTTTTATAGCTATCCTTACCTACAGAAGCATCTTTTGTTTTCTTATCTTTTGATTTATTAAACCAAGAAAAGCCTGCACCTGCATAAATATTACAACTAATAAATGCAGAAACCAACACCAAACATTTAGACATAGCAAACATAATAGTTGTTTATATAAATTGTTATATAAAAAAAAATTCTATGTATTTTTTCTTTAAAACAAAGCAAGTGATATCAAGAACTGATTAAATTAAAAACTATTGCTAGTGATTTATTAGACTAAAGAATATTATAAGATGATCAATGTCTCTTATAATGTAAACGTAATAATAAAAAAACTATTACTCAAATTTGATACTAAGGCTCGCTATATTTTTAGCTTCTGTAAGATTCTTATCTGTAGTTAAAAAATTCCTAAAATCTTCCTGAGTAATACCACAAGATTTTCCAGAAGGAGTATATTTATATTCACCTAACTTTCCAGTCGGATCGTTCACATACCCAATTAAACTTGTAACAAACATCTTTTGCCCTTTACCTTCACCTTCTTCTATTAATCCAAAACACCTGTAACGAAGCATATCGCGCATATCGTCAGATTGATCATTATACATTATAGTATACAATGCACCATTAGACAAATCAATATACTTTGTACTATATACACAAGGCTTATCTCTGGGTTCATGTACACTAACTTTCAAATAATGTGTATTAGTATTTTCAACATATACCCCACTGTCCTTGGAATTAAGTGTATTAATATGCTCACATAGTGCTTGCAATGTAATTTTCCCATCCTCAAAATTATAGTTAGAACCACCAACAAATGATCCTATAGTCAGTCCGAAAACTAAATTTTTAGCAGAATTTAAATCACTTACATCAAATTCGTTTACATTTTTTATTTCTACACTATATGCTTGAAATTTACCAAATTCAATATAAATTCTACCATTTGAACCGAAGGGTCTACAAGTCACCTTAAATTTACTATTTGCAATTTTTACTTTAATATAACCATCAACGACACTCGCTAAACGTTCTAAATATCTTGAAAATACAGTATCAAATACTGGGGTGCTTGGTCTCCCTGGACCTGAACTCGGCTTACCTGGTAAATTAGTTTTACTCCCATTATTACTAGGTTTCTTTTTACAACAACAACCAGAATAAATAAAATCAATTGAAATTAATGTCAAAACATAAATATATTGGATTAACTTTAATACACTTTTCATAAACCAGCTAGTTTAAGTATAAAATATAATTTGGGAAAAAAATTATAATGAAAAAACTTCAAATTATATCCGTCAATTTTATTCGTTGCTGGATCATTGTATCTCTATCTCTAATTGTAACTGTATTATCTTCTAACGTTTGATAATCTACAGTGATACATTTTAATGTACCGTGAATATCATTTTTAGTATATCTTTTCCCTATTGAACCAGAATCATCGTAACTGCACATATATTTGAGTTTTAAATCATCGTAGATCTTTTCAGCTATTGCTGTAAGTTCAGTTTTCTTCATTAATGGTAATATCGCATATTTTAGCGGCGCTAGATTGTCGTTAATTCTAAAAACATATCTTTCTTTATTTTCATTTTTTTCTCTAGTTATAAATTCACAAAGTAACATCAGAATTATCCTGTCGCAACCACATGAGGTTTCAATGATATTAGGAATATATTTTTCATTAGTTTCTGGATCTAAAATATGTAAATTTTTCTTTGAGTATTGTTCGTGGTTAGTTAAATCATAATCCCCTCTACAATGTATCCCTTCAATTTCTTTAAAACCAAATGGGAATTCATATTCTATATCTACGGCTGCTTTTGCGTAATGGGCCAATTTTTCATGTGGTTTGAATCTTAGCTTCTCCTTTGGAATTCCTAATACATTAATGTACCAGTTCATTCTTTCATCTTTCCAATACTCGTAGTATTTTACCCTATCATCCTCTCCTGGTTTTATAAAATATTGCATTTCCATTTGTTCAAATTCCCTCATTCTAAATGTAAATTGCCTTGCTATTATCTCATTTCTAAAAGCTTTACCTACCTGAGCTATTCCAAAAGGTATTTTTTGATTTGTAGATCTTTGTATATTTAAAAAATTCACGTATATTCCTTGAGCAGTTTCAGGCCTTAAATATATTGTATTGTTATCTATATCTTTAAAGTTGAACATTAGATTAAAGTGTCGTACATTAGTCCAATTACATGTCTTTGAAATGGGACATTTTATATTATTATCAACAATAAGTTTATAAATACCTTCTAAATCATTATCATTTATTAATTGATTACATTTATCGAATAAAGCCTGATTAATTTTACCATCTTCTAATAATTGCTCAAAAAAAACATCTACCCTATAACGTTTTTTAGAATCCTTATTATCAATCATCAGATCATCGAAATTATCTACATGCCCAGACGCTTTCCAAATATTCGGATGCATTATTATTGAAGAATCTATATTTACAATATTATTGTGTTTTTGAATCATTTCTTTTAACCATTCCATTTTAACATTTTGTTTTAATAATGATCCATAATGCCCATAATCATAAATGGCTTGTACCCCATCATATATTTCACTAGATTGGAATATAAACCCATATTCTTTACAATAATTAATTATATCCTGTAAATTTAACTTATTATTCATTATTAATTTGCTAATAATTTAATTTAGTAACTGCACTATTTTTTATATTTTTAAATTAAATTTATTTTAACTGCATGTTTTTATTACACTAAAATATGCATGTGAATATGAAATTTTTTGTAATAGTGTTAGTTGGAATATTAACCACAAATCTAAACACAAATGGTGGTTGTTGTTGCAAAAAGCAACCTAGTAATGATGGTGGTAAAACTAATTTAACAAGTAAGCCAGTTCCAGGTCCAGTTAATAATAATGTAACTGTTAACATAGTAAAAAAAGAAGGGGATGATTATAATCTTATTGGAAATATTGTAATTAACAAAAATACTACAGTTGCTGATCTTAAATTTGAAATTTTTAAGATTGACAATTCTTTATTATCAAAAAAACAGAATTTGAGCATCAATAATAATTTATTAGCAGACGACAATAAAACTCTTGCAGAATACAAGGTTGTTAATGGCATGCAGGTAGTAGTTGAAATGAATAGTACGCCCGAAGACATAATAAATATTAAAACAAAAACAATAACTGGAAAAATAGATCACATCTCTGTTAAACATTCTGAAACAGTACGTGAGCTTAAAGAAATAATTTCAAAAAAAGAAGAATGTACTAGCGAGGATTTTAGATTAATCCATAATGGCAACCACTTAAATGATGACGAACGTACTATTGCAGATTATAAAATTGCAAATAATGATCGTGTGCATATTATATATAAAATAAAACCCATGATATAAAAATAGGTATACGTGATATTAAAGATAAGGAACATGATGCGGTTAAATATATTAATATTAACCCGCAGGATACTATAGGAAAATTTAAAGAAAAATTTTCGCCAACAATTAATTTAGAGAAAAATCAATTTAATTTATTCTTTACAGGCAAAATGTTAGAAGATAATAGGACTTTCGGTGACTATAATATTCAAAAGGACTCAATTCTATATTACAAAAGAATATAAAATTATATAGGGTATTATTTATATTAACTTTTACCTGCTTATGTAAGCCAACTATCAATGCTAAATGTTGTTGTGAAGGAGATAAAATAAACGATAAATTCTCAAATACGCAAAAACCACTAATTCCTTCTAAACAAATAATTAAATCGAACCAAATACAAGATAATACAAACCCGATTAAGTCAACACAGCCACCTAAAATCATTGCTAAAATGTCAAATGAAGATATTTCTAAAGTGAAGGAACTATTAAAAAAATATTGAATAAATGCCACAGATGATGAAATAAATAGTTCTTATAATCTAGCTATTGAATCAGATAAAGAAAATTGTATTGAATTAAGCCTAAATTTTAAAAATAAGTATCAAGAGGAACAGGAAGGTTTTACCGACAACTTTAATTTTTATTATAATTTCACGAATTATAATCTAATATATACTTCTGGTATAGAAATGATTGAATCAGATGACTCGTCAAACAAATTCAGAAACGTAAAATGTTATGGTAATCATTCTAGAATGTTACAAGAAATAAGAAGTGAACATCCAGAGTTAACCATCAAAAATATAACTTTTATTTTAAAAAAGGATATTGACTTTATCGACACTTTTAGTTTTAGAGGTAGTATTTATTACTATAATAAAGAAGCAAATTGTTATATTGATAGATGTCATTTAATCAACCCTGAAACTAATATAGGTACATGTTATTGTTCACCTGCATTCTATCGTAAGTTTGACACAGTAACAAAAGAGGACATAGAAAATGAAATGGCAAGTATTGATGATTTATTAAGAGACTATAAATCTGAAGATGGGAAACAAAGATGGGACACAAAATTGGGATTAGTAACAAATATAATTTCTATTTGATATTTCAACAAATTCTTTTATACTTAAGATGTGTAATTTTATGAAGAGTATTTTGAAACATAAGTTATTGTCTATATTGATAATAATAACATCAATTGATTTTATTGCTGGTAGTGGGAAAAATGGTGGTTGTTGCTGTAAGTGTTGTAGGTCAAGAAATATTGAAGAAAATAAGGGGCCTAAAAAGAGTAGTAGATCATTAGTAGATAAAAAAAGTTAAATATTAAATCTACTAAAAATGATAAGGATTCAAAAGAATCAGGTTCAAAGCCAATTATTATTAATACTGAGAAACATATTAAGCATACTAAAAAACAGGAAAAAGAGGAAGAGAAAAAAACAAATATAATTAACGCTTTGGCAGAATATATGAATAATAGGGAAAATACTAATCGAGCATGTATAACAACACAGTGGTCGTGTGAAAAAAGTGAAAATGGGGAATATTCAATAAAATATGGAAGATTGACAGGAATTATTGATGAAGATAACACGTCTATAATTAATAAAATTAATAGCAAAACTATTGGAGGTATTAGAGTTAAAATAAATGTGACCTTTAATCCAGAAGCTAACCAATATTTTACGATTAACAGCAATAAATGTACATTAGAAGGACTAGTAAAATCTCTCAATTTGTTAGATTATAAATTAAGAATTAGTAAGGATGAGCATTTGTGCGCAGATAAAAGAATAAATGATAAAAAATCTGCCATATTTATTAATTTATCTAATAGTATTACATATCTTATATATAATTTTGAAAATAATACTAAAATGATTAGTCGCCTCGACATTAGTGGGAACATTAAAACTCCTATTTACTGCTCTGATGGAATGTGGTATAAATACGAAAGTGATGGAGCCTCTCATATTGATAATAGTAATCCGAATACAAATGGCTTTTATACACCTATATTAAAATATGAGGACATACAAAAATTCAATTTAACTATACGGGAATCCGCAACTTAGACATATAGCATTTTACTGGTAAAATTTTTTATTCATATTTTTTTTCTTAATTATTTTTTTATACTTAATTATAATTTGTTTATGAAAAATGTATTAAAATCTAGAATTGAATTTATACTGTTAGTACTAATATCTATCGATTTTATTTATTCTGGTTGTTGTTGTAAAAAAAAACCTAGTAATAATGGTAGTAAAACTAATTCAAAAGAGAAATCAAATCAAGGTAGTCATGGTCCAGTGAAACCTGGAGGTAAAAAGATAAATATTACCATAAATGAAAATGTAGGAGGGAAAAATAAACCTATTTGTACTGTTACAATTGCCCCAAAAGCCACAATATCTGAACTTAAATTTGAAATTTTTAAGGCTAATAACTCGCTTCTATCAAAAAAACAAAAATTAACTTATAATGGTGTGTTATTAGCAGACGACAGTAAAACTCTTAACGAATGTAATATCAATAATGGTGCAGTAATTATAGTTGAAGTTGACGGAAATGAGGAAGATATAAATATTGATTTAAGAACAGTAACAGGTGAGGCATTTAATATAAGTGTAAAACCTTCTGAAACTATACTTGAGCTAAAAAAAGTTGCTTCATGGAAGCTTGGTGGTGGACATAACATTAATAATATTAAGTTAATCCATGCTGGGAAGCAATTAGATGATTTACATACCATTAAAGAATATAACATTAATAATTCTAAGGACAAAGCTGCTACACCAACTATACATGTTATTATTAGGGAATAGAAAATTGATCAATAAAAATATTTGCGAATGTATTGATTGTTTTGATGATACATTAATTGGTTAAATGGATTGTTTTTCTATATTTTCAATGAGAATCATATTTTTTCGTAACTTTTTTATTATACTAAATAATAAAGAAAATTACTATGGTCAGAATATTATTAGCTGGACTTTTATTAGCAAATACGAATATAAATGCTGGTTGCAGTTGCTGTAAAGGTAATAAAGGTGATACAGGTAACCAAGGGGGAGGAAACCCAGGAAATTCAAAGAGAAATAAAGTAAAGACTGCTCTAGGGAATCTTATGAATAACAAAGAAGGTAATCGTTCAGGTTTGACTAAAAGATGGACAGTAGAAGATGGACAAAATGGTTCATATATTATTAAGTTTGGGTTATTTAGAGCGATTATTGATGAAGAGGATATTAATAAGATCAAAAACATCAATGATAATAATGAGCTAAGTAGGATTGAAATTGAGATAGAAATGAGTCGTCCAGATGGGAATACAAAATATAAATTTAACAATAAAAGTAAATGTTTAGACACTTTAATAAAATCACTTAATGTACTAGAACCAAAATATAAAAATGATACTCTTGATGACTATATATATGTGAAGGAGATTAATGATAAAATTGATAAAAAGTGCTACATTAATTTAAATAATGGTTTAATATACAGAATTACAAATAGTGGGAAAATTGGTAGACTTCAAAGTAAACGTTCACAACAACAACATAACTATACTAATGTACCTTTTTATCTAAATAAAGTGTATTACGACAATACAAACAATGAATGGAATAAAGGTTCGAATAAGAACCCTAAAGAAGAACACGGTAGAGCATTACTTACAAAAGCCGAAGTAGAAGATCTTACACTTAAGCTAGAAGTTAATTAATTTTATTAAAAAAGTGTTGTAATATTTAAAATTGCCTTTTTTTAGTCAAAAGGAATTGATTCATATGAATTATATTACAGTATAAAAAATACCACTGATATTAATACTCGAAGATTTAAATTATTATAGTACCAATTTGTTAAAAGTATGTTTTAATAATAGAAACATTTCTATATACAATAATTAATATTTAGAATATCTTCTTTAACTCAGTATCTTTATTAACTAAATAATTATACTTTAGTTATGAATCAATTTATAAAAAACACGTTAAAAAATATATTGATGACTATATTGTTGGTACTAACATCAATTAATTTTATTTATTCTGGTAATAGTTGCAAAAGAGAGGAGGATGTTGTAAATAAAAATACTGATAATAGCATTAAAAATAAATCTACAAAAAATCCTCCAAAAAAACCAGGAAGTAATCCAACTAATCCTGTGAAAATTCCATATAAAGTAGTAGATACAACTAATACTATAAAAATTCCAGATAAAATAGCAAACAAACCAATGAAAAAAGTTAATGTCGAAGAAGAGAAGAAAAAGAAAGATGAAGAAGATAAAAAGAAGAAAGAAGAAGATAAAAAAAAGAAAGAGGAGGAAGAGAAGGAAAAGAAAGATGAAGAAGATAAAAAGAAGAAAGAATTAGAGGAGAAGAAAAAGAAAGAAATAGAAGATAAAAAAGTTAAGGATATACTTGAAAAACTTGGGAAAGATGCTGTACCTAGTTATTTGGGAAACTCAATTAGAAAAGAAATAATAAATTTAAATTTTGATATTACAAAAGTAAAAGAGTTTATAATCAAAATGAAAAATAAAGTAGATGAGCTACATAAAAAATATCAAGAGGAATACGTAATAGATAGTTTTTATTATGCGGATGATTTTGAAAAAAAAATTGTCGAACTTGAATTTAATGAAGATAAAATATTGGCATTTATTGAAGAAAAAATATAGTTGCAAATAGGGTTATAAATTTAAGTACATTAACATATGAAAATATCATTTATTTTAAAATTTATACTTGTAGAATAATTTTAAGTACGTTTTCTATTAATTATTTCTCAATTGCTGTAAAAAAAATAAACTATGAGCTATAAAAAAGCATAAGTGAAATAAAAATACATTTGAAGAATTTCTTAGAAACTCTTCAAATGTATATTCTTAAATAGATACATTTTATCAAATAAATATTTAAAATGTATCCCATAATTAGTATCTTATTAACTAAATATTCATATACTTTAAACATTAATCTATATATAGAAAACGTGCTAAGAAATATATTGATGACTATATTGATAATATCAACTTCTATTAATTTTATTCACTCTGGTTCTTGTAAAAAGAAAGATACTAATAATAGAAGTAGATCTAGTTCAACAGATACATCAACATGTAAAAACAGACCAAAAAGTAGAAAATTGTAAAGATGGTCCATATACTATTAAATTTAAATTATTTAATGGAACTATCACGGAGAGTGAAATTAAAAAAATTTATAAAACCTATAAACCTGCCACAAATTATAAATATTGAGTTTAAATGACACGTAGTAATACAAATATTAATTTCAAATTTAGTAATAATGCTAAATGTAAATTAATAGATATATTATTCTCACTTCTAAAACTAAAAAAGGAACTTAGAATCATAATACTGAACACTTATATGTAAAAAATTCGATTGATGATAAAAATTATACCCTATGCATCAATTGTTAATAATAATTGCATTAGCAAGGTGGTAAAGATAATGATAAAAATGTGGAGTAGTTACGGTTATACTAGCAGACTACATAACAGCAATAAGGAATAATATACTCGGAATAACACAAATAGTATATTTTTTTAAAAAACAATAATGTAGGAGAAAATCTAAAAATATTTAATTAGCCAATATTCACAAAAGAAGATATAGATAAATTCACACTTACTGTATTAACAGAGTGATAATTTAATTTCCCTTACTTTTTTTATTAAAAATTTTTATTTAAAATCATTTTTATTATACTTAAGATGTATGCGATTTATGAAAAATATATTAAAAGTTAACATAATATCTATATTATTAATGATAATTTCTACAGATCTTATTTATTCTGGTTGTTGTTGTAAAAAGAAACCTAGTAATGATGGTAGTAAAACTAATTCAAAAGAGAAATCAAACCAAGGTAGTCATGGTCCAGTTGAACCACCAGTTGAACCACCAGTAGTAAAACCAACCCAAGAAGCTATAAAATCAGCGATACTAGATTGTATAAGGCCAAAAGGTGGTAATCGAGCTGGACTTACAGAACAGTGGAATTTAGAAAATGAAGATGGACAATATATTATTAAGTTTGGATTATTTAAATTTACAGTTGCAAGTGGTGAGATTGATAAACTTACATCTCCTTTAACCACAGATCAAATCGAAGAACTTGAAGGTAAGATAGAAATTACTCGTAGTGATAAGAGTACTAGTTTTAAATTTAGTAATGATGGTAAGTGTAAATTAGGAAATTTGCTAAAATCCCTTAACTTATTAGATAATAAATTAAGAATTAATAAAACTGAACACCTATGTGTAAAAGTTGCTGTTGATGGTGTGGAATATACTGAATACATCAACTTAAATAATAGTTTGTTATATAAAATTGATGGTAGTGATTATATTGGTAGAACGAGTAAAGGGAATGGTAAGAACGGAAATCTAAGTTATAACTTTACCAAGGGACCTTATTATAAAAGCGATGGAGTTTTCTATTATTGGGAGGCAAAAAGAGATGAATTTTCAGAAATCCAGAAACCTACCGAAGAAAACCTAAAATTATTTAATAACCCAGTATACACAAAAGAAGATATAAATAAGTTTACACTTACTGTATTAACAGAGTGATAATTAAACACCACTTATTTTTTTAATTAAATTTTTTTATACTTAATTATATTATGTTTATAAAAAATGTATCAAAAGCTAACATAATATCTATATTATTAATGATAATTTCTACCGATTTTATTTATTCTAGTAATTGTTGCAATAGTTGTAAAAAAAATAAAGAAATTAATGAGGGTGGGGGGGGGGAAAAAAAGAAAACTATATCTAAGAAGAGTAATACAGCAAGCCGAGATGCTGGAAGATTAAATATTAAAGATATTAAGGGTACTAAAAATCTAGATAAAAGAAACCCAGGTGAGGAAAAGAATAAGAAAATGGAAGAAGAACGAAAGAGATTAGCAAAAGAGCAGCAACAGAGACTAAATGAAGAAAAGAAAAAATTTGAAGATAGGATGACGGCAATAAAAAGTAACCTAGAAAGCTTTTTAAAAAATTCAAAAAATCGAAAAAAAAGAAATTATCAATGGAATGTAAGTTATAGCAACGATGGGGCAGTCACTATCAAATATTTTAATTTTACTGGTTTTATTACAAAAAAAGAGATTGATAAAATTGAAGATGCTAAATACGATATATTTACTTATTCAGACAATATTATAGTCACAGTGGAAGTTAAAATTGGAATCGATAGCACAACCAAACATAATATCAAAGATCCAACATGCACATTAACTAACCTAAAAAAATCACTTGATAGTCTACCAGATATTTACCGTAGAAATGACGGACCTGAATATTTATGTGTCAAAGATATTAATCTTGATAATGTTTATATTGATTTATCTAATAGTGTTGTATATAGTATTTCAGATACTGGTTATTTATCTAAAATTAACAAAACAGGCCAATCAATATTACCAGGATTTAAAAATGAAACATTTTACGGTATTAACAATGATGTAAGTAAAAACCAAAATAATGCTCTTCTTGCATTTATGAATGCCAATAATAAAAATAACATATATACCGCAGAGTTTAATATAGCCTTCTAATAAACCGATTCCTTAGCGTTTTTCACAAATCAGGACTTATGAATTATTTTTTTTAGTCTGAAAATTATTTTAGACTAAAATATCTAGTGTTGGTGAATACCTTATCAAAAATCGAAATACTTAGAAGCCATAGACTAATCTGTATGTTAAAATCTGCAAAAGGTATTGAGTGCAAATATCTTAGATATAAAGTACTTATTACAGATAAAGTTGACCATAGTAATGTCAAAATACTTATATCTATTAGCAAAAAATTATTTAAGAGGGCTGTCGATAGAAATTTAATAAAAAGAAGGATAAGAGAAGTTTACAGACTAAACAAAAGTAGGATTCTTATTGGCACAGACAAAGTTATGTTTTTGAATTTTATATATAAAGAGCCTGTTATTGTAGGATTTAGAGAAATTGAAAATGACTTTGTTACTTTTGTTGATAATTATATTAACACTAGAGTATGTCTATAGAGTGGTAGATATCTTGTGTGGCATTGATTATGAGTAATTTGCTTGGATTTGAGGAATTGTGGGATAAATGTAGTTTGGAATTGCAAAAATGTTTCGATGATGATACGTTTAAGACATGGATAAAACCTATTGTCCCTAAAGATTTAAAGGACAATAGATTGTCTCTTGAAGTACCTAATAATTTTTTTTATGAATGGGTAAGTGATCATTATTCTGATGTAATTACTAATGCATTAAATAAAATAAGTGGTAATAATATAAAACTTGTTTACTGTGTTCGAAAAATCGACATTGAACAAAAGAGAAATAGTATTAGTGCTAATCGTAGAATAATTAATAATCATTTATCTTTTATAAAAAAAAATTTTGCAGACATAGATGATATTTCTGGACTAAATCCAAAATATACATTTGATAATTTTATCGAAGGAGCCTGTAACCAACTTGCAAAATCTACAGCTGAATCAATAGCCAAAATACCGATAAATAATCCATTTAGTCCGCTAATGATACATAGTGATGTAGGTTTGGGGAAAACACATCTATTACACGCAATAGGGAATAAAATAAAAAACGATTTTAAAGATAAAATTGTAGTTTTTATTCCAACTACTGTTTTTATTGAACAATTTATTAATAGTATTAGATCTAATGACCCACAAGAATTTTCCAGGTTCTATCGTGATGTAGATGTACTATTATTAGATGATGTTCAATTTTTAAAAGACAAGATAAAAACCCAAGAGAATTTATATTTTATATTTAATCAGTTTTATCAAATGGGAAAACCAATAGTCCTCACAAGTGATAAGCCGCCAAATAAATTAGAAGGATTACAAACCAGGCTCGTATCAAGATTTAAATGGGGCGTAACTGCAGATATAAATACACCTGATTTAGAAACTAAAATTGCTATATTGGAATCTAAGTTTGCTAATGAATATAACATACCTAAGCCTGTACTGGAATATATTGCTCAACGTGTAAACTCCAATATTAGGGAAATGGAGGGTATTATGATAACCGCTATTGCCAATATCTCTTCCTATCACGATATTGATATAGCTTTTATTAAAAAAATCATAAATAAAATCGCCTCTAATGACCTTGTTGTTGATAAGATAATAGATACAGTATCAGCATATTTTATGATTTCTATTGAAGATATGTTGGGTAAAAACAGGCATAAAGATATATCTTTAGCTAGACAAATTGCAATGTATATTGCAAAAAAATATACTGAATGCCCATTAAAAACTATTGGATCTCTATTTGGCGGACGTGATCATAGTACAGTAATACACGCTATAAACACAATAGAGCTATTGTCAAGAAATGATAAGAAAATAAAAAATACTATTAATATCTTAAATAAAGAAATTGAATCAAAGATTAATAGAAAAGTTAAAGTGTTTTAACTGTAAGTTTAACAAGCAATTTAACAATATTTCTATAATATTTAGATTATAATCTGAATCAAACTATAAATAAGTAACAAATAATGAATTAATCTAAATTTTTTTATCTTCTTAACCTATAAACACCACTTTGAACTTTATTTTTAGCGACATTAGTTTTTTTCTTCACAAATGTTACTCCCTTTTTTGCAACTTCCTTTGCTTTTTTTATCAGTTGTTTAATAAGCGTTACTAGATTTGGTATTTTTGCAATAACACCTTTAATTAATTTTCGTATTGTGTCCAATAGATTAAACGCAGCGAACTTACATACCGCAGATTTTATTATTTCACCAATATTTTTTAGTGACATTCCCATTGATTTTAACCCTTCACTAATCAACGATGGCAATGAATCTCCGGCCTTAACCATAATCTGTTTAGAAGAAGATTCAGCTGCATTAGGTCCATATTCGTTATTTGTGGCATCAGTGCCTTTATCATTATTCTCTTCATCATTTGTTTTATTTTCATCTGATGATTTTTTATTATCTGTTTGATTATTTTCATCTAAATTATTATTTTCTAAATTCTGTTTTTCCTCAATATTTTGTTCCTCCCCAATATTTTTATCCTTCTGGTCATTAGGGTTATTCTTATTATTCTCTGCATTATCATCAGTATCTTTATTTACGTCTTCAGAAGTAACATTATTTGCAGCCTGTTTCCCAGCTACATCACTATTAGATTTATTTCCCGCACTATTTGAATGTGATTCAGAGTCTTTATTTTTAGATGAATCAGATTGTTTATCATTTTTTACTTCCTTTTGCGATGTCGGTTTCGATAAATCTAATACCTGTTCGATTATTTCCAAATCTACCTGAGCACGTAATATATCCCCTCCTTCCTTTATGTACGAATAATTAATAAACAGTTTATTTAATTTACCTTTGAAATCGATAGTTCCCCAAATTACTCTTACATAATATGGTTCATTTATATCCTTCTGATAACCTTCAAGTAACGATTCAAGACTATTCAGTTGCGTCTTAACCTCTATATTCGAATTCGGGAAAATGCCTGTGTTATCTAGTAGTAAAGAAAAAGACATTATTCTTGGCTCAGAATGATTGTATCTAAGCAGATTATTATTTCCAAATGAATAAAAATTACTATATGATACATTAGAAGAAATTTTCAGATTTGTAGGATTTATAGTCGATGTATATTCACCCTTTTCTGATGTAAAAGAATTATCGCTATAAGCTTTTATAAGCAATCTACAAATCCCACCCATATTTTATTTACTATTACTGATCTATATGTCTTATATTTTCAAATTTCTCTTGGAGCATTTTTATCTCCTTTCTCAATTTGATATTCTCAGCTTTTAAAATATCTAATACCTTTGATATCTCATTTTTATTCAGATCATCAAATTCATCAACAAGTTTAGTCTGAATTGTTAATTCATTAATTATTAACGACATTATTTCAATCTCCTTAATTTTCTGTACAAAACATGTATTTCCTCCATTATAACCGGCTTATCATTATCAATATTAATTGGGCTTATTTTCATACCATATGGATAAGCTTCTTCTGCTATCCAATGATTATTAATTTCACTATCATAATTTAAAATAAATATATTCATCGATACTGGCTGAAATGTACCTGTATTTAACGTATCTATACACCATTTTGAAAAACCAGAAACTATATTTGTTAATGGCCTTTTTACAATTAATGGTGAAGTCTTTAATGTAGATGTAACCATCGTTTCGTTATTCTCACCACCTTGAAATTGTGGAAGTAAATTATAAAACATTGATAACCCTTCAATAGAATAAAACAGTTCATCACTATCTGTTATATTATCAATAGCTATCTGGAAAGAATAAGTTGACGATAATCTAATATCTAGCATATATTATAGGTAAGAAGGCTGCATTATACCACATATTTCAAATACTATACTTATGTAATTATGAATAGAAAAATCTATTTCACATGTCTTTGGTATACAATCATTGATTACTGTAGTTTCCTCTAGCTCTCCATTTCTAAAAACGTTTATAACAGATTCGGCTGGAATATAATCCTTTGTAAGTACAGAATCAATAATCTTCTTTGCCTCAGAAAATAGTTTTTTCCCAGCATCATTATTCAATGGTATATATTTGACCTTAAATGAAACTATCGACCTTATATCGTTACTTTTAAATCTCTGCAAGGATTTCTCTTTAGTTGGATATACTTCAATAATTTTAGTCGTTAATACATTTGGTACTTCTATTTCACTTACCATACAAGAAGCCTCTGTAAATACCTTCGTAATTGGGTCGAATGTTAATGACCTTGATATCTGCTCTGACATAATCTTTATTTTATTTAATTTGCGATTTTTACACTTAAATCATCGAATATTACAAAACTAGCCAAATAATTTATAAAATCTATACCGTCTTTTGAAGGTATATTTTTAAATTCAGCTACATAACCACTAAACGAAACAGAAAAAAACTGTTCCTCGCCAGGATCTTTTGCTGTAATAACTATTGGTTTACAGTAATCATTTGGATTTTCTAGTTTTGAAATTTCCTTCAACTTGTCTCTAAGAAATTTTATAGAATCATCCTGTTTTTTATCTGGAGTTTTCGATAGAACCATATATATATCTCCATATTGAGTAATTGAAACACCCTTACGAAGTAAATAGTTTCTTTTACCAGAAGTAGTCATTGATTCTAAATAACCAGAGTTGTTATCATAATTAAACGAAAACTTTGCATCTACAAATACTAATTCAAATGAATCATATGAAACTGACACAAAACTAGGTACTAATGCTTGATTTATTGCCATAATTATATTTCTTTATTTCTTTTTTATTACTTGCCATGCATCTTTTGTTCAAAACTTATTACTATAAATTCTGCAGGTCGTGAAGGAGCCGCTGCAACCTGGATTCTCATAATACCTTCATTGATATCATTTTGATCCATTGTCTCTCCCAAACCACATAATACTGAAAATGCTTCAGAAGGGGTTGCTCCAACAAGTGCTCCTTTCCTCCATAAATCCGTTAAATAGTTATTTATTGAGGCTTTAACTATCGACCATGTCATTGCAACATTAGGTTTAAATACAACCTTGGCAGAAGCAGTTGCAATAGACTTTTCAATTGATATAAATAACCTCTTAACATTAACATATCTCCATTCTGGACTATTTCCATCTAAAGTCCTAGCGCCCCAAACGATTGCACAACCCCTACCTCTAAATGTTCTTATAGCATTTATTGATTTGCCACTTATAGGGTCTATATTTAGGTTTTCTTGCTCCTCATTAGATATCTTTATCGTTGGTTCAATTACAGAATTTAGATTTTTATTAGCTGGTGCTATCCATACACCTTGCGTGTTATCAGTTTTTGTATATAATCCAGCAACAGCAGGTGCAGCTGGTAGTATACCTAATTTACTAGCTATAATCTTTTTGAGTGCGACATATTCTTTACATCCATTTAATCCTCTATCCCAATACTTTTTTTCACCTTCATCTGTAGCTTTTATCAAATTATCTAAAACCGTCTGATATTTCTCTTCTATTATAGGTTTTAAAAGCTCCAAATCGAAATATGAATAATTAATATCATTTTGAGTTACTATATTTGTTACTAACCATGGATAATAACACGCACCATAACTTAAATTTTCTAAGCCAGCATTCTCTCTAAACCTTTTAATATATTTGTTTTTATCTTCACCTAGAGGTAATTCCTTATCAGCGCCATATACATCGAATAAAGCTACCTTGTTCATTGTTTCTGCACAATGTGATAGTGCATGCGTTACAACCGAATAATATGATCCATCTTCTTCTGATAGCAATAAACTATCTGGCATCACTATTATTGTCGGCTCATCCTCTTTCTTTAATTTATCTATTGCTTCATTAAATCTATCCTTACTTATTTCTAATTCATCTGTGTCTTCTTCATATTGCCCAATTGAAATTACATAACATCTTGATCCACCATTATCAAAAAATAATTTTAATGAGTAATACAAATAAAATTTAGAATTCTCATTTTGAACTAAATTATATGATTTTCCATCAATATTTATATCAGATTCACGTTTATCTGTTTCAGTTAAAGAGAATACATGATTGGGCTGTCTCCCAAAATATAATTCATATTCAGACAATGAATTTATTACAACAGGCACCATATGAAAACTTTTCCCATTTACTGAAGCTTTTGCCGTGTATCCTATAAATACTGCTACAGCTGTTGATGTCTGACTTATCGAGTCACCTAATTTAGACTTCTCGACTGTATATACACCAGGTGTACGTAGGTTTAATGACATACGTTGATAATTAAATATAGTAAAATTTTACTAAAAATTATAAAACAATATATTTTTTTCTATAAAATACAATCTTACGTATAAAAAAGCCAATTTTAAATACCTAAAACAATATCTCTACTTTGATTTACTATCAGTAGAACTAGACTTACCAGGTGCTTTTATTGTAAAAATAGGATCAACAGGATTATCTTTATATTCACATCCATTTATCCTATCTAAATCACTTACCCTCAAGGTATCACCGCTATCAAGTGAAGAAATATTCAATGTAATAAGACTTGGAATATCCTTAGGTAGTCCAAAAACCTTTAATTTTTTCTTCTTTTGTAATAATAATCCTCCCTTCCCAACTCCAACTGGCGTTCCATCGGTAGTAATATTTAATATAGTAAGAACCTTCTTTTTATTGTCAATTTTTAAAAAATCAACATGTAAAATCATTTCACTAACCGGATGAAATTGAATATCTTTCAACATACAAGTATGTATATCTCCATTTAAGTTAAAATTTAATATATATTTCTTATTCGTATAAACAACATTCTTTAAGGTAAAACATGGTACAAAAAAATGCTTTAACACACCACAACCATATAAAACACCAGGAACATTACCTCCCTCCCGAGCCTTCCTTAGATTACTATTATCAAAATCATTTCTATTATAACCTACTAAGTCAACACACTCCATATAATGTACGTTAATAAAAAAATAATTATAATATTTTTCTAAGTAAATTATAATATAAAAACTCTATAAGCATACAAAATAAGTAATTCTATAACAACATCAAAGTGTTCTTCTACTAAAATCGTCAAGTTCATAATGCTATAAAAATACTAACAAAAACAAGCCTAACAAGAAATATCTCAGACCGTACTATAATAATAGTAATACCGATAACATCACAATACAATTATAAAATAGTTGTAAAAACGGTAATAGTTTATGTACAGAAATTAGGATAATTAATACTTATTCTTAAAACTCTTCATTACTTCATTAACTGTTTTCCTATCTATAATAGTTAATTCAGCATATAAATCGACTATTTTTACATTCTCACATAAATCCAAAGTTACTGCTTTTTCTTCAAAATTTGTATCTGTAACAAATATCATCTTCAAAAATTCTTTTTCATTACCTTTATTCTTAATACTTTCATTAGCGTAAGAGGAAAATAGCTTAGGTCTACAAGAAACACAACATCTCCAATTTTTAAATTTTAAATATTCATTACAAATTAAAAAATCCTTCCCATTAAATATTATTGAATCAATATTATTACGTTTTAATTCTTCTCTCAGACCTTCAAGTTTATGACTTAACCTATAATCTTCATAATCATCTTTTATTAATATGGCATAACAATTAGTAAAACAACAAGGGCAAATATTTGTAGCTAATATATAGTCTTTCCCATTATACTTAAAAACACAAAAAGCCCTATTATTGTCTACCATAATGTACCTTTTTTTATTATCCTGTTACCTAATATATGATTTCTCATTTATTTCTAGAGGATATAATAATATCTTATTATTTTCTATCGAAGATTCTTTTAAATCTTGTTCTGCAATATATTTTACACCTCCAAATATTTTAATATTAGCAATTAATACAAAAACAAATATTTTACTAATATCCACCATAGTCCAAGTATATGTATAATATAATGTAATACCTTTATTTTTTTCAAAAAAATATTTTTATATTCTCACATTCCTCAACCATTTGTAAAATTATTATTTTAAAATACCAAAATATTTCTTATCAAATGGTTAAAATATGCTGTAAAAAAAATATACAAAATACGTTCGATTCACCAAAATAAAAAATACACAATCTATTAAAGAATGATGTAAAAAACTAACCCAATTATATACAAGCTACTCATCATAACATAAGATAACTAATCACTATTGAGCCGAAAGTGAGAAACGAACTCACGACCTTTTTCTTACCAAGAAAATGCTCTACCACTGAGCTATTTCGGCTTCTATAATGAGAAACCAATATTAATCTAATGTGGAATGAGCGGGAAACGAGAATCGAACTCGCATGTCTAGCTTGGAAGGCTAGCACTCTACCATTGAGCTATTCCCGCTAACAAACCATTGTGGAAGAGGTAGGATTCGAACCCACGAAGCCGAAGCATTTGATTTACAGTCAAGTCCATTTGACCGCTCTGGAACTCTTCCATATGGATTTGATAAGAAAAAATTGTAATTAAAAAATTATTTCTGATGTTTTCCGAATTCACCCCTATACATCGTTCGATATTAACTCCTTTATAATGTTACTCAATGTATTCAATAATAACACCAATAAGATCATAAATATACATGGAAATACAAGTGCCCACCAATAACCACATGATATACCTTCACTCCCTTCGTATATCAATTCACCAAGACCAGCTAATGGAGGCTGCACACCAAATCCCAAAAATCCCAAAAAAACCGATACATACAATATACTAGGAATTGTCAAGGTTGTAAATATTATAATCGTATGTGTTAAATTATGTAAAATATGGGAAACTATAATCCTATATTTACTCAATCCCATAATCTCTGCAGCCGTAATGTATTCCTTATTCTTTATTTCAAGCGTTTGACCTCTTATAACCCTAGCTGTATCTAACCATGATACACATCCAATCGACACAAATATCAAAAAGAAATTCCTTCCAAATATAGAAACTAACAAAATAGCTAGAAATATAAATGGAATTGCATATAGTCCATCAACAATACGCATCATTATACTATCAACATTTCCGCCATAAAACCCAGATATAACACCATAAACTGTACCAATAAATACTGATACCAATGCAGTTATTAAAGCTATCTCCAAGGATAATTTAGATGCCTCCAATACCCTCACAAAGACATCCCTTCCAAGATAATCAGTACCGAATATATGCTTTAAACTTGGTGATTGGTTCACGTGATCATAATCTGTCTTTGCATAATAACCACTTGGGAAAAACTCTGGTATTATAAATATTGCAAAAGCCACAAAAATAAAAAAACACAAAAATATTAGATAATCCCTTCTACCCCTTATCCTTTTGTAGATTTTAGCTATACTCAAATTCATAACAATTAATTTAATTTTACCTGCGGAGATATATATGTATATAATATATCCACAATCGTATTACAAAAAATAAGAACACAACTATATACTATCACCAATGCTAATATAGTTGAATAATCTCTACCCAATGCAGACGCTACTGTTAAGGTTCCAATCCCAGGGAATACAAAAATTCTCTCTATTACCACACTTCCAGATATTATTCCTGCTGCAGTTGGACCTAGATAACTTATTACAGGTATCAACGATGGCTTTAATGCGTGTTTCATCAATATATAGTTTTTTGATAACCCATTAGCCCTAGCTGTTAATATAAACCTAGAATTCATTACATTTATCAAACTGTTTCTTTGAATCTGGGCAAGGAAACATATATTTGGTAAGGATAATGCCACAACAGGCAAAAACAAATGCGAGAAATCATATTCCCAACCAATAGGAGGGAATATTCTTAGGTAAACTGAAAATATCAATACCAACACTGGCGCAATGACCACTGGCGGTACAGCTATTCCAACTACAGAAAAAAAAGTCAATATTTTATCAATTTTACCATTTTCATTCAATGCGGATATTATACCTAACAAGACACCTAAAATCACTACTACTACAAGCACCACAAACCCGAACTTTATAGACAACCAAAATCCACTATCTGAATCAGGTGGGAATATCATGTCATTAACCTTAACCCCCATATTTTTAAACGATATACCAAAGTCAAGATGAAATATTAAATTCCTTAAATAATCAATATATTGCAGGAATATATTTTTATCTACGTTATATAATCTTTCCAAAGACTTTATTGTCTCTTGAGAAACTTTTTCTCCGGCAAATGGATTACCAGGAGATAGCTTAATCATGAAAAACGTAGCTGTAATGACGAAAAATATAGTTATTACAGAGTCAAATAATCTTCTAATCAGAAAGTACAACATATTTTTTTGATAAGAGAATATTTTAAAATAAAAAAAATAGATATAAATATAATTTAGTCTGATTAATTTTCTCTACCAGAGACTAATTAAAAAATAAATCAAAAATCTTCCAACCAACACCATTTTTATTAGCTTCCTGTACTATAGCATCATCACTCATACCATACTTCTCTACTACTTCGTTATATAAAGCAACCAAATCACAGTTTTTCGATAGCAAGCCATTCAATTTACAAAAGTACATTTCACCTAATTCAGCATTAGTAAATATATATTTATTCTCTTTAAAGTCTAAACATTCAGATGAACACTGGCCAATTATACACTCCTTTAATTTTTTACAAAATTCATCAAAAAACATTATTTCCTCATCTAGCTTTTTTAACTTTTCACGACCTTCATTTAACTTATTTTCTTTATCTTGGTCAGCACCATTAACAACATTAATTGCATTAATATCATCATAAGCTTTCGATAATTTTATTAATTCAGTAGATACATTATTTTGCCTATTAGGTAAGTCTATAATTATATTCGATAATAAACTATTATTCAATCGGTATTTTCTAGTATACTCGCCACACAAATCAGCCGGCAATACACCATCAAAATCTTTATTAATAGAAGATACCTTAGGTGTATAAATATAAATCTTCTTGTTAAAATAATAGACATATAACTCTTTTTTTAATATCTCCTTGTAAATATAAAAGACATGAAGAATTTCAAAATAGAACTTTAGTATTTGGCAAATTTCATCTTTCAATTTTTTAATATTAATTCCCATTAAATCAGAATAACCACCTGAAGGCTCATCATTCCGCTGTTTTACCACCAAAAATGTCATATCTTTTTCAGTTTTACTTGCTTTACGTGTCTCAAGTTCTATAATAAATTTATCGTATGCATCATCGCCAAACCCTAATACCTTATCTATTCCATCATCACTACTACATTGGGAAAAACCTTTAATAAACTCACAAGCTCCACGAAGATGCATAACAGAGCAAATAGGAGAGAATATATCTGGATTTATCTTTATAACAATACCTTCCTGTAAAAGAAAATTTAAAATAACATTTAAATTCCCACTCAATCCTGATAGCGCTTTTGATACTATTCCAAAATTGCCCATAATCTTTTCCATCATCGTACGAAAAACGGTAGCAGTCATAATACTAGATAAATTATTATACCCAATTCTTTTAAGTCCGCCAAGAACTATATCTCCAATTTTATCCTTCCCTTCCTTTGACTTATCTCCATCCTCTCTTAATTTATCTTCCCCCTCTTTTGATTTATCCACCTCCTCCTTCGACTTATCTCCATTCTCTTTTGACTTAGAAAAATCATAAATATCCATATTATCTTTCTTGAAATCATAAACAATCTTTAAAAAATTATATATCGCATTATTTACAATTTCTATTTTCTGATCATTATTTAATAAAGATCCATCACGATCCTCCTCCGCAATCTTTTCTCTATCTCTTAAATATTCATTGTATAATGAATCATTAGAATTCTTTGCCCTAATAGTATTAATTATCTTTTTAACTCTGCCAGACCTCATTATCTTATTTTTATCATTATATTTCTCTCGGATCATGTTTTTCTTATCATATTGCGCATCTTGAGATTTATATGAACAATCACAACATCTAGCTTGAACATCCAAAATGAATAAAAATATTAAATTTACTATAGTATAGATCATAACCTATAAAGTATAGTTAATATTTTTCTAAAATAAACTTTGTGTAGTATTAAAGATTCTTCTTGCTTTGTTTAACAATGAGTTAAATTCTAATGTATTAAATATTTTTTTCGTTTTAGATTGGTCAATATTTTTAACCTTACAGTCTGAAATATTAAAATCTATATCACAGTCAGTTTTAATCGTAACTAAGTCCTTATAATCCATTAGATTTTGTGTGTTATCCTTTATCTTGGTTTTTAATGGATCATTAAAATTGCCTAAGTTAGAGAGTATATTCTCTATTGATCCGTATTCTTTAATTAATTTAGAAGCAGTTTTTATTCCAACTCCATTAATACCATCTATATTGTCACATTTATCTCCAATTATAGCTAACATATCAATTACCTGTGTTGTATTATTTATTCCCCATTTCACTAATACATCACCATTCCCTATTGTCTCATATTTATTGCCTTTAGGCTTATATATAAACGTGTGCCCATTAACCAACTGATCATAATCTTTATCTGAGGTCATTATAAATATATCGGTGTTATCGTCTATTTTTCTTGCAATAGTACCAACGATATCATCAGCCTCAAATCCATCTTTTGAATAGAATCTTATATTAAATGCATCTAAAATATCAAAAATAAATTTAAAAGATTTAGTTATATCCTCAGGTTGTTTAGGTCTATTTGCCTTATAACTCTGTAATTTATTGTGCCTCCATGTTTTTACCTTAGTATCAAAAGCAACACATATATAATTTGGCTTTTGTTTGCTTATAATTTCGAGTAGTGTATTTGTAAAACCGTAAATTGCACTCGTTACAAACCCATCTTTAGTAGTCATATGATTTTTTGCAAATGCAAAGTACGATCTATAAACCAACATATGTCCATCAATAACGAAGAACTTATCACGCATGGTTTGATAATAAAGATAATGAACTTAAAGCTCCCCCGGTCGGGCTCGAACCAACGACCCCTTGGTTAACAGCCGAGTGCTCTACCAACTGAGCTACAGGGGAAAATAACATTTATATTATAATAAAAAAATAAAAAAATAAAAAAATAAAAAACTTAATTTTTCCAATTTATGATTACAAAATATTATCATTAATTAATGCTAGAGTTTTTCCTATCAATCTGTTCGTTTATTTTAACGCCTGGGTGTCTTTACGCCAATGTTGGGACAAATGTAAACAATAATGAAGTTAGCGTCAAAGGATCTGAATTGGAGATCTTTGATTTAAATAAAGGTTTTGACATAGCAAACGTTATAATTGATAAAGATGTTGAGATAAATATTGACAACAAATATTACATATATTCTAGCAGGATTGAGAAACCTAATGATGAAAACATTGTAAAAAATGGGAAAGTCTATTTTACTGGCAACCCAGTTATAACAGGTGATAATTTAAGGGTAGACGCAAATAGTTTTGTTTTCGATATTAAAAGTAAGAGATTATCTATTTTAGGTGAAGTAAAATGTACATATAAAGATATAATTTTTAATACAGATTCTTGTGAATTCGATGCAAGAAAAAATATATTCAGCTTCAATAAAAATGGAACATTAAACGTTAGATCCGTAGTCCTTAAAAGTAAAATTGGTAGGTTTAATCTAAATGATAATAAATTTGTTTTAATGGGCAACGCATCAATAGATATTGATAATTATACCTTAAAATGTGAAACTATAGAAATTACAGATGACGTTATAAAATGTACTGGAAATGTTAAACTAACAGTTAAAGATAAAAATATCATTGTTACTACTAAAAATGACGTTCTTATAACAGACAAAAATAATATTATAAAATTGTCAAAATGTTTAGCTACTTCCGATGAATTTATACTATATGGTGAAGATGTTATAGTTAATAGAGAGTCAACTAGCATTAATATAACAAATGGCATCGAAATTCTAAGCAAAAGTAATTATTATATAACAGCGTTGAACCTATACTTTAATTATTATAGCAATAGAGGATCAATTAACGGTAATAACTTAATTGAATTGAAGTTTGATGACAATCTCCTGAACATGTACGTTGCCTCTGAAAATATTGATTTTAATTTAATAAAGCCTAAAGATGAACACATAGAAGGCGATGCTTTGGACAAATTTAATATATATTCATATGGTAACGCTGAATATTTTTCTAAAGATGATAATGAAACAAATTCAGAGCTAAATAAAGTTAACAAAGATGAATTAAGTGCTTATAATAACTCTCGAGGAATATTCCTAAAAGGATCTTCATTTGAACTTAATGTAACTGGCGGTGTAGAATTATGGTCTAAAAATCTAAAGATCAAGAGTGAAAGCTTTAATTATAAAAATAGTAAAATTGAATTTAATGAAAAACTATCAATTTGGCAAGGGAAAAATAAATTAACTAGCAATAAAGCTACTGTTTATTTCGAAAATGGCATAAAAAAAGTTATTTTAACTGATAGACCTTTTATAGCATTATTGAAAAATATTTTCCCTAGTCAAATTAAAAGTGACGAGATTTATATGGACTTTAAGAACAATAAATTAATAAAGATTTTGTTCAATAAAAATGTTGAAACGTTATTATATATCTTTTATAAATCTGAACTGAAGTACATTAACAACCTTAAAACGAATAGTCTATGTATTTTGTTTGATAATGACCTAAACCCTATAAAAGCTCTCTTTAATAAAAATTCAGGAAGAATAATTACTTACAATGATATTTCAAAAAACTCTGATATTTTATTTATGGACAGATATAATGATTTAAGTGATGATATTCCTCAGTTTGATAATATAGCAAGAAGAATTGTAAAAAAATCTAATATCCCAATATCTGTGAAAATGAAATTTCTTAACAAAAAATAGCCTGATTACTAAAATTATTAATAATGTTAAAATTGTCTAGTCCAATTGCTGAATTAAAATGCATTGATAGCTTAAAATCTCACATATTAAAAAGTAGACTAGGCATAACGACGGTAGAAGATTTTATTAAATTATTGCCATATAAGCATATAAAAGTTCAAAAAATAAACAAGATTTCTGATATAAATAATAAATTATTAAAAGCAATAGTCGAATTAAAAGGTATAATTGATGATATTGCAGAGAAGGATGGTAAAACAAAAAAATACCTATCAGCTAAAATAAGTGACACTAGTGGAGATTTAAAGTTATACTGGTTTAGAGGAATTAATAAAATAAATAAGTTTTTAAAAAATGGGAAGGTATATATAGTTTCTGGAGAGCTTACAATATTTAACAATTCGTTTTCAATAATACATCCATCTATAAAAAATAAAGAAACAGACGATAATAAAATACAACCGTACTATTCAACAATAAACTACAATAATACTAAAATTAATTCAAATTTTTTTCGAAAGGTTAATACACAAATATTTAATGAGTTAGAGATATTTAATGATTATTTGCCAGATTATTTATTCAAAAAATATAGATTAATGCCAGAATATGAAGCATATAAAAATATTCATTTATCAAAGGATGTCATAAACCTAAAAGGTGCAATAAGAAGGTTAAAATTTGATGAATTGTTTATATTGCAACTAAGGAGATTATATTTAAATATTTTAAATGAAGACAATGTAGGAATCATATGTAAAAAAACATCTCTTTTAACTCATTTTTGTAAAAATATATTGGGATATAAATTAACTGATGATCAAAAAAAGGTCATAAAAGAAATATATCATGACCTAGCATCAGGGAATAAAATGAACAGACTACTTCAAGGGGATGTAGGTTGCGGGAAAACACTTGTTGCTTTCATAGTTTCATTAATAGTAATAGAGTCAGGTTATCAAGTAGCTATTCTTGTTCCTACAGAAGTTTTAGCAAAACAGCATTTTATATCCATAAGCAATTTTTGTAAAGACCTAAACATAAGTATATCCTGCATTACAGGGTCTACAAAAAATAATGAAAAGATAGAAATTTTTAATGGAATAAAGACAGGCGATATAAAACTTATTATAGGAACACATTCATTATTAAATGATAAGATTCAATACGATAAACTTGGGTTAATAATTATAGACGAACAACATAAATTTGGTGTTCTGCAGAGATCATGTGTCATAAAAAATAATATTAATTGTGATAAAAAACCACATATTCTATTAATGACAGCAACACCAATTCCTAGGACACTTGCGATGGTTTTATATGATAATTACTCAATATCGTACATTAAACAACTTCCATCAAATAGAAAGCCAATAAAAACAGTTCACATATACGAAAATATGAAAAAGTATATGTACAATTTTATAAGATCAGAAATACAACGAGGAAGGCAGGCTTATTTTATTTGTCCGTTAATATATGAATCCAACAAGATAAATTTAAGCAACATTGCAGAATACTACAGAGAATTATCAATGGAGTTTTACGATTTAAATATAGGAATAATTCATGGAGATATGAGTTCTGTAAACAAAGAGATAGAGATGAATAAATTTAAAAATAACGAAACACAAATATTAATTTCTACAACTATTATCGAAGTTGGCATAAATGTTCCAAACGCAACTGTAATAGTAATCTCTGATGCAGATAGATATGGTTTAGCACAATTACATCAAATAAGAGGAAGGGTTGGTAGGGGGGAATTTGCTTCATATTGTTTTCTAGTCACAAAAAATAACATATCAAAAAACAGTAAATATAGGCTTGATATACTAGTGAAATACTCTGATGGTTTTACTATTTCTGAGGAGGATCTTAAATTAAGAGGATCTGGGAATATATATGGAGAAGAGCAAAGTGGTGAATTTAAATTAAAGATCGCCGATTTATGTGACGATTTTAATATTCTTAAAGTTGCAAAAATGGAAGCAAAAAATATCCTATCTAATAAAGATTCACTATCAAAATATCCACTACTAAAAGCGAAGATTGAAGAAGAATATATAAAACTTGGTAATTTAGTTTAATAAACATCAAATTTTCAACTCACATAACCATTTATAGTATCAATTATTTTATTTAACTCACCCTCATAAGCACTATACCTTCCGATATCATTACGTATGTCGCTAATTTCTATATAGTTTTTCACAGAACGCAACTTCATCACTTTTGTTAGTATACTATCCTTCCACAAATGCGCGAACAAAATCAACAATAAAAGTATCACCTACAAGATCTATCTTAAAAGATCTTTTCGATACGTTTTTATTTCAACTTTATTATAATCAATATTTTGACACATTGCCAAAATACCATTTATTCATAATTCGATATTTGAATATTTATTGCTCTTAAATCACCTATAGTTACATCTGCAATTAACTTATCGTTTGGTAATCTTTCTTTAAGCGTTAAACCAGCATCACTAAAAACAATTCCACATTCATTCTCAAATTTAATAGAGTCTACTTTCTGAACAGTAAAATAATCAAAACCATTTATAAAACTCTGAGCATTACCTATTAGCGTATAATCTTCAATAACATATTTGTTTAGTATTTTGTCTGAGAATTTTAGTATAAAACAATTATACATGTATGAATACCTGTCTAAATGTTGTATTAATCCATGAATTGAGTTTTTAAAACCTAAGTCAATAAAACAATAAAGGAGTGCTGAAGTTAAATCACTAAATAGTTGTTTCTTTATTAATTTATTTCCTAATGTTTCTTTCTTTCTTTTAAATTTAAAACCCTTATCACATTTATCTAAAAATGAACTATTTATCATAAGTGTTAGAGTATATATTGCTCTTAAGTAATTTTCACTACATATATCTTTCCTTAGTTCATCGTAGTCTATAAATACTTTACTCCCTGATTCGTTAATTGGGAGGTCTCTTGTAATATTCCTTAGTTCTCCGAGTATATTGGACAAATTTTGGAGATTATTTTTATTATTTTGTATTAGATCATCATATTTAGTTTTTAATACCTTTTTAACAAAACATCTTTGGATAGCCTTTAGCAATTTTTGATTAAGTTTAGAACACTCATTTTGAACCTGTAGTAAAGTTTCAACATTTGCTTCGTCTGAATTTAGTGGTATATTTTTAGGTAAACTTTTTATAACAGGATTATGTGGATTAATTACTGGGATTAACGGTTTACTTTTACTTCCTGGATTACTATATAACTTAGATTTACTATTACCAAGCTCACTATTATTTCTACAACAACTGCAACAGCTACAACAACGAGAATAAATAGCATCAGTAGGTATTGCTATCAATATTAATAGTATAATTTTAAACCTTAATAAACACATAATAGTACCATAAATTATGTTTAAAAAATTTTCAGTTATTTTTTTATCACAAAATTTTTTTTAAATAATAAGGTATGAAAGTAGTTAATTTATTTATTGGAAGTTTTGTAATAAGTTGTCTGACATTAAATAACGACGTGTTGGCAGGTTGTTGTGGTAATAAAAATAATAAAGGAAATAATAATTCATCAAATAACAATGGTAGCAAACAAACTCCACCATCTAAAAAATCAAATTCAACAACAACTACAACAACTACAACAACTACAATATCAGGAGAAGTACCAGGAGCAACTAGCACAGGAGCAGGATTTGGAGCAACAACAACTACTACTAATACAACAGGAGCAACTAGCACAGGAGCAGGATTTGGAGCAACAACAACTACTACTAATACAACAGGAGCAACTAGCACAGGAGCAGGATTAGGGGCAGGATTTGGAACAACAACAACTACTACTAATACAACAGGAGCAAAAGCAGCAGCTACAACAACAACTACACCAGGAGCAGGATTTGGAGCAACAACAACTACTACTAATACAACAGGAGCAACTAGCACAGGAGCAGGATTTGGAGCAACAACAACTACTACTAATACAACAGGAGCAACTAGCACAGGAGCAGGATTTGGAGCAACAACAACTACTACTAATACAACAGGAGCAACTAGCACAGGAGCAGGATTAGGGGCAGGATTTGGAACAACAACATCTACAACAGGAGCAACTAAAACATCTACTACTACAACAGTCCCCCCTCGTTGAAAAAATCACAGAAATACAAAATGTAGGAGGAATCAATGGTCTTACAGCAAGGTTGCAAGGTGGCAAAATATATCTATCGATAAATAACCAAATTTTCATGGAAAATGTGGTTACTTACAATAATGATAGCATAAGCCAAGAGTCCATTAAAAACGTTAAAATGAAATTTTCAAATTGTACTTCGCTGGCATCTCTACCAATATACAATGGAAGCGGTATCACTATCGGTGTAATTGTAATGTATATAAATGGCGCGAATAAAATACCACTAAAAAATTCCCTAAGTGAACACAATTTGATGTACGGGCAATTTGATAAAACAGATACTTTACTAGTAATTGACCTAACCACATTTAAGGTGTACATGGAGATCACTAGAAATCACACAAAGCATTATTTTGCATATGCCCAAGATAAAAATAAGAATTGGAATTATGGATTCTACTTCTTTACACCAGAAACCAGTGCATACGGATATTACAAGAGTAAAACAGATGAATACTATTGGTCAAACGCAAATGGTTCTAGTATCAAAACTCCTAATGGATTTAATCAATACAATTTTTATAAATCAAAATTCGAATTACACACCATTTATAATGAGGGGGCCTCCCAAGCCTAAACAGTCATCATTCAATCCAACGAAAGAAATATCAGAAAATGAGGATATCTTTTATATTGCAGTTACGCTGAAATTAATACTTTTTGGCACTAATGAAACTAATATTCGCAAACAAGGGTAATTATAAATAATTAAACCCATGAAATGTAGTAAAATTTAATAAATAATAAAAAAACTAAACTGCCCCACAAAAAAATACCAATAAGAGCTTTAATTTATAATCGATATCTCACACTCAAGCTTTTTTATTATTCTATCAGATTTATCACTTAAATCAAAAGCAGACCTGCCAATACTTTTTAATTCATTATAATATCCAATTATCTTATCATACGTTTCTCTTAAAACATCATGACATACACTCTTCTTTGCAATTTTTAAAAAACTTATTAATTTAACAGCTAAATTATATAAAATATCAATTTTATAAGAAATAACTAAATTGCGGTACTTGTCATCGTTATATGTTTCTAAAAACTTGTTACAGCAATGAAGCGCAGATGGAAATATCTCATTCTCGTAAAAAAATTTTATATCATTAAATTCCTTCAATTCTATTAAATCCTTAGCTTCATCAATCATAAACCTTATACGGTCAGAATATTCAATCTTTTTTATTTTTGACAATGAATAATTACCGTAATTTATCATCTTTTCACAATATTCCAGGTCAACATTAGGATTTTTAGGCATCAAACGATACACAGCACAACAAAGATTATATAAAACATCCCCCAAGCCATTAAAATCAACATACTTATTTAATAAAAGCATATACACCTCTATAGCCTTCTTATTACTACCACTAGCGAAATAAGCATCTCCAAGCCTAATTAGTATATCTATTTCATTATAATACTCAATGTCATGTCGATTCAATATATTAAGACATACATCGATCACCTCAGAATACTTTCCATTATTCTCTAATAAATCAAGATTATCAAAAAACCTATCGTCAAATTCACTTTTACTTTCACTATCACAATTTACAGACACACCATCCCCGCTCGATAAAGTAGTTGCATTCCCACTAAAAATAACTAAACTAAGTAATAAACACAATATCTCCGAATATAAAATCATACATATTATCTAAAACAAAATACAGTACCAAAATAAAAAGTAACAAATATTTTTTATTTGCATAATTTTTTTTATCGAATATATATAAAGGGTTTAGCGATGAAAGTGCTAAGGATCACCTCTTCCCATTCCGAACAGAGAAGTTAAGCTTAGTTACGCCGATGGTACTACATATTGTGGGAGAGTAGGAAATCGCTTTTGATTTTATTTCATTTTTAGTCTGTTTAATTTAAATTCTAATTATTTTCGATTATATCAATTGTATCATTGGTGACATTTAACAAATACGAACTATTATTATTACTCAGCCTTTTATTCTTTTTTATCAAAACAAATAATTTATCAACCAATCTTTTATTTATAAACTCACTAACCAAATCACCGCGTAATCCATTGTTATTACAATATGAAAAAAACATTTCAAGAAAATTACCAGGAATACTTACCTTCACACCATACCCCCTCGTGATATCAACCAACTTATTTATCCCTCTTATTACATCATTACTAACATCATAACTCTGGCTTGGATTTATATGTTCACAACAGCCAGATAATTTCAAAAATATATCATTACTTGCCTCATCAACAAATAACCGTGTTTTCCTACTTCCAGCGACAACCTTATAAAACCCTATTTTATCCTTTCTTTCATCAATAGACTTCAAGCTTAACATAAAAACAACATTCTTACAATTAACTATTCTATTTGAGTTATCACGAAAATGTCCTGTATTAAAAACTTTATAAATAAATTCCAACATAGAATAAGTCATTTCCTCAAAATTATCAATTAAAACAGTTGTATTGTAATGCTTCATAACATTATCTGAAATAGTATTCGAGAGCGAAGACAAATCAGTACTATCAGACCCACTATTAACGAAATTCAATACATCAAGATACAAATAATTACTACTGCTATTATACAATGATCCAGCTAACATCTTACCAAATATTTTAAAATCACTATCACTAGATTTATAATAAATAAATCTCCCAACAGGCGAATCATATATGTCATAAAAATAAAAATTCTTCATTATTACATCAATGCACTTATTAATATCCTCATTAAAAAATATGCCACTAAAATTATTTTTTGACACTTTATTTACGCTGGATTCATTAATATAACTCAAAAATCTTGAAATAATATCCTCCTTTATCTCAGATATCCTTGACAAAATAGGAACCAAAGATTCACATTTAGCCATCTTAAACGTACTTCTATATGACCTATTAATATTATTACTAATATTGTTATTTAACTCTTTTATCTCGTCTCGAACTCTAATAGCATTCAAATAATCATACACAAGAATATAATCGTGTTTTCTTGACCTCAATTCTGAAATTCTAGTAAAAATATTATTTATATTTCGTGGAATATCCTTTTTCGAAATAAAAGCACCAAAATTATCAAGAATATCAATTGCCTTATCAGGAAATTTCTTATGTAAAATAAACTTATGTGACAAATCAACACAACTCCTAATAATTTTATCGCTGAAATTAACACTATGACATTTACCATATGACTGTTTAGCTGTCCGCAATAACATATATGTCTCACTAGGTGACATTTCGGGAACATCTATATTTTTAAATCTCCTAGCCAATGCCTCATCAGAGCTAGTAAATGCCTTAAAATACTCACTATAAGTCGTGGCACCAATGCATTTAAAATTTGATCTAGAAAGTATAGGCTTAAGAATATTTGAGATATCTAAACTATAATTTCCTGCATTATTTACTAATGAATGAATTTCATCAATAAACAAAATACCTGAACCTATACTATTTATTTTTTTTAAAACATTATTTAACCTCTCCTCAAAATCACCACGATACCTACTTCCAGATATCAACTCAATAATATTTAAACTAAATATCCTCATACCTACCAATGAGAGCGGAACATCACCATTTATTATCCTAATAGCCAAGCCTTCAACTATTGCGGTTTTCCCAACACCAGAATCTCCAAGAAGTATAACATTACTCTTAACCTTCCTATTAAGTACGTCAATAACTTCATTTATAATCCCATCCCTTCCATAAAACGGCAATAATAAATTATTCTCTGCCAAATGTGTTAAATCAGTGTAAAAAACCTCAACGTCAATATTTGGATTATCACTACTCTTCACCATCCTTAAACCTCCGATATAGGTAACATACCAAAAAATACAGAATCTAATTTATTTAGTATTTTTAGTAAAATTTAACGTAAATTTGTAAAATTATTTTTTTTTTTTGATATTAAAATATGCTAACTAAAACTATCACTTCAAACCTCCTTGTATCTTTAGTTATAGCATTCAACAGTCAAGCAATACAAGGATTTAGTTTTAATGCTAAAAATCTGAAAGACATTAAAGAAAATTATAAAAAAAATAAAAAAAAAGTCACCGACTCACTTTCTAAGGTTAATAAGGAAAAAGATAAATTAAAGAAACAATACGATAAAATAGGGGAAAAAATTAATGAAAAAAAAGACAAATTTAATGAATTAACGTCTAAAATAAATGAAAATGAAAATCTACTAGACAATTTTAAGACTAATTCTAATAGCAACAATGTACAAAATAATGAAAAAACGCTAAATATCGACCAATCCAAAACCTCAAATGACGAAGATGATAAAATAATAATTGGGAAATGTCCAATAATTATTTCAGAAAATCTACAAAACGAATATGACTACAATGATTACAACCAACAAAAAAATACGCCAAAAAAACACATAATAATGGCCATATTCCTAATAATAATACTAATTTCGCTTAACGTAGTAATATGGATAATAATAACAAAAAAAAACATTATTATCAAAGAATTAAAAATAGAATTAGTTACATCCCTAACATTCATAATAATAATAAATTTTTTTATAATGTTATACTCTAATATTTTCGAAAACTACATTGAATTTACACTCATAAAAGACATATTACTCCTATCAAACACATTTTTAGTAGGTATTCTAATTGGAAAAACAAAAAGACAAAATTCAGAATCACAAGTGGAAATACCATAAAAATACTCCATTAAAAATGATAATTTATTATTCAGTTAAATATAATAATATAATATGCTTAAAATTGACTATATTAGTGAACACAAAAATGAAGTTATCAATGGCCTAAAAAATAGAGGATTAAAAGATATCAACGAAAAAATCGACAAAATAATTAATTTCCATAACGAAAAAAAAAAACTAGCAAGTAAAATATGCGATACATCGAAAGATATAAATACCGCTTCTGATGAAATATTTAAATTAATAAAAGAAAACAAAAGCACAGATAAATTGAAAGAAAATGTAAAAAAAAAGAAAGAAGAATTATGTAAGCTAGAAAAAAAACTAAAAGAAATCGAAGGAGAACTTAAAAAAATCTTACTAAATATTCCAAATATCCCTAGTAAATACGCCCCAATAGGTAAATCAGATAAAGAAAACAAAGTAGTATTCATTACAAAAATAAGCAAAAAAAAAGACAGAAAACCACACTATGAATTAATTGAAGACTTTGATATTGTAGATTTTAACTTAGGAATAAAATTAACCGGAGCTGGATTCCCTGTCTACAAAAACGAAGGTGCAAAACTACAAAGAGCGCTAATAAATTTCTTTCTAGACGAAGCAACTAAACAAGGTTTTAAAGAATACGAAGTACCAATAATTCTAAATGAAGACAGTTTTTTCGGGACAGGACAACTACCAGACAAAGAAAATCAGATGTATAAAGTTGAAAACATGTATTTAATTCCAACAGCAGAAGTTCCTCTAACCAATTTATATAGAAATGTTATAGTAGACGAATCGGATCTACCAATCAAACTAACTGGATATACCCCATGTTTTAGAAGAGAAGCTGGTTCATGGGGAAAAGACGTAAGAGGATTAAACAGACTACACCAATTTGATAAAGTAGAAATAGTAGAAATCACAAAACCAGAAGATTCATACTTCACCCTAGAAAAAATGCGAATATATGCCGAAAGTTTGGTAAAGAAACTTGGACTAGAATACAGAGTCCTTGCAATATGTACTGGAGATTTAGGTTTTAATTCGGCATTTACCTACGATATAGAAGTTTATTCAGAAGGACAAGATAAGTGGCTAGAAGTTAGCTCAGTAAGTAATTTTGAAACATACCAAAGTAATAGGCTAAATTTAAAATATAAAGATAAAAAAGGAAATAAAAATTTAGCACACACATTAAACGGAAGTGCTCTAGCGTCACCAAGAATACTTGCTGCAATTATAGAAAAATATTATGATGGAGAAAAAATAATAATACCAGAGGTACTACACAAATACCTTGATTTTAAATTTATAAAAAAATAACATTTACTATGTTTTTACAATATTTGTAGTATTTTATATATATGAATGTCATAAGGTATACTTGTGTAAGCTTGTTTGTGATTAGTTTTACAGCGATATATTGTTCAGATGATGAGAATTTCTCTTTCGAAAAAAAACATATGAAATCATCATCCGCAGATATAATGAACCAAGGAATATTTAATCAAGAAATGGAAATAGACTCAGAAGCCATAAACGATCCAGAAATGAATCCAGGAATGGGAATAGATCCAGGAATGGGAATAGATCCAGGAATGGGAATGAATCCAGGAATGGGAATGTTTGCCCAAGGGATGAAGTCAAAAATGGCAGATCCAGGACTTGAAAAACCAGCTGATGATACAGCACTTATAAAAACAGTCAACACAGATTTGAAAGAACGTGATAAAAAAGAAAATATGACCTCGTTTGACCTGGAAGAGAAAGTCGATAAGAAACCTGAAGAGGGTTTATGTTGTTACATTTCAGGCACTTCCAGTTAAGAAAAATTTTTAAATCAGAGTATAATAAAAATTAAAATATTTTATCCTTACATACTTAGAATTTAAGTATACATAGAAATAATAAGCAAGTGTACCATTCTATTAATGTACATCCTGCTTTATATACTTGAATTCTTTATATACCAGACAATATACACAAGAAAAGTATTTAAAAAAATAGACGCAACGTTATTCTACAAACGTAAATTCAATAAACAAGACATCCCACATTCAGGAGACCTTAACAAATTATTTTACAATGTAAAATTCAACAACTACAAATATGGATTTGGAATATCTGGATTAAAAAAAACAGGCGAAGAATTTAAATTTGACATAAAGACAAGAAGGTTTTTTATTAACACACACACTATATATTTTCTCATAAAAAACATAAAAATGAATAAACTATGCATCAATAAACTCATATTGGGGAATTTTAAAATTGGATACGGACAAGGACTAGTATTCAATTATAAATACGACAATCTTTTTAGGCCAATAGACCATATAAAAATATTTAGGAAACAAAAAGGAATAAAAAAATGCAAATCCCATAAAAAGAATAAATTCTTAGGAATTGGAATTGAAATAAAACAAAGTAACCAACTAGACGCAACATTTTTCACAAGCAAAAATTACTTCGACGCAACAACTAAGGGTAGATATATACTAACAGCACAAACACGCGAAAGCTATACTAACATCCAAAATATAAATAAAAAAACAAAATTCACAATTATTCGTCAGGATTTGGGATATTACTAACACCATTAAAAACACTTAATTTAGGCACAACATTCATTTATAGTAAATTCAATAAATCCTTCAAATTAATTAATAATTCATATGTTAATAACAATAAGAAACAAAGCATTGATGGGCAACTAACAGGAGACGAAAATATTAATGTAAGTATTTTTTCTGATTTTAAATACAAAAAAATAAAATTGTATCTCGAAGCAGCGATGTCCAATAATAATACACAAATATTAGTTGATAATGGATACGCATGCAATTTGGGATCTCGAGTAAAAATAAACAAATATCTAAAATATATAAATCACATTAGAATATACACTAATAAATATCTTAATTTCTACGGCAAAGGATTTGGTTTTGGATACGGATCAACATTCAAAGACCTAAAAGGATGCATAAGTAACGAAATAGGCGTATACAATGGATTACAAATAAAATTTTCAAACAAATTAATATCAAAATTTGCAGTAGATCTGGCATACATACCGAACGAAACATTTTATTTCACAAAAGCATTTATTGAATACGTTTATTTCGAAATAATATACAAATTAATGTTCTTTGACTATATTAAATTACAATGTAAATACAATAACACAGAACACGACGTAATAAAAAATTCTAAAGAGTACGAAACAATAAATGAAAAATGTAGAATTAAGTTTTCAGTCAGAAAAAAAATAGCAAAAGTTCTCAACAAGTCAGATATATTCCTCACTATAAACCCCAATGAAGAAAAATACAATAAACTAGGCTACGGAATGTATGAAAAAATATCAACTACATTTAAAAAAGTAAAACTAACGTTTCACTTTATCGCAGTTAACGCAATAAAAAACACACCTATATACACAGTATTAAACATCCCAAGTGACAAAAATTTAAAATTAAAAATGATTGACAAAAAAATAATATTCGTAGGTATAAGCGTTTCAACAAATACAAAATACCTAGAGATAAACCTAACGAGTATAACAAAATGCAATTTAGAAAATAAAAAAACAGTTAGCAACATCAGATTATCGATAAACTATTCGAAATACTGATGCTGTTGAAAATATAAAATAAATAAATTATTTTACTTCTTCTTAGGTTTCTTCACAGAACCGCTGTTCTTAATCTCCTGGATAAGAGACCTAATTTCAGAACAGACTTTCTTTAACTCCTGCAAATTCTTTCTTCCCCTAGTACCTGCAGTCTTATTACCTTTATCTAAAAAACTTCCGACTTCATGTTTAGAATCAGAAACACACTTATCCATGCTTTCAAGAAGCTGTCTTACCTTAGCTTCAGCATTAGAATTGGAAACTACAACCATACCAAACTATAGTTTCAAATTAATAAATTTATTCAATAAAAAAAATTCACGTAATATTATTTTACAAAATATAGGAATAATGACAAAATAACGCAGAATTGAGCCTCCTCTTAACCACGGCTAACGATAAATCCAATTAAATATTTAAAGACATGACCATAATCAAAAATATTACTTTCAATTCCTTTAAGAGAACAATCAGAATAGCTTATTATATCTAAAATCTTTAAAATATCAGCATTTTTATACAATGTAGCAGCATTATGGCAAAAAACTTGGTATGACCCCTTGTCATAAGAATTCAAATACGCTAAAAGTTTTAAGAAAAAATTAAACAGTAATGTCAGTAACGGAAACAAATCATTTTTATTCTGTTTATTAATACTATTTACAATATTTATCAATTTCTGCTTTCTCAACGCAGACACATAACTAATAACCTCAAATAAATTAAAATCTTTAAAATACGATACTGCATTAAAATCATTTCTATCAATAATATCAGTTATCAAAACCAAATTATTATCGTAACAATTATACAACCTATCAACAATATCATTTGTTACATCGACGCCATTCTTCCTACAATAATCCCTAATAAATACTTTTACACTCTGGCCAGACATCTTTCTAGAATTGTAAATAAATGTCCCATCGAAAAGTTTAAGTAAATTACTGTCTTTTTTAATATTACCCCCACAAACCAATAAAACTATGGCGTTTGCACGATAATTAGTAACATATGACCTAATATAATCCTCATTTTTCTTATCGTTTATAAACCTACTGCCTTCAATATTTCTTATCAAAACTACACTAAAATCATTAAATATAGACTGCTGATAGACATTATTCAATACTTCTCTAACATCACAATCGTCTCCAAAAAAAATACTAACATTTGATCTATATTTCTCCTTTACAACATCAATAATACTATCTATAAAATAATTCTCATCTCCATAAATAAAATAAACGCCACTAACACCATCCTTCAAGTTATCTATAATCCTATCGTACGAAATTGTAGACATAATTCAACTATCTCTAATTATTTATTTAACATTTATACTATGAATTACGAAGAATTAACCGCTGATATAATAAACAAATTCAATAATAACCTAAACAAGGATAATAGTTACGAAATCCTAAAAAACGCTGTACAGAGAAATGGAATAGCCAATGCAATATTCAATACGCAAAACACTTTCAAAATACAAGACGTCTTCAACACTGAAATTGAAGACAACTTTGTACTAACAGATCAAAAAAGATCAGGAAGATGTTGGATGTTTGCAGGATTAAGTGTTATAAGTACAATAATAAAGAAAAACCTAAAAATAAAAGACATAGAACTATCTGAGTCATATTTAATGTTCTACGACAAGTTAGAGAAATGCAACACATTACTTGAATATGTGATAAATAATATAAACGAGGAATTTGACTCGAGGCTTTTTAGATATATTCTAGGATTATCAGGAGAATATGATGGAGGATATTGGCACTATTTCGTCAAATTAGTTAAAAAATATGGGATATGCCCAAAAGATGTAATGGGAGAGACCTATGACTCATCACATTCTTACAAAATGAACCAACTTATCAACAATGTCATAACAAGAGCGATATATTTAATGAAAAAATCAAAACACAATAATAATTCTCTACACAAAATAAAATATAGCGCACTGAATGATATATATAAAATACTTTCATTGTGTATTGGAACGCCAGTAAACGAATTTAGATTTGATTACGAAATTTACGACGATCCTAAAAATAATTCAAAGGAAGATAAAGAAAAAAAGAAAGATAAAACCGATTCTAAAAAAGAAAAAGACAAAAAAAAAGAATTTAAGACAATCAAAACTACCCCTCTTGAATTCACTAAAGACTATCTTATATCTGACCTAGATGATTATATAATTTTATGTAATTATCCAAGCGACAAATATAAATATATGACGACATTCACTAAAAAAATGAACGTGAATATAATCGATGGTGACAAAATAAAATACAAGGCTTTAAATGTAGATATAAACGTCATGAAAGAAGCTGCAATAAAATCTATAAAAAACAGTAACCCTGTCTGGTTCGGCTGCGATGTAACAATAGATTCAGACAGGTCAGATGGATATCTATCAACAGAAATTAACGATGCCTCAAAAATATTAAACATAGATCTTAATTTCGATAAAACTGCACGAATAGAATTATTTAACACTGAATGCAATCACGCTATGGTCTTTACTGCTGTACACCTAGACGAAAAAAATAAACCAATACGTTGGAAAGTCCAAAATTCTTGGGGAGAAGATACAGGTAAAAAAGGTAATTTTATAATGACAGATACATGGTTCACAGATTATGTCTACGAATGTGTAATAAAAAAGGAATTCTTAAGCGACAATATTATAAAAGCCTATAAAAAAGACCCAATCATACTAGAACCTTGGAACGCACTGTTTTAGCACAAATACAAACACAGTAAGTTGTAATAATATAGAATGCGCAAAGATATTCAATATATTAATGAAACATATAGAATATCACCTAAAAACATTAAATATAAGTAAACACCAATGTTAATTACTCATACACTATAAGATACTACCCAACAACTACAATCTTAAACTTCAAATTCTTCTCATCAACAGTCTCAATCTTAACATTCCCTGGATTATTACCTATGACTGCAACTGGTATAAAGCCAGGGCCAGGGGTACCACCTTTTTCCCCCCCCCTCACTGCTATACTAATGTAATAACTCGTATTACCAAGTTTTTTTATCTTCGAATCCTCACTTAATTGAGGATCTAATTTTTTATAAAACTCCTCAGTACAAACATATGCGTAAACTGATACAGATGAACCAAGTATCCCATGAAAAAAGACAATATCTTTTGAAGCAACAGCTTCATCAAACTTACACCAATTAGGGTCTAATAATCTCAATACTACATCGTTCCACTTACCTGCATCCTTACTAAAATTTCCACCTTCAAGACTAATCTTAATATCTCCAATTGATAAAGACTTCGTCCCCTTATTTTTATCTTCATCTTTATTACAACATCCTGCATTAATCACATTTACAGATGCGGATACAACACCAGTACCAATATATATAACCTTCTTCATATAATTATATGTTACATGTTAATTAAAAAAATCTAAAAGTCTTTATTATTAAAGATAAATAAACTTAAATCTCTCGATAAAAACCTATAGAGGCAATACAAAAGCATTAAAAAACGAATATACATATAAATTCAATTACAAAGATATGGCAAACAAGAAAACACTAATCGAGTAAAATATTTACTACACGTTCAAACTCAAACCTTCCAGGCTCACCTTTAACAGCATCAATATGAAACTCAGCTTTAGCAAGTGGGTTCCCGCCTTCAATACAACAAGCATAATATCCAGTATTACTAATCGGCCTAAGATTATTATTTTTAATTGACTGATCTTGTTTGTCATAAAACATTTTCGTACAAACAAATACAAAAGTTTTCCCGTCTTTAACAGTAAACATAGAAACATCCGTTCCAAAATCGTTTTTATTAACTTTAAATCCTCTTGCAAATTCCTCAAATCCATCATTCCTAAGATAATCATTATTATTTACAAGGGCCTCACCTCCGATATATATTCCTAGATTACTAGGTAGCTTCTTTCCTGTCTTACCCTTACCATTACCCTTATCACTATTTATACCTTCATCTTTATTACCTTTGCAACAACATCCTGCATTTATTACATTTCCAAATGCAACTGATACTCCGCACCAAATATATAATAACCTCTTCATAATTTAAATATATTCAAAAAAAAATATACTTAAAAATTTTTTCCCAGGCTCATCCAAAAATGTGTAAAAGTAATAAACTCCACCTAGGATAGCTTCTTCTCTTTACCAATAATAAACTGTGAATTATCGCTTCTATCAACTTCAAGGTTGAATAAAGTTACAGACGAATCCTGAGGTATTATTTGCATATCGTCCGATGCTTTTATAAAGGTAACATAATAAGGACAAAGCTCAGAAAGTTTCTGAGCACACTTCTTCATAATATTCTGATCCTGCTTTTCATAGAGCTCTTTAGTAAAAACACATACATAAGTCAAATCAGCAGATTCAGAAGAAAAAAATCTAACATTCTTTGAAATATCATCACTATTAAATCTAAAAAAAACTGCCATAGCTTTTACAAAGCTATCGTAACGATTCTTAAACAATTCGTCACACTTCTTTAAATCAACCCCACCATACTTAAACTTGACATCACCCAAATTATAAATTTTATTTTCATGCTTATTTCCACAACAACCTGAATTAATTATATTTACAGATATAACTGTTAATCCAGGCCAACATAATACCTTATTCATATTGGTATGATAAAAAATATACTACAATAAAAAAATCTAAAACGATTTATTATTAAAACTAAATAAAATTAAGTCAATGGAACGTAATACAACAATACTAAAAATAGATTCAAATATAAATATAACAATAAAAACCAATCAAAGTACAAAAAAATATTTAAAATGGAATCACGTATCTAACTAACAAACGTAAGTTCAAACTTACCAGGCTTACCATTATAAGCCTTAACATTAAATGACGCTGGATCCAATTGGTTACCATTAGATAAATCAATACAAGTGATATAAAGTCCAGTATCACAAAGCGGCTTCATATTACTTTTTTTAGAAGGATCTTGCTTGCCAAAAAGCACTTTCGTTCCAACAACAACGTTAATATGTTTTTCAACAATATCGGAACCACCTAACATGTCAGGTTTCGTACTTATATACTTAAAAATAGAAATATTTATAGAAATATCATTCAAACCAAAATGGTAAGTACCGGCCATATTTTTAATAACATCATCTTTGTTAAAATTTTGCTTAACACTATCATTAATTCTTGAAAGGGTAATATAATTCACATATATTTCTAGGTTTTCAAAAAAGCTTCTTATCCCTATCTTATCTTCATTTTTATTACAACAACCTGCATTAATCATATTTACAGATGTAATTATTAGTCCCGCACTAATATATATAATATTCATCAATGATACAATTTCACTAATTCCTATAAAAAACACAAACAATTACCCAGTCAAATATTTAACTTATCTTAATATTAAACTTAGTTTTCTTGTCCTTATCAGCCTCAATACTAACTTTTCCTTTAGCTATTGGGACAATTCCCCTACCAAACTCAATACAACAAACATTTAATCCACTATCACCAAGCTTTTGAACAAATCCATTCTTAACCTTATCTTCTTGTTTCTCTACAATTGCGTCAGTTCCAACAAGTATATACACAGATACCCTCTTACTACTTGTACCACCAAAAATTGAAACATTACTTGCAATATCACCCTTTTCAAATTTAAACATTGCTTTAAACATATTATAATATCTATCGAAATCATTTTTTATATCATCATCCATTTTTTTACAATCTACTTTTTCATTGTCAGAAACATTTATAAAACTAATTTCCACATCAGAAAGAGATATAGACTTCTTTCCGCTATTACTATCACAACATCCCGCATTAACTACATTTACAGCTGTGATACCAGCTCCGATATATATAAGCTTCTTCATAGTTTTATCATAATCAAAAAAAAAAAAAAAACAAATTATTTAAAACTTTTCCTCAGACTCATCCAAGAGTAATACTATAATATTTCCTAAAAAAATAAAACAATCTATCATAAAAAACTAAATAAAACAAAGTCCTACAAATATAAAACTACAAGACACAAATACAAAAGATATATAAGAAAACAAATATAGAAATAAATTTGATTACAAAACACCAACAAAGTAGCAACTCTAATCTAATACAACTGGAACAGGAGGACACTTCACTTTAATATCAAATTTTTTCACTTTATTATTGCCAGCCACATCAACCTGAAAGTAATTCTTATTCATTATAAAATGACCATTAGAGTCACGAGAAACTGGGAAAACATACAACCCAGTATTGCCAAGCTTCTGAACACCAACACTCTTTACTTTTTTATTTTGCTTAGCTAAAAAATCTTCCGTTCCAACAAGTACATAATTATCTCTATTCTCACTCCAGCTAAAAACATGAACATTTGACGAAATATCATTTACACCAATATTAAAAATACCCTTAATCCCGACACATTCTTTATCAAAATCCTGCTTAGCACCATCATCTATAACATTCATATCAGCACCATCAAAGCTGATTTCTACATCCACAAGAGGGCTAGGTCTCTTAATACTTTTATTCCCTCCATCCCCTTTGCAACAACATCCTGCGTTAATTGCATTTACTGATGCAGACATAACTCCAATGATAATAGATATAACAATCTTGTTCATTTTAAAATAATATAATATATCCTAAAAAAATAAAACATCTACTATTTTTTTTCTACAAATTTAAACAAATTCTTATCGTTTTTATCAACCTCAAAATTTCCATCTTTATCATCCCACTCCACAATATCATAATCGTTATTAAGACAGATAAAATAGTATGAAGTATTAGCGAACTTATTACACTTCTTCTTAACAGAGTCTTCCTGCTTTTTATAAAGCTTATTCGTCACAATAACTAAATAAACATCCTTCATTGAAAAAACAACCAAATTCGTTGAAATATCACCCTTCTCAAACTTAAAATTTTTCGTTAAATCTTCCTTGATACTATCAAAATTATTTTTAAATTCTTCAGTTTTATTTTCACACCCATCAACTTTTATATCAGTTAATTTTACACCCTTACAGGAACATCCAGCATTAACTACATTCACAGATGCAACTGATACTCCGGTACTAATATATATAACTTTTTTCATACTTTGATTATAATCAAAAAAAAAAAAAAAACAAATTATTTAAAACTTTTATAAAACCAGAGTGCCATCTAAAACCTTCTATATTTTCTAAATCCTTTTCTTCTCCATCCGAATTTCTTCATTCCACTACTTTTCCGATTCTCAAAAGATTTATATTCAGGAACATCTTTATATTTCTCAGGATATAACATTTTTTGAATATTTAACCAGTATTTCTCCTCACTTTCCTCTATAAAGCTAATTGCAAAACCGCTAGCTCCGGCTCTAGCCGTTCTACCAATTCTATGAATATAATCTTCTGCAACACATGGAATATTATAGTTTATAACAACCATTACGTTAGGCACATCTAACCCTCTAGATATGATATCAGTACCAACTAAAACATTAAATTTATTTTCGCGATATAACTGAACAGTCCTTTCCCTCTTAGGTTGCTTCATATCACCATGTATTCCTCCAACTCTAAACCCATCATCTCTCAATTTGAAAACAATATATTCAACATCAGATCTCGTCCTTACAAAAACAATAACCTTCTGACCATTAGCCTTATTTATTTCATCAACTAACCTACCATATTTTTCATTTTTAGCCAATCTTACCTCCTCTACAACTAAATTATCGGCGATTTTATTAGCTTTTTGCTGACTCTGAACAAATATTCTCTCTGGATTATTTAAATGTTTACTAGCCATATTCTCTATCTCTTTAGGAAACGTAGCAGAAAACATTAATGTTTGTCTCTGATCTGGAAGAGATTTAAATATCTCTTCGAGCTGCTCACTAAAACCCATATCAAACATCCTGTCTGTCTCATCTATGACTACATAATTACACCTATCTAATGTTATATTATTTTGTTTCAAATGATCTATAACCCTACCTGGTGTGCAAACATAAATTTTTGGATTCCTCCTAATCATCTTTAATTGCTTAAAATATTTCTCTCCACCTATTAAAAGCGCATAATTTATATCATTAACACCTAACAACAACTTAGATACATTATTAGCAACCTGCTGGGCTAACTCTCTAGTTGGTTCAACAATTATAGCTCCATTAACCTCATTCTTTATCAATCTTTCCAAGAGAGGTAATAAAAATGCAAAGGTCTTACCAGTACCAGTCTGAGCCGAACCTAATATATCACGACCTTCCATCGCAACAGGTATAGCCTTCTGCTGTATTTCTGTTGGTTCACTTATACCTAATTTCCTCAAATTCTCAATTAATTTAACATCCAAATCAAAATCTGAAAATACAGACATATAATTAATATAACAATAAATAAAATAAACATAAACAGGTTGCTTACATATTTTATTAAGTAAAAAACGAACACAACATAATTTACTGTAAAAAAATACATAATTTTTTGTTTTTACGGTAAATTATGTTATATATGTGATATAAATAGCTATGACAAAGGAGTTCAATAAAAAAAAGGATGTCGAAAATGATTACAAAGAAGACGACGATGATATTAGTTTTTTTGAGGTAAAACCAAGAAAAAAAACAATAAAAAACAAGCAAGAGACACAAAAAGCAAAAAACAAAGACACAAGAAAAAAAAAAGTAGGAAGACCTATATCAGAAAATAGTGGGAAAATAGTCACAGTCCATAAAACTGGACAGTACAGTTACCTAAGTGTACAACAAAAGAAGGTGCACAATGGTAAAATGTATTATTGTCACTATCACCTTGGACCTCTAAATGAACGTAATGAATTTATTCCTGGACGAAATTATATATTTGCCTCAGCGGAGTTCAAAAAAGGATTGATATTCCCTAAGTTTGTAAAGATGAACAAACTAGCAGAATTAAATGAAATTTATATAAAAAATCAAACAATTCTAAATAATATTACAGCGAAAGAAAAAGAGAAGGTAAAAGAAAAAGTAAAAGAAAAGGAGTGCGAACTCGCCTAAATACTAGAGTGTATGTACTATGAGTTCAATGCACATTTCTCAAATTCAGTCAGTAATATAGTTTCATTATTATAAAATCCAACTGTAGCCTCGAAGTGGGCAGACATACATCTATTTTCCATCATAATATCATAACCACCAGACAATGATATAGTCTTTGATGTTGTAGCTCCGACTATAGGCTCAATAGCTATCACAAGACCATTACATATTTTAAAACCACTATTAGGTTTACCATAATTCAACACTAACGGGTCCTCGTGCATCTTCTTCCCTATCCCATGTCCAGAATAAGAATCAACTATTTTATATCCAGCCTTCCTTATATAGCTCTCAATAGCATAACCAATATCACCCAAAGTATTTCCAACCTTTGCTACATTAATTGCCTCTAATAAACTATTTTTAGTACTATTTATCAATAAGGCATTTTCCTTTTTTATCGGTCCAACGCCATATGTATAAGTACAATCGCTATAATACCCCTTGTAATTTACAACACAATCAACTGATATAATATCACCATCTTTCAACTCATAAGAATTAGGAATTCCGTGCAATACCATCTCATTTACTGAAAGACACAATGACCCAGGAAAGCCATAATAGTTCTTACAAGCTGGAATAGCACCGTTATCTCTTATAAACTCATCTGCAATTTTATCTAAATATATTAATGAAACACCTGGTTTTATATTCTCACCAACCAACTTTATTGCCTTAACCAAAATATCACCAGACTGTTTTATTAAATTTATTTCCTCCTCCGATTTCAAAATTATACTCATATCATTTCAATTTCTATATTCTAACCTATTTCAAAGGTTATACACCCAAATAACATCTAAAATGTTACTAAAAAACATTAACAACTCCAATTTTCAAAATAATTTTGTAACATAATAATTGATGTATACATTATTCATTTATTTATTTGCCAGTCTGTGTACTTTCAGTGAAGAGTGTACAGTACATGTTAAAATAGATGGTCCGTGGAGTTTTGGTCCAGATGTGCTTTTTTCTGTTGATGTAGAAAGTAAAGATTATAAGAGCTTTGATAATTTAAAAAAGACAATAGCCGAATGTTTTAACAAAGAACCTGATAAATACTTAGCAGATTTCAGAGAAAAAGTTATAAGCGGTTTTTGGGAAGATAGATTTAAAGAAATGAACAATTTAAAAGAATTCATTGAAAATGAAGTAAGCCTAGAAGACTTTTTAAAAGATAAGGCAATACACACAATGAAATTACACAAAAGTATTGATGTTGAAATAAAAACAGACCCAGTTGAAGAATTTAAAAAAACTCCAGACAAATTCCCTCGTTATGACTTAACCGACGCAAGCATCTGTGACATTGTTTTTATGGATAGGCAAGAAGATAATTTAGTTCTTAAAGACATCTATTCAATAAAAGACGAATATAAAGATTCAGTAAATGTATTAATTAAATATCTTGAGGACCATAAACTATCATATAGCACAAATAGATGGTTTAAAGAACATAATCTAGATAAATATTTTGAAACAGTCTACGGAAATAGAATTGGAGGCAAAGATTATATTAGCATAAAAGATGAATATAAAGATCCAAATAAACCAAAACCAGCTGATTACAAAGATATGATAATTATAAATGGAGTAATAGGCAAAAGTGGAGGAAGTAGCGGTGAAAAAATAAAAGATAGCGTTAGAGAAGGTAATAATAATGAAGAAAATGGAAGTAATGCAGGTTTTTGTTGTTGTCAATAAATCTATAAATCTTCCAAACTCAAAAATAATTTACTCTGATAAAAACTAAACGTTTAAAATATAACACAAAATAAAACACATCCGAGATATTACTACATTGACACGTCAAAAACTTATTAATAGCAACTTTTAAAATAAACACTCAATACTTAAATTTTATCCAAAATACTCTTAGTAACATTGCAATATGTCTCTCTCAACAAGGATCTTCCCAACTTTATACCTCCAAAATACCTAACAATTATAACCAATTTATTCTTTATATCTCTCTTTTTCAACTCGTTCAACATCGCTATACCAGAAGTTCCGTACGGTTCACCATCGTTGCCAAATATCTCATTATCGCCTAAAATAACCGAATAACATATATGTCTTGCGTCACGATACTTACGTTTATAATCATTGATTATACTATTCATACAATCTACAGAATCACAATCAACAATAAATCCAATAAATTCACTTCTTTTAATCCTATATCTTACCATCTAATATTCTAGATCCTACTCTCTTAACATAAAATATAATTAAATAAAAATAAAATCTTAACTAATAAATATGAGCGACATATATAAAGAGTTCAAAAAATATGCAAAACTTGACAAAAAAGTAAGTGATTATAGTTTAGAAAAATATAATAGATCGATAAATATGTCAACTAGTACAGTCATTGAAGAGAGGAAAACACATTTTAGAGAAGTTGACGTATTTTCAAGATTGATAATGGACAGAATTATATTCCTTGGTACAGAAGTAAACGCAGACATAGCAAATATCATCGTTGCACAGCTTCTATTTCTTGAATCAGTAGATAATACAAGCCATATATCTCTATACATAAATAGCCCAGGTGGAGAGATATATTCAGGCCTAAGTATTTATGATACCATGCAATTTGTAAAACCAGAAATAATAACAGTTTGTACAGGATTAGGTGCGTCTATGGCTGCAATTTTACTAGCAGGTGGACAAAAAGGTAAAAGATTTGCATTAAAACACAGCAGAATAATGATACACCAGCCATCAGGTGGAGCTAGTGGGAAAGCTTCTGATATAGAAAAATCGTTTAATCAACTGATGGAAATGAAAAAAGAAGTAAATAAAATATTAGCAGATTGTACAGGAAAATCAGTAACAGAGATAGAACGTGACTCTAATAGAGATTACTGGATGAATACACAAGAAGCAAAAGAATATGGAATAATAGACGACATATTTGAAAGTAAAAAGAAATAATTATGAATACAGGAATCTGCTCATTCTGCAAAAAAGAAAATGTAGAAGTAATAAAAACTAGAATTAGAGGTAATATTGTAGACATTTGTAGTGAATGCGTCGAAGAAGCACTATCACTTATAGGTACCAACTCTCTAGAAAATAACATTGAAGAAAATACCCCAGTAAAACTAAAATCACCAGAAGAAATAAAAAACTTCCTAGACGAATATATAATTGGATTGAATGAAATAAAAAAAATTTTATCTGTTGGGGTCTATAATCACTATTTAATAATCAACCAAGACAACAAAGATGAAGACGTAGTTATAGAAAAATCCAATATACTGCTAATAGGAGATACAGGAAGTGGAAAAACATATATAGCAAGAATATTAGCAAAGATATTAAATGTACCTTTCTGTATTGCCGATGCCACTTCACTAACAGAAGCTGGTTATGTTGGTGAGGATGTTGAGTCAGTAATAACTAGACTGCTACAAGTAGCGAAAAATAACATAAAACTAGCTCAAAAGGGCATTGTTTATATTGACGAAATAGATAAAATATCAAGGAAAGGCGAAAATGTATCTATAACTAGAGATGTAAGCGGAGAAGGTGTTCAACAAGCACTATTAAAATTACTTGAAGGAACTATTGTAAATGTATCCCCAGATATAGGACGAAGAAATCCAGAACAAAAATACGTACAAGTTGACACATCAAAAATATTATTTATCTGCGGAGGATCATTTGAAGGGTTAGAAAAATACGTAGAAGAAAGAGAAAAACGCACAACTCTCGGGTTTAATAATAATAAATATGATGTAAATGATAAAGATACTAGATATTCTCTATTAAAAAATGTAGCAGTAGAAGACCTAAGGAAATATGGAATAATACCAGAACTAATAGGTAGACTTCCAATTATAGGAGTTCTAGACAAAATAGATAAAGAATCACTAATAAAAATATTAAAAGAACCTAAAAACTCAATCATAAAACAATATCAGAAACTATTTTCTTTGTACGGTACAACATTAAATATCACCGACAATGCACTAGATATAATAGCCGATAATGCCATAAAACTAAAAACAGGCGCAAGAGGGCTTAGATCAATATGCGAAAAAATATTTATGGACCTAATGTACAATACTGCATCCAATAAACGTACAGATGAAATAAATATTGACGAAGAATTTGTAAAAAAGATATTGATGAAACATGAAGGTAATATATGCAAAAAATTATGAAAAAACTAACGTTCATTTTCTTCTTACAACTGCCTAGCATAAACCCATCAGTAAAGTATCACAGTATAGTTAAAGATGTAAATTTCGACAATTATCCTGAAAAAATAAAGCAATTCGAAACATGTAAAAAAAATACACCTGCATATTGGTACTACTATGGTATTCTATACAAAAAAATTATACTATTAAACTTACTTTCAAACAAGCTAGACATCCTCGTTGAAGAAATGAAATCAAAGCTAACAAATGCAATATCATTTAACAAGAATAAAAAGTACAAAATATATGCACTAAATGAATTCATATTTATCTATAACCTATTTCTAGAACGTGGATGCGAGTACCTAAAAATTAAAAAATATGACAAGGCAATAAAATCATTCTACACAGCAAAAAAATTCTTTAATGACATAGAAATAGACCTTAAAATAGCTTTTGCAAAACAGCTAGAGAAAAAATATGATGAAAGCATACGTATATATAATGCCTGCAAAGAATCAACAGAAGATAAAAATATTTTAAACAGAATTAACATCAATCTCATAGAAATATACATGGTAAAAAAGAATTTTGACCAAACAAAGGAAATTATAAAATCTGAATTTGGGAAAAACAGCTGTAATATTCAACTACTCGAAATACTATCAACACTAAAAAACAAACACAATATAAACACAGAAGACATCTTAAGCAAAGATAAAGAAATTTATAACTTCCAAAATGCTGCAATTAAATATTTCAACAAATTATATAAAGAATCATATGAATTATTAGACAAACTAAAACTAAAAAAACTAGACCAACTGATATTCTTCAGCGATGTCATATACAAATACGCAGTATTAGCTCAAAATAATTCATGCGAAAATAATATGCTAATGTCTCTGATAAATAAAAATATCAAAATATGCAATAAAATATTAAAAATGGACCCCAAAAATATAGAAATAACAAAACGACTAATAAATCTATACATTGCTATAAGCGATTACAAAAATGCAGATAAGATTATAAAAAACAAAAAAATAAACCTAGCCTATTAAATAGACAAACCAATTATAAAAATATGAGAATAAAAGTAAAATCACAACAAACTATATGCGTACTCAAGCTTATCTACACTATACATATCTTCAAAAATTTTCACGTAAGAATCTGTCCTATTACTTCTAGTCCTACTTTTATTAATAAATTCTTTAAATAAATCTGAATTAAAATTATTATCAAAAAGATTCTTTACATTAATCTTTATAATCGTATCACCAAATTTAAAAAAACTAGTCTCCCCATTCAATAACACTGAATGCTTTATTATATCTCTAACCAACGACTTATCCCTACCAGCTTTCTTTTCAATATTCTCCATATTCACACCATTAAACGAAAACGACATAAAATCCTTAACTTTCTTTAAATCGCTAATAGATTTTTTATATACAGCATTATCAGTAATTTCTTTATTAGCTCTATTTTTTTCAATATTCTTCCTAATCCTTCGCCTTACAGTCGTAATTACATCATCCAAGGTTTTTAATGAACCTTTAGCTACATATTTACATAGATAACCAACAAAAACACCATTTTTATTCATAATCACAGGCAAAACACACTCCTTTTTTTTACCACCAACTTTATATAATTCTTTCTTCAAAACATCAATATTTTCAAAATTCTTCACATCAGCAGTTTTCAAATTAACATCTAATTCAGACAATTTATAACCGCACTCATTTGCAAATTCCGCAAACTCATCAAGATTATTAACATTTTTCAACCTTTCTACAACACCTCTATACAAAGAATTACTCGTATACTCATCAATCAACAACTTTTTATACATTGCCACCACATCATATCTCAACCTTCCATTAGCCTTAAATATATTCACAATCCTATATATCTTTATAAGTCCACCAGCACTATCAGGAAAGTCAACAACGACAGAGCCTAAAAAGCTATTATTACTATTAAAACACTTTGGAAGTTCCTCTATAAAAAAAGATTTCGAATAATCGCCAGACTTAACATTAACATCACTATCACTCCTAGCCTTTGCAATCTCAACAGGATTGTCACTAACAGAAAATTTATCAATTAAACTACTTAAATTCGACAAATTATATTTCTTAACATCATTATTTACATCAAATTTATTTATAAAATACTTTACCTTAAATACTTCATCATTTTTAAATAAATCCTTATTCTCTTTGTAATATTTTTTAATCTCATTGCCATATTTAGAATAATCGATAGCTTCAGGCTTAATATAAGAAAAAACACCAGATACATCATAACTACTATTTTTCTCAACAAACTTTCGCTTTATTTCCAATAAATTAGTAAATGACATACTATCCAATATATCTTTTACCTTATTATTCATTCTATTTTTCATTATCAAAGCAACATGGCTGTCCCAATACATCCTCAACCTAACATTATTCGCAAGCATTTGAATAAAGTTATTATACTGAGACCTATCAAACCTACCATCACTATCAACAAAACTTCTCTTTAACGAATCATCAATATTCTCACCAAATAAGACATCATTTTTCTCCTCAGCACCTATTTTAATAGATAAATTTTCAGCTAATTTAGAGAATATCACATCTTCAATAAACTCATTAACTACATGATTATTTGCAACAGACCTAAACAACCTAGAAGACCTTTCTATTTTATATTTTTCATAAAAACTACCATAAGTATCTCCCCAAGCATCAATTTTTTTTTTATAATCATCAAAAGTCAATTCTTTACCTAAAACTCTCACAATATCTGGCATATTCGAGCTTACTTTCCGTGTTCTTACAAAAAGCAATCTAATAAAATACTCACCAACAAACATAAAACAACAAAAAGAAAAAATACCCAAAACAATTTTAGGATATCGCCTAATTTTACCAATCATAATATTTTAGTTAAATTAAATACACAAATAATATCATAATCATAATTTTTTACATCCACATCATAACTTACGGTTAACAATAAAACAATACAAAATACCTACTAATATAAATATATCCGCCAAATTAAACGAAATATTATAAAAAAAATCTAATCCAGAAATACCTATAAGATCACAATAAAACATATCTACAACACCTCTATGAACAAATAAATCAACTGTATTAGATATCCCTCCACCACAAATAAATCCCGTACCAATCCAACTCCTTTCATCCTCCTTCTTCTTATAAAAACTTCTTCCCAACAAAAAAAGTAACAGAATCCTAGAAAACACAATAAACAACCCAATATACTTATAATCTGAAAATAAACTAAACGCCAAACCAGAATTAATAAAGTAACAAATAGAGAAAAAACTGCCAAGGCACCCAAAGCTATAAATACCATTCAACTCAAGATTACTATAAACCAAAAATTTAGTCACTTGATCAAAAAATATCACAAAAAAAATACAAGGAAATATCATAGGTTGACTTATTTAAAACAAATCATATTATTAATTGATTCAATAATATTCTCTCCAACGGTATTAAACCACATAATATCTTTATTCTTCCTAAACCAAGTCATCTGTCTTTTTGCATACTGTCTAGTCTTTAACTTTATTTTATCTGCTATTCTGGTTAAATTTATACCATTACCATTATCAAGTTCTTCATAAACCTCTTTATAACCAATTGTCTGAAGGCTATTGAAATATCTATACTTCTTAAATCTAATCGCTTCATCAACCAGTCCAGCACTAATCATATTATTGGTCCTAATATTAATCCTATCTAACAGAACTTGTTTATCTAAATTCAATCCAATATAAATCTTCTTAAAATCTCTTTCCTTAACCGTTTTATTAAAAAAAGTATATATCGGATGACCAGTGGATTTTATAACCTTTAAGGCCCTAATAACTCTGTTTTTATTTTTTAAATCAATATAATCATGACAATATTTATCCAATTTTTTCAGCTCATTAACACAATATGCCAAACCATATTTAGTGTACATCAAATCAACCTCAGTATTTACATCGCCCTTGATACTTGGGATCTTATCTAGTCCACTACAAACAGAACGTATATAAAGTCCAGTACCACCGACCATAACCACAATATCAACTTCTTTAAACAATGAATTAATTATAATTAAACTATCCTTTTCATAATCAGCAACTGTATATACCTTATCCAAATCAACAAAATCAACTAAATGATGCCTAACCATTAAACGTTCTTGATATGTAGGCTGAGCTGTACCAATATTCAAACCTTTATAAACCTGCCGAGAATCAGCAGAAACCACATCTGTTTTATAATATTTAGCCAACTCAATACCTAATGCCGTCTTACCACTAGCAGTTGGTCCTAGTACAACAATAAGATATTTGTCTGACATAAATTATAAACCCCAACCCTCAACAATAAAAACCAAGTGAGTAATAGTGGGCTCGAACCACTGACCTTTTCCACGTCAAGGAAACACTCTACCAACTGAGCTAATCACTCTCTGATACTTAATAAGTTATTTATTTTTTTTATACGATCATCTACATCACTAATTTTTACAAATATATCTACCAAAGACAATACACATTCAACATTAGACAACACTTTATTCAGTTCTTCTTTTCCAAAATCAGACAACACAAAATCACCCTGCTCGCCATATTTGTAATTATTCCCTATCCCTATCCTCAACCTACAATAACAATTCCCAATATTATTTTCAATACTTTTCAAACCATTATGCCCACCAGACCCACCAGAAACTCTAAACCTAATATCCCCAACATCTAAATGCAGATCATCAGCCAATACCAACACACTACTATCACAAATACCAAACCAGTCCTTCCAATATTTAACAGCAACACCACTATTATTCATGTACGTTGTAGGTTTAACTAAAATAACCTTCGTCTCTCCTACTACAAATTCAGCAGTCAAAGAATTAACAGACATTTTAAATGAGCTAGAATAAAAGTCAGATATCTTATCTATAAAAATAAAACCTATATTATGCCTTGTAAATCTATATTTCTCACCAATATTCCCAAGCCCAACAATTAATCTAAAATCCACATGCTAATCCAACAATAAACCACTCTTAAGTCTCTCAAGAAAACCATTAATACTCAAATCCAAAAATTTATTATTTATAAACAACTTAAACCCTGAAATTATGCTCTTATCAATCTTTACAGTAACAACCACATCATTTAATTTAAACTTATCCTTCACAAAGCTAGATATTTTTTCAATACTTTCATCATCAAATTCATTACTAGATAATATCAATAGATCACCTATTTTAAACTTCTTCCTATACAAATCAATAAAACTGCTAGATATTAAAGGAATATAGTCACACCTCTTATTAGTAAATACAAGATCAAAAACACTTCTACACTCACCAACATCTCCTAACACATCAAAAAAAATCAACTTCTTCTTTTCAAATGGAACATATCTGCTAGTCATAAGATCAACTAACAACGGGCTCTTCTTAAAAATAAATTGTAAATCAACAAAACATTTATACAAACTATCAGAGTTAACCTCTGAACAATTTAACAAAGCCTCAGCATAGTTAAAGGCAATATCCAAATTTAACATAACATCGATCATTTAGCTGGCCTAGAAACCTCAATAGAAAGCCCATCAACCAAGGATTTCACAAAAATACTGCTATTATCATTAGAACTCAACTCTTTAGATAAAAACCTTCTAGTAGAATCTACAACCTGTCCAGCAACAATATTATAATATGCCTTCATAAGTTCATCACGCTTCATCTCAACCTCGTTTTTAATATTATTTTCCATTTCAATTCTCTTCTTCTCGATCTCCGAATTCAGTTTATCCATAAGTTCACACTTTAAGACCTTTATCTCATTAATCATATCCTCTCTCTTCTGAGATATCTGAATTTCTAGATCCTTTTTTAAAGAATCCATATTTGCTAACCTCTCAGCTATCTCTTTAGAATTGCGCACAGAACTATCAATCAATTTCTTACGTTCTCCCAAGGATTTAACAATAACCTTTAACGCAAAAAACTTCAATATAAACAAAACAGCAAATATTGTAACAAATTGCCAAAAAAAAACACCAAAGCTAGGAGATAATAGATTCATAACTACTATTTCATCGACAAAATCATACAAATTATGACACCGAACAATGCTACTCCTTCTATAAGAGCAGAAACTATAATCATAGAAGATTTAGCATCATTACAAGCCTCAGGCTGTCGACCAATACCGTCCATAGCTGATTTTCCTATTAAAGAAATACCAACAGATGCCCCAAAAACGACCAATCCAGCACTAGTTCCTGCACAGAAAAGCTTCATTTTATTTGCATCAGGATCATTATTCAATGTTAATAACATACATATTATTATAGCAAACAATGCTATTCCTTCAATAAGAGCAGATACAATAATCATCGAGGCCCTTATGTCACCACTTATCTGAGGCTGCCTAGATATAGCACTCATTGCAGATTTTCCGATAATACCGATACCAAGACTAGCACCAGTAATAACTAGAGACAAACCAACAGCTGCACCTACATATCCAATGTTTGACAACACCATACCATCCGTAACCATACAAATATTATATTACAAAAATTCATAAAAGAATAATTTAAAGATAAAAATAATTCAACCACCAAATAAACCACAAATCAAAATAAATAATAAGCAAGATAACACAGAATAACAAAACACAAACTAAACAGTACAATAAACAAATTCTAACAAAATATTTTAGAAATATAAAATTTCAAATTCTAAGCCACAAACAATCTAACCTAAACGAAAATTTTTACCCAAAAAACGCCTCAACTTATCGATATCAATATTATATTTGTTCATTTTTATATCCCTTATCGTACCTTCTCTCAACTGTCTAACACGTTCTCTTGTTAACCCCAATATACAACCTATCTCATCTAAAGTTTTTACACAATGATTACATAATCCATACGAATAACAAATTACCTCACGCTCCTTATAAGGAATCAAAGATAAAATCTTATCCAGAATCTTATGAAAATCTAACGCATCACGTTTCTCTGTTAAAACGGTATCATTTTCGTCAGCTAAAATATCAAGGTAACTATAATTGTCATCTTCCCTAGGAGCAGAATCAGCATTCACAACGTATTTATAAGAATCTATCAAAGATATTAAATCTGCTTCTTTAATCTTTAATGCCTCTGTTAACTCATCATACGTTGCATCACGCCTTTTTTCCTGGCTCAAACGATTCTTTTTTACCGAATATTCATTAATACTAGTAACTTTATTCAACGGTAACCTTATAACCCTACTTCCTTCACTCAAAGCCTGAGATATCGCCTGTCTTACCCACCAAACCGCATAAGAAATAAATTTAACAAGTTTACTCGGATCATACCTATAAGCACCTTTTATCAAACCTAAATTTCCTTCATTGATTAAGTCTTCCAGCGGCAGTCCTCTTCCTACATACTGCTTAGCTATAGAGACAACAAATCTTAAATTACCATTTATAAGTTCATAAAGGGCCCCCCTGTCGCCATTTTGTATTCTTCTAGCCAAATCTATCTCTTCCTCTTCAGACAACAACTTCTGTTTCCTTATTTCCAAAAGATACCTGGACAACGATTTACTACCTTTATAAACTTTTTTTCTATACCTAGTCGCCATCCTACATTTTAACTATAAAATATTTAAGTATAAAACCAATTAACAGATAATTTTCTTAATTAAAAAAATTACATTAACTCATATATGGTTATCGAGTATAATCGCAAGAATAATGAATTAAAATTATGAGGCTACAATTATTTAAATACAAGTTACCTACAGAGTTAATCGCCCAGAATCCCCCACAAAAAAGAAGCGACGCAAGATTAATGGTAGTTCACAAAGACACAGGCGAAATAGAACATAGAAAATTTACAGACATTATTGACTACATCGACGAAAACGATGTATTAGTAGCCAATGATTCATACATGTTAAACTCTCTAATTTATGGAGAGAAACAACATTCTTCTGTGCCTATAGCAGTATTTTTGCTACGAGAAGTCGATAAAAACAATAATATCTGGAACATAGAATCAAACCCTGCTAGAAAAGTTAGAATTGGTAATAAGATAATATTCAGAGACTTCGATATGGTAGGCGAAATAATAGACAATACATCATTTAGTGGTAGAATGATGAAACTAATTACAGATAAATCAAGCGACCAGATAAACCAAGAAATAGTAAAAAAAGGCCAAGTAAAACTTCCAAAATACATAAAAAGAGAGCCAAATGAACAAGATTTATTCTACACAAAAAGTATTTTTGCAAAAAATAAAGGTTCTGTAAATCATATAATTAGTAGTTTACATTTCGATGAAAAACTTCTTCTAAAAATGCAAATAAAGGGAATTGATATTGAAACAATAACATACCACGTTAATAATTTCCCAATGAATAAATTTGACACAAAAACAATAAGTAATAACATGAAAACTCCAGAATTTTATAACATCCATGAAGATACAATAAGAACTATTGAGAGGAAGAAAAAGGAAGGATCAAAAATATTTGCAGTAGGATATTCTTCTTTAATGGGGCTTGAAAATTCATTTAACAACACATTAAACTCATTTTCAAATGTTAATAGTATCGCAATAAAAACATCATTTTCTAGGAAAAATTTTAATATATGTGATGGATATTTAACTAACTTCCATGAATCTGGATCATTATATCTAATAATAGATGCAGCATTTTGCGGAGAAAAAATATTAGACCATGCATATAAAGAAGCAATAAAAAATAAATATAATTTCTTGTTATTTGGAGATTCTTTACTAATTACATAGACAACAATGCCTTCTTTATATATATTTTTTTTCTATTTGCTCTGTTGTAATATTGTAATTTACGGAAATAGAAACATCAGAATAAGCAATGTAAAGAAGAAAGACATTTTTAATGCAAAAGAAAATTCCTATTTAATAAAAAAAATCAATATTGAATTTATCAACGCAGGCAGTGCCGATAAATTTATTTCAGATAACATATATAACATTTTGACATTCAAAGAAAATGAATACATTAATCTAAAAAATTCAACAATATCTACAAATATAGCCAGAATAAAAAAAGCTTTTAAATTTATAAACAATATAACAATTGAAGGAGATTTAGATAAAAATAATGACATAACAATTACGCTAAAAATAGAAAATTTTGAAAAGATAAAAACTATAAAAGTAGACGGATTAGAAACAAACAAAAAAAAAATAGAAAAAATAGAGACTGAATTCAAAAACAAATTTCTCACAAGTAAAATAAAAGAAGATATAAAAAAAAAAGTAATGAAAATATGCAAAAAACACACAATTTTAAAAATAAATACATATGAAAATAAAGAGCATACATACATTATTAACGACAAAAAATCACAAAAAGAATATTTAGTAAATGACGTCAATATCGTAGGAAATAAAAATATAAAAACTCAAGATATAATAGACAACCTTACTATAAAAGGTGCCAAATACTACTCACTAGGAATTAATCTAGTCTCATTGATAAAAAATAGCAAGATAAATAACATTAATCTATTTAAATTGTTAGATACTTTAAAATCAAAATTCTTAATCCTAAATAACATAAAATTTGATAAAAAAACATTAATTTCTGATAAAAAAAACATAATAAACTTATACACCTCTAAAGGATTTCTAGACGCAAAAATAGATAAAGTAAATATTGTACTAGATAAAAGCAGACAAAGTCTAAATATAACATACAACATAAACGAAGGCAAACAATATTTCTTTGGCGACATAGAATTCGTCGGTAATAATAATATAAAATCAGAAATATTAATAAAAATATTAAATATAAAAAGAGGAGATCCTTTCAATTATATATACTTAAAAAATAACATATCAGACTCTGTCAGCTTTGATATGGCAAATAATGTAAAAAATTACTATAACATACTTGGATATTTTAAAAGTAATATAACACTCAAAATAAAATCAATCAATGATAATATTATTAATGTAGTACTACATGTCAATGAGGGAGAAAAGGTTGTTATAAATAAAATAAAAGTAATAGGAAACAAATATGTCAGCAGCACAGAATTCTATAGAAGTTCGTTATTATTTCCAGGAGACACCTACAATCATAGTAAATATATTGCAACACAACAAAATATATTAAGAAATGAATTTCTAGACCCCAAAAAATCACTTGTGACATTGGATAATAATAACAATATAAATATAATCGTTGAAGAAAAATTAGGAATCGTACCAATTCTAAATATATCTACACAACAAATAAACGAAGATTACTGTTGTAGCTGTTGTAAATGGTGCAAGATAGGGCCAGCTATAAACATCGGTTGCAAACTCACAAATTTAAATTTTAGGAAACTACTACACCTTAAAGACAATAGATATTCATTCCTAGGAGCCGGAGATATGGTAAAAGTACAAATTACATATAGCCCACTTGATGCAAGAATAAATGCTGAATTAAGTGGAACAATACGTAGAATAAGTAAGAACTTAGGTACTGGAATGTATTTTAGGTACTCAAAACACAAAGGAGACATAGATAATAAAAATAATAATTTTAACGAAAACAAAAATAAATACTCAAAAAACGAAAACAATGGATGTTGTTCATCATTAGTACACGATATCAGCTTCATTAATACAGTCATATTTTCAAATCTTAATAGCACAATAATTAATATATTAAAGCCAATCCAACTAAACACACAAATTGGTAAAAACTCACTTAAAACATACAAATGCTACCTAGATATAAATGTGCATAATGAACTAAAATTCACAACACTGTCAAACAATTTCTGGGAAAATAATGGATTAGAAGCATCAATTTCAATTCTGATAACGAATCCTTTCTTATTCATCTCAAAAAATAATGACCAAAGGAAACTTAAAATTAATAAATACTGTGAAATTTTAACATATTTTACATACTACAAGAGTTTATATAAGAACATAGCTTTTAATGTATCAATTAACATTGGATACAATAAATCATTTAATAAATACAAAAATTCCTTCAAAATAGATAAAGAAGATAAAGAACATTTTAGCCATACAGACAACAATAACACATCCTACATGTATCTAAACGGAATAAATGAAAACAGTACTTTATTAAACCTGATCAATAAATGTCAATGTAATTTAGCCTTCAAACTAAACACAGAATTAAGGTATTTATTCATATATTCTAATCTCATAAACATGTATGCATTCTTATTTTTCAATGGTGGGAACCTTTTTATACCAGGAGATAAATTCAAATATAAAGAATTGAAACAATATAGAAAGCTACAAATATACAACCCTATAAGATTCTGTTCTATTGGAATAGGAATAAGATTTGAGCCGGAAATATTAAAATTCTTCATACCTAATCTATCTTTTAGCCTCTATTATGACATAATAAATAGAAATTTATCATTCAATATGATAAACAAATAAAAACTAAATAATATCAATAAAAACAACATAATTCCACCTTATATAATTCAATCAGCACCAAAACACGAAGATATAAAACAACAGCAAAATATATGTATTCTAAAAAAATTATTAAACAAACACAAATAACTCTCCAAATAACAAGAACTTAAAAAAGCATTTTCGTTGCAACAGTAAAATATATGATAACACCCAAAACATCAACTATCGTCATTATAGCAGGAGTGGCTATAACTGCAGGATCCATATTAAATAATTTTACTAATATAGGCAAAGCAGCTCCAAGAATAGATGAAAAAACAATCTGTATCATCAATGAAATACCAACAGTCAATCCAACATATAGTGCATCATAGTAACCTATATCATTATACGCAGATATAATATAACCTTCGATAAATGCAAAAAAAAACATAGTAATAGATATCAATATAGATATTTTAAATTCCTTGAATACAACACTAAAAAAATCTCTAACACCAATCTCATCTAGTGACAAGGCCCTGATTATAACCGAAGAAGACTGACTACCAGTATTCCCCCCAACAGAAGAAACCATTGGGAAAAACGGTGTCAAAACTGGAATTGCAACAAGCAATGACTCATACCTATTTAACACTAAACTAGTCAATATCCCTAGAAAAAATAAACCTATCAACCATCCTATCCTCTTGTTATAATTCCCTAAACTTGAAACAGATAAATACTCAGAATTAGCATAACCAGAAGTAATTCCCATTAACTTTTCAATGTCTTCTGTCTGCTCATTTTTTATAACACTAATTGCGTCGTCATACCTAACAATACCTAACAACTCCTTATTCCTATTCAATATTGGAATCGCAACTAAAGAATATCTCTCAATCATTGACGCAGTTTCTTCTCTATCATCATCTACAAACGCATAAATGAAATTACAATGTATTAAATCAGATATATATTTATCCTTATCTGCTAAAATCAAATCATATAATTGAACGAAACCTAACATCTTCATTTCATCATCAACAACATAGACATAATATATCATCTTCTTTGAAGGAGAATCCTGTTTAAGTTTCATTAAAGCCTCATCAACTGTCATGTCTATATCTACAACAGCAAAGTCAGTGCTCATAACACTACCAGACTCATTGTCATGAAATGAACTTAACAAAAATACATCAGCTTTTATCTTTTTAGACAAAAACGGTATCAATCCACGTTGTTTAACAAGATCCAACTGTTTATAGAAATCTGCCCTCGAATCTGAAGGCATCAACTTGAATATACGTGAAAAAGTCTTCATCCCCAGATTATCAAAAAGCTCATTCTGGGACTCTAACTTTAATTCGCAAAATATACTACCTTTTTCATCTTCATCTAACTTTCCAAACAAAAATAATCTATCATCTAAATTAAGCTCATCTAAGAATTCAGCTACTTCAACATTAGGGACATCCCTTAATTCTCTAACAAGTGTATCGACATCATCCTTTAATAACCCCTTCCATCTCAAAACATCAACCATACACCATCCAAATGCTACATGGAATTCTACCAACTAGCTTTCATAACACCAGGCAACTCACCATTAATAGCTAACTCTCTAAACTTATATCTACACAATCCAAACCTTCTCATATACCCTCTAGACCTACCAGTACACTGACACAAATTCCTAACCCTTATTGGAGACGAATTCTTTGGCAATTTATCCAATTCATCATACAGCCCAGCCTTCTTCAACATATAACGTTTCATTAAATACTTGAAACACATCTCTTTACGCTTCTCATTTCTAAACCACATGTTCCTTCTATTTAATCTCCTACAATCCTTCTTATATATAAACTCTCTCATACTTTAAAAGGCATTCCTAAAAGTTTTAACAACAAAAAAGCTGCACGCTTATCTGACGTGCTAGTAACAATCGAAATGTTCATACCAATAATGGTAGACACTTTATCGATAACAATCTCTGGAAAAATTATCTGTTCCTTAATTCCAAGGTTATATATAGCTGAATTATCAAAAGCATCATTACTAACACCTCTAAAATCCCTAACTCTTGGTAATGCAATATTAACCAACCTATCAAAAAACTCGTACATTCTCCTCCCCCTCAAAGTCACCATACAACCAACATTAACACCTTCTCTAAGCTTAAAATTTGCAATAGACTTCCTGGACTTTTTGGCAACAGCTTTCTGCCCAGCAATGCTAGTAAGTTCTTTCAATACAGTATCAAATAACTTCTTATCAGAAGAAGCACGTCCAGCACCCTGATTAATACATATTTTAACCAATCTAGGAACAGCCATAATATTATCTATTCCAAGCGTCTTCTTCAATTCAGGAATTATTTCATTTCTATATTTCTCCTGCAATCTAGGAATATAACAACACCCACCTTTCATATTATACAAAATTATTAGTTCTTTTTAAATACCTCCTCAATACACCATTATCGTCAAGCTTTCTACCAATCCTAGAAGCAACACCAGATTTAACATCATAATACATCACGTTACAAATAGGAATTGGGGCTTCCTTAGATATAACAGAACCTTTTTTATTAGGTTCCTTTTTTAAATGCTTTTTTACAATATTCACACCTTCAACTACAACCCTCAAAGTCTTTGGGAAAACCCTCAAAACAACTCCAATTTTATTTTTACTTTTCCCAGACAAAACCTTAACCGTGTCTCCTTTTTTTATATTCATTTTCATAATCTACAAAACTTCTTTAGCTAAAGATACAATCTTATTATAACCTTTCAACGCCAACTCTTTAGTAACTGGTCCAAATATTCTAGTACCCTTCATATCCTTATTCTCATTTATCAGGACTACTGCATTATCACTAAATCTAATGTAATCTCCACTAGACCTCCTTAATTCCTTCACGGTACGAACCACAACAGCTTTGGAAATAGTCCCACTCTTTATGTCACAATTAGGCAACACTTTCCTAACTGACACTATAATCCTGTCTCCAATCTTTGCTATAGACGATCCACTACCTAATATCCCAATACATATGGCTTCCTTAGCACCAGTGTTATCCGCAACAACCAATTTAGTCCCTTTTTGTATCATACTCTACTTTTTTTTAAAATCCCCAACAAAGCCCACCTCTTCATCTTACTTATAGGTCTAGATTCAACAATCTTGACAACATCACCAACACCACTTTTATTTTCCTGATCATGAACAGTTATTTCCCTTTCTTTTTTCAAAGTCTTTTTATATAAAGGATGCCTGAATGTTCTAGTTACTAAAACCTTCCTGGTTTTATCACACTTACCACTAACAACAACCCCAACAAAAGTTTTCCTCTTCACAATCATACTAATATATCTCTATTTACACATTTATCACTACGCATCGTTAATTCACGCGCAATAGACTTTCTTAATTTTTTAACATCAGTGCCCTTCTTATTAGTAGAAAAACTAGCTAAATAACACATAAGCTTCAACTTCTCTTTCAACTCATCAATATTAGCAGCCTTCCCCACCATTCCTACATCCGGCAAACCATTAGCCATCTCCATATAAAACTCTTATTATCTATGTTATTCTAACAATTATTAAATTCTCTATCTACAACCATTTTTATTTTTACAGGCAACTTATCGCTAATAACATTAAACACGTCAGTAAAAGCAGAAATGTCAACCCCAGAAACTTCAAACAATATCATACCTGCCCTAACTCTACAAACCCAAAATTCAGGTTCTCCTTTCCCACTCCCCATTCTTACTCCAGCTGCTTTCCTTGTAATTGGCTTATCGGTAAAAACCCTAATCCACAATTTACCTGTCTTTCCTAATATTCTAGTTAACAGTACCCTAGATGTTTCTATATGTTTTGACGATATCCTACCACATTCAACAGCTTTTATCCCAAAATTACCAAAGCACAGCGAGCTTCCTTTATATGAGATCCCCCTAACTCTTCCTTTCTGCTGTTTCCTATATTCAACTTTACTTGGCTGCATAAAATTATATATTAATTATTAGTTCCTTCTTCTCTTATCTCTTACACCATCATTCTTAGTTTCTGCAGTTAAAAGCACCTTTGGTCTTTCGTAGATTTCTCCTTTGTATACCCATATCTTTAAACCAAGTGTCCCATAAATTGTATCAATATTTCTACAAACATACTCAATATTTGACCTTAAAGTATGCGATGGAATTCTACCAACACTAAATTTATCACTTCGTGCAATCTCAGCACCACCAAGCCTTCCAGATATCAACACCTTTATACCAACATCTGAGCTATTCATATAAGGACTTATGGCATTTCGTATAACCCTTCTATAAGACTCCCCACTTCTCATCCTATTAAAAATAGATAACGAAAGAGCAGAACAAAGACTACTATTACCAGACCTTAGCACATTTATTTGCATTTGACAACCACACAACTTCTCCAAATCTTTAGTTATTCTACTTATATTACACCCTTTTTCTCCAACAATTATCCCGGAATTCGAACACTTAATATAAATAATGAAATACTTAAAACTATACACCATCTTCATCTCTGAGATGTATTTACGACCACTATGTTTTTCTTCAGGGTGGAACTTATCCCAAAAAGACTTCACTTTTGACGAGATTCCAATTAACTCCTTATAAGTATAACGATAATCCCTACGTGGTAATTCTTCAAGTAAAGAATTATATCTCTTAAGATACTTACGCATATGCCCATCATCACACATAGACCTATACGTACTGTTCCTCCTTTCAGAGAACCAACAAACCTTCCATTCCTTAGTGATTCCTGTCCTAAACCCATTTGGATTAACCTTCTGCCCCATCTTCTAATTTTTTACTTTTACTAACTTTTTTAACATTACCTAAAACATTCTTCTTAACGCCATTCTTCTCTAACTTACTAACACCATTATTAACATCAGCCCCCACAGAACCTTTCGATTTCTTCGTAGCCATAGCTAATGGTCTTACTATTATAACCAAATTTGACAAACGCTTACGTACTATCATAGCCCTACCTTGAGGTGCGGGTAAAGTCCTTTTCAACATCCCTGCCGAACCAACACTAACCATAGATACGTACACGTCATCTAAACTATAAAATTTCTCATTTCTCTTTTCACACTCCATTTCAAAATTAGAAACAGCTGCCGAAAGTAACTTCTCAAACAATCCAAAACATTTCTTCTCATTACAAGACAATATTGAAAAAGCAAAAGATACGCTCTTATTCCTTATCAAATCAGCAACAAACTGCATCTTCCTTGGCGCCACAATACTTCTGTTCAATATTGCAATACCAGCTAAGTCACTATTCTTTAAAAAGCACGCCTTATGAAACGACATACTAACTTGTTAATTAAAATTCTCTTAAATCACAATAAAATAAAAAATATTTACTAGTCAATACATATAATAAGTAAGAAGACAGTTTTATGGACAATAACAACTTCTCTAAAATAGGTAATATAATTCAAAAACCAGGCACAAATATAATCAAACTAAACCTCGATATCAATATAAACATCAGAACTATCAAGTTTATATTCCTATCAATAAATAACGACCTAATCCCTTTTAAGGTATTATCGCTCAAAGAAACAAAAAAACAACTAGAAATTACATTAAACAACATAGACACAATTACTGATTCAAAACCTAAAAAAATAAATGTATTTTTAACAAACGATGATTTTAATAAGAATATAAAAGAAAAAGAAGACGCCAATATAATAAACTTCTATGTTGTAAATAAGCTTAAAAATAATTTCGGATATGTATCAAACATATACAATTACCCAATGAATAAATGTATCGAAATCACACATAACTCAGACAAATACCTCATACCATACAACAAAGCGTTTGTTAAAAAAATAAATATAAAAGAAAAAAAAATTGAAATACATAACGTAGAAAATATCACTAAATTATAAAATATTTTGTAATAGAGTCATAAAAGACATAATATTTTTTTAAATAGTGCATAAGTATCTTAATATATAAATAAATGATGAGTATGAAATATGCTAACTTAGTAACATTGTTTTTATTTATATTAACACAATCGCCAGTTTTTGCTGGAGACAAAAAAAAAATGTTTAGAAACCATGGAAGAAAAAATATAAATACATCCAAGCCAGATAAAGTATCCAATGCTGAACCTAACAGCATTAACATGACAAATAATAATGTCATAGCAGGATTTAATAATACATTAGAAACAATGTATAAAAATGTCAAACCAATAAACTCAATGAAAGAAAAATTCAATTCTGCGACAGTAATAGGTACTCTATCAGGTGATTCTATTAATACTAAAACCGAAATAAACAAATTTACACGTACACTCAATCAAAAATTTGAAAACTATAAAATATATAAAATTATAGATGACGTAGATGGCATACACAATTTAATATGTAAATGTCGCGAAAATTTAAATGCAATATCAGGCGAACAATCTAAAGATCCACTCAAGGAAGATATTAATTACAATTACGAAAATATAGTAAATGAGATCGATATGATTCAAAATAAATATAATAATGTGAAAGTAGATATAGAAGTAACAGAAAAAAAAATGGAAAATAATAGAGACGGAATCGCGTTAGAAAATTTCAACAAAATAATAAAACAAGTAGAATTTCAAAATATCCCTAGAGAAATTAGACTCCTACGCATTATAAACGCAAATATAAAAAAAATATGTGAACATACAAAAAATCTAAACAATATAACAAAAAACTTAAATATTATAGAAGATAAATTGACCAAAATTAAAGAAATATTAGACAATAATAAATACGAAGATCTAAATGACCAACTTAAGGAAGTTGGAAAAAATTACGATTCATACAATAACGTAATAAGCACAAGGAATAATGTAATAAAAGAAATAATAGGAACATTAGGAGACTTTAACAAAAATATAAGTATTCTTGGGAGTATCGCTAGTTATGAAAGACAATTAATAAGTAATATAACAGAAACACTACAAAAACTATTTAATACAATAACCAATAGTGATCCATACAATAAAATAACCGTTCTATTCACACAAATTAAAACGGATATTTATACAAAAAGAGCGCAATTATTGATAGATTCAATATATAAAGTTATCGGACATGGTATGGAGACACTAAAGGCACTAAAAGACGAAAATTTACAAGAACTATTGAATCACATTCAAAATACATTATGCTTTATAACCAACAATAAAAATGCAATAAATGGAGATGCACTTAAAAAAATAAGAAGCGAACTTGATCAACTAACAAAAGGCATTAATGAGGAGCAAAATAATAGGCTAAAAAAAGCAGAAGAAGATAGAAAGAAAAAAGAGGCAGAAGAAGAAAAGAGAAAGAAAGAAGCAGAAAAGAATAGAAAGGAAGAAGAAGAGAGAAAGAAAAAGGAAGAAGAAGATAGAAAGAAAAAAGAGGCAGAGGAGGCAGCTAGGAAGAAAAAAGAAGCAGAAGATAGAAATAAGAGACTTGAGAAAGAATCTAAAGAATTTACAGATATAGTAAACGCTATTGTAAAAAACAATCAAAATTTTATAGTAGAAAATGAAAAACTTAAAAAAATACTCTCAGATATAAAAGATTTAAAAGACATAAATGAAACAATACAAGTACCAATAAAAACAAAAGAAAACAAAAAAACAAAAAAAAAAGGCAAGGAACAATTACAATTTGAGACTAAAACAAAAGTAGCTTACATAAACGAGCAAATACAGAGTATAAACGCAAATGTACTAAAGAATGCAATAACCCTGAACGACAAAGTAAGTAAGTTTATCGAGGAAGCTAAATTTTTTAAGATAAACGCCATAAAAGAAAAGTACCCAGACATATTTGAAAATATAAAAGTTAATGACAGTAATGAACAAAAATTCTATAAATACCAAAGAAAAATTAATGGATATGCAAAAAAAATAAAAAATAAGGCAACTAACGAGATTGCAGATAATAAAGGGAAAATACGTATATTCAAAAAAAAATATAAAGATCCAATAGATAAATATAAGAAGGATATTGAACAATTAAAGGAGAATACAGATAAGATACTCACAAGTGTCAACAGTAAGATAAAAGAAGGAATAATTAATTTTAACAAAACAAGTGACTACTTAATTATCACTTTAAAAGTAGAAAGTGATATAAAACCTTATTGTACGATGATAGAAGATTATTATAAAAAAGAAGAACTTAGAAACAAGAGTTTCATTAGAGATAATTGTTTCATTATTAACGGAGACATTGATTTCGTTAATAATTTTGAAGAATTACAAAAAAATCAAAATATTTATATTAATTTTATCAATACACTTAATAATACCGCGATTAAAGGTAGGGAAAATGGAAAAGAAACTATTATAGGCAATTTAAAAGAAAAATTAAGTGATGAGAAAAAAGATATTGAAAATTATGCAGGTTCTGCAGGAGAAGACAATAAAAAGTATAATGACCTAAAAACTGAACATAATAATATAGTAAGCTCAGAAAACAAAACAAAGTTTACAGTAGACCTAACTAACTCAAAATTAGATCTCATAAACAATTTAAATAATAAACTTAGCGTCCAAAAAGATGATAAAAATAAAGACGGTAAAGATAAAATAGAATTTAAAGCAAATAAAGACGTAAGTGATCTTGGAAATAAGATAGATAACTTGATAAGAGAAAACAATACGCAAATACAAACACTAAGCGTCCTAAATTCTTTAGATCAGGCAACATACGATATATATAACACAAAATCATTATCTAAAAAGGAATACATCCACAGCCAAATGCAAGGATGTATAACAGGGGAAGTAAATACTCTTATAATAAATGAAATAAACAATACAAAAACTACACTAACAAAAAATATAGCAACATTAGAAGACCTCATCAGAGAATACAAAGATTATGTAAATAAATACCTAAAGTATGTAAGTAATATACGTAACACATGGGCAGAAGATTCTGAATGGCTAATTGACAAACAATCGGAAGACAAAAGCAAACTTCAAATCTACCTCAAGGAAGCATTAATAAGTAAAAATTTTGAATTGTTATTCCTAACTAAATTTAATATTAATGAGAAAATAAAAGAAATAGAAAGAATTATGAAAGAAAATGATCAAATATGTAGCAATGGACCTGGACAAGACCAAAACATTATAAATCTCTACAATGAATATATTTCACTCAAAAAAGAACTTACAGATAACTATAATAAACTTAATAAAGTCGACAAAAAAACTATCTGTAAAATCTTCATATGGAATTTATTAGCAACTAAACAAAATATCAAGAATATATTTAGTGAAACAGTTGCAACTAATGAATTTAAAAATACTACAGAGCTATACTGCATTAAAAAATCAGACTATATCAGTATGGCTAATAAAATACTGGAAATGAATAACAAAAAAGTTACAAAAGAAGAGATAATTGGAATTGTCGACAAAATATGTCAATATAACGAAGATCTTAACTTTATAAACAGCAATTTCTACACAAAAAATAAAAAAGGAGTAACACCTTACCAATATCTAGAAGATTGTGAACTAAATAATCAAAATACATATGGATACAATACTGAAAGAATACATCTCCAAAGAATTATGTTTTTATTTAGAGATCATTTACTAGTAAAGCATCATGAAAAAATAATAAATGACATCATAAAATACATACAAGCAGTTCATAATATCCTCAAAACAGTAAATGAAACAAATAATGGAAAATACAGAGGAGGATTGCCATACTTAAAAAACATTCTATATAAAAAAATAAACGAAATATGGGCTGAGGAAATTAAAGATATAACAACATATGGAAATGTGCATTTAAATGCAAAGATAAATTATATAAACGAAAAATACGGTAAACTATATGAATGCATAGATAATATTGAAAATAATACCAATATTGGAGACATCAAATTCGGTGACATTGTAGAACAGGCTACAAAAGAAACAAAAGAGAAACTAGAGGAAAGTATAAATAAATACACAGAAATAGTAAAAAAACTGACAAACTATAATGTCGATAGCAAATACGTAAATATCAATATAATCAATGGTGGAAACGTAAAAACAAACAAAATAAGCAACACAATATATACAAAGAAGGATAATAATGTATTAGTAGACTGTTACAATAACAATCCAAAGAACAATAATCCAAAGAATAACAATGAATGTAGCAATTTGAATGAATATAACAGAATATTCAACGAAAATAATACATTCCTAAATAAAGCACTTGAAAACATAAAAAATCAAGTAAATGTAGTAAATTACATTAAAGAGAGACATGAAGATATAAAAGAACATAATAAAAAAATAAACACGGAAATGTTTGGTAAGAATTTGGATGCTAATGTAAAAGAAGAAGAAGGTAATGAAAATGTAAAGGAAGAATATGATGAAACATATCATATTAAAGGTGATGATCTTAAAGATCTAAATAGTTTCAATAGTAAGATGCGAGATTTTGAAACCAGAATTAAAGAAATAAATGATCATTCCAAGTCATTGATACCAAAGGACGACATTCTAAATACACTTAATTTTACAGAAAAATATGATGACCTCAACGCAAATAATAAAAAATATGTGAATGACAAACTTAGAGACCAATACATAAAGCTACTTTCTGAACATATGAATAATATTACCAAAATAATGAATACACTTGAAGCAGCTATAAACACAATTTTTGGTACTGATAATAATGATAAGAATAATTTTGACAACTATATATTCTCGGGAGAAAATGGAAAATTAAACAACGAAAATATATTCAGTTTAATAAAACTCATAAAAACAATTCTTGCCTTAGATCAACATCTAAACAATATAAATGAAGCTCTAGGTGTGTTAGGATATACAAACCCAAATACAAAAATAATTGAAGATTTAAAAACAGTAGAGGACTTACAAAAAAAATATACACTCAATAAAAACACAATGCAAACATGCAAGAACTCAATTAAAGAAATGGTGGAAAAAACAATAAAAAGAAGTTATGAAATGACTATTAACGTACACAAGAAATTAGAAAGAAAAGATATAATAGAAACCACATTGATAACAAACGAAATAAAAAAATATAATGAGCCACAAGCCCCTAACGTAATACTCGATAATATCAGAGATAATTTTATAAAATACATAGACAAGCAAAGAACTAACAAAGATGCTTTTTATGAAAAATTTACGTACAATTTTGATAATGATATTATTAATATGCTCATTGAATCGGAAAAAGAAAATGTCAATGAAATTGGAAATAACGTTATTAAAAACTATTATGATGAAGACGAAAACGTCAAGAAAATTAAAAAAGGCATTGTTAATAACTATTTCGAAAATGATGTGAGCGACAATGTAAAGAAATATATTATTGGTTACGAAGTTTTATATAATTACAAAATTAACTTTAATACGATTAAAGATTACATCGATAATAAATGTAATGACAAAGTACTCAACGACCTAATCAGTTATGACAAAAAGTACTATACATTTAATAGCCTAAAAAATAGAATCATAACAAAAGATGGAAAAGTAAACAAAGCAAATCTCGACCAAATAACTGAATATATAGAGGGAAGTAAAGGATCTTGGTCTGTTCATAATGGAAAAGAAATGAATGGAAGCAATGTAAATGATATATGCAAAACACTGCCACTCATCAAACTCCATTATGAAACATCGATGATAAATAAACCAAAATATTTCGATTACTATGCTAATATTTGTATTAATTATGATATCTTATGTGAAGAAAAGAAAAGAGAAATTAATGAGAATCTTAATAAAATAACCAATAATCCAAAGCACAATGCTTCTAAGTTCGCTAAAACTCTTGGAGTTAATATACCTAAAAATATAGATGATTTATATTCTCAAATAAATAAATGTAAAAATGTAATGAAAAAAGCATTCCTAGGATTTGTCGCCCAAATGGCTAAGGGAGCAGTTAAAATGATAAGCCTAACAGAATTCGCAAAATCGATATTTCTAGAAGACATGAATAAAAATATATGAAAAAATACATAAAACTATTATTAATAATAATAAATCTAAACTTACCTAAGGTATATTGTAATGGCCCAAAAGATGGTGATGAAGCCGAATTAAATTTTCTGTTTAATGAAATGTCAAAAATTGGAAATATTGATGGTATCACTGATGAAAATTGGGACAGCCCGGTCGTGAATATATTATTTATGAGATCTGCAGATAAAAATTGGAATCTGAATATAACTAGGTTCAAAAATGATATAAAAAATGTAAAAAAATATTTCCCAAATAAAACATTTAAAAAAAACTATGATGCCCTCCTAAATGTTGTAGATAATGAACACAAAAATGAAGCTATAAATGAAATAATCAACAATCTAGATATATACGGAGATATTTTTAGTGATGAAGAAATAGACATACAAAAATTAAAGGAAATATTCGAACTCATAAAAAATTACGACTTTAAAGAACATCCAATTGCAAAAGAACTATTCAAAACACAGGCCTTGAAGACTTTATTAAAAAATTCACCAACTAACCTTTCAAAGGGGCTAGTAGAATTTCTCGAATGGGCATACAAAAAATGGATGGAAACACCAGATGCAATTAGAGACCCACTTGAACGATATATCAGCAATGCTATTAAAAACTATTTCGGCAACACTGGCTTAGAAAAGTTATTAGAAGATCCAGGGACAATAGTTAATGCTGTAAAAAACAACGAAAAATATAAGTCTATCAAAAATAGTCTTACTGAAATCTTTAAAGAAATGGTAGATGCTGAGAAAGAAAAAAAGTATGTAAAAGAAAATTACAAGAATATTAAGCCAATTAAAATATTACTAAAAAATAAAAAAGAATTTGAAACAGTAAGAAATATGTTTGAATCAAAAAAATTCACTCAAGGATTAAAAAAAATAGGGAAAGATACAATTGAAGTAATTTCATGTAAAAAGTGCACAAGAAATTAAAAATGAAGACCAGATAACAAAATAAAAAATGTTAAAAGACCTATTACACTATATCCTAAAAAAATTAAACATTACAATTAGTAACGATGAAAATATAATTAATACACTCTGGGGATGCATCTCCGAAACCTGGCTCATACTATTAATCATGATTATTCTCTTCTTCATCCTATATAAACTAACACAAAAAGTTATAATATGTCTAGTATTAATAATAATCCTAACAGTTCCAACAATCAAAATACAAAATTGGATAAAAAATACAATAAAACAACACAGACAATAAACTCTACTCAGTGACCCCTCTGGGAATCGAACCCAGGTCAACGGATTAAAAGTCCGATGCTCTACCCCTGAGCTAAAGGGTCTAACAATGTAGTTACAACAGGGATCGAACCTGTATCTAGAGTTTAGGAAACTCCTATTCTGTCCAATTGAACTACATAACCAAATAATGCCATGTAATAAATAATGAACAAATAAAATCTAAATATACAAAACAAAACTACGCTTATTGTTAGGCTTATTAATATAAAATCCACTTATTATAAACGGTATACCATTACTAGTATCAGACTTATTAATATACTTATCAATATTTTTAAACACATTTACAATATCGGTAATAGAACCAACTCCATACTTCCCATAAACATTAGTAATAACAAAGTCATTTCCACACTCCCATTTATCAAGATTACTGACATCAGATACTAATACACCCTTAACATTAAACACACCTAGATTCTTTAATAAATTCAACTTAGTATCATCTAAATTCACCAACTTAGCAGAATCAACAACTAAAGTATTATTACCAACAATATCATACTTAACATCACTAACAATACCACTAACAACCTTAACATTAACAACCTGCCCATTTCTACTAACAGAGAATACCAAATCATCATTCTTCAAACAAGAATAAGCCCTCTCAAATGACTCAATATCCGATACACTATATCCATTAATTCCAAGAATTACATCACCAACCTTTAACCCTAGTTTAGCGTTATTACAAGTAATCTTATCGACATAACAACCATGATTAACACTTAACCTCTTAAGACCTTTCAACCTATCATCAACAGAAACTAAATTAAAGCAACCATACTCAAATGCATTATACTTGTTAGACTTTATTGCCGCAATAGACTTTCTAAGATCATTAAAAGGAATTATAGACTTATAACCACAAACCTCATTCTTCACAAACTTACCACAATTTACACGCATTCCAACAAGAAATCCATTTATATCAACCAAAATACAAGGTTTCAAATAATCATACGATGAAGAATAAGTGTTAATCTTCTTTACATTATCTCCCTTCTTCTTACTATTTCTGCCTGAAAATTCAATATCTGTAAATCCACTCACCTTATAATCATCACCACAAATACAATAAACATATCTAAAAACTTTAGATGGACCATAATTACCAATCACAACGTTATTCAATGTTTTTATATTTCCTTTTAATAATGCTATGTCTAAATATTCATCATAACCAACCAAATCCAACTTTACCTTCTTTTCAACATCACCCTTCTTCCCCTTAACTGTCAATTTAGTATAAAGTTCTGAATAATTCTTTATCAATGAACAATTAGTAATTATATATCCATCATTACTTATCAAAAAACCACTACACTCACATCCACTCGTCTTTGTAATCTTTTTTACATCATTATTAGAACCATTAACCACATTAGGACTATTAACAACCTTCGACCCTTTTTTCTTATTTTTACTAACACCACGCTTATTAACAACACTTCTTCTCTTCTCTACATCATCAACATCCTTTCTTTCGCCAATAATTTTCACTAACGCTAACTTACTTTTAGTTTCAACATTAACTATATAACCATCTAATATTTGATGAGACAACTCAGGATTACTCATTATACTATTCTCCAATGAATAATAATTTACACTTTTAGTTTCATCTTCACAAAAAATATTGAAACTACCAAAGAAAATATAACCCAAATAAACTATCTTACTTTTACTCATACCTTAATATATATCTAAAAAACTTTATAAATCAAAAAAAGAAGATTCTCTTTCAGCACTTTCATCGGAATCAGACCCATGTATAGAGTTCATACCTTTATCAATGCCGTATTTTCTTCTAATTGTACAAGGCTTAGCCTGTAATGGATCTGTACTACCTATTAATTCTCTAAAATCTAAGACTGCATTCTCCCTCGTCAATACCATACCTACAACATCGTCAGACGTAATATACTGGCATAATTCATCATAAAACGGCAAATGAGAAAGAGACTTGTAAAATTCCTTAGCCTCAACCAATGACATTCTAAACTTCCTAATTTTTGCAACTGAAAAACCTGAATCAACTATATCAAACAATATGTTCCCAATAAGGCCTCTTCTTACTGCGTCTGGTTTTATCATAGAAAATGTATAATCCAACCCCATACTTATTAGTTACAAATAATTTTATACATCTACAAAAACCCTTTACAAATAAAACCTATACATCAAATAATTTATAAATGAAAAAAACAAAAGTGGGACAATAAATACAGCATAAATATTTAAATTAGAATAAATAGCTAAATCCTCAGCAATAATAGAAGATACAGTTATAGCGCAGGCTACAACAAACCCAAGGAAAACCATCAAAAGATTTCCATCACGCCTCTTCCTAGAATAAAACAAAATTCCAACTAAAGCTGACAAAAATACCATTAAAGGCCTAGCAACTCTCTTTACCTGCTCAATTTTAAACATTTTACTATCAATTCCACTTTTATCTAATCTTGAAACAAATTTATTTAAACTAGGAGAATTTAACTTTGTTTGAAAAGTCTCATCAAAGACCAAATCAGATGGAATTAAATCAATATTTGACAACTCTATCTCATCTCCACTATTTACAACATCTTCAGACTCACCAAATTCTCTACTCTCCCACTTATTAAAAACCCACATACACCTATCATCGTTCCAAGATATACTTTCAGCCCTAAAACGCGATAGCAATCTCCTTCCTACAATAGTATCAATAATAACATTATTCCCTGTATTAGAATACTTCGAAAAATACTCAATATATATATACTTATTATTTTTAAGTTTCATGTGAATATTAGCCCCATACATTCTACTACCAATACCAAAATACTTATAATCTAACTCTTCCCTTATCCTATTAACTTCAGGAATTACCCACCCCTCAAAAATTAACATTACCTTCATTAAAAAAACAGCCGAAATAAAAAATGGTTTTAAAAATCTTTTATATCCTATCCCCAATGAAAAACAAGCAACAATTTCATTTTTATCACACAACATCATCGAAATCAAAGCGACAGAAATAAAAGACAACACCGAAATTATTATATTAAAAGTCGCAAACGTACATATAAAGTAATAATACATTACTTTTAAAAAGCCGACACTCTGTAAATTAGAATTTCCAAGGACAAATATATCGACGATATACGTTATCAAACATATTAAAAACACCAACGAAACAATAAAAACAGGCAAAACTGTAAAAATTTTCTTAATAATGTACTTATCTATATTATTCATTCTTCAACGTCTATATAGAAGTTAATACTTTTCTTGTTATTAGTAAAATATAATGCATTAATGTTGTCACCAAAAGTAATAGACACAATAAAAAACATAGTAAAAATAAAAGATATAGTCGAAGGATATGTTCGTCTAAAGAAAACAGGGAATAGATATGTAGGCTGTTGTCCATTTCATAATGAGAGAACCCCTTCATTTTTTATATCAGAAGAAGGGAACTATTATAAATGTTTTGGATGTGGCGATGCTGGAGATGCAATAGCATTCATAGAAAAAATTGAAAACATTAATTTTATAGAAGCGATAGAAATAATAGGCAAAAAATATAATATAGCTGTAGAAATCAATGATTTCGGAAACGAATCTAAAGACGAAATAGAATACAAAGAAAAAAAAAATGCAGAAATTATACTAAAAGAAGCAGAAAAAATATTCAAAGAAAATCTAACAAAAGAAAAAATAGCAATAGAATATATAAAAAAGAGGAACCTCAATGAAGATATAATAAATGAATTTAATTTAGGATATTCAAACGGAAATTTATTCAACCATCTAAAACAAAACAAATATAATACTGAACTAGCTAAAAAATTAGGTCTCATAAAATATAATGAAGTAGAAAATTTTAAAGATAGATTAATAATACCAATACGTGATTCTAGAAATACAATTGTAGGATTTGGAGCTAGAATAATAAATGAAAAAACATCAGAGGCAAAGTATATAAATTCAAACGATAATATACTATTTCATAAAAGCAATATATTATTCAATCTTAACATAGCAAAAAACTTTATTTTTAAAGAAAACAATGCATACATAGCAGAAGGATACTTTGATGTAATTTCTCTACACAAAATAGGGATTAAAAATACAATTGCCTCATGTGGAACCTCACTAACTGATAGCCAATGTCTTCTATTAAAAAAATACACAAATCTAGTCACATTATTTTACGACAATGACGATGCAGGTAAAAAAGCTACAATACGTGCTATAAATAAACTTCTAAAAAATGGTCTAATGATCAATATCGTTGACTTCAAAAATTATAAAGACCCAGATGAAATAATAAACAATGAGATAGAAAATGCAAGAACATTTATAAAAAAATCAGAAATAGACCTAATAACATTCATGTTATCATACTTTAACTACAAAAATGAGACAGATATAAATAAAAAAAATAACATCATACATTATATTAGCGATCTTATAAAACTAACTAAAGATGATATATATAAAAATTTACTAATAACAAGACTAAATGAATTAACAAAAATCAATATTGCCAACAGTACTACAAAAAACAAACAACAAATTAAAAATAGTTTTGACAATAATGAAATAATTGAAAAATACGAAGATGAAATTATATCTACACTATTTAAATACAATAAACATAACAATACTGAGCAACAAGAAATAATAGAACTAATAAATAAACTAGATAATTATAATTTTGAAAACAAAATAAATAATAAAATTTTCAATATTTTCAAAAACATTTTTTACTCGAACGAAGACACAAACCTGAAATCAATAATAAGTAAAATCGAAGATAATGAAGTCAAAAAAAAAATAATAAACTACTATACAGCCGAACACAATGACCTCAATATAAACCTAATAAAACGTCTAAACAAAGATTCAACAAATAAAACTATAAAAAAGAATAAGGATATAAACACGCTACTTTTGAAAATAAAACTATATCAAATAAAATCAATAATCAAAAACAAAAAAGAACTTATGCAAACATGCACAGAAGATAATAACAAGAACAATTTAATAAACGAGATAATAGAATTAAAAAAAGAAGAAAAAACAATAGCAAATATGTTAAAAATAGTAATTATATAACTTTTCTTTTTTTTAAGGAAACTTTTTTTTATACAGAGAATATACTCGTCTTATGATTAGTAATTTTTGTAAAAAACATAAGTGCGCTGGATTGGTACTAATATCTGCAATCTATAACATACGCTCATCCTATTGTGAAGAGAAAGAAACGTTAACTAACAATCTAAAATATGTTACAATAAAACAAAATTTATCAATTAGCGCAGAAACAAATTCAGAAAATTACATCGGTGATAAACTCCACGCTATACCATTCAATTCTAAGGTAGCTTACACATTAAAATCACTTTTCAATTTTAATAGAACAGGAGAAGACAAATTGTTCAAGAAGTTTGATTTTGACACAAAAGTTACAGCTCTTGATGGAAACTTTTTTGTTGGTGATATAATCAAATACAAGAAAAAGTTTGGATTGTACTTACTTGACAACTATATTTCATTTGAGTCAGCTAACATAAATTATTATTTTATCGAAATAGGCGGAAAACACAAGTTAGGTGTAAATGTGGTTTACGGTAATGATCTTTATCAAAATGAAGACGTTAAAGTTCTTGGTTTCTTATTTAAATATGATTTAAACCTTGAAGATTACAAAAATATGAAGAAGTTTACTTTTGATTTTGGACCTGAACTTGGAACAGATGGGAGTCTATTAATCTACAAATTACTTAGTAAATGGAATGAAAAAAATCCAAGTGAATATAAATACCTTGGTCCATCGATTTTCTGTACTAATAACTACCTTGAGGCTGGTTTATCTTCTATTATTCCAAGTATAAGAATGTCAGCAGGTATCGAAAGTGACATATTAGATGCAGGTATAAAATTTTATATAAATCCTTTTATTAACGCATTCGTTAATTCAGCACAGAACTACATGCAGTGGGGTGTAATACTTGATTTTAAAAATAAAATATCTGATGACAAATTTATTAAGGAAGTTAATTGGGGTATTGGAATTGGGCGAGATGAATTGTTATCACACAATTTTATAAAGTCATACATAAATGGGTTTGATGAAAATGAGGCTGATGTATTTACCTACGATGAAAAAAATAATAAATATTTTTCAACGGTCAGGCCACTTTTGATGAATGAACATGTATCATTTACAGTGCTCTTTGGGCATCTCCTGAATAAAATTGATTTTATAAAAGAATTGAACCTCAACATATCAGTAAAATCTGAGGATATATTCAATCTTTGTATATTCCCCAAAAGTTCTACTTTTATAAGTAAAAAAATATCCAACATAACTAAACATCATTCTTTTGAAATATCTATCGAGACTAATATTAAATTTAATGAAAATGTATCTAATCATAATAAGAACTTATGGATTTTCAACAATCTTGAAATAACTGGATTGCCATTAAAATTATTCTTTAAGCCTACGTATGCATGTAAAAAGGAGAATGATGACCTGAAAGTTGATATGAAAGAGTCTACTTTTGGTATTGAGGGTAGTCTTGTAAAAGCAAACTTCAATGCAGGGAAAGGACATCATTTTGGAGTAGGGCTAGCAACAATAGAATATTTCAACAAGAAGTTTAAATGGGAGAAATTTATTGAAGCAAATTATACATTCAATGTTACTGAGTTTCTTAATAGGAACAAATAATAATTTAATTCTAAATTTATAAACATTGTTTACTCATTTTAATCAAAATTACAATTAATTATTCTAGTTTCGTAAATGCTTTCGGTAGATATTTTAATATTTTCCCTGTTAATAGCTGTGAGTCTAAAAAAAGGTATCAGTGTTGGATTTTCTGCAATCATAGGAATACTAATTTATTCATTACTACTCAATAACAAAATATCAGAACCAGCACTTCACATCCCATTAATAATTCTATCAATAATAACTGCAACAAGTAGCCTATCTGCAGCAGGAGGGATAAGCTACATTTCAGAAATAATCGAAAAAGTACTTATAAAACACAAATCATTTATAGAAATTATTGCACCTATTTTTACATTCATAACTACAATATTATGTGGGACACCATATATAGCACTAGCTATAATTCCTATAGTGACTAAAATATCAATTGAAGAAAATTTAAAACCAGTCCATTCAATTACAGGATGTATAATAGGAGCAAATCACGGATACCTATGTAGCCCAATTGGATCACCCTTTATTGTAACTTCACACATAATAAAGATCAACAGGTACTACATGCTCTTTTCATTGATTGTATCATGTTTCATAGGCTTATTAGCAACAGTAATATATAATTTCATAAAACAGAAACTCGATACAAGAAAACAAAAATACAATACAAATGAAAATATAGTATATAACATCGAAAAATACGATAAAACAAGAGCTCAAAAAGCAGTATTTATATTACTGATAGGGCTAGTAATCATGCTTATTTATGGCCTCAATGATAACATTAAACCAGACTGTATAAAAGACGGTTATATAAAAAAAAGTGAACCAACATTATTAATACCACTTTTTATGTTATCAATAGCATTTTTTATTAGCTCATTCTGCAGGGTCAATATTAGCGATATGCTAAAGCAAAAAACAATGGAATACGGTTTTAAATCGATAATAACAATTATAGGGATATCATGGCTAACAAACACATTAATTGAAAATAATAAAATAGAGCTTTCATCAATCATAAAAGAAACATTTGACAAAAATTTAATATCACTTGGGCTAATAATATTCGTATCTTCAATATTTATGGCAAGCCAAACAACTGCAATACTTATATTTTTACCAATTTACACTACATTAGGAATAAGCGATATATCGCTATTAAAGATCATTCCATTCGCAGATGGTTTATTTTTTATACCACTAACAGCGATTTTTTCATTTGCAATCGAATGTGACACAACAAAATCTACTAAAGCAGGTAATTACATAATTAACCATAGTCTCATGATTCCGGGACTAATAGCCACAACAACATCAATTATAATAATGAATTATATAGTAAAAATAACAACATAAAACCACACTAACCACATATTTACACAAATAATATCCATCTAATTTTTTCTACAGGTATGACCTTACTACTATACCTCTTAAACTTGATAGGGTCAATAATTTCTTTTTTTTTCACAAATATATCCTTAATAGTAGTTAATTTTTCATATCCAGGATCGTCAATCCCAGATAAATCAACTTTAGTATCATAAACACCCAATATACTGTCATACATCTTATTCTCACTAACAGATTTAATCTTATCTAACAATTTTATATATTCACTAAAATCATTACCTTTTAGTTTGTAATAATTCTCAGACGACCTAATATCACCTACATATTTTTCAAAAACAGATTTTTCTACATTTACGCTTAAAAGAAGCCTATATAATGCTCTATTAGACTTTAATGTTGAATTTAACACCTGCCTATAAATATAAGCTATACTACCATTATTTTTTTTTCGTTCCATCTCCTTAAAGAAATCACTTACATCATTATCACTCCTTTCCCCATCAAATATACACCTTTTAATAGTATTAGTTATTTTCATATCTCCAACAGATAACATAGGAAAAACATCAACTATCTTATTACCTATAAAAATAGAGTACACAAAAAAACACGATTTTATGTAATTAATTATGTCGGAAACAGAATTAATTAATGTCTGATCATCAAAATTAGGTATAATATTTTCACCATTAATACAGTAAAAATTTTTACTACAATTACCTATAAGTTTACCATATGACAAATAACCAGCTATAACATTCGAACTAATATCAAGATTTAAATCATCAACCTTAACCAATATAGAATATATACGCTTCAGTAAAAAACAAAGCAACAACTGATCCTTAGGTCCTTCAGATCTATACAAAGCATCATGAAATTTTTTAACTTTTTCTTTAAACACATCAGATACAATAGCACTAAAAAATTTGTTTTTTTCTTCATCCACAATCGACAAAATATTCAATAACTTTTCCTTTATAAGGTCAATAATACTTTCAGAAACACCACTAATGACAAACCCTTTAAGCGTACCACACTTAATATCATAATATGTCCTAACTACAGATTTAAAATAATCGTCATCATTCAATTTAATACATTCATCATTTTGTAAATCCTTCAAAGACTTTGTTTCATTATATTTTACAATAACCTTCTTCCTATTTTTTATATCTTCACGAACATTATTAACAGCATTCCCACGACCACAACCAATTATAATACTATTAGACAATATGCCCAACAAGCAGAGCAATTGAACCATATTATAAATATAGTAAATTTTTACTAAAAATGAATAGCCTTATTTTCTTTTTCTTTTATTAACTAAAAACCATGATTAAACGAATACTCACAGGCGTACAGTGCAGCGGAGAAATACATTTAGGAAACTGCTTATCAGTACTATTTCCAACTATAGAATTGTCAAAAAATAATAATAACCAAACATTAGTTTTCATCGCAGACCTACATTCATTAACCTCAGTAAAAGACATAAAAACACTAAACAATAACCTATATAATGCAGCAGCTAAGTGGTTATCTCTTGGACTAGACTACAATAATACACTTTTCTACAGACAATCAAGAATAAATGGAATATGCGAGCTAACATGGGTACTAAACTGTTTAACACCATACAAAATGCTAGCAAATGCACATGCTTTTAAAGACAAATCAAATAATTTAAGTGACATTAATACAGGACTATTCGACTATCCTGTTTTAATGTCATCAGATATCCTACTATTTCAACCAGATTACGTTATAGTTGGGAAAGACCAAAAGCAACATATTGAAATAACAAGAGATATAGCAGGTATATTTAATAGAACTTTCGGAGACGTATTTAAAGCACCTAAAGACCTAATAATAAAAAATGTGGAACTCATACCAGGAACTGATGGTAGAAAGATGAGCAAATCATACAATAATACAATAGATATATTCGACGACGACACTACACTCCTAAAAAAAATAAAATCAATAAAAACAGATTCAAAATCAGAAGCTGACGCTAAAGATCCAGACACATGCGTAATATTTAGCATCTATAAAAACATAGCAGAAGAAAACCAAGTTCAAGACATGAAAAACAAATATATTAATGGTGGATTATCATACAAAAACGCAAAAGATATATTATACGAAACAATTATAAATAAATTCAAAGAAGAAAGGTATAAATTCAACCAAATAAAAAATGACATTGGACTAATTAACAAAATCCTCAAAAATTGTGAAATAAAAGCACAACAAATTGCAAATGAAACACTATTAAAAGTAAAAGAACTGCTAAAACTATTATAATCAATAAGGCTATGAACTACGAATTTCACAAACCTGTAATGGTAAATGAAGTAATAAACAATTTAATAACAAACAAAAACGGAATTTACGTAGACTGTACTTTCGGAGGAGGAAACCACTCTTCTGAAATACTTAAAATACTAAATAAAAATGCTAAACTAATAGCATTCGATATAGATAAAGAAAGTAAAGAAAACCTAAAAAAAATAGGAGACGAACGGATAATATTCATAAATTCAAACTTTAAATTCATAGCAAACTTTCTTGAATACTACAATATCACACAAATCGATGGGATTTTTGCAGACTTAGGAGTTTCGTCTCACCAAATAGACACCCCACAAAGAGGTTTTTCTACTAGATTCAACGGTCCTTTAGACATGAGAATGGGACAAAATAATACTAACAACGCCTACAATATAATAACAACATATACAAAATCAAAACTTAAAAAAATATTCGAAAACTATGGAGAATTATATAACAGCGAAGATATTTCAAATGTAATCCTAAATAACAAAAATAAAAAAATAAAAACAACACTAGAACTAAAAGAACTTTTACTCAAAAACCTAAAAATAAAAAAAACCAATATAAACAAATTCCTAGCGCAAGTTTTTCAAGCATTAAGAATAGAAGTAAATAATGAATTAAAAAATCTAGAAATTCTACTTAAAAAAAGCGAAACACTACTAAAAAAAAACGGTAGGATAGCAATTTTATCATACCACTCACTTGAAGACAGAATCGTAAAATCATTCTTTAAAAATAGCAAAAACCTAGAACCAATTAACAAAAAACCTATAATTCCAAGCAGAGATGAAATAAACTTAAATAGAAGAGCAAGAAGCGCAAAATTAAGAATAGCAGAAAAAACAAAATAAATTTAAAAAAATAAATATCTTTAAAACAATGAATTATACCAGACTTATTCTTTTTTTTATAATAGAAACAGCTTTTATAAATAAAATTCACAGCCGCTGTTGTAAAAATGAAAACTGTAGTTGTAAATGCCAAGAAATAATATATGAAGAAGACAAAGATTTATCAGGACGCAAAAAACTAATAAACGACGTTCAAAACACAAAAGATTGGTATATAAAAGAAGAAGGAAGATTAATAAGCAATTTCAATACACTTATTATGAGTATAGCCGATAAAAAAAACATCGAAGAAATTGCAAACACCATGTCAAATCACGAAATCGGAATACCAGATCTTGCAAATACATGCTACATAAATGTTATTATGCAAATGATATCACACAGTAAAATTTTTGTTAGTAAAATTATCAATAAAGCGATAGAAATCTATGAAAATGATAAAAATACTTCGGATAATAAAAATATTAAAACACACCCAATGATATCATGTCTGGCTATATGCATAATGGAAATATATAATGCACAAAAATATAAAAATGGCAACAGATACGACATAAATAGGATAAAAAATGCAATACGCAAACTAATATATTTTTACTTATTTAATAAAACGAAATGTGATAAGAATATGCAAAATAATAGATATAAAGCCTTTAAAATACCTAACCAAAATGATGCTGAAGAATTTCTAACATTACTTCTAAGTGATATAGAACAAGAAAGTGAAGGCATCACTAATTTTTTGAATATAACAAACCAAATAACATTAAAGTGTTCACAATGTAAACAAGAAAATACTACCCAAGATGACCAAAAACTCCATTATGCATATACGAACCTAATAAAGGAATTATCAGATATAACAAAAGAAAGTAAAGAAAATATTAATTATAGATGCAACAACTGTGATAAAGAAAATGAATACGAAAGAACAGAAAAAATTACAGAAACTAACGACATAATTTTTATCATTATAAACAGAATCGATATACAAACAAATGAATCTACTACACAAAAAAATGTACAACATCAAAAAAAAATTGACAAACAAATAACGCTCAATGAAGAAATAACTATCAACAGCAAAAAGTATACACTCAAATCATATACAGAGCATAATGGGTCTACTCTAGGAGGGCACTACTCTAATTTTACTAAAACTGATAAATCGTGGCTCAACATAGAAGATAATAAAGTTTTTAATACAGATTATAACCCAAAATCACAAAATGTATACATTATAATGTATGAAAAAAAAGAATCTTAAAATGTGTGGATAACAGGACTCGAACCTGCAAAGATTTCTCATTATGAACCTGAATCATAAACGTCTACCAATTTCGTCATATCCACTTATCCGAATTATAAAGATATACTAATAAAAAAATATTAACGTTATAATATGACATCTTGCAAGTTAAAGCTAATTACCATATTATCAATGTTATTAATAAAAATTAACTCAAAAGATATAACTTTTAAAATTTTAATCGAAAATAACAAAATTAAAGAAAATGAAACAGATCATAGTAATTTTCAAACAGAGATTATAAAATCATTTGAAGTCAAAATTAATGAAAATCAACTTCCAAAAGAGAACAAAGAAAATAGAATTAAAGTTGAAGATATTTTTAATTTAATTACTAAAGATGAAACTTTCAAAAACATTGACATCAGTAAAAAGAATATACTCTTTAAAATTCATATTGGATGCTATTTTATAAAAGACTATATTGATAAAAAAAAATTAATTGATAATGGAACGGCAAATATTTATTTCAGAGACAAACACAACTATCATATTTGTTGCAATAGATATAATATAAAAGATGAAATTGAAGTAACTCTTGGCGAAATAACTCGAAAATATAATATAACAGAGATAAAATTTGAGTTTGAAGATTTAAACGAAGACTGGTTTGAAAGTATTTATTGCTGCTTTTTAACAAAACGCGAAATACAAGGTGTAATTCTAAAACACAGTTTCCTAGGAAATATTGCAATTAATATGCATGGAAAAAATATTTTTATCAACGATAAAGATTTGTTTTTTAAAGAAGAACCTGTAAATTTTATTGAAATATTTCAGCTCAATAATTTATACAAAGAATTTCATTACAAAAATATGACCTATTATAACATTAAAACACTATTCGATTTTCTTCAAGAACTACTACGACATCGTATAAATTATAAAGAATTATATTCGATTGAATATAAAGAGATAAATAGTAATGAACATAAAATATTTATTTTTGATGAAAATTCATGGGAGGAAAGTGAGGCACAAAACACCTATAAAAAACTACAAAAAATCAATGTTGATAAAAATAGTTGCCTTAAAATAAAAAGAAGAAAAGATTCAGAACTTTATCAATATATCAAGACATCAAAAAAAATAAAAGATTTAGAGGAAATACTTGCTAATTTAAAAAAATCTGAACAAATACTTCCTGAATTAGAAAAACACGAACAAAGAAAAAAACTCAATATTGGGTTATGTAATTCATGTAAATGTTGTTCATCCTGTCTATAAAAACTACCTACCTTAAAACTGCCGTTTTTGATATAATTTTGGCGAATTTTATTTATCATACATTATAATTTTTTATCCGTAAAATACTTAACTCATATATATGAGTGCTAGAGATATTGATGGCAATACATTAATGAAAGATTTAAACCAAAACGTTGAAACAGATATTAACAAAGACAAAAACAATTTTTTGAATGGGTACAAACACTTTTCTGAAATAGTAGATACTAAAAGTACAGACATTACTAAGGAAAATGCGAACATAAACGCTTGTGTACCTGCTGGAATGATGATGAGATTCGCTTCTGAGTCAACAAAAGTTTATACTGATGAGTTTTTACTAGATAAAACAGTTTTAAAAGCCGTAAGAGATAACTTACTTCACATTCATGATAAGGATTATTATCCAACAAGAAGCCTAACATGTATACATTATCCTTTAGATAAAATGCTAAAATATGGATTTAATGTAGAATACAGTGCTAATAGGCCAGCTAAAAGAATAGAATCGGCCAGTTTTCTAACTTGCAATATTTTTGAAATTACACAAAATGAAATGCATGGTGGACAATCTGTTCCTGCCTTTGACTTCTATCTAGCACCTTTTGTAAGAAAAGTATATATTGAGGAAATAAAAAAAATAGAAAAACTATTAAACAAAGAACTAACTGAATTATACGATGAAAAAGTAAATGACTATCTAAAAGAAGATTTACCTGTTGTAGACTTAAATGACATCAAAAATATAAAAAAATATGTAATAAATGAAACTGTAAGAAGAATACATCAGGCAATGGAGTCATTCATCCACACAATGAATACAACACATTCAAGGGGTGGGAATCAGGTAGTTTTCTCATCTATAAATTATGGTACAGATACTTCATCAGAAGGAAGATGTATTATTAGAGAATTATTAAATGCAACTTACGAAGGAGTCGGAAATGGGTCTACTGCAATATTCCCAATTCAAATTTGGAAAAAGAAAACAGGAGTTAATTATAAGCCTGAAGACCCTAATTATGACCTATACGAACTTGCGTGTAAGGTAACTGCTAAAAGGTTCTTCCCTAATTTTATCAACCTAGATGCTACTTTCAATTACGACGAAGCATGGAAAGCTGATGATCCAGAAAGGTATATACATGAAGTAGCAACGATGGGGTGTAGAACAAGAGTTTATAATAACAGATTCGGAATAAGAACTTCTATCGGCAGAGGGAATCTATCTTTTTCTACTGTAAACATAGTGAAATTAGCCCTTCAATGTAGAAATATTGAAAATAAAAAAGAGAAAATAAATACATTCTTTAAAAAACTAGATGATCTACTAGAAATAACTGCTAAACAATTAGAGGACAGATACGAGTTTCAAAGTCATGCAAAGAAAAAACAATTCCCAACATTGATGAGTTATTTATGGCTAGATGGAGATAAATTAAACAATGAAGATGAAATTAAAGACGTTATAAAACATGGGACGCTAACGATAGGATATATTGGCCTTGCTGAATGTCTAATTGCTCTAGTAGGGAAACACCATGGAGAAAGCGAAGAAGCACAAAATTTAGGTCTAAAAATAATATCATTTATGTACAAAAAATCAAAAGAATTCGCTGATAGGTATAACAAAAATTACACGATTATAGCTACACCTGCAGAAGGATTGGCTGGCAAGTTTGTAAAAGAAGATAAAAAGGAGTTCGGTATAGTGCCAGGAGTTACAGACAAAGACTACTATACAAATTCTAACCATATACCAGTCTACTACCACTGTTCTCCAAGACATAAAGCTAAAATAGAAGGACCATATCATGAATTAACACTTGGTGGAAATATTTTTTATATCGAAATGGACGGTGACGTGACCAAAAATATAGAAGCAGTAAAAAACGTAGTTGACTTAATAGATGAATACAACATCGGATATGGTTCAATAAATCACAATAGAAACCACTGTTTGAACTGTTTATACGAAGATGCTCAAAAAAATTTAAAGATATGTCCTAATTGTGGAAGCGATAAAATAGATACAATTCAAAGAATAACAGGATACCTAGTTGGAACAATAGATAGATGGAATAATGCAAAAAAAGCAGAGCTAAAAGACAGAGTTATCCATAAATAATGTATATTTATACATGGGAATTAATTTCTCAAGTCTTGTCAACTCAAAAAAAATATCAAATGGATATACAACGTTATCAAACATCGTACTAGTGTCTGTTTTCTTCAAATCTAATGCTATTGAAATAAAAATATATGACAGTGCACCTACAGAAGTCTGCACGATAACTAAAGCAAATTTAGGCATAAACAAAATACAAAATAAACAAGAGTTAAGAAAAAAAATAACGCAACTTATAGAAACAGACAATGTATTCAAATCAGATCCTAGTAATAAAAATAAAATAAAAATAGACACAGAAACTAGAAAAAAAGCAACCAAAATAATCAAATCAAAGTATACAAACATTACAATTGAACACGATGAAAAAGATAAAACAAAAAATGATGTAATATATCTAATAGAAGAAAATAGTCCAGACAACGCAATTACAAATGAAGACGAAGCAGACTGCGGTGGGGCATATAATGATATAATTAAGGGAATCGTAAAAGATTGCAAAACAGAAGATATAACATTCAATGATATAATAAATGGATTTAATAAAATAAAAGACAAACAAGCAGAACTAACAAATGATACAAAAATAGAATTCTATTCAAAGACATACACTAAAGACAAAAATAGACACTTTAAAGAAGAAAAAAATATTATTCAAGAGACCGAATATAACAATAAAATATCAGATTATATTTCAATTAGCTACAGGCTTATAAACAACAAGATAAAAAAGTACAAAAAAAATACAAATACAACTAAGAACAATAAAGAAATAAAAAATAACATATCTGACAAAGAAATAGTTTTAGAAAATAATGGAAATAATGAAGGAAACAAGTGCTGTTGTAGTAGCTGCAGATAACCATTGCTAAAAGATATAAAATCAATTTATAGAAACCATAAATATATCTAAATAAAAATATCGTCAATAAAAAAAATACTACCAAATCATGTTATATAAAACATTTATTTGACAAATAAGTCCGATTCAACAATAAAACTAAAGACTAAATACCAAAACAACAAAAAGATACAAAATAAGCATTACAAATTATGAAAATATATTTTAACACTAATTATAATAAAACTGAAAAACAACCACAATGATCATAACAAAAAACATCGTTGTCCAATTAGGACTCGAACCTAAACTCTTTTGAACCAGAATCAAATGTGTTGCCAATTACACTATTGGACATTCAAACTCAATAAAAACTAAGAATTCATGGAGTTCAAAAATTCATCATTATTCCTAGTATGTTTCATCTTATCTTTCAAAAAATCTATAACATCCATAGGATTTTTTTCACTTATAAATCTTCTCAATAATTGAACTTTGTCCCAAACAGACTCTTTTAACAATAAATTATCATTACGTGTACCAGATTGCAAAACATCTATAGCAGGGAAAATACGTCTGTTAGACAATGACCTATTTAATAACAACTCCATATTTCCAGTACCTTTAAACTCCTCAAATATAACGTCGTCCATCTTAGAACCAGTATCAACCAAAGCAGTAGCAATAATAGTCAGTGAAGCGCCATTATCAGTATTCCTGGCTGCACCAAAAAACTTCTTAGGATAATCCAATGCATTTGCATCTATACCACCAGACAATATTCTACCTGATGGAGGCGTTATAGCGTTATATGCTCTAGCTAATCTAGTTATCGAATCCATTAATATAACTACATTCCTACCATGCTCAACACTACTTTTAGCCATGCCCAACGCTAACATCGACATCTCAACCTGCATCTTAGGAGAATCATCAAATGTAGAAGCAATAACTAAACCTTTAACGAACCTTGTCATATCAGTAACCTCTTCTGGACGTTCCCCAATCAACAAAACAATCAACTCAACGTCAGGATAATTTAACGCTATACCATTTGCGATATCCTTCAATAGTACAGTTTTCCCTGATTTAGGCTGAGCAACAATCATACCCCTTTGTCCAAAACCAATAGGTGTAAACAAATCAACAATCCTTGTAGAAAACTGCAATGGATCTACAGACAAAACTATCTGTTTATTAGGGAAAATTGGAGTCAACCTATCAAAGTTAACTCTATTCTTACAGTTTTCTGGACTGTAAAAATTCACACTCTTTATAACATTAACAGTCTTAAACCTACCTTTCTCGTTTGGCATGTTAACTGAACACTCTATAATATCATCTGTTCTCAAAGAATAATTCTTTATGTAAACAGAAGAAACATATATATCATCGGAAGCCGATTTAGAATTCAATAAAGACAAGTATTCAACCTTAGATAATTTCTTATCCACACCTTCAACGCCAGTAACTCTAACTTTTCTCAAAAAACCATACCTACTACCCTCATTAATCTCTAAAATACCAGTATATATATTAACATCCTGAGTCTCATTAGAATTACCAAAACTATTAGACCTTATATTATCCATAACTGATGTAAAACGTCTAGAATGATCATGAATAGATATATCATCAGATTCTGTATCATCCAATCGACAATCATCATCAATTAAACCATCATCAAATTTCATAAATCAAAAAAATACTAAAAAATATACAATAAAACTGTAAAAATACAAAAGTTAAATGAATACATTATGAGGCAACTAAGACAATTTTCCTGTTCCTCCACCATCTAAATCCTCACCTAAAGATGCTTTCTTCTTTTCATTTTCCCTCTCAATTAATTTTTTCTCATACAATGGGGTTAGACCAATTATAGCCAATAACCACACAACAATCACAAAAAATATTATTATGAAAGTCATATTCGAAATAGCAGACAGTCCTCCAAACATAACACTCAACAAAGATATAAGTATAGAACTAATACCTTTACCCAACCTCGAACCTATAGCGTCAATTGCTGCCTTACCAGTAACCTTCTCCTCATCATCCAATGGAATGTAAGCTTGTTCTTTAGACGTATCAAAAAAAATGTACTTAGAAGATTTAATAAAAACCAAAATACCCATTCCAAAGAATATAAAAATAAGAAGCAATGGCTTATCAAAAAAATCAGAAACAGGCTGCAATATCGACATCTTCTTAAAGAAAATATAAAAAACCACCGAAAATACTATAGCAGTAACAGGAGTAAATAAGGCTCTCATCTTCCAACTCTTCTTACTCATTGTACTAGCAACAAAAAAGATCAAAAATAATGATAGTATACCAGTACATATCGACTGCCAAGCGTATATAACAGTAGTAGCCTCTTTCCCTGCATTCATTGCCATATCAAGGACACCTTTATACGAAGGATCAGTTGTAATATCAGTAAACTCACTAACATCATACCCTTTCGAAATCAAGAAATCATCAACAACAGACGACTTATATATATCAACTCTCTTTTTCCAAATTGATTCTAAGAGCGCAATAAACATGTTATATCCCAAAACTATCAATGCTATAAAACATAAATAACTTGACTTCATTAAACGCTGAATAGATTGCAAGAAAGTTAATTTAACCTTTACCTTAACAGTTTTTTTCTCTTCTACCTCATATGTAACAGGATCAGCTTTTATACGTCCAACCAAATAGTTATAGACAAATAATATAAAAACCAATGAACCTATCGCAACAATAAACAAGAAACTAGTCTTATCTGAAAATTTTAACATTACTATTCCAGAGAACAAAGCTCCAACTGCGGCTCCAGAAGACAAAAACCCATACATCCTTTTTGCCTGAACAGAAGAGAAAATAGAGTTAGCAAATGTCCAAAATGCAACACCCAAAGCCATTGTACCATAAGCTTCTGCATGAATATACAACAAAGATATAGGCCAAAACCTAAATACATTCCATAAATCTTTAAGCCTAGGGAAATTACTAGTTAAAAAATCTGATAAACGATCCATTTTTAAGTAGTTAATGCCAGGCAATAATACAAATGTAAATAATAATATGAAACCCAAGAAATATCCAAAAACAATATTAAATCTCATGTAACTATCAACACGCTTAGCCACAATCGTATAAACGAATGTAAATACGACTATAGAAACAATACAAAAGATCTTCAAAAAGTAAATAGAATCAGCCTTCATGTAGTCATAAAGATATACATCCTTCAACGACCTCAACATAGTATAAGTCATCGAAACTGCCAAAAATATTAAGGACAATGGGAAAAGCTTCTTGAATTCATGACTATAAATTGGAAAGAGCAAAGATCTCAACCTTCCAAACTCTTTAAGCCCAACATTATTCTTTCCGTTACCACTAACACCATTCTTAGTAACACCATTACCATCTTTTATGTCGCTCATAACTTCTATATGATCATTATAAAATAAATTTTATTAAAAAATAAATTTCATTAAAAAAAAGATAAATCGACAGTCTTCAATTCTAAGTTACACTTACTTATCAAAACGCTTATTTTATCACCTATTTTATAGATATTCCCGGTAACTTTCCCATATATATACTTATTTTCCCTGTCATATAATAGTATATCATTATCAACACTTGAAACCCTAATTAACCCGATACACCTAGTTTTTAATATTTCAACAAAAATCCCCCATTCGGTTATTGCAGAAATAATTCCTTCCAGCTTTTCACCTTCGTGCCCCTTCAATAATTTAACCTGTTTATACTTTATGTAATCCCTTTCGGCATCAACAGCATTTTTTTCCATATCGGACAAATATCTACATCTCTCTTCATATTTAGAACTATCATATTCATAGTTCGAATTTAAATATCTCTTTAACAACCTATGCACAATAATATCGTTATATCTTCTAATCGGTGAAGTAAAGTGAGAATAATAACTGAGTGATAACCCATAATGGCCTATAGGGTTAGTTGAATAAAAAGCTTTTTGCATCATCCTCATCGACAAAGTAGATACAACCCATTCCAAATCATTTCCCCTCACATCATGTAAAATCTTGTTTAATTCTTTTTCAAAATTACTTGAATTTGGATCCAAATATACATGGAAACTAATCAACATCCTACAAAATTCAGTAACTTTCCATCGCTCGGGTTTTGGATGCACCCTATAAATAAAAACTGGACTTTTACCATTACTCCCTTTTATTTTTGAAACATACTCCGCAACTGTTATATTTGCCAATATCATTAATTCTTCAACCAAAACATGACTATCACCGTAATTACTATCTTCTACAATAAAATTATTATCATCATCAACATTGAAATCAACATTGAAAAAGTTAAAATCTAAAGCACCGTTATTGACCCTATCTTCCTTTAGTTTCTTAGAAAAAGCTAAAACAGTACTCAATTCAGAATGGTATGGATATGCCTGGTTATCAAGTATATCTTGGGCATCATCATAATTTAATCTCAAGTTAGAATGAATAACTGATTCACATATCTTTCTACTAACAATATTAAAATCTTTATCAACCTCAAAAACAACTGAAAACGTCAATCTATCCTCATTAGGCAACAACGAACAAACATTATTACATAAAACGTCTGGCAGCATAGGGACTACGGTATCAATAAAATAAACAGACGTACTTCTTCGACATGCTTCAATATCTAAATTAGTACCCTCCTTAACAAAATATGAAACATCTGCAATATGAATACCTATCTGATAACTACCATTACCAAGCTCCAATACCGAAATCGCGTCATCAAAATCCTTGGATGATTTCGGATCTACTGTAAAAGTAAATACATTTCTAAGGTCAACTCTTCTATTAATCTCTTTTTCATCCACCCTCCACCCAGACAAATTTTCTGTTTCCCTTAACACATTTTGAGAAAAACATTTATTGATTCCATAAGTGTCCAAAATCATATTTAACTCACAAGAATCATCACCAATAGGACCATAAACATTTACTATCTCACATTCTAAATTACTATTTTCCGACGGATAAGTGACAATATTAGCCTCAACTCTACATGGATATATATCAGCCTTTATCTTGGATTCCCCAACGACATTTGTAGGATAATAATTATTAAACGAAGTTATACTAAAAACATACCCACATTTTCGCTTATCTAAAGTTCCAAAAACCCTGCTAACACCCCTTTTAATTATCTTTGTAACAACACCTACATATCTTCCATCCTTATTTTTATTAGGAGAATAACTAACTTCAACAACATCTCCATCAATAGCGTAATTAAAATTCTTCTCAAGAACTAATACGTCACCTTTAATATCTTCATTGGGAATAACATAAAAATACTCCTTCTTAATTACCTTTACTTTCCCAACAATCTTCCTCCTTCTACAAAAAATCCTCGAAAAAAAATCTAAAATAAACATCAAATACTTCTATTTTTTCACAAATCCTTTCTCAATCTCTTCAATATCAACCCTCTTTATATTTGGTTTCCACAATAACCCCTTTAATAGCAGACCACGCTTAAACTTCACGATACATCTTTTCTCTTTCTTCCTCTTTAACCTTGTAACAGACATATATTTATGTTATCCAATTATTTTTATTTTTACAAACCTATACAAAAATAAAACACACATCATTAAAAATACAAAAAATTCACCAGATAATACCGCTAGAGACGCACCAATAACATTGTATTTAAAAACAAAACTAAAATGCAGTACTACAGATATTATACCACCAATAAACAGAACAATCGAATATAAATACCTAATACCAAAATTCGCAAAAATATGCATTCCGATAAAACTTGACACTATAGACATCAAAAATACCAATATATTTATATTCAAAATTATAACTGCAGAATCAAACAATTCCTTATTATTTACTATAAAATCACTACTGCAAAAGAACCTTACGATATTAGTAGAGTAAAACAAACACAATATACTAATAAGCAAAAATAGCGATACATAAGCTAATAAAACCTTTAGAGCAAACCTAAGACCGACCTTAATATCTATGTTGAATTTTCCCTTTATTATTGGATATGAACATTGAATAAAAGGCTCTAATATCTGCTGGCACAAATACAACACATTTGATCCTAATTTATAAATTCCAACATATATATTACCTAAATATACCTTTAAAAACAAAATTGGGAAATTATCACAAAAAAATATATAAAAAGAAAAACAAAATGCAGAGAACCCATCACAAACCTGTTTTTTTATAAATGAAATATTAGGGAATGAAATACCAACTTTATAAAAATAAAACAATATAAAATATGAAAACAACACTCTTAAGAACTCAACTACGCTATAAACAATTGGGTAATATATTATGTCATTTTCAGACTTAACATAAAAAGGAATAGAAAAATAAAAAAAAAACTTAGTCAAAGAATTCAGCGCTGTGATAATATGTAATTTTTCTAACCCCTGATAAATACAAATCGGAGTAAAACCACTAAAAACAGCAACAAAGAAAAAAAATAGAATTATAGAAAAATCTTTACGTAAAAATGGGAATAAATAGAAAACTAGTAATAATAAAAAAAAACATAATATAGATAAAACAAACTTTATCAAGACAATTGATCCAAACAATGCAGGTAATTTATCTTTCCTAAACCGATCATCGCATTTATACAAATAAGCTGGAATTGTGTAAATAAATCCATAAGCAATTATTAACTTAAAAAAATAATTTAGCACTTTAGCAAATTCAATATTGCCAAATGAACGAAGACCAGTAGTTTTTATAATATAACCAGACATTAAAATTGGAATTACTCTAGAAACTACTCTCATCAACAATAAATTCAAAAAGCTTTTCAAAAAATACCCAAGATCAAACATAGCAGCAACAGTATTATGCTATTCCTTTTTAGCAAACAACATAATACTTACTTGTTTTTTTAATGCAAAAGTATAACTATTAAAAGGCGTATTATGAAATATGCAACAATATTATTTTTACTTATACTACACATCGCAAAGATACACGGATGTAAATGTCAGTCATGTAAAGGTAAAGTACGCAATAAATACAGCTTTCTAGACGGGTATATAGACATTCAAACAGTAAAGCAAACAAAGGCCGAAACATTAAATTATATAAATGAAATAAATAAATTAACAAGCAGTGACCTTTTTGCTGGATTTAAAAAAACATTAACAAAAAACCCCATAAATCAAGACAATAAAGTACCTTTCTACATAAATTTCGCAACAATCAACTACATCCTAGAGCTAATAGAACACTTCATTGGCCACCTAAAAAAGACGGACCCAAGCCTGAAAAAATATGGTCAAAAAATAAAAAATTTAATACAATTCGCTTCAATTATGTTCTCAAAAATATTTATATCAGTCGTAGATGAAGGAGAAGAAAAAGACTCAAATGATATAATAATACCAATAAGGAATAAAGCTAATGCACTATTTGCAAAAGATTTAAGGATAGAAGATTCTCTAACTGGATATGTCAAAGATACAACCTGACACACAGATGATTAAATATCAACAAATAAACTAATGCTCCAACCAGTAGTAAAAACGCTTTCCAATCTGCACTTTAATATACTATAGAACCTTACCTTCTTAGAAAACTCAAATGAAACAACATTATTGTACCTAAATATATTCAAATTAATACACACATCCTTAAAATTTATATAAAACATATCTTTACAAGCATTCGCTGGATTTATCCACACACTATACCCTACCTGCAATCCAGTAGATAAATATTCATCAATATTATAAATAAAACCCAACGGTAATACATCTAAAAACAGCAAAGAATAAACACTCCTGGAATCAACACAAGTCCCAATTCCAAATCCTAAAAAAACATAATAAAAAAATTTCCTAGCGATTTTAAAACTACCACTCCCCCCAATACAATACCTCTCTAAATAAGAAAATTTATCCAACATTTTAACCTTTAAAAAACTAAAGCTATTTCTCCAATAAGCCATTGAATCTAAAAATTGAACATTCAAATAAAACGAAAACCTATATTTCTTTAATTTCACGTCTTCTTTTATATTAGATTTGCAAAACACAAATACTGTAGACAAATAGAAAAACAACAAATATGGAATCTTCACATTCACATTTTAAAAAAATATTACAATTCATGTGAATAATACAAAATAATTCTAAGAATAGAAAAACAATTTAACCTTTCACAATAAACATCAAAGTATTTTTTTAACACAAAATTACTTTACGTCAAATTTTCTATCTTAAGACTCTTTATCCTATTACTAACAGAGTTAAAATAAACAAGTTTAACAATCAACACACAAAACAACACAATAACAAACAAAAAACTCCCTTTTATAGCACTTCTATCCAACTTAAATAAACTCAATATAGCAAAAAATATATTTCTACTTTTTCGAAAAAAACTTCTTAAATCTACCATTTTTCTTTCTTCTTGCTAACAACAAAGAAACAAATAAAAATAACAAAATCGACAATAACATTTTCTGTCTAAACATAGAAAAAATAGACACATCATATTTCATAGGCATCTCATGATGAATAGCCCCAGCAGCTTTAGATTTTAAAATTTTCACAACCTGCCCGTTACAATCAATAACACAACTATATCCAAAATTAATACACATAACGACAGGCCTAGAAAACTCTATTGCCCTAAATTTACCAAAAAGCAGGCCTAAATGAGACAAATTAGTATTCTTATCCTTCCCATTAAATGTATGGAAATTCATCGTACTCAATATCCACGTTGGTTCATAACTATCATACAAAGACAATCCAGGACTTATAATATCCGAACATATCTCCATAGCAAAAGGAGCTACACCATCTATATGTATTGTATTTTTTCCATCCCCTGGAGTATAAGACGAATCATTAAACTCATCAATCATCTCATGAATAAATTTAAACCTCTTAGGCACTAAATGTATAACCTTATTAACCCATGTTGGTAACATCTCTCCAAATGGAATTAAATACTTCTTATTATAAAAATCAAGCCTTTTAATACCTCCAAGTCCATAGTCATATGTAAAAAACTGATATGAATTATGGCTTTTACCACAAACATTCTCTACAAAACCTGTACATACAACTATATTAGACAATTTATCCTCACCAACATTCGAGTATCTCTTTTCATTCAAATATCCATCATTTTTATAAAACCCACAACCTCTTTTAACAAAATACTCAATTTGCGGCACACTATACCATATAATCGTCTCAGGAGCAATAACTAAAAGTTTCTTTTTAAGGTTCTCTACACTATCAATTTTAGCCAATGTAGCAAAATTATCAGAACAAGCATAACCAGAAGAAAACCTATCATTATCATCATAATTAGCCTGAACAACAGCTATATCAAATTTATCCTTTGGCATTAAGTAATCATTTTTTAGTTTAATTTTATATAACCCATAAGCGTTACAAAATAAAAATACCAAACATCCGAAATAACGATATCCCTTTACACTTAAAAAAGAAACAACTAAAAGCGATAAAAACGTTATGCCAAAAGTCCCTACAATCGCCCCTACCTGAATAAAATATTTAAATCCCACAATACCATAAGACAGAGACAATAATGGAGCAAGATCTACAATATATCTAGAAAAAATTTCATAAATAGTAACAAAGCAAGAAAAAAATAAAAACAACGATATCTTATTAAATGCCAACTTTGAAGCAAAATATGAAGCCAACCCAGTGTAAATACTTAAATAAAGACTAGCCCCAAAAAAACCAAAAATTCCTAAAAAATCCTCAATGTTAGCTGTTTTAAAACCAAACTCTCTTAAACTCAATAACCAAGAAAATGCATTAAAATATATAGCCATTCCAAAAAACAACCCAGACAAAAAAAATTTCACTGTACATTTTTGAACAAATAAAATACCTAAAATCCTAAAATATGAAAACAATGAAATAATAAACAAAGAAGATATCTCACGATCTGTAAAAGAATATCTAGATATAAGGCCTACAAACAACGAAAACAACAAAGGGAAACGCTGCAAAACTATGTCAACTCTATCAAAAAAACTATCTAATACAGATTTGATTCTAACAAAAGAACTACTCCTAAATAAAAGTTCCAAATATCTGTTCTTCTTACGCACAAGCATATTTAATATATAACAGTTACAATGATAAAATGAGAATGTAGTAATAAAATATATTTACATATTAACACTACCGACACTACAAAGGGTACAATCCTACTGATTACAATTTAAAAAAAAGTTAAAATTATACTAACTACAAAATATAAACAATTACAGATAAAAGGCCAATTATGACATACGAGAAAGAAATATTTAACGAAATTGAAAACAAACTAAAAAAATCAGATTTCACTAAAACGACACAAAAAAACACATTTGACGTTGATAAAATAATCCTACATAAAATATTTGGAGTCATTATATTCATACTCATCTTTACCTCAATGATGGTTATAACATTCTATATTGCACAACACATAGAATTGATAATAGAACTAATTATAGACAAGATAAAAAACATAGCTGACAAAATAATCACAAACACAAACATAAAATTCTTTATAAACAACTGTGTATTAATTACAGCTGAATCTATACTGTCATGTTCTGCTCAAATATTTTCAATATACTTCTTCACCTATATATTAAAAGAAAGCGGGTACTTAGCAAGGGGTATGTTTATAATAGAAAAGACCATGAAGGCCATAGGTTTAAACAGAGATGCATTTATCCCACTTGTAAGTAACTTAGCGTGCAATGTTCCAGGAATACTGTCAACAAAAACAATAAAAGACAAAAACACAAAAATTATAACAGTTATAATTTCACCACTAATCAGTTGTACAGCAAAATTACCAATATATATGTTAATATCAGGAATATACTTTTCTGGTATAAAACGATCCCTACTTGTACTTTCGATATATTTATTAGGAGTAATAATTGGAGCAATTATTAGTAAAATAGCGTCCTCTTTTATAAAAAAAAACGATACAACATTCATTACAGAAATCCCTTCATACCAATTCCCCAATATAATAAACATAGCTTCATTATCATCATCAAAGGCTATCAATTTTATAAAAAACACAGCTCCACTAATATTTATTTTCACATTAACATCATGGGTATTAAACAACATTCCAACAAATAACACAGAAAACAAAAAAGAGACCTATCTACATAAGATAAGCAAAAATATAGAGCCAGTATTATCTACACTAGGATTCGACTACAAAATGGATATATCATTATTAGGTGGAATATTTGCTAAAGAATCAGTCCCAGTTATACTAAAAACACTATATAACATAAACGACAGCGACAACAAAGAAGATATAAAAAATAAAATTCCAATACAAACGGGAATAACCTTCTTAATTTTCACAATGATATATTGCCCATGTATAAATACGCTAATAACCATAAAAGGAGAATTAGGATCTATAATCACAGTATTTTTAATGCTTTTTTACATTGTTTTAGCGTTCATCGTATCATTTTTGTTTAAAATTTTTATAAATATATTTTTTTGATTATATAATATGTATGATCGATCGATTTAAGTACCAAAGAAAGTGTATAAAAGTGGCGATTGTAGTTAATTCAATGTTTTTTTCAAATTTATTTTACTGCAGTGAAATTGAAGCTGGAAATAATAAGCGTAAAAATTCAACATCCTCTGATGTAGATAATTATGACTATGAGGAAGTTAATAACACTAAAAAAAATAAAAAGAAGATACGTGATACTTTAAAACTTGACAAAAAAGAAAAAAAATTTTTAATACCAAAATCAAATGATGGAGATAGAGACAGTCAAAAGCCATTAATACTATATAACAATAACGGGGCACAACCAAGTGGGGCATACGTACAACCAATATATCAACCAGTACCAGTGATCATGCCATCACAATTGCCTTCAAATTATCAACCAGCTCCACCAGTTATAGTAAATACACCTTCAAATTACCAACCAGCTCCACCAATTATAGTAAATACACCTTCACAAAATGACAATGGAAGTTCAAATGAAAAGGTAGCTGTCGTGGATAGCAATGGGAAAAAACAGAGTAAACCAAAGAAGAAAAAAAAGAATGATGAAAACAAAAATAACATATTTTTAGTTAATGACGGTCCTTTGATGGACCCTGTGTTCAGTAGCGCTGGGAATTACTTTGAACTACCTAGGTCAAGTAGTTATTATGCACTTACATTTAGTGGTTTATTTAGTGTGAATACAGCAGCACTTTTTTTTAGCATGAAAGACAGTTATGACAAATATAAACAAGGAGAGCCATTAAATGAAAATACACATACTTTCTTCGGTTTCCTTAGGTGGTTAATAACTGACCTGAACAGAGATACAATGCCTAAGCTCGTTGTTCCAGCTACTCTCTTGGGTAGAATAATTACTAGCTTCAATTTTGAATGGAGACATGTGTGCAATAGGTTCTTTTCAGTGAGTTTTATCATGAACCATATTATATTTCCAGGTATGTTACTTGAAGTTCACAGTAACTTCTATGCAAAAAATTCTTTTGGTATTGGTTTTAAAATCGGTCTTGATGAAATATTAAAAGTTTACATGGCAATGAGATTCGGTGGCTTTTACATAAAAATAAACGGACCTGGTTTGGGAATGCTTGACTTAGCTTATATCTTCTATAATAATGGACTAGACAGAAACAGTCCAAACAAGGCAAGGTCAAGGTTCTGGGATGATATGTTCAAGAAAGCTGACGAAAAAGCACTTACACCTTATGTTGTGTGGGATGTATTTAACCCTTTTGCAGATAAGTTAAAAATGAAAGATAAATCATTGTTCTACATATTAATCCAAAAGCTTAGTATAGAGTTTGGTGGAATTTCAGAAAATAAATCATATTAAATATTCCAAAGTGTTGTAATACTTCGCATGTTTGAATCATTAAAAAAAAAATTACAGAGTGCCTTACATTTAATAAGTGGAAATAGTAGGATAACAAGAGGGAATATAAGTGAAGCAGTAAAAAATATTAGGAGGATACTCTATCAGTCTGATGTTAATTTTAAAATCGCAAAAGAAATAACAGAAAAGATAGAAGAAGAGGCAATTGGGACAGAAGTACATGTATCTCTAAACCCTGAGCAAGTATTCACAAAAATAGTCAATGATAACTTAATACAACTAATGTCATGTGGGAATCACAATCTCATACTTTCAGACAAGACTATAATATTACTCATCGGATTACAAGGTGCAGGGAAAACAACATTTGCACATAAACTTGCAAAATATGTAAAAGATAAGTTTAATAAAAAACCGTTATTAGTGGCATGTGATATATACAGACCTGCAGCAATAGAACAATTAGAGATCTTAGCAAAAGATAATGGCCTCGATATATTCAAGGAAGAAAAAGAAAAAAATGTTAATAAAATAATAAAAGATAGTATCGATTTCTCTACTAAAAATGGTAATAATCTATTAATCGTCGATACTGCAGGACGACAAACAGTCGATAAAGACATGATGTCAGAATTAAAAAATATTACAGATAATTTCAAAATTACAGAATCACTATTAGTTCTAGATGGTATGATAGGACAAACATCAGTTGAGATAGCAAAAAGCTTTAACGAAATAGTAAATATAACTGGTGTTGTACTAACAAAAATGGATGGTGATTCAAATGGAGGGGTAGCACTATCAATAGCAAAATCGATAAATAAACCTATAAAACTGATTAGTATAGGAGAGAAAATAAATGATATTGAAGAATTCCACCCAGATAGAATTGCAAACAAGATTTTAGGGAAAGGAGATATAGTTACATTAGTAGAAAAAATAGAGAATGAAAGTAAAAGACTCAAAGATGATAGTTCATATACAAGTAAGCTAAACTATATTAAATTAAAAGAGTACATAGAGAGCCTAGAAAACATTGGTGGAACAAAACGAGTAATCGAAATGCTACCACTCAATGACAATATAGACGAAAACGCGATAGAAAGCAATAGTACTCATATAAAAAAAACAAAATATATAATAGATTCGATGACTCCAAACGAAAGAAAATGTTTTTCAAAACTAGATTTAAGTAGGAAAAAAAGAATAGCCAGAGGTAGCGGAACAAAAGTTGAAGACGTAAATAAAACAATAAAACTATTTGAAAGAATAGCAGATGTGCAAAGTAAACTCAAAGGTAAAAACATGTTCCAAATAATTAATGACCTAAAAAACGGTAAATTATAGCCAACAATCATAATAAAAACCAATAAACATCTCGCAATTAAAATCTTTTCAATCAAAATTTCATTAACACTAACTATGATAATAAAGATCATAACTACCCTTCTAACAACAATTATCTCAATTAAAACAATCGACGCAATAAGTAATAAAACAGGAATTAAAAACATTTGCTTTGTTGTAGACCAATACGGCAAAACCACAAACGGATGTATCTCATTTACTAAAGAATGGACAAAAGAACTCATAAAAAGAGGATACAATGTAAGTATAATATGCGGTAACGGAATATCTGAGTACGGAGAAAAAGTATTCGAAATGGGGACAAAAAAAAGAGGGATTATAAATAGAGAAGCAAAAAAACAAGGAATGGCATTTGCAGAAATAAATAAATCCAAAGTCAAGGAAGCCCTAGAGAATATAGATGTAGTACATTTTATAACACAATTCGACCTATCAAAATATGTAAAAGACTATTGCGACAAAAACTCAATAACAACTACAATTACATTCCCAACATTACCTCATAATGTTGCCTACGCTAGGCAAGTACCATGTAAATCGATCATAACATCTATTACAAACAGAATATGGAAAAATTTCTATGACAAATTTAAGCATTGTAATTCAACTTCAAAGCTAGTCGATAAGTACCTCAAAGAAAAGCAATATAAATCAACACTACACATGTTCTACAATGGAATAAGCTACGATTTTCAAAAGAAAAATATTATAAAACCAAATGAATATGCCGGCAAATTCGTAATTATAACTGTTGGTAGGCTATCGAATGAAAAAAAACAAGATCTAATAATAAAAGCAATCGCTAATAGCAAATATAAAAATAAAATCAAACTCATAATAGCAGGCAATGGTCCAAATGAAAAAACTCTAAAAAAACTAGCAAAAAAATACAAAATAGATTGTGAATTTCACTTCTACAACAGAGAAGAACTAATAAATGTACTCAATATCTGTGACATATATATTCACGCAGCAGATATAGAAGCCATGGGTATGTCATGCATCGAAGCGATATGTTGTGGAGTTACACCAATTATAAACAATAGCGAATTATCAGGAACTACGGAATTTGCACTTTTCGACAAAAATCTATTCAAGTGTAACGACTATAAAGACCTCACAAAGAAAATCGATTACTTTATAGAAAACAAAGACGAACTAGAATCATACAGCAAAGAGTACATAAGCATATCATCTGAATACAGAATCGATAAAACAGTCGACAATCTATTAGAGATGATGAATACAGCTTATAAAGAAGACCACAATAAATAAATTATATTCTAATGAACAATAAAGTTAACAACAACACTATAAGTTAAGATAGTGAGAACTTAAATTTCTTTTTAAAATAATTTGCAATATACAGAGCATCGATCTGTAAACTAGGCATTAAAACATTAAAAATACAATAGTTACGCAATCTCCTCTTATATTTATCATACTCATCACCTTGTCTCAAATCATGACCAGCACCAACACATGCAGCAAGTTCACCAAAAGTTAAAAAATTAAATTCCCCAAAGTGTACAACAAACGGGCCGAACTTCATATTTACAACACAACAAATAAGATTATCCAATAAAGCTAAACCAAATGCCTTACCACACTTATGAGTATCATTAATATTAGTAGCTGTCCTGAACTTAGCAACGTCACAATTCTTATAAAATATAATCCAATCAACTAATGCATTCAACAAATCAAGCCTACCACTTAAAACCCCAAATTTAAACTCACCTTTATTTACAAACCAAATATTATAACCAAACGAACAACCACAATAAATATCTATATATTTAAGGTTCATAGGAGCTACGAAACTAGGTATAAACACCTTCTTAGCAAGATCATAAAAAAATATCTTAGCTACTGAAACCTCATTAGATTCATAAAATAGACCATTACTATATAAATGAGTAATTGAACAAAACAAAAGAACAAATTTAAACCTAAAAACACTCATAAATATTATATAACAAAAACAAAAACAAAAACAAAAACAAAAACAAAAAAAATAAGGAATTTAAAAAACTACACCGCAAGCTGCTATTTATCAACCGCAACACTTACAAGAATTGCAACATCCTACTACACCATTGTCATCTTTATCATCTTTACCAGTTTTATAAACACTAACACCACAGCCAATAATTTTATTTGTAAAATCAACGTGATTTACAACAAACGAAACATCACCACTTGAAAGGACATCAACTGGAATCATTCCATTTACCAATTCAACTAAACGTCTATTAATATACAGCCTATAAGTCGACTTTTGAGCAGTACCTACACCATACCTAAAATCAATAATCTTCTTCAATCCATCAATTAAATCACTATATTTTACAACATTTGTACTATCCTCTAAGGTAGTTACATTAACAGGTACATTAACATCACATAAAAAAAAACCAGGCATACATAAAAAAATCTTAAAATAAGTAGACCCTTCCTTCTCAAGAATATCGTCTGTATAAGATTTAATAGTAACATGCATTTCGACAGCTTTATCATCATAACAATCACATTGATTTTTAAATTCATCAGTAAATTTAACATCAAAATCAACATTATTCAAAAAAGCAAACCTTTTACGCAAGCTATCCGAAATAGTTTCTTTTTTTATACTACTAAAGCTAAAAGGCATTTCATTACCTCCTTCTATAATATCCAAACGCAATTTTTTTGATTTATCTTCACACTCAAACAACACCTTATAACCAGCACTACGATACTTATCATCGAATTTAAATACATAATTACCAAAATCAACAAGCTTAACCTTATCCTGCAATTTGTTACCTCCTTGTAAAATATCTATATCAACCATATTAATACCACTCAGATCGGCAATAAATCTTTTCAAATCACCAACTGTGCTCAGTGAATTATAAATGCCAACAACAGAGCATTTATACACTTCATCCCCAAACAACTCAGTAAATATGCCTATATCATCTAATGATGAATATTTATCACAGGTAAAATTGAAATAAACCGTATTAGAATAACCAATAACAACATTTTTACTATTCCTAACTGCCTCAATTATACGCTCAATCTCAACAGGTTTTAAAATACCTTTAACCCTTGTTTCTATGCCAGAAATAGAATACGACACAATAGGTTTCAAATTACCACGTCCAAATAAACCTTTATAGAATTTATAAGATAAAAAACTATCGAAAAGTATACCAGAGTGAAACATCTCACGCCTTAATGTACACTTATTATAAACATAATCATGAATATCAAGCTCATCTATAACCTCTTCATTCCCATCCACATCAATAATCTTTAAAACACCCTTATTACATGGAATCAAACCATCTTCAAACACAACCTTAGAAGGAAAACACATATTATTGAGTAATTCTACTAACAGAGGACAATCTAAGTCACCTTTTTTTTTATTGTACGGAACATCAACATCACCAAATCTAACATATACACAACACACAGCACCATTAACACTATGAAGATTCTCCTTGATATTATTGACATTAACAACATTCTTTAATTCGGAATTATATTTAAACAATTCAATAATCCGATTTGCAGAACAGTAGTCATCAGCATACACTCCATTATACCTATATTCTTGACCCTTATAATACATTGGAATATCTTTAAGCTTCTGACGTTCTACAACTTTATAGAACCTAGATGCATCACCACCATCTGCAGAACGCACAGTTACAAATGACAATAAAAACAAAATACCAAATAAACACCTAAACAACATATATATTAGTTGATAAAAATTAACAAAAAATCAAGCTATTATGAATTTATGCCAAAAAATTTTTTTCTTTCAAAAAAAATATTAATCTAAAAAATATGAAGAAATATTTATTCATCGGTACTAGTTGTGCTATTTTTAACATTAACAGTGGATCCTGTAGAAGTGGAAATGAAGGAAGTAAAAGTAATAAATCAAATAAAAAAACAGACCCTCTTAAGAATTGGAAAGATACTTTAAAGACTATCCTCAAATTTAAAAATGACCATTTAGAAGATGGTCAATCAATAACAATTACAAAAGAGCAAATAGATGAAGCAAAGTCTGCAGAGGAAATAGAAAACCTTAAGCAAGAGTTAGAAAAAATTAGAACAAAACCAGTAGCTCCTTTTGAAAATGTAGTTATTGATCCAAATAACATAGATTTATCACAGCCTTATATCTTAAAATTTGCAGATAAGGATTCAGAAGAAAAAGCAACTAATTTCATAATGTTAATTAATAATGGTGAAATGCCCGCCAAGGAGAATGACGAGGATGATGATGAGTATGCGGGAAAGTTGCTTAATAATGCATATGTTCTAGCTAAACTTCCAGAGAAGGTGGAAGATATAAAAAACTTCTTCAATGACGAAAGGGACAAGTATTTTCTCTACGTCGATTCTAGTACTCTTACAATAACAGATTATGATAATAAAGAAAATGTCGAAGTCAGTAAAATCGAGGATCTTAATAGCTATGTAGATACATACATATTAACGAGCTTTAGTGAACTATTTGAAATTGAAGATGAAAAAGAGCTTAATTCTCCTATAAATATTGTAGTTTATAAAAAACCAAGCGCATGAAGAAACTAACGGTTATTTTATCCTCCTACTATAAAAACATTTTTAATCTAAAAAAATATTAATCTAAAAAATATGAAGAAATATCTATTTCTAATCGGTGCTAGTTGTGCTATTTTTGATATTAACAGTGGATGCTGTGAATGTATGGATATATGCGCGGAAAATGGAAATAAAACCAATCAGAGTAGTCAAAATCATAAAAAAACAAATCCTAAGAAAAACATTATTCCAAACACTGATACGAGAAAAGGCCTAAAAACTCTAGTAATTAACAAATTGCCTAATAAATCAACTACTGATAAGCCTACGTCAGTAGTTCATAAAACAAGTACAACAACTAATATAAACACAACATCGGTAACTAAAAATGCTACTGTAACAACTGCAGAAGTAACTGCATCTGACACTATTGAATTATTAAAAACAGATATAATAAATAAATACGATGACCTAAGAATATTATTACAGTATTTCTTCAAAAAGAAGATAGTTAAAATCCTCGATATTGATATCGAAAACATTACTAATAAAGATTTCAAAGACACTACAACACTTCAAAAAATAAAAACAGAACTAGAAAATAAAATGAAAAAAGACAAGATCGAAATAAAATTCGACGATGATCTTATGCCGGAAAATCCAAAAGATGGTTATGATGGAATAAACAAAGATAACCTATATCAGCTTTTAGATGCATGTTATGAATCAACCGTATATTCACAGAAATTCCACAATTTTGGTACTAATGTTTATTCAACACTAAACTTTATTAATTACATAACCTGTGGTCATGACGACGGCAAATTTCTTAATATTTTCAAATTTTCTAGTAATAAATCAGATTTCTATTATGGTTTTACTAGGTCAATTACTGACGTAGGTAATGTGGCATATGCAAGAGAAGTGTGGGCACAAAGAGATCCTGAGCTTGATTGTAATGATAGAATACATGATTTATATAATAAATACTGTAACGCGACTGGTGAAAATTTAAATAAGTCTAATAAAATAAAGGAACATTTTAAAATTACTTTTAGCGACGAAAATATACTTAATAAATTTGAAAATGATAGCGACAAAAATACAGTAATTGACTTTATTAATAAACGGGCATTAAGTCCTACAGAGCGTATTTAATTTCGATCAATTACACCTAAATGATAAAATATTGACAATAAAATATTTCTTTAAAATTTTGGTTTTTGGGATATATATATATACATATATATATACATATATATATATATATGGTGTTCGCTGCGTTTAATAAACCTACCAAATATTTTAATATTACATTGATATCACTTTTAATGTTACATTTGAATTTTGATATAAGTGCAGGCTGTTGTTGTAATAGTTGTAAAGGAGGAAATAATGGAAATACAAATAAAACAAGTACAAAGGTAAATCCTCCTAAAAAAAGTACCCATGGGAATCCTCCTAAAAAAACCATCACTAAAAACAGTACAGATAACAAAGATAGTGGCAATGAGGCAAATGAGAAGATGTTTAAAAACGCTCCATTGCTATGGATATATAAAAGAAAATTACAAGCTTTACAATTGGAAGATAGAGAAGAAAAATTAAAAATTACAGAAGAGGACATAAGAAATGCTACTGAAGAAAAAGACATGGAAGAGATGTTAAAAACACTTAACAGTATTGAAATACATATTGCCCCTTTTGAACACGTAACGTTAGACCCAGATAATATAAACCTAGATGAAGAATACTTGTACATCGGACAAAAAGATATCAAAAATATGAAGTTTATGGAATTTATTATGCTAATTAATAACAATAAAGCTGTAAGTGAACAGGCCGAGGCGAAACGTATCTTCGGAAAACTAATGGAAGAAGGGAAACTATTTAATCTCCTAAAATTAACACCTAATACCATCGACGAACTATATGATTATGAAAACGAGGTATATAACCTTTATGTAGATAAAGATACATTAACTTTGAAAAATTATATAAAATTAGGAGAATTTGAGGTTAGTGATATACGTAAAAATATTGATATTTATACAGACTCGTATATATTATTTTCGAAGTCAGATTTAGAAGATGAAGATGTCGTTACTGTATTTAAAAAACCGATTACTATAGATTTAGATGAACTAACAACATACAAAAACATAGTGTTCTATGACAATGAAGATACCGAAGAAAACATATATCAAATACTATTTGGTTATTATTCAAGTCACGGAGGTGAAGGTGATATGAAAAGAAGCGGAGAAAAAGCTAATGACACATTCAGCTCTTGGTTATATGATAATAGGGGGAAAGTATCATACGGAAGATGTGAAAGTATTAATCACAAAGGTAAAAATCTCTATATGGTTATAATACTTCCACCATGTGATGACTTTATTAAACTCACAAAAATTAAAGGATACAAAAAGATTTCTGAATACAGTGATGAATATAAAATAGCAAGTAAAGATGAAATGGTTAAAATCGGTATTGTCCGCCAAGGCGGACTATGGTCATTTTATTATATAAAAGAATAAAAAAGTCACATAATTTAAGCAAAACTATATTTAATATCACTAAAAAAAATATTATAACAATTTCTGATTTTTTAATTCATAAAAAATTAATTTTTTAAACGTTATTTAACTAACAAAAATATATGTCCATTGATGATAGTAGCAAAAGAATCATAAATATTGACATTACCGACGAAATGAGGAAAGCCTATATAGACTATTCAATGTCAGTAATAGTTTCTAGGGCAATTCCAGATGTTAGAGATGGATTAAAACCAGTTCAAAGAAGGATATTATACACAATGAATGAACTAGGGTTACAACATAATAAACCTCACCGTAAATGTGTAAAAACAGTAGGAGAAGTTATGGGGTCATACCATCCACACGGAGATAGTGCAATATATATGGCTATGGTTCACCTTGGACAAAAATGGAGTTTAAGATATCTATTAGTCGATGGACAAGGTAATTTTGGATCTATAGATGGAGATGAACCTGCAGCAATGAGGTACACAGAAGCTAGGATGAATAGACTAGCTGAAGAAATGCTTACAGATATAGATAAAGACACTATAGACTGGTCTTTAAATTTCGATGAGACTAAAAAAGAACCAACAGTACTACCATCTAAATTACCTAATTTACTAGTAAATGGTACTTCTGGAATAGCTGTCGGAATGGCTACAAACATGGCTCCTCATAATTTAAATGAGATAGTAGATGGAATAAATGCCTATATTGATAATCCAGATATAACTGTTGAAGAATTAATAAAATATATACCTGGACCAGATTTCCCAACAGGAGGTATTATTTGTGGCACTAAAGGTATTTTAGATGCTTATAATACAGGTAAAGGAAAGATAGTATTACGATCTAAGACAGAAATAATTACTAATGATAATGGTAAAGAACAGATTATAATTACAGAAATACCTTTTGGTGTTAACAAGGCATTATTAATAGAGAAAATTGCAGAATTAGTTAATGATAAAAAGATAGAAGGTATCTCTGATATCAAAGATGAATCCGATAAACAAGGATTAAGAATCTCAATAGATATTAAAAGAGATGCAGTAGCTCAAGTAGTTTTAAATAATCTTTTTGCAAATACAGCTTTACAATATTCGTTTAACGTAAATAACGTTTGTCTTGTCAAAGGAAGACCAATGACACTTGGGTTAAAAGACTTGATAAAACATTTCTATAACCATCGTCATGAAGTCACAGTCAGAAGAACTAATTTTGAACTTAAACAAGCACAAAATAGAATACATATTTTAGATGGTTACATTATTGCCCTAGACAATATTGATCCAATTATTCATTTAATAAAGTCATGTAAAGATAGTAATGAAGCTATCTCTAGATTTAATGCAGAATACAACCTTGATGAAGTTCAATCTAAGGCTATATTAGAAATGAAACTACAAAGGTTAACTGGTCTTGAGAGAAGCAAAATACAAAAAGAACATGATGAATTGGTAGAAACTATTAAAAGGTTAGAAACTATTTTGGCTGATGATAATTTAATTAAAGAAATTATTAAAAATGAACTTATTGATATTAAATCTAGATGTGGCGATAAAAGAAGAACAGAAATTCAGTTAGATTACAGTGATTTAACAACAAAAGATATTATCCCTGACGAAGATGTCGTTATAACATTATCAAATCAAGGTTATATTAAAAGAACAAATTTATCAGAATATAGATTACAAAACAGAGGTGGTGTTGGGTCTAAAGGGTCAGCAACTAAAGAAGATGATTTTATTAAATACCTTGCAATATCTTCAACACATAAGTTCCTATTAGCTTTTACCGTTAAGGGAGAATTATATTGGAAAAACGTTTATGAACTTCCAGAAGGAGCCAAAAACACTAAAGGAAGAGCAATACAAAATATATTTCCAATAGATCATGATAGATTGGCCTGTATTCTAGATGTTGATAATTTAGATAATGAAGAATATTTAAATAGTCATTATATTATATTCTGTACTAAAAAAGGAATCATTAAAAAGACGACCTTAAAAGCTTATAGTAATGTTAGAGCTAATGGTATTCATGGAATAAATATAGTAGAAGGCGATGAATTACTTGATGTTAAACTTACAGACGGATATCAAGAGATAATATTAGCTACTAAGAATGGTAAAGCAATAAGATTTAATGAATCTAAAGTTAGACCTATTGGTAGAACATCAATAGGAGTTAGAGGAGTCAACCTAGACGATAATACTGTTGATAATGAAGTTGTTGGAATTGTAACTCTAGATCAAAATGATAAAGATAAAACATTATTAGTTGTTAGTGAAAGAGGATTTGGTAAAAGATCAGATATTGATGATTATAGAATAACAAATAGAGGAGGGAAAGGTGTCAAGACAATGAATATAACACCAAAAACAGGACGTTTTAGTATCTATTTGTGATGTTAAAAAGACGATGAATTGATGATCATTAACAACTCTGGGGTAGCTATTAGAATATCTATAAACAATATTAGAATAGCTGGTAGGAATACACAAGGAGTTACATTGATAAAAGTTCCTAAAGACGACGTTATAAAATCAATCGCTAGAATATCTAATATTTAAGAAGAAAACAGTGAAACTATTGAAAACAAAATTGAATAATTAAATTATATCAACGCACTGTGCTATGTTAAATTATAAGTTTACTTCCGACTATGTTTATACCACAAGATACTGGGTATAATATAATTTTTTTAAAATCAAAAAACACCAAATTTATAGATGTATTCAACCTTATTATAAGCCCTTGAGAAAATGTTATTCCTCAGAATAGAAGATTGTAGTCATAGACAAAAAATATTTCACATTACACACGACAAAAATACGAAAAATTAATGACAAAAGTGTGGAAAACACTTCAAGTTATACAAAAAAAATATTATCAAATATAAACATTAAGAATGCTAAAAAAAATATAAATTACATCAAATTCTCATAAAAAAATAACGTTTTAAAAAAATATTCTATAAAATTAAATTCTATGACAAATTTTCTTTTACTTTCTATTTTTATTAAATACAAAATATGTATTTCAGTAATATTACATTAGCTCTTGTTTTACTTACATTTTTACAAATATTTGGTGACTCAAGAAAAGGGAAATGTCAATGTTGTAAAAAAAATGAAACACAAAAAAAACAAAGTAAAGAAACAGGGTGTTGTAAAAAGAGGGGGAAGTGCTGTAAAAGAGACAAAAATACTTCCGAGCAGAAAAATAAAAGTAGTAAACAAGTAAAAAGTAGTAAACAAACAAAAGAAAGAGAGCAAAGAGATATAGAAATTGATAAAAGATTAAAAAAACAAAAGATATTAGAAAAGGAAAAGAAAGATCAATCAGATAAAGAAATAGAGAACAGAGAAAGAGAAGAAAAATTAGAAAGGGAAAAGAAAGAAAAACTTGAAAGAGAGAAAAAGGATAGAGAAAAGAAAGAAAGGGAAAGACAAGAAAAATTAGAAAGGGAAAAGAAAGAAAAACTTGAAAGAGAGAAAAAGGAAAGAGAAAGACAAGAACAAATTGAAATAGAGAACAGAGAAAGAGAAGAAAAATTAGAAAGGGAAAAGAAAGAAAAACTTGAAAGAGAGAAAAAGGAAAGAGAAAGACAAGAACAAATTGAAAGAGAGAAAAAGGATAGAGAAAAGAAAGAAAGGGAAAGACAAGAAAAATTAGAAAGGGAAAAGAAAGAAAAACTTGAAAGAGAGAAAA